>JAZRIP010000001.1:0-42351 GCA_045645345.1 Christensenellaceae bacterium
CTTTAAAGACTTAGAAACGAGTTAGGCTAGGCTCTTGCGTTTTTACGGATGAGATAGACCTTGTTGGTCATCGAAGTGTTGAGCCTAAGTAGAAACGCAGTATTTCGACGCTAATAAGCGTTTAAAAATTTTTTACTTAGCCTATATAAAGTGCTTTAAAGACTTAGAAACGAGTTAGGCTAGGCTCTTGCGTTTTTACGGATGAGATAGACCTTGTTGGTCATCGAAGTTGTGGATTAGTGACAGTTAACAACGCCCAACGAAGTTTATAGTTTGTTTCTTTGAATTTTACCACTTATCGTCTTAGGCAATTCGTCTTTAAATACTACTATTCTTGGATATTTATATGGAGCAGTACGTTTTTTAACATAGTCTTGAATTTCCTTTTTCAATTCTTCGGTAGGAATAGTTCCTTTTACTAAAACGATACTTGCTTTTACTACTTGTCCACGAACTGCGTCTGGTGCAGACGAAACGCCACATTCTAAAACGTAAGGAAGTTCCATTATAACGCTTTCAATTTCAAAAGGCCCTATTCTATAACCCGACGATTTAATAACGTCGTCGGCTCTACCAACGTACCAGTAAAATCCGTCTTCGTCACGCCACGCCAAGTCACCCGTGTGATAATATCCATCGTGCCATACTTCGTTTGTTTTTTCACTATCTTTATAGTAACCTTTAAATAAACCACAAGGAATTTTTTCACTTGTCTTTATACAAATTTCACCCGTTTGGCCATTTTCTACTTGATTGCCATCAACGTCTAATAAGGCTATATCGTATACGGGAACAGCCTTACCCATTGAGCCTGCTTTCGTTTTTGCTCCCGTTAGGTTACCTATTACTAAAGTCGTTTCAGTTTGACCGAAACCCTCTTCAATAGAAAGCCCAGTAGCCTCTTTAAATTGTCTATATACTTCAAAATTTAAGGCTTCGCCAGCCGTAGTTATATGCTTGATTGAACTTAAATCGTATTTAGATAAATCTTCTTTAACAAGCATTCTAAGCATAGTTGGCGGTGCACAGAAAGTAGTTATATTGTACTTTGCAAATACCGATAAAATATCGTTTGCGTTAAATCTTTCAAAATCACATACGAATAACGCACCTTCGCAAAGCCATTGTCCGTAAAGTTTGCCCCATAAGGCTTTTGCCCAACCGGTATCGCTAATGGTAAAATGCAATCCGTCCGGGTCTACCTGATGCCAGTATTTTGCCGTATGGAAATGACCTAAAACGTATTTGTAACTATGTTCAGCGATTTTAGGATATCCAGTCGTACCAGACGTAAAGAACATAAGCATACTATCGTCACCACCAGCACTATCTTCAGTTCTATCAAAATGAGTGCTAAAAAGCGAACTTTCTTCGTCAAAATTACGCCAGCCTTGTTTATCTCCACCAACAAGTATTTTATGTTCTAATTCAGGACACTTTATACTTGCTAAATCTACTTGGTTAGACGCACCGCCTTTTGCCGTACATAAAACGGCTTTTACGTTTGCCGACTTAAACCTATATTCAAAGTCTTTATCTAAAAGTTGGTTCATTGCAGGAATTGCAACTGCACCTATTTTATGTAAACCAAGTATTGCGTACCAAAATTGATAATCTCTACCTAAAACTAGTAAAACTTTATCACCTTTTTTAATACCTAACGACTTGAAATAGTTTGCTGAACGGCAAGACGCTTTCTTTATATCTTTAAAGGTAAATCTTCTTTCAACGCTATCTCTATCAACGTGTAATAAAGCAAGTTTGTTCGGTGATTTTTTAGCAAGTTCGTCAACTACGTCAAAAGCAAAGTTGAAATTCTCGGTATTTTTAAAGTTGATTTTCGTAGGCGTGCCGTTTTCGTTAACGTCAACGTCTATAAATTTATGGTAAACACGTTTTTTATTGTCAGTTTCAATACTTTTAACTTGACTTGACGCTACGTCAACGCCGGTAATTGCTTTGGTAGACGTTTCGTTAGAAGAATTTAACACGATGGCGTAGAATATACAATCTTCTCCGTTTACGGCAATCATACCATGTGGCGTAGAACTATCGTAATAAATACTGTCGCCTGCATAAAGAATTTCTTCGTGTTCGCCTATTTTGATTTTTAAACTACCTTGTAAAACGATATCACACTCTTGTCCTTCGTGAGTAGTTAATTCGATAGGTTTAGATTGAGCATCTTCACTATATTCGCTACAAACGTATAACGGCTCGGCAATTCTACTTTTAAAGGCAGGTGCTAAGTTAAAATACGTCATACCGTGTGCTTGTTCAATTTTTTGACCTTTACCACTTCTAGTTAAAGTATATGATTTTAAGGTAGGGCTTCTTCCTTCAATAATATCGGTTACGTCGACGTTAAAAGCGTTAGCACATCTATAAATAAAGGCGAAGTTTAAATCTAATAAACCTTGTTCGCATTTAATATATTCGTCTTCTGCAACACCAGTCTTGGTTGCCATTTCGTAGGTTGACAAGCCTTCGATTTCTCTTAACGTCTTAATTCTCCCCGCCATTTCTTTGATTTTCGCATCAATATCAATTACGTTAGCCATAAAACTCTCCTGTTTTTTGGAACAAAAAAAGCCCGTTCCAAAGAATAAGTCTTTGAGACGAGCTTGATTAAACAAATACCCGCGGTACCACTCAAATTGTAGAAACTCTACCACTCAGGGTCAAACAACCCGTATACGTTAACGCAGTAATCACGAAAGGGGTCTACTTTAATACAATTTCTTCCCTTCGGCTCAAAAGCTACAATTATCGAACTTCGTTTAACGGTTTACACCAAACACCGTCTCTCTATAAAACTATTTTCGTAAAACTCTTTATCATCGCCTTTATGATAGGAATTTTATCATACTCGTCACAATAAGTCAACCAAATTTTAACTTTTTTTAATTTTAAATATATTTTATAAAAATTTTTTTTATAAAACCTATATAAATTTGCTTTAAAGCATTAGAAACGAGTTAGGCTAGGCTCTTGCGTTTTTACGGGTGAAATAGACCTTGTTGGTCATCGAAGTGTTGAGCCTAAGTAGAAACGCAGTATTTCGACGCTAATAAGCGTTTAAAAATTTTTTTACTTAGCCTATATAAAGTACTTTAAAGACTTAGAAACGAGTTAGGCTAGGCTCTTGCGTTTTTACGGATGAGATAGACCTTGTTGGTCATCGAAGTCGAAAAAACGCAAAGAAACGACGCATAACGAAGTTTATAAGGCTTTAAAGTTTATTTCTTTGGATTTTTCCACTTATCGTCTTAGGCAATTCGTCTTTAAATACTACTATTCTTGGATATTTGTAAGGAGCAGTATGGTCTTTAACGTATTTTTGAATTTCTTTTTTTAATTCTTCAGTGCCTTCCGTACCCTTAGTTAAAACGATACTTGCCTTTACTACTTGACCACGCACTTCATCGGGAGCAGCAGATACGCCACACTCTAAAACGTACGGAAGTTCCATAATAACGCTTTCGATTTCGAAAGGTCCTATTCTATAGCCAGACGATTTAATAACGTCGTCAACACGGCCAACGTACCAAAAATATCCGTCTTCGTCACGCCACGCAGTATCACCAGTGTGATATAATCCATCGTGCCATGCCTCGTTAGTTTTTTCACTATCACGATAATATTCTTTAAATAAACCACAAGGAACGGCTTTGTCGGTATGTATTACGATTTCACCAACTTCACCTGCTGAAACTCTATTGCCGTCAGCGTCAACAACGTCAACGTCATATTGTGGGTTTGCTTTACCCATTGCACCGATTTTTGGTGTAGTTCCGTAAAGGTTTGCAATAGCAAGCGTCGTTTCAGTTTGACCGAAACCTTCCATTATTTCTAATCCCGTCGCTTCTTTAAATTTATTAAATACTTCAGGATTTAAGGCTTCACCTGCCGTCGTCATATGGTGAATTGACGAAAGGTCAAATTTAGATAAATCGCCACGAATTAACATTCTAAGCATAGTTGGTGGAGCACAGAAAGTAGTTATGTTGTATTTTGCGAACATTGGTAGTATATCGTTTTCGTCAAATTTATCAAAATCGTAAACGAATACTGCTCCTTCACAAAGCCATTGTCCGTAGAGTTTACCCCATAAAGACTTGCCCCAACCAGTGTCGCTAATCGTTAAATGAAGTCCGTCACGTTCACAACAATGCCAATATTTTGCAGTAACGAAATGACCGAGTGCGTACGTGTGTTTGTGAGACGCCATTTTTGGATTGCCGGTCGTACCCGAAGTAAAGAACATAAGTGCCGATTCGTCACCACAAGAACAATTTTTAGGTCTTACAAGTTTTCTTGTGAATAATGGATATTCTTTGTCAAAATCAAGCCAACCTTCTTTTGCTCCGCCTACCATAATAAGTTTTTCAACTTGCGGACATTTTTTCGCAGCACTTTCAGCGTAGGTATAAGTGTCGCCGTCGGCGGTACAAACTATTGCTTTTACGCCTGCCGCATTGTATCTATATTCAAAATCGTGTTCTTTAAGTTGGTTTGTTGCAGGTATTGCCACCGCACCGATTTTGTGAAGAGCCACCATACAAAACCAAAATTGATAGTGACGCTTTAATACAAGCATTACTTTATCGCCACGTTTAATTCCTAGAGACGTAAAGTAGTTTGCAACTTGGTTAGACGAACGTTTTATATCTTGAAAGGTGAAACGACGTTCTACCTTGTTTTTATCAAGGTGTAGCATTGCAAGTTTATCTGGATATTTTTCTGCAATTTCGTCTACGATATCAAAACCAAAGTTGAAAGTTTCGGTATTTTTGAAATTGATTGATTGAAGCCTGCCGTTTTCGCCTTCTTTAACGTCGATAAACTTTTCACAAACTAAACTTTCACTAGTCTTTGCCGAAACAACGCTTTGTCTTACTTCTTTTTCTAATGAATTATCGCCCGACATTACTACGGCTAAAAAAGTACAAGCCTTGCCGTCAACGGCAATCATACCGTGTGGCAACGAAGAATTGTAATATATACTATCGCCTTCGCCGAGTATTTCGAAGTGGTCACCTACTTGAACTTTAAGTTTACCACTTATAACTAAGTCAAATTCTTGACCTGAGTGGGTTGCTAAATGAATAGGTTTATTTTGTTGACTTTTCGAATACTCGTAAGTAACGTAGTAAGGCTCGGCAAGTTTGCCTTTAAATTTAGGTGCTAAGTTGGCTATATCAATACCGTCTTCTTTTGCAGTTTCTTGACCTTGTCCCTTTCTAGTAACGGTATAAGTTGAAAGTTTTGCCGAACTACCTTGTAAAAGGTCAGTCATATCTACGCCAAAGGCTAACGCACTTTTGTGTATAAATGAAAAAGGTATGTCAACTTTTCCGCTTTCATAAGTTAAGTATTGTTCTTTTGACACGTTTGTTTTTTCTGCTATTTCGTCAACGGAAAATCCAACAATTTCACGCAACTCCTTAATTCTAGTTGCGATTTCCGATAACTGATTGAAAGTGTTGTTTGTGTTCATTGTTAAATACCTCTTAATTTTTATAATTAAATTTGATTTTATTTTTACTAAGTTTTAAAAACTTAGATTTGTGTTTTTTAAAATTTTTATATGCTTTAAACGTTTAGTAACGAGCAAGACAAGGCTCTTATTATTTACTATTTTAAAGACTTAGAAACGAGTTAGACAAGGCTCTTGCGTTTTTACGGATAAGATTGTTCATTGAAGTCAAAAAACGCAAAGAAACGCAGTATAACAAAGTTTATAAGGCTATAAAAACAAAAAACACGTCTCAAAGAAAAACCTTTGAGACGGGTATAACATACTCGCGGTACCACTCAAATTGCAGTTAAATTAACTACCACCTTCAGAGTCCAACAACTCCTATGCACTAACGTAGCAAACACGAAAAGGCTTAATTAATTTCAGCCTTTCAGCTCAGAAGTGATAAGTTTTAATATCTTGTTATCGGTTTGCACCAAACACCGACTCTCTAAAACGCTGATATCTAACCGTCTTCGTCATAGCCTTTATAAATTGAGAAAATTATAGCATACCAAAAATTGATAGTCAAGCGTTTAAAAATACTTTTTCAGCATTTTTTAATTTTTTTATTTATTTTTTTCTTTTTCAACACGTTCTAAAAACATTTTGGCATCTTCTGGACGTTCATCGTCGTGCGACCAGTCGAAATTCCCACGAACACCCATAACGTCCGAATAGTATAAGAAGGTATTTGGAACTGCTTTTATCAGTTTTAAGAATTCAGGTAATTGGCGATAACTTACTACACAAATAATCACTTCTTTTTCTTGTTCGCTAAACGCACCTTGTCCCGTCAATAAAGTTGCCCCGTGACGCAAATTAAAAATTATAAGTCGTTTAATTTCTTCAGCGTATTTTTTGTCGGTAACGATTTCAAATTTAACTGCACTTCTATTAGATTTTAAAATTGCAGAAGTAACCTTTTCACATATAAAAATTTCAACTACTGAAAGACATACCGAATTTATATTTCCGTAAACGAAAAAGGCAATGGCAACTACTATATAACTTAAAACGGCTATAATTTTTTCAACGTCTTTATGTGGCATCTTTTTTTGTATCATACACCCTAAAACGTCAACGCCACCAGAAGACCCTCCTAATCTTAACATTATACCCGTAAGTCCTTGTGCTACTCCACCAAAAATTGCTGCTATTAAATGACTATTATTAGTGCCTGGTAAAGTGCAGTCGTATTGAGGAACGCCTAGTAAGTCAAACACCATAATACTAACTGAAACAACTATGGTGTATAAAATAGTATAAAAAACGTAACGTTTGTTAAGTACAAACCAAGCCGCAATTAAAAGTGGTAAATTTAAAACAAATGTAAAAATACCGGCATTTATCCTAAAGCCGAATATATTTTCCGATGCGTATTGAAGCATTGTCGCTAAGCCGTCAATTCCACTTGGAGCAAAATCAGCCTTATAAACGAAAACGTGCAACCCTAAAGCTACTAAAATAGAACTAAAAATTATAATTATAATGGATATAATTTCATTTTTTATCTTTATTTTAGAATTTTTTATCATAAAGCCCCCTTTAAAGATAAGTAACTAACAATATTATACTTTTTAATACGTATAAAGTCAATTAAAACCTAATGCTAACGATTGCACTTTATTATATATTTGATATACTATATTATTAATTTTGTAATTATATAATTAGACAAAACAAAAGCGGTACTTAATTAACAAAAACATTTTTACGTACAAATAAATAAAAAAATGGTAAATGAAAAAAATAATTTTATAAACCGCTAAAAAATAGTTGACAATAAAAGTGTGTTTTGTTATAATCTTTTAGCATGACGAAAGAAGTGCGGGTGTAGTTCAATGGTAGAACACCAGCCTTCCAAGCTGGTTACGTGGGTCCGATTCCCATCACCCGCTCCACAAAAATAAAACCACCGTCGGCACTATATGCGCCAGTAGCTCAGCTGGATAGAGCACCGCCCTTCTAAGGCGGGAGTCAGGGGTTCGAATCCCTTCTGGCGTACCAGCAACTTAACGGCGAGAGTAGCTCAATCGGTGGAGCGCCAGATTGTGGTCCTGGAGGTCGCGGGTTCGATTCCCGTCTCTCGCCCCACAATATTATCGTTGGGGTGTCGCCAAGCGGTAAGGCACTGGATTTTGATTCCAGTATTCGTAGGTTCAAATCCTGCCACCCCAGCCAAATAAATAAGGACCATTAGCTCAGGCGGTAGAGCACTTGACTTTTAATCAAGTTGTCCGGGGTTCGAGTCCCCGATGGTTCACCAAGTTTTACGGAGTTTATGACTCCGTAAAATTATATGCGCTATTAGCTCAGTTGGTAGAGCAATTGACTCTTAATCAATGGGTCCTGGGTTCGAGTCCCCGATGGCGCACCAAAAAATACCTAACTTTTTAGTTGGGTATTTTTAATTGCCATCGGTCACTAACCTATTAAAACACTCAAGCAAATTGTCGAAGAAATTTGCTTGAAGAGGAGCAACCGAACAAAAAGTCGTGCAGTTTTATTTGAAAACTGCTGACGTAAGGTCGTGTTGCGACGAGGTTCGCCCACTAGCGTGGCTGCAATACCCCTGTCGCAAGCGACATCCCCTTTATTAAAGGAGTCTCCCCGATGGTGCACCAAACGTAAAACGGCAAGTAAATCTTGTCGTTTTTTATTATTTTTTCGCCATTGTGTATTCAAACTAGTTAAAAATAAAATCCGCTGTGGCTATTGACTTGAATATAAGTACAATGTTATAATAAAACGTAGTTTTATGGAGGTTTTATTATGGATAAAATTACAAAATCTGTAATTGATAGATTAGAAAAGCAAGAATACGTTTTTAGTGGTTTAGATTATCCATTGTTGGCGATTTCAACGGCATACCCTGGTTTATGGCTTGAACACGTGTACGATTCGATAATTTATACTAAAATTAATAAAGAAAAACTTTATCTTGCTGAAAACGCCGTAAAAGTTTTTATCGAACATCAAACTGAAGAAGGTCAACTCCCTTGTGCGATAATCCCTTCAATTGGACACGACGGACTTCCATCTGCAACCTTTAATAGAGCTCTTTCTCGGTTGCCTAAATACGCACCTTTTACTACTGATAAAATTTATTTTTGTTATACGCAAACGCAAGAGTGTGTTTCATTTGGCTCGCTTTGTTATGCGTTATACGAATTAAACGGCGACCTTGAACTTTTATCTAAAGCCTTTGAAAGCGTTAAAAAATGGCTTGGCTGGCAAAAAAAATATCGTATGACGACAAATCGTGGACTTGTTGAAATGTTCGTTGGCTACGATACCGGCCACGATAATTCAGCACGTGTTTTAGACCTTGCTTGTCCACGCAGTTATATAGTTGACGGAATAAAACAAAATGCTAAAGTAATGCCTTGTGGCGACGATATTGCTCCAGTAATTGCACTTGATTTAAACTGTATTTATTACGGCAACCTTATTGCTCTTTCTAAAATGGCTAAGGCTCTTGGTACGGACGATACTCCGTTTATTTTAGAGGCAAAAGAAATTAAAAAACGTATTTTTAATACTTGTTTTGATAAAGAAACTTGCTTTTTCTACGACGTTGACAAAAACGGCAACAAACGTAAAATATTATCTTGCCAAATTTTTAGTTTATTTATTGAAGGCGTTCTCGACAAAGAGGAAGATAAAGAATTAATTAACGAACTTTGCAATCGCTATATATTTAATAAAAATCATTTCTATACCGACTACCCTTTTCCATCAGTTTCTATAAGCGACCCAACGTTCAAAAAACATACTGCTAAAAATTGTTGGGGATACTTTACGCAAGGACTTACTATTTTGCGTTGTACTTTATGGATGGAAAAATACGGCTTTGAAAAAGAATATAAAAAAGTTTTAAAAACTTGGGTTGAGGCTTGGGAGAAAAATTACGGAACACTTTACTTTGCCCAAGAATTAGACCCTATAACAGGTGAGCCGTCTCAAAGTAGCGAGTGGTACTCGGCTTGTATGTTGACTTATTTGTATTTTAAAAAGTAAAAGTTTAATTTTATAAATTTTGCTAGTAAATTCACGTTACGTTATTAATTATCGCTTGCGTTAATTTTTGTTTTTTACATACTTATTTTTTATAAAATTGCGTATACTATTAGCAATAAAAATTTAATTATATAGTTAAATAAAAAAATTTTAGTTTTTAACTTATTGTTTTTAGCATATAAAATAATATGAAGATATTTGCTAAAAAACTAGATTTTATCTATATTCTTGACAAAGATTGTCTAAACATGTATAATTATTGTGATTGTACTTCTACTAAGGAGAAATGTTTATGAAAATTTTAATTTCAACCGATACTTCTTGCTTGCTTAATTATGAAACGTTAAAAAAATATGAAATTAGCGTATTCCCTTTAAACGTAATCGTTGATGGGCAAGAATACCACGACGGCGTTTCAATTAATCAAGACCAGTTAAGAGACGCTATGCGTTCTCAAAAGAAAATACAAACGTCTACACCACCACTTGGTGACGTAATTACTTATTTTGAAAATTTATTAAGCAAAGGTTATGAACATATTATTCACTTTACTATATCAAGTGAATTATCTTCAATGAACGATTTATTCAATAACGTAGTTAAACAAAATTTTGATGGCAAAGTTACTATTATTAACTCTCTTGGCTTGTCTACGACTATGCTTGCCCAAATATTTACTGCATACGACGACGTTCAAAACGGAAAATCAGTTGAAGAAATAGTAAAAAACGTTGAAGAAAGAATAAATAAAGATTATTTAGTTTTCGTTCCTGAAAATTTAACAGCACTTAAAAATGGTGGTAGAATTTCACCTACTATTGCTATTATAGGTAATGCAATAGGCATTAAGCCTGTTATTAATTTGATTGACGGCAAACTTGAAAAATCTAAAATGACAAGACAAATTAAACAAACTTTTAGAGAAGAAATCGACGCTAAACTTACTACGTTTAGCCCAAGTGATTACGATTATTCGTTAATCGGTTTCGACGCTAACCCTTCTGCGTTTGAATTTATATTCAACTACTTACAAACTGCATTAGGCGAACAAAAGGCTATAAGTGGTATAATTCCTATAAACGTTTGTGCCCACTGTGGTCCTGGTACGATAGGTCTTGCCATCACTAAAAAAGTAAACGGAAAATCTTTAAACGATTTTATATAAAAATTACAATTAAAAAGCCGAGAAAAACTCTCGGCTTTTATTTTCTTTCTCTTCTTTTGTCTCTAATATTATCTAACGCTATTGCAAGAGCAATTAAAAACGGTGCTTCTTTTTCGTCAATTACGTTAATTTTAAATTCGTCGACAAATCTAACTAATTTAAAATCGCAACCTATAGAGCCTATTTCCTTTCCGTCTTTAATTATTGGCCAGTTATATCCAAAACTTATTTTTTGATTAGAAATTTCTATCTCGCTTGCACACTTTTCAACGGTAAACGCTTTTTTAATAGTAAATAAGTTATTCACTAGCATACATACTAAATTTTTTTCATCGTCGTAAATTAACGCCTTATTTTTAAAAAATTTCCAGTATTTATTGCGAACTAAAAACAACTTATTGCCTTCCATATCGCAAACCCATTTCTTTTTAGTTATTGAAAAAACTTTTCCTTTAACTTTATAAACTTCTTTGCCGTCCGTTGTAGTTACGGTTGAACTACCACCCCAAGATATTAATTTGTTTTTTACTATAAGTTCCATAAAATTTCTCCTTTATAATAATATGATTAATAAAACGCCTACGACTGCTAATATAAACGTAATAATTTTAACAGGAATAAAGCCTTTTATACGTTTTTTGATTTTTTCATCAACGTAATAAACGTTGCTTTCGTTGTCAAGATATTCGGCGTTTTTAAAAACTAACGCTTTTTGACCAACTTTACTTATAGGATAGGCTAAAATTATTTCAGTATTTTCAGTAAGCGTAACGTTTGCTTTATAATTAAAAACCTTTCCTTTTGTTTCGTATTTTGGATTAAACAAACCAAACACGCTAATAACGTAATAAATAAAAGCAAATAACCACCAAAACTTACCCGTAAATTCGTGTACTGAAAAAATATTAAGCGTTACCTCATCTTTTTCAGTTTCATACTCGTAATAAGTTTTACCTTTTTTTATTTTGCCACTTAGTAATTTATTATCTATTACTACTGCAGTTTCAGTCGCAACGCTATTTATAAAAGTAAGGGTTAATTTTTTCATATTATATACCCCCTTTTAACGCTAACAACGCAATACCCCCAACAACAATCAACACGATTGCTAATGATACGCCTATAAAAACCGAACAATAAGTTATACCTGCTTTGGAACGCTTTACTTTATTTGAAATGATAAACAATATTAACGAAACCACCATTGCAACGTAGCCTGTTATTAAAAAATGTGGAACGTATTGAACAAAAGCGTCTATATTAAAATCCGCAGACGAAAAATTACCAAGAAAACCTAAAAGATACCCCCCTATTTCTTGCCACGTAGGTGATGCAAGTAAAGTAAATACCGAAAAAAAGGTTATAATTCCGTAAAAAACTAATGCGGTAAGATCTAAAATCAATAACACGGCTATTAACAACCCTTGAAAAATGGGTATTGCCACTAACGTTATTCCTACAATAATCAATATGGTTGCTAATCTTGATAAAATGGTAGCAAATCTTGAAATATGAAGATGTGTTAAACTAGTTTTATCTAACATTTTTTCTCCTTTATACTTTAAGTATATCATTTTTGGACAAAATGTCAATACTATGATTATTTATCAAATGTTAGATAAAAATATTGACATTAGGCAATAATGTAACTATACTAATAATTGGTGACAAATATGAAAAAAACTTTTATTACGACTATGCCCGACCACTCGGGTGCATTTTTAAAAGCAAGCCAGTGTTTTTATACTTTAGGTTTAAATATAGTGAGAGTTAGTTACAATAAAGCCGTTGACACTCACACCTTGTTTATCGAAGTCGAAGGCGATGAAGATTTATTAAAAAAAGCGTCGTTAGAACTTGAAAAAATAGGTTACATTGCAAAAATAAACACTCAAAGTAACGTGATTTTAATTGACGTAAAACTCGACGATACTATGGGTGATTTGGTTAAAATGCTTTCATTAATCAACGAATATAATTTTAACATTTCTTATATAGACACACATGAAAAAGAACACGGCGTTCAAAATTTTAGACTTGCTCTTTTTATTGATAACGTTGATAAGTTTTCAAGTTTTTTTAGCAAGGCAAAAGAATTATTCCCTATTGAAATTGTTGAATACGACCAAGCAAAAACTAATTACGATAATTCTATTTTTTATCATAGTTTTGTTGATAATATTGCTAAAAATGCAAAATTGGACGACGAATTAAAAGGTAGACTTGCCGTAAACGTAAATAAAATAATGCAAAATTTAGACGAAAAAAACGTGCACCCTAAAGACACTTTTGAAGTCATTAAAAAATTTGCCGACCATTTAGTTAAATATCGTGGTGATAATTTTACGGCAAGAATTTCTACTTATACAATAACTGAAAATTCGTCTATTACCGTTATCGAGCCACCTTGTGGTAGTAACATGACTATAATAAAAAGTAACGGTGAATATTTATTTGTTGACACCGGCTTTGCCGTTTTTGAAAGTGAAACGCTTAAAATTGTTAAAAGTATAGTAAAAGATTTTGATAATATAACTAAAAAAGTAATAGTAACTCACCCCGACGTTGACCACACGGGTTTACTTCATTTATTTGACGAAATTTACGTTAGCGAGCAAACTAAACAGTGTTTTGAACTTGAAACACAAGGAAAGCGTGGGTTTAGAGAGCAAAATCCGTTACACTTACCATACGTTAGAATTTGCAAATTGCTTTCATTTTATAATCCCCCACCACTTGATAAACTAAAAGTAATAGGTTGTATGTGTGAAGATAATTTATCGCCGTTATGCTTAGCAAACACCTTTAAATTTAACGAATTTGAGTTTGACGTTTATTTAGGTCAAGGTGGCCACGTTCCCGGCGAATTAATTTTAATTGACAAAAAAAATAAAATTGCGTTTAGTGGAGATATTTTCGTAAATATTAAAGGCTATACCGACGAACAATTAGAATACAATAAATATGCACCTATGCTAATGACTTCGGTTGACACTAATAAAGAGTTAGCAAAACTAGAACGAAACGCTTTTATAAAATTATTAGACGGAGAAAAATACAAAATTTTTAGCGGTCACGGTCAAATGAAAGAATTAGAATAATTAAAAAAGACTTGAATTTTGGTAATTCAAGTCTTTTTCTTGTTTAATTACTATCTTCGTTTAGTTTAATACGTAAAATTTTAAAAATAAAATTTGTAATAATTTGCACAACCTTAGATATTAATTCTACAATTTTATTAACTTTAAATAACTTAAATAATAGCAAACGTATGTAATCTACAATTAAACAAACTATAAATATTGCTAAACTTATTGCAATAACTAATAATAATCCGTACCCTACTGAATATTGCGTAATCCACACAAAACTAGAACCTAATTTTGTAAATAAAATAGGGTGACAATGTATTACGTATACACCAAAAGCCATAGGTGATAACGCCTTTATAACTTTGCTTGCGTTCTCACTGATTTTCATATTACAAAATGCAACAAAAATAAAAATTGACGCTATCGTTATTGTTGGAGAAGTATATGAAACTAAAATATTTATGCCTTTTATATCGCCAAAAATTTTAGTAGTTAGAAAACCAATAAGTATTCTACTTAGTATAGTAATTAGTTCAAATATTAGAAATACTATTAGACAACGAAAACTCGTCCACTCTTTAAATGGATTATATTTTTTTATATATGCACCAACTAGATATAAAATGGCTAACCAAAAAACTGAATAACCTTGTTGTAAACCCGAAACGTTAGAATAAATTTGCGTCCAACAACAAAAAATTACAAAACAAAATAATGCAACTATTTTCATTGTTTTTCTTGGTACATGGTCTATAACTATATCTAAAATAGGCATAAAGAAGAACAAGCAAAAATAAGATGAAAAATACCAGTATTTACGAATTGTTGGGAAAAAGTTTAAAATAGTTTCTTTAAATGATATAGGAGTGTTGTTTATTGACGCAAAAACTAAATCTACACTCGTTATTATTATCGCAAAAAACAATATATGCAAGCATAAAGTTATTAAATTGCTAGCCTTGTGCTTAGTTTTATAACCCACGTAGCCCGAAATGATAGCGTAAATATTTACAGCCCCATAGCATAAAATTTCTAAACTCCAAAACAACTCACCCTTAAAAGTAAGAATTTCTACAGAATTTAGGACACCACCTTTACCTAAAACGTGTAAAATCACTATCATAAACATAGAAACTAAACGTAATAAGTCAATACCATAATTCCTTTCTCTCTTTTCGTTCAAATTTTTTAATACATTATTCGATTGCATAACTTTTTTCCTTTGATTTCAATTATTTTAAGTATATCATATTATTATAAAATTAGCAACCTGTTAATTTTTAGTTGATATTAGCCTAATTGTGCCTATTACAAAAAATGTTATTTTCTTCTAATACTCTTATAATTTTTTCAATTTTTAAAAAACAGTCTTGGTCTAATAGATTTTTATCATCTACAATTTGCTTTATTTGATATAAAATTTTATAACTTTTACTTTCTACTATCCCTCCAAGAGTTTTATCATTTACACAATTTAAATTAATATCTTCATTATACAAACCACTTATTATCAAATATCGCCATAATTCCATAAAAAATCACCCCTTATTATAAAAATGGGGATTATATCCCCTTAATAAAAAAGATTATAACCCCCATAATAATAAATGTCAACACTTGGGGGTAAAAATGTTTAAATTTGATAAATTATTTATAACGATGGAGAAAAAAGGCGTTTCAACGTATAGGCTTAGAGAAGAATGTGGAATAGATAGTAAAACTATTCGTAGGTTAAGAGCAAACGAAAATATTGAAATGAAAACACTTGATAAAATTTGCTCGTTTTTAGATTGTAAAATTGAAGACGTTGTAGAATTTAAAAAAGATTAATACTCTATTATTTTTATGTTTAAAAAATTATTAAGTTAAAAAAGGATAGCAACGTGCTATCCTTTTTTAATTATTGTTTTTTGTCAATTCTGTAAATTTCGGTTGGGTCGTCTATATCTTGACCACTTTGTTTTACGATGTCTTCTGCTTTTTGTAAATCACTTACCGAAAGTATCATAAGTGCTTTACCTTTTTTATGCGACGTACAAGCATACATATATTTAACCGAAATACCATTTTCAGTTATTTGTTTTAACGATTGATAAAATCCACCTGGCTCGTCGCTAATAACTACGGCTAAAACGTCGGTAACTTTACCTATTACGCCGTGGGCTAAAAGTACTTCTTTTGCTTTGTAAGGGTCACTAACTATCATACGAAGTACACCGTATTCCTCGGTATCTGCAAGCGAAAGTGCCGATATATCTATATTGTTTTGTGCTAAAACTTCGGCAATTTCTAAAAGTCTACCTTCTTTATTTTCAATAAAAACTGAAATTTGTTCTACTATCATATTAATTCCCCCTTAAATTTTACGCATATCTAATACCCTTTTTGCCTTACCTTCACTTCTTGCAATGGTTTTAGGGTTTACTAAATGCACTTTTACACCAAGACCTAACGTTGAACGTAATTTTTCGGCAATTTCTTTTTCTACGAGAGAAATACTCCTTAAATCGTCGGCAAAAAGTTGTTCACTCATTTCAACGTCTAAGTCGAAAGTATCGTTGTTGTTTATTCTATCAATTCTAATGAAATAGTTTGGCGTAATTTTGCCGTCACTCATACTAATAAGAACTTCTTCGATTTGCGATGGGAATACGTTTACGCCCCTAATAATTAACATATCGTCACTTCTACCGCTTGGTTTGTTCATACGAAGGTGCGTTCTACCGCACTTGCACGGCTCGTAAATAAGCGAGCAAATATCTCTCGTTCTATATCTTATTATAGGAAAACCTTCTTTAGTAATAGTCGTAAACACAAGTTCGCCCGTGCTACCTTCTGGTAAAACTTCTAAAGTGTCTGGGTCGATAATTTCAGGAATAAAGTGGTCTTCCCAAACGTGCATACCACATTGATATTCGCACTCACAAGAAACGCCTGGTCCTAAAATTTCAGAAAGGCCGTAAATATCGTAAGCCTTAATACCAAGTTTGTTTTCTATTTCTTTACGCATAGACTCACTCCAAGGCTCTGCCCCGAAAACACCTACTTTTAAAGAAAGTTGGTCTTTAACGCCTAATTTTTCAATTTCTTCGGCTAAATACATAGCGTAAGACGGAGTACAACAAATTGCAGTTGCTTTAAAATCTATCATAGTTTGAATTTGAAGTGCCGTGTTGCCCGACGAAACAGGAATTACCGTTGCTCCTAATTTTTCAATACCTGCGTGAAGTCCAAAACCCCCCGTAAAAAATCCGTAACCAAATGCTACTTGGAATATATCGTTTTCATTAATACCTATACCTTGTAACATTCTTGCAACGCATTCTGCCCACATATCAAGGTCGTTTTTAGTATAACCAACTACGATACGCTTACCCGTAGTACCACTTGATGCGTGTACCCTTACGATATTTTTCATAGGCTCGGCAAATAAGCCGTAAGGATAATAATCTCTTAAATCTTTTTTGTACGAGAAAGGCAATTTAGATAAGTCTTCAATACCTTTTATATCTTCGGGTTTAAGTCCTTTTTCGTTCATACGATTTCTAAAACATTCTACCCTTTCATAACATTTTTTAACTTGTTCAACTAGCCTTTGACTTTGAAGTTTTTTTAATTCTTCCCTTGGCATAGTTTCATATTTTACGTCTCTTATAGCCACTTTAGTTTTTCTCCTTAATTTTGTTTTTATTACCTAAACTTAATATTATCCCAAGTGCTATTGATAACGATGCCGCCATAACCACTTGATATTCCGTCGGCAACATAAACGTTAAAGTGTGTGCCGGTATCCAAAAAAGCGGAACTGTTTTTAATATAGTAAAGCCCCAAAAAGAACTCCAGTCAATACCTTTTACGGCGTTTGTTAAAGTTACTTTTTCTTTATTTGCACAAAGTTCAAGCATTTTATCGGAAATTTTATGTACTGCCATAAAAGTTGGACCAAAAGTCGTATTCATAATTACGCTAGTAAATAAAGCACTTAAAAATACGTTGTCGCCACCTGGTAAAAATCCTTGAGTCATTAACGATTTAACGGCAAAAGAATTAACTTTCATCATAAACGTTATCCAAACACCTATAAAACCCCAAATTACAAAACGCCATACTATTTTTACGGGTAAGTCAAACTGCTTTTTAGAAATTGCAACTGCAATAAGTTCGCCTGCCGTTGCTAAAAGCGAAAATTTAATGAAACCCATTAAATACGGAATTGTAGACGATTGTTTTTTAAACCACTCGTTTAACGTTGGTACGGCTAACATTATAATAAAAGCCGATATACTAACGATAATATAAGTTAAAATTAATATACTTTTAGGTTTGTTTTTCATATTTATTCTCAGTAATTAAACCCAAGTTCAAATGCTTTAAGGTTAAGTTCTAAAAACTTTGGCGGAACGGTTTCTTTTATAACGTCTAACCAAATTTGTTTATCTACCTTCATACTTTTAGCAAGAACGCCTATTAAAATTACGTTTACGGCTTTTTGAGAGCCTGCTTGTAAACTTAAATCAAGGGCGTCTAATGAAATTACGTCTGCTTTTGAAGAAAGTTCTTCAACTATTTTTGACGGATATTCGCAAACACCCGTTATAACGGGCATAGGAGCAATTTCTCTATTATTTAAAATAATTTTTCCACCTATTTTAAGATATGGTAAAGCCCTTATTGCTTCTAGTTTTTCAAAAGCTAAAATAATATCGGCTTCGCCTAAGTCTATTATAGGCGAATATACTTGCTCGCCGTATTTAACATAGGTTACTACGCTACCACCACGTTGACTCATTCCGTGAACTTCCGAAACTTTTACGTCGTAACCCATTTTTATTGCAACGTTGCCTAAAATTCTACTTGCAAGTAAAGTGCCTTGTCCACCTACGCCAACAATCATTATATTAGTAGTCATTATTCGTCCCCCCTTTCTATTGCCCCGAAAGGACATACGTTTGCACAAAGTCCACAACCATTACATTGCGTTGCGTCGATAATTGCTTTGCCGTCTTTAAAGGTAATTGCAGGACATCCTAATTTCATACACATTTTACAAGAACGACATTTATCTTTGTTTACGCTAAACTTTCCGTCGTATTTAACGCCTTTTAATAACGCACAAGGACGACGTGCTATAATAACCGACGGCTCGTCGATAGATAATTCTTCTTTAACTGCTTTTTCAAAGCCTTTTACATCAAACGGGTCTTCAACTCTAACCCTTGAAACGCCAACTGCTTTACATAACGCAACTAAATCAACTTGTTTAGTTGGCTCGTTTCTAATAGTTAATCCCGTAGTAGGATTTTCTTGATGTCCCGTCATACCTGTAATAGAGTTATCTAAAATAATTACCGTGTTATTATTTTTGTTGTAAACTATATCAATAAGTCCGGTTACGCCAGAGTGTATAAAGGTTGAATCGCCTATAACTGCAACCAACTTTTTAGAAAATTCTTTACCTCTTGCCTTAACCATACCGTGTGCCGAACTAATTGATGCACCCATACAAATTGTCGTATCAACGCTTGAAAGTGGTTGAACTGCACCTAAAGTGTAACAACCTATATCGCCAGAAACGGTTACGCCAAGTTTACTTAAAACGTAGAAAGTTCCCCTATGTGGACAACCTGCACACATAACAGGTGGACGTTTAGGTAAAATTAAATCAGTCGATAGATTTTTAACGTTTTCGCCTAAAATTGCTTTTTTAATAAGTGCTTGACTATATTCACCTAAAAGACTAAAGACGTCTTTACCCTTAGTTTTTATTCCTAACGATTTTACGTATTCTTCAATAAACGGGTCTAATTCTTCAATAACGTAAAGTTCTTGACAAGTAGACGCAAATTCCTTAATTAATTTTTCTGGTAACGGATAAACCATACCAAGTTTTAAATAATTAACTTTATCGCCGAGTGCCTCTTTTGCGTATGCATAACTAACGCCCGAAGTTATTACGCCTATTTTAGCGTTATTATTTTCAACGACGTTAAGTGACGTTGTTTCGCTAAATTTAATTAACTCAAGTTGTCTTTTTTCAACTGCGACGTGCCTTTGTATTGCGTTTGCAGGCATCATTACGTTTTTAGCAATATTCTTTTCGTATGGTTTTAACGGGACTTTCGTAGGCTCAACTTCTTCAACTAAACTTTGTGAGTGGGAAACTCTAGTAGAAAGCCTAATAAACACGGGGGTGTCGTACTTTTCGCTTAATTCAAATGCAAATTTAGTAAATTCTTTACACTCGCTTGAATTAGACGGCTCAAGCATAGGTATTTTAGACGCTTTTGCATAGTGTCTTGAATCTTGTTCGTTTTGCGACGAGTGCATACCTGGGTCGTCTGCAACGCAAAATACTAATCCACCGTTAACGCCTATGTAACTAACGGTAAATACCGGGTCAGCCATAACGTTTAAGCCAACGTGTTTCATACACGTCATAGCCCTTGCACCTGCAATAGACGCACCTATAGCCGTTTCACAAGCAACCTTTTCGTTTGGTGCCCACTCAACGTATATATCGTTGTATTTAACTATATTTTCAGTTATTTCAGTACTTGGAGTGCCTGGGTATGACGATACGACTTTTACCCCTGCCTCGTAAGCACCTCTAGCAACTGCCGAGTTGCCAAGCATAAGTTTTTTCATATTATTCTCCATTTTTATTCAATTTCGTTTTGTTTAGAAACAAGTCCGTCACTGCCGTATTGTTTACGCAACTTAGGTTTTTCAATTTTGCCCGTTGGATTTCTTGGAACGTCGGCAAATACTATTTTCTTTGGACGTTTATATCTTGGCAATTCTAAGCAATATTCGTTTAACTCGTCTTCAGTTAAACTTGCACCTTCTTTAACTTGAACTACTGCTAAAGTTATTTCGCCTAGCCTTTTATCTGGAAGTCCTATAACGGCTACGTCACTAACGGCATCGTGCTTTCGTATAAAGTCTTCAATTTGAACGGGGTAAATATTTTCTCCACCCGAAATGATAACGTCTTTTTTCCTATCGACTAAGTAAATAAAACCTTCGTCATCCTGCATAGCCATATCACCGGTAAAAAGCCAACCATTAGATAAAATTTCATTAGTAGCGTCTTCATCTTTATAATAACGTTTCATAACGCCGTCGCCTTTTACTGCAAGTTCACCAACTTCACCACGTACAACTTCTTGACGTTTTTCATCAACTATTTTAGTTTGCCAACCATAACCCGCTTTACCTATTGCACCTACTTTATGAACGTTTTCCATACCCAAATGCACGCAACCTGGCCCTATTGATTCCGATAAGCCGTAGTTTGTGTCGTATTTATGGTTAGGAAAGACTTTAAGCCAACGCTTTATTAAACTTGGTGGAACGGGTTGAGCCCCTATATGCATTAAACGCCAAGAAGATAAATCATAATCGTCAACGTTGATTTCTCCCCTTTCGATTGCGTCTAAAATATCTTGAGCCCAAGGAACTAAAAGCCATACGATAGAACAATTTTCTTCTGCAACGGCTTTAATAATCCACTTAGGTTCAGTACCTTTTAATAAGACAGCCTTCCCCCCAACGACTAACGAGCCGAACCAATGCATTTTTGCACCCGTATGATAAAGGGGTGGAATACATAAAAACGTGTCGTCTTTAGTTTGTTGATGGTGATTTTGTTCAACCATTGCAGAGTGCATTAAACTTTTATGGGAGTGTAAAATTGCTTTTGGAAATCCTGTTGTTCCCGAAGAAAAATAAATTGCTCCGTCATCTTCGTCGCTAATTTTTACTTGTGGAAGTTTTGAACTGCAAAAAGTTATTAATTTATCGTAACTTTCAGCAAAAACCGGACAAGCTTCACCAACGAAAAGCCACGTTTTAATCTTTTTTGCTTTATGGCAAATGCTTTCTACCCTGCCTACGAATTCAGTGCCAAATACTATGTGTTCGCAATCGGCTTTGTCTAAGCAGTATGCAATTTCTTCGCCCGTATAACGAAAGTTCAACGGAACGGCTATTGCTCCCGCTTTTAAAATACCAAAATATATAGGTAACCACTCTAAGCAATTCATAAGCAAAATTGCAACTTTTTCACCCTTTTTTACTCCCCTTGAAAGTAATAGATTTGCAAAACGGTTAGAATTTTTATGAAAATCCCCCCAAGTAAGTTCCCTTCGATACGCTTCTGTAGACGTTGCTTGAATAAGCGAAAACTCACGCCACGTCATAAGTTTTCCTTCTTCTAATTTTGGATTTATTTCAACCAAACACACGTCGTTAGAATAAAGTGCTGAATTTTTTGTTAAAAGCTCGGTTATAGGCATAAAAAATCTCCTAAGTCAAAAAATAAGCCCCCTTGCATTAATGCAAGAGGGCGAAAATAACGCGGTACCACCTCTATTCGTCACATAGTGACCTTATAGTGTAAACACAAGGGCTTTAACGCACCCAACACGGCCATCTTTCAATAGCGACTTGTGAAAACGTAATTCTGCTTTGCAGTCTAATTGCCTTGCACCAAACGGCAACTCTCTAAATAAAACTTACAACGCATACTTTAATTCACTAATAACGTCTTTTAAATATACAAAATTATACAATATATTTTAGTTTTTAGCAAGTGCTTTTATAAAATTTACAAATATTTTTATAAAAAACGACTCGTCTTGACAATAGGCTAAAAAACAAAAAACCTAAACTTCTTCAAAGTTTAGGTTTTTCTATTTATAAAATTAAAAAATGCTATTTATTAATTTTACTTTTTACTTTCTAGAATTTTATTTGCTTCTTCAGTTGAAATTTCTTTCATAACTTCGCCACAACATCTAATTCCACAATTTTCACAAGTGCAGTCTATTAACACTTTAACCATAGCCCCACATTTTTCACAAATTACGATTTTTTCCATTTTTTTAACCTCCTTATTGATTAAATCTTTTAAATAAACTTATTAGTTCGTCAATACTATCTATCTCGCCGTTTTCTAAATCTCTTGCTACGCAAGTGAATAGATGATTTTCTAAAATAACCGAAGACAAACTTTTTATCGAGTTTTTTACTGCTGATAGTTGAATTAATACGTCGTTACAATAAGCGTCCTTTTCAATCATTTTAGTTATGCCGTTAATTTGACCACTTATTCTATTCAACCTACTAATTATTGCCTTTTTCTCGTCTTCGCCACGTTTAGTTTTCTTTTTACAACAATTTTCCATAGTATTTCTCCTTATTAATAATATATACCCCCGTAGGGTATTTTGTCAATAGGGGGGTATATTTAAATTTTTTAAATTTTAATTGTTTCTAAAAATCCCTATGTCTATTGCAGTTTTGTGCCGTTTTTTGTTTTATAAAATATTATCTTGCTTTTGCCCACGCTATAAAATCGTGTTCGCAATACCAGAAGTCGCGGTTTGTAAAAATTTCTTCTAATTCTTCTAATGCGTATTTCATAAACAAATAATCGCTACGCTTTACGTTATTTAAAGGGTCGGCTTCCATAATTTTACGGAAATTGTTTATACGGTACGAAAAACGTTCAAAGAAAATTTCGTCAATTTCGTCGATATCTTTGCCCGAAGTGTCTTTAATAAAAGTTTGAACTTTAATGTCCTTATACCCTGCCGACTCTAATTGATTATATAATTTTCTTCCGTTTTGACGGTCTGAAAAGCCTACCAACGCCGAGCATTTTTCAAGAATTTTTTGAACTAAACCTTGGTCGTTAACGGCTAACACACTACCATCATCCGAGCCACGCAACATAATATATCCGTCCCTAGACAAGAAACGACGTAAACGCTTTAATACGCTAACAGGCTTTTTTAAGTGTAAAGTTAATAACGCCCCAAACATTATATCGAACTTTTCAATACCTAGTTCCAACATAATTTCTTGAAGTTTTTCTTCCATGTCGTCGGCTTCTAAATTCAACTCTCTAAAAGTAAATTTTTCACAATCACTATGTTCTTTAGCATAAGTTAAACATTTTTGAGAAATATCTACACCTAAAACTTTAACGTTTTCAAGTTTAGAAAAACGCATATTGCCAACGTAGTTATATGCACAACCTAAGTCTAAAATCCAAAGCGGTCTATCGTTTGGTAATTTTGAAATTAGTTCATTTAAAACGGTCATATCACAATGTTGAGTATTTTTTGATTGAACTCTTAAACGGTCAAACTCTTTGTCGGCATCCGACGCATACAAGGATTGACGCACCTTGGCTGGACTTAACGAACTTTTCATTTTCATTTTTTCATTAGCCAAAAGTTGTTCGTCTGTAACCTTTTCAGTTGGGTTTGATTTTACGTTTGCTAATATGCTTTGAACAAAATCAGCAACGGCTTTTGCCGTATGCGTTTTAACGTTAAAAGACTGAAAATCTCTTAAAGACCTAGGAATTTCTTCACGCGCAAAACTATCAAAATACGTTACGATTTGAGCATTTTTTTTCATTCCACTTAAAATGTCTTGATGAAAACTTTCCCACTCATATTTAACCCACTCACTTTCTATAAAACGCACGTCTGTAGAAACTAATACTAACACTTTGCTTGCATCTAAGGCCTCGTCTATCGCCCTTTTGTAAACCGATTGACCAAGCGACATTAAAGTGCTATTACTAAAAAAAGTTTCTACTCCCCTTTGAATAAGTTCTTCGTAAAGGGCTTTTGCAATTTCAGCATCTTGAGTTAAATTGCCAGAAAAATCAGAGTTTTTAAAAGAAATAAATACTTCCGTATTCATAGTAGATTACTCCTTTTATTTTTTACTAGTAAAATTATATCACACTTTTATTTGCTAGGCAAGACTTTTGATTTGATTAAACAGATTATTGTTTTTCCCTAGAAGACTGGCGTAAGCCCAAAGAATAACGCTATGTTTATTCCGTAAGGAACGTTAACGACCACATAGCGTATTTTTAAAAAATTTGCGTTACTACGTTCTCATCTCGTGGGAGCAAAAAGAAAAACGCACACCGTTTAGGTGTGCGTTTTTCGTGGTGACCCAATCGTTAATTATCCGAACACTTTCGCTATCTTCAAAAATGGTTTCGGATTTGTTGTTATGTTGTAAAATTAACATTAAAACCAGCAAATAAATTTGCTGGTTTTTCTTTAATCAATTTTTAATAATCCGTTTCGAGTTATGTAACATGAATCATTTGTGTATATACATTTTAAATATTCTAAAAAATCTTTTCCTTTCTTTTTCCCTTTATCTACAGTTTCTATTAGTTGTTCTGGATTTTCTCTTCTCCATATCTTAACATATTCCTTCGCTATCTCATATGCAAGTCTCTCTTTCAGTAAATAAAAACAAGAAAAACAACTATACGACTTAATGTTTTCAGGCATGTCCAAAACACATCTTCTAGCCGATTTATCATGTGAAAGTAATGATATTACTTCATATTCATTAACTATATTGACAATTTCAATGTTTAACAACGTTGTAAGTTCGCCCATATTATTATGAGCAGGGATATTATATATTTTTTCTTCGAGCTTTTTGTGAAATAGGTTTACATCCTGCTCTAAATATTTATAGACTTCTAATTCTTTGAAATTTTTATTATAAAATTCATCATTTTCCCATAACGTATTGCACAATTTATATAAAATATCAAGAGTACGCCATATGCAATCTTCTTCTGAATAAATTTTATTAAGTTCTTTAATAATTTCTGTGTTTTTTACTGTTTTTATTTTACCACTTCCCCCTAAGGATATTATTTGATTTTTAATTTCCCTATCTCTTATCTCTGATAAAACTTTTTTAGTAATTCTAAACTCAAATGGAAGTTGAATAATTTCATCAAATAGTGTGGAAGATTTATTTGTTATATTTGATGTCTTTATTATAAAATCAGTATCTAAAAATGCTAATTTCTGCATCTACTTTATTGTAAAAGGATTTATAATTTTTTTTATTAATTCTTCCACTTGCAGTCTTGTTTCTAAAGCTTTTTTTTCGCTAATAAACTCATAGTTTTCATTCTCGTTTATTAGCTCAGTTAAATCATCCAAGTCATAATAATTATCAAAATTCTTTTCCCATCTTTGACTATTAAAAGAACTTTTAATATTTTCAATAATAGATTGCGTTTCTCTATTTTCATCTAAAAGAAAACTATTTGCAGTTTCAAAGTTAAAAATACTTAATTCATAAAGTCTGATAACCGCTGTTTTATAAGGGACTACAAACACATCCATCAACACCTTAATATAGGCAATTTGTTCATAAATGTCTGTACTATTCTTATTGCATATAGTCCTAACCACATCAGCTGGCATTAACAAGCACGAGCTAAACGCATTAGCCTTATTGTCTTCTATGTCAATAGGATGTGACGTCTCTATCTCCTTAAATATATCTTTCGGTGAATGACTCTCAGTTTCTAATGAATCTAAAAAGTGATAAAACTCATGAGCTAAAGCCACATTTTGTTTACTTATTGACGCTTCACTGTTTATTATAATAAAATATATCTCACTTTTCTTATAAAACATACCCCAAACCTGAGCATCATGAAAAGGTAAATATAATATTTTCAAATGAACATCTGCTTTGTCTGCATAATCCTTAATCAAGAGTTTTAAGTTAGACGCTATTAGCCTTGTAGTAAGACTTTTCAATAGTATACCATTGGCTTTTTTCTCAATTTCTTCAAACACTTCTTTATTTTTACTATATAAGCAATCTTCCAACTTTATAGACATACTTACTCCTTATTGTCATTTAAATATTGTTGATTGATTATTATGTCTGATAATTTAAAGATGTTTTCAAAAACTTCCTTAAATTCGCTATTAGATACTTCTCCCATAAAATAGGCGTAAACTTTATCTGCATTATTATTGTTTTCTTTAGTTAAATCTGAAATTTTGCATGAAAAAAATTTAGCAATAGAAGTTATCTCATTTGCCAATAAATTTCTTTTGCCTGCCAATATTTTACTAATCGTTTGCCTTGGTAAATTTAAATATCTAGCTAAATCAGCTTGTTTTTTGTTGTGTTCTTGCAATAAATCCGAGATATTTTGTGCTACTCTTAAATCAAAATTCTCCATATTGTCACTCCTTTGTTTTTATATTTTACAAAATTATTATACCCTTGTCAAGATATTTTATGCTATTTGTCAATAATTTGTTGACAAATACATTAAATTGTAGGATAATATATATCTATTTTTTTTAGGGAGATGAAAGTATCATCTCCCTTATTTTTTGCTTTTTTCAATGTTTGCTCATTGCCGATTATATATTGTGTTTTGCTTTTAATCGGAAACCAAATAACTATATGTTGGTTAATACAAAGTCGCAGATGACAAGAGAAAATAAAACGAACACACGAGAGGACGTGTAAAGGAGGAATCCATTTAGGAAACAATTTTGAAAGGGAGAATGACAAACTATAATTTTAATGTCAAAGAGGCGCAAGAACATTATGGGACTGCCTGACTCGGAACTCGATTCTATTGCAAGAGTTTTATACTCTTCTATTATAGAATATTGTAATTCTGAAAAGGGTAAAAAAGATTATGCCGAATGGCAAAAACAACGACAACTTAATAATAAAATTTTTAATGAAAGTATGCCCGTTGAATCCATAGGGCAACCGCGATGAAAACTGTAAGCGGCGGTTTGTCGCAAACCGATAAAACGGCAAAGCGGGGAGCGAAATAATGTATTTCGCTCCCCGCTTTTTTGTGTTTGTCATAAACAATTGATTTATTATCCATAATATGCTATAATAATACAAAAAGGAGAAATTTTATGCCAAGTTGGGGTGAATTATTAATAGAGTTACAACCGCATAAAGATGAAACAGGCAAAGATATCCTACCTTTGAATTTTGATGAATTAAGACATAAATATATAAACAAATTAAGTCAAAAAACTGGCAGGAATGTTATTTCCTATTATTCTGGGTGGCTAAAACAAAATAGGGATCAGAACATTGATATTAATGATAGCGATATAACTGGCTTCATGAATGCAATTAAAGGGCTTGACTGTTCTAAAGGGTTGGACTTGATTTTACATACTCCTGGCGGCAATCCGACAGCAACTGAAGGAATTGTAAAATATCTCCATACAAAATTTAATAACGATATCAGAGTAATCGTTCCTCAAATGGCAATGTCCGCTGGAACAATGTTAGCTTGTTCGGCAAAAGAAATAATGATGGGAAAACACTCTTGTCTTGGCCCAATTGATCCACAGTATGGTGGAATTCCTGCATATAATATTATACAAGAATTTAATGATGCAAAAGCGAATTTAGAAGACGATCCGAATTCAAAAGAATATTGGAAAATTCAACTTGCTAAATATCCTACAGCATTTTATTATTCTGTCATAGATGCTATACAATTATCAGGAAATTTAACTGGAGAATGGCTTTTGAATAATATGTTTGCCGAAGAAAAAGCAGATGTTGCAAAGAAAAAAGTTTCAAAGATATTAAAAATATTAAATAGCAATAACAAGTCTCATTCTAGACATTTTAGTTTTCAAGATTGTGTAAATATGGGTTTAACTGTTACGGCATTAGAAAATGACCAAGAATTACAAGATTTAGTATTAAGTATTCACCATGCGACCATAATAACTATTGATGGAACGTTGGTCACAAAAATAATAGAAAATCAAATTGGTTCCAGGTACATAACATCACAAGCAAGGTGAAAAAAATGAGTAAAACAGATAAAAAAACAATTATTATTAAAACATTAAAGCCGAATAGCAACAGTATTAGCGGTTGGAACTTTGGAAAACGTCAAGGAGAATATTGTTCTTCAACTAGAACAATAAAAGAAAAACCCACATTTAGCAGTTCTACTAATACTTAATTATGAAAATATAATTATGGATATTTTAAAACGGACAATGAGAGTGATTTCTCATCGTCCGTTTTTACGTAGTTCTATGATAAAAGCGAATCCGTCTCCTAATGGAAACAGGTTCGCCTTTAACTTGTTTGGTGACCCCTACGAGATATTGGTGCAAGCACCAAGAATAACGCTACGCTTATTGCGAACTACGTTCTTCATCTCGTTAGGGGGAAACACGAAAAAAAGCACAGGAACTAACCTGTGCTTTTATTCGTGGTGACCCCTACGAGATTCGAACTCGTGTTACCGCCGTGAAAGGGCGATGTCTTAACCGCTTGACCAAGGGGCCACGTCGTGTCAAAACCTCCTTTTTAAATAGCCAACTATCGTTGACTATCTATTACGTCGGCTTGCCACTATATATCGCAAGTTTACTTGCGTTGTTTTAAAGTTGCCTTTAACTATGGTAGCGTTTGTGTTTTGGTAGCGGCGGTCAGATTCGAACCAACGACCTGCCGGGTATGAACCGGCCGCTCTAACCAACTAAGCTACGCCGCCATAATTACTGCTATCGCAGTCAAATGCCTTAGTATTATATATAAAAATTTTAATCTTGTCAAACATATTAATGCAATTTTTATAAAAATTTTTTGCTTTGCTTTTCTAGTTGACAAATAAAACCCTTTTGCCAAATAAAAAAGTCCGTTTCTACGGACTTAATTATTTTCTTTTTGCGTTGATTGAGAACGCTTTTCATCTATTCCTACAACTTCATCAACCGGCATTGCAAAGGCTATTCCTTGTGCCTCGGTCGCTGAACCTACCGCTTTATATAAGCCTTTAAGTATCCCGTCAACAAGGTCGCTTTTTGCTAAAATCATTACTACTTCTTTTTCAGGAGTAATAGAAATATTAAAAATTTTTTCGGCCTCTTTTGAAATAGTTCCCCTTGCGTTAATTACGGTACCGCCTTTTGCTCCGTTAGCCTTTGCAGATTCCATAGCAATTTCCGAGTAGCCGTCGTTTACTATTGCAAATATACATTTATAACCTTTTTTCACTATCTTTTTCCCCCCTCTTTAACCGTTCTATCGTTACTTAATAATTGATAAATCGAAACGCCTATTACACTATCTAAAGGTATCGTATAAGCTATTCCCTTACCATTTTTTACGGTTGTAAATTTTTCGCCAAGCGTATCGGTTGCGTCTTTTATTTTATCTTCACGAATAAAGGAAACTATCACCGCCTTATCTCTTTCTACAACACCTAATAAATCAAGCATTTGCGAATTTGCCGTTCCCCTACCATACAAAACCATTTGAACGTTGACTTCAAACTGCTCTAATAAATCTATATAGAAAATAGATTTACTTTTATCAACTACGGTAATTAGTAATTTAATTTTATGAACGTTTGACGTTTGTTTTTTTGTTGAATTTTTCTTTGTTGTTTTTTCAACGTTTTTGTTTTTAATTTCTACCATATATTCTCCTATAAAAAACGGATAATTTGGTCGTCTTTATCGTCCAAAATTTTTCTCATAGCAAGTTTCTCGCTAAACCTTTTTCTAAAAATTGCCGTAAACCCAAGTAGTTGTATGGTGATAAGCGGAGTCATTGCTACCATTGCAACTATACCAAAAGCATCGGATAAAACGTTTCCACCAAACGCTACGCAAGAGCCTATTGAAAAAGGCAATATGAACGTTGATGTTAAAGGTCCTGACGCAACTCCACCCGAGTCAAACGCTATTGCAGTGTAAATTTTAGGAACAAAGAAAGATAGCCCAAGCGATATTAAATAACCTGGTATTAGATAATATAAAATTGAAAATCCAAAAATTATTCTTAGTACCGACAAACAAATAGATAAGCCAACACCCATACTTAAGGCTATCATCATTGCCTTTTTAGATACCGTGCCACGAGTTACTTCTTCTACTTGTTTGTTAAGAACGTGGACTGCAGGTTCTGCAAGAACTACAACTAAACCTAATACGAAACCTACAATGGTTACGGCAATAGGGGACGTTTTTGAAAGTTCTTGCCCCATTTTAAAGCCGATAGGCATAAATCCAACGTGAACTGCCGTTAAGAAAATTACAAGACCAACGTAAGTAAAGGCCGTTCCTATTAATATTTGAATAATTTTCTTTTTAGGTAATTTTAAGAAAATAAAATTAATAATAAAGAAAAATGCTACTACTAATCCAAGTGCGACGCTTACGTCTTTAGTTGTTTTAACAAAGGTTAATAAAACGTAAGACCAAATATCGTCTGCAAGTAAATAATCGTTAAGGTTAGGCGTTGAAATATCGCCACCACTAACTAAACTTAAAATTAAAACGGCTAATATAGGACCAACCGAACACATTGAAACTAAACCAAAACTGTTTTCGCTTGAATTTCTGCCACCTATTACGTTTGCTATACCAACGCCAAGTGCCATTATAAACGGAACTGTAATAGGTCCAGTCGTTACGCCACCCGAGTCAAACGATAACGGAATTAATTGAAAATTCTCTGCATTAACCGATAAAACTAGCAAGGCTAATGCAAATAAAACCATATAAAAATATACGAGCATACTTGCTAAATCTTTTTTAAATACGATTTTCAAAATTGCCAAAACCAAGAAAATACCAACGCCAACGCCGACGAATATTATAATTAAACTACTACCTATTTGACTTGCAAGCACCGTTAAATCCGGCTCGGCAATGGTAATTAAGACACCCAAAGCAAAACACACTAAAAGTAATAGTTTTAAATTTTTAGACTTTGTTAAACCCGAACCAACGTATTCGCCCATAGGAGTCATAGCGACGTCTGCACCAAGCGTGAAAAAACCTATTCCTAAAATTAAAAATAACGCCGATACGCTAAAAACCACTATTTCATTTACTGATAAATTCACTAGTGGTGTAAAATTTAATATTATTACGATTAGCGTTACCGGTAAAACCGATATTAACGATTCTTTAATTTTGTCATTTAATAGTTTTTTCATAATTAACTCCAAATTTATTTTACCATAAATTGATTAAAAATCAATATTTTTTACTATCTCTTTTTATATTTAATTTACAAAATAAATTTTTATCAATTTTAAACGGCAAAATGGCTTTATTTAAAAAAGCAGGTTACTAGCCTGCTTTTTAATTATGTTTATTCAAACCACATTGAAAATAGTTTTCCTTCAAAAACAAAAGGTTTGGTAACTACGATTTCTTCTTTTGCATTTGCTTTTACACACGCAAATCCGTCTTTACGAATTTCGTATCTTCTTATAGGTTTTTCACTACCCCTACTTCTATGACGTTCGTGGGTGTGAGTATCTATTTTTGCCTTTTTGGTTGAAATTTGTTTCATCTCGTTTAAATCGCAATTTATCGTTAAATCGTCCAAACTAAGCGAAAGGTAAAAAAGATTTTTATTCACACGAATTAATTAAAAATTATTAATTTAAACTTTTTATTTAATTTTACGGCATTCAAGATAATATCTTTTATCTTCGGCGTGTCCCATAGAAAAAGTTTTTCTAGGAAGTGCCCCGTCGTACATAACCGTTTTAAAAAGTTCTGCTTTCCCCATACCCGAAAAAATAAAGCCTATTGCATTTTCTTTACTTGATAATTCTACAACCGAACTTTCGCCGTGAATATAATCGACCACTGCGTCTTTATTTTTTAAAAGATAATCGTCAATAAAATTTTGTAACGTAGCAACGGTTAATTGTAAAGTTGGCTTTTTAATAACTAACCTTTCTTTATTTTTGCCATAGTAACAATCAACTATTTGTTCACTAGCACTACCGTTTAATGAGTTTACGTATATTTTAAGTTCTTCTAATACTTTTTGTGGATTTACGTTGAACATTACCCTATAGATAGGCTCGAATTTTAACGAATCGTCGTGAATATTTACAATTTCTACGAGTGCGTATCTTGCAGGATGCGTCAATGCTTTTTCTTTGCCGATTTGACTTTTAATTTCTTCATAAGATGCTTTTGCCGTTGCAAGAGAGTGATTGCCGTCGCCTACTGCAAAAAGTAACGGAGTTAAATCTTTGTCACCATATCTACTTTCGATATTTTCGGGAGTTATAAGACTATCTAACGCTTTAGAAAAATTTTCAACGTTTTCTTTTGACATAACTCTGCCTTTAACGTGACCACCATTTAACATAAGGTCGGTATCGTAAACAATTTCTCCGTTGCACGACGTTGAAAGTGGCTCGATTGCAGTTTTCCCCGGGTCGTCGATTAAAAGCATAACGTGTGGTAATTCTATTTCGGCATTTCTTCTAATAGCAACCCTTGGCGGAATTCTTTCTTCAACGGTGGCTTCGGTTGCCCTAATAAGCGATTTCGCACCTTTGTGATAATCGTAATTTTCTAAGTCAATTGCCATAACAACGCCTTTACGAATACTTCCGTTTGACTGCGTTCTTTCAACGTAAATTGCCGTATCTTTTATGGGTTTTAATACTTGGCTTAAATATTCCGTCATCGTTTGATTGATTTTCGGTATTAAATTTTCAGCATCGTCAAGATAAACTTCGGGTAAAGTTATATTTAACGTTGACGGAGAAGATGAAACTTCTTTTTTAACCTTTTCCCAGTACTCTGGTTGACTAGTAAACTGGTCGCAAGCAATTACAGCCCATTGATAGCCTTTTACTTTTGAAAAATCAGGCAATAAAATATCCGTTGTAGTATAACATTTATTACTCATATATAAATTCCTTTTTATTAATAATTTTATATCACTATATTAACATAATTTTTTATATAATACAAGCGTTTAAAATTTAATTTTACCTAATTGTTTAATAAGCACCTTTCGCTACTTTCTATAATTATTTTGCTTTAAAAAATAATTAATTTTTGCTATAAAAAAGCACCTTGGATTGTGTAAATCCAAGGTGTTTTATTTTTATAAATTAACTAATTCAAATCCGTTATTAGTAATAATCGTTTGACTAGTAAAACCAACTTCTTTTGCTAGTTTTACGGCACTTTCTAAGCCAAAGTCTAGTTTTCCTTTATCGTGGCAGTCGCTATTTACCATAATTTGACCACCTAATTTGAAAATAATTTTTAAAATTTCTTTTGAAGGATAAGGTTGTTTACGATATCCCCTCGCCATAGCACCCGTATTTATTTCAAAAACTTTTACGTCTTTTATAATTTCAGTTACGGCGTTTTCAACGTATAATAAATAGTTTTTAGGCACAGTTAAATTTAAGATTTCGATATATTTAGTTATTAAATCAATATGCCCAACGACATCGGCTTTAGTTTTAGCGTAAACTTGTTTTATTTGAGAAAAATAATCTTTACATAGGCTATCAAAATCATTTAAATAAACTTCTTCTAATAAATATTTAAAACTTTCTTTACTTTGGTCTATCGGGTAAATTTTTCCATTTTTTTCTACACTATGCAACGAGCCTATCACGTAATCAAAATCATAATCGTATTTAGAAGACATAACGTCTTGTTCTATGCCCAAAAAAATTGATATTTGCCCTTTATACTTTTGTTTTACCCTTAAAACTTCATTAATATAATCGGGTAAACTATTTTTTTTAAGAGTCCAACTATCGTCACCTTCAATATAACTATGAGATGAAAAACCTAGATATTTAAAACATTTTTCTATTGCACTTTTTACGATACTTTCAACGTCGTCACGACCGTCGCAAAAAGTTGAATGAGTGTGATAATTACTTTTAATCATATTAATCCGTCATTTTTTCTTGTTTTACTTTATGGTCGATAACGTGGCGAGACGCAAGTTCTTTTTTAATATCTTCAACAGATATGCCCATTTCAACCATCATAACCATTACGTGATAGCATAAATCTGCAATTTCATAAATAGTTTCTTTTTTATCGTTTGCTTTACTAGCAATAATTACTTCGGTACTTTCTTCGCCTATTTTTTTAAGAATTTTATCTATACCCTTTTGAAAAAGATAGGTAGTGTACGAGCCTTCGGGTAAAGTGTTTTTTCTATCTAAAAGTAGACCGTACAATCCGTCTAACGAAAATTCGTTTTTCTCTTGATTTATAAAAAGTTTATCGTTAAAACACGAATCTGTACCCAAATGGCAAGCAGGACCGTCTTTTTCTACTACTACGACTAATGCGTCTTTATCACAATCAGCAGTAATCGAAACTACGTGTTGATAATTTCCACTCGTTTCACCCTTTAACCAAAGTTGTTGCCTTGAACGGCTATAAAAACAAGTCTTTTTACTTTCTAACGTTATCTTTAAACTTTCTTCGTTCATATAAGCAAGCGTTAAAACTTTTTTAGAAAAAGCGTCGACAACTATTGCTGGGATTAATCCTTCTTTATCAAATTTTAAATCTTTAATTTTTATCACGATATTCACCTTACGTTTATATTTTGTTCCTTTAATTTATTTTTTAAGTCTTTAATACTAACTTCTCCAAAGTGGAATATTGATGCGGCAAGACCTGCGTCAATAGTTGGAATTTCTTTAAAAAGCGTTATAAAATCTTGAGTACTGCCTGCCCCGCCCGACGCAATTACGGGTACGTTTACTATTTTGCAAACTTCCTTAAGCAAAGGTATATCAAAGCCTTTTTTTACGCCGTCAGTGTCGATAGAGTTTACCACGACTTCGCCTGCACCTAGTTCTACGCATTTTTTTATCCAACCAAGTGCCTCTATGCCTGTATTTTCTCTACCACCTTTTGCAAAAACGATATATTTGCCGTTTACCTTTTTTACGTCGACTGATATTACTACGCATTGACTACCGTATTTTAACGCACCTTGTCTTATAATATCGGGGTTTTTAATTGCTCCTGAATTTACACTTACTTTATCAGCCCCACATTTTAATACTCTATCAAAATCTTCAATGGTATTTATTCCCCCACCAACAGTCAACGGAATAAACACGTTTTTAGCAACTTCGGTTAATACTTCGGTAAATAATTTTCTTTCGTCGCTACTAGCGGTAATATCGTAAAAAACTAATTCGTCAGCCCCACAATCACTATAATATTTACCAAGTTCAATAGGGGAGTTAACGTCTTTTAAATTGTCAAAATTTACACCTTTTACAACCTTGCCGTCTTTTACGTCAAGACAAGGTATAATTCTTTTAGTTATCATTTACTAGCCTCCAAAGCGTCTTTTAATTTAATTGCTCCAGTATAATACGCTTTACCAATTATAGCCCCGTATAAATTAAGTTGTTTAAGTGCCTTTACGTCGTCAAGCGACGAAACACCCCCCGACGCAGTTATATCAAGAGAAAACTCACTAGATAATTCTTTATATAATAGTCTGTTAGTACCTTGCATAGCCCCGTCTTTAGAAATATCGGTACATATAATGTTTTTGACGCCGTAAGATTGCATAAGACGGCAAAAATCAAAACAATTATACTTTGACTTTTCTTCCCAACCTTTTATTGCAACGTAACCATCTTTTATATCAACGCCTACCGAAATTTTATCGCCGTACAAATTTAAAGCCTTTAATAAAAACTCTTGGTCAACGACTGCCGACGTACCTAAAATAACACGTTTAACGCCTACGTCAAGATATTTTTTTATAGTTTCAAGGTTTCTTATTCCCCCACCTATTTCTATAAAAAGATTAGTATTTTTTGCTATTTTTTCTACAACGTCTAAGTTAGGCGTTGTGCCGAATTTTGCACCTTCTAAGTCGACTATATGTATATACTTTGCCCCTTCGTTTTCAAAATCTTTTGCAACGGCAAGTGGGTGTTCATTATATACGGTCATTTTAGAATAATCGCCCTTATAAAGTCTAACGACCTTTTTTTCATACAAATCTATTGCTGGAAATATATTCATTTTTATATCCTTTTTAGTTAATTTCAGCAAATGCTTTTAAAATTTTAAGACCAACGTCACCACTTTTTTCTGGGTGGAATTGACAACCATACACGTTACCCGTTTGGACTATTGCAGTAATTTCAGTACCATATTCGGTAGTAGCAACTACTGAATTTTCACAATCAACGGCGTGATACGAGTGGACGAAATAAACAAAATCGTTTTCGTTTATATACTTTAAAATAGGGCTTTGCTTTTTAAAACGCAAAGCGTTCCATCCTATGTGCGGAATTTTATACTCGTTAGGTAAATCTATAAAAACTACCTTGCCACTTATTAATCCTAAGCCGTTATACTCGCCGTATTCGTAACTTTTATCAAAAAGCATTTGCATGCCAAGACAAACTCCTAGTAACGGCTTGCCCTTTTTAACTTCTTCTATTACGATTTTATCAAGTCCACTATCAAAAAGTTTTTTACTTGCATCTCCAAAAGCACCAACGCCTGGTAGTATTAATTTATCGGCTTTTTTTATAATTTCAACGTCGCTAGTAATTATTACATCTTCGCCTATCGCCTTAAACGACGAAGTAAGCGAAAATAAATTGCCTACGCCGTAATCAATAATTGCAATCATTAAAGAACCCCTTTAGTAGATGGAATTTCATTAGCAAAATCTTTATCAATACTAACTGCACTTTTTAAAGAACGTGCAAACGATTTAAAAGCACCTTCAATAATATGATGAGCATTAGTTCCCGCCATTTTAACGACGTGTAAAGTTATACCTGCGTGACGAACGAAAGCTAAGAAAAATTCTTCAATAAGTTCTACTGGGAAATCGCCTATTTTGCTTGCTCTAGTAGGTAACTCAAGTTTTAAATAACTTCTACCTGAAATATCGATTGCAGTTAAAATTAAACTTTCGTCCATAGGGAGAATAGTAGTTCCATACCTAACTATGCCTTTCATATCACCAAGTGCTTTTTTTATTGCTTGACCAAGAACAATACCTACGTCTTCAACAGTGTGGTGATAATCAACGTTGATATCTCCGTTACAAACTACGTTTAAATCAAACCTTGCGTGACGAGAAAATAATTCTAACATATGGTCGAAAAAACCACAACCCGTTTGAATTTGACTTTTGCCCGTTCCGTCTAAGTTGATATAAAGGTTAATATCTGTTTCTTTAGTTTTTCTTGATACGTTTACTTCTCTCATTTTAGTTCTCCTAAAATATCTTTTATTTTACTTATAAATATTTGCATTTCTTCTAGACTACCGATTGTAATTCTTATAAAATCGCTAATTCTATCTTTGTCAAAATGCCTTATTAAAACGCCTTTTTCTTTAAGTTTTAAATACAACTCTTTTCCACTTATTTTTTGACTTTTTGCAAATATAAAGTTTGCTTTTGACGATAGCACTTCAAAGCCTAACTTTTTAAGTTCAAAAGTTGTGAACTCTCTATTTTTTATTATAGTTTTTGCATTGTTTTTATAATATTCGTCGTCTAATAAAGCGTTGTACCCTGCAATTTGAGTTAACGTATTTACGTTGTACGGATTAGTTGAATATTTAATCTTTTCTAAGTCTAAAATCAACTCTTGATTTGCTATTGCAAAACCAAGCCTTGCTCCCGCCATACTTCTTGACTTTGAAAAAGTATATACGCAAATTAAATTTTTATATTTTTTAGTTAAATAATTAACGTCAGTTCCACCAAAATCAACGTACGCTTGGTCAACCACTACTACGCTATCTTTGTTGGTGTTTAATATTTCTTCTAACTCTAAAACGGAAACTTCTATTCCCGTTGGAGCATTAGGGCTTGCAATAACTATAAGTTTATTTAAATTTAAAAATGCTTTATAGTCAAGCGAAAAGTCTTGCTTTAACGGAATTACCGTACTTTTTAAATTATAAAGGTTAGCAAAAACAGAATAAAATCCGTAAGTTATATCAGCGTATGCAACGCCGTTTTCGCCATACGCCATAAATATGAAATTTAAAATTTCATCAGAACCGTTACCCACGAAAACGTTTTCTGCGTTAGTATTGTAAACTTCTGCTATTTTTTCTTTAAGTTTTTTTGCCGTTGGGTCGCAATATAACCTTAAAGATTTAACGCTTGCGTCGTTAATTGCATCTATAACTTTTTGGCTTGGAGCAAAAGGCGATTCGTTAGTATTTAACTTAATATAACTTCTATCTCTAGGTTGCTCGCCGGGAGTATATGCGTTTAATTTATTTAATTGTTCTTTTAAAAAATTACTCATTTTAATCTTCAAACCTTACTTTTGCACTATTTGCGTGTGCGTCTAATCCTTCTTTTTTAGCAAAATATACTACGTCTTTATAAACTTCTTCTAAAGCGTCTTTAGTATAATAAGTGTACTGAGTTTTTTTGATAAAGTCGTCTACTGAAAGTGGACTTGAAAATCTTGCCGTACCAGACGTTGGCAACGTGTGATTTGGCCCTGCGTAGTAATCGCCTAATGCTTCTGGACAATATCTGCCCATAAACACGCTACCAGCGTTTGTGATTTTATCTAAATAATCAAACGGATTATCAACCATTAATTCTAAATGCTCGGGAGCAATTTTGTTACTAACTTCAATAACTTGTTGTAAATCTTTAGCAACTATAATTTTTCCGTTTACGTCGATTGAAATTCTTGCGATTTCACGCCTTGGTAAAGTCTCTAATTGAATTTCAATTTCATCTTGAACTTTTCTAGCAAGTTCAAGCGAGTTGGTTACTAAAACGGCACTTGCCATTTTATCGTGTTCGGCTTGTGATAATAAATCGCTTGCAATATGTTTAGCATTTGACTTTTCGTCGGCAATTATTAAAATTTCGCTTGGGCCTGCAATCATATCGATACTAACCCTACCAAAAACTTGCCTTTTTGCTTCGGCAACGAAAGCGTTACCCGGTCCTACGATTTTATCTACTTTTTTGATAGTTTCAGTCCCGTACGCTAGAGCCGCTATTGCTTGAGCCCCACCGAATTTATACACCTTATCAACGCCTGCAATTTTAGCGGCAACTAAAATATTAGGATTAATTTTACCTTGACTATTTGGTGGAGTAGTTATGCAAATTTCTTTAGAACCTGCAATTTTAGCGGGAATACTATCCATTAAAACGGTTGACGGATAAACTGCCGTACCACCCGGAACGTAAAGCCCCACTTTTTCAATAGGCGTAATTTTTTGACCTATAATTACTCCTTTTTGTCTTTTAATTTCAAAACCTTTTCTTAATTGTTTTAAGTGAAATTCTTTAATGTTTTGGCTTGCCTTTTTTAATATTTCAATAAATTCGTCGCTTACCTGAGAAAAGGCTTCTTCAAATTCTTCGTCGGTAACCAATAAGTTATTCAATTTACATTTGTCGAATTTTTCAGCATAATAATATAACGCTTTGTCACCGTTTTTGCAAACGTCGTCTATAATATTTTTTACAATTTCTTCAACGTTAAAATTATTTTCTTCTCTTGTAAAAATTTCTTCTTTTAGTTTAGTATAATCTAAAATTTTAATCATTTTTTATGGCCTCGTTAAATAATCCGTTTTTAATTTGGTTGATACGCTTGTTCTTAAAGCCGTACGAAGTCTTATTAACTATAAGCCTTGCACTAATAGGCATTATCGTTTCAAAAGGAACTAAATCGTTTTCAAGTAACGTTCTACCCGTTTCAACAATATCAACGATAACGTCGGCTAAGTTTAATATAGGTGCAATTTCAATAGAGCCGTTTAAATGAATAATATCTATGTCCCTACATTTTTTAGCGTAATAGTCGCTTGCAATATTTGAAAATTTAGTTGCCACCCTTAACGTTTTAGACTTGTCGTCAACAAAATCTTTTTTAGATGCTACAGCCATTTTACACTTGCCTATATTTAAGTCTAAAAGTTCAAAAACGTCGGGTTTATATTCTTCTAAAATATCTTTACCAGCAACTCCTATATCAGCACTGCCTCGTTCAACGTATATAGTAACGTCACTAGGCTTTACCCAAAAAAATTTGAGTTTCTTTTTTTCGTTTTCAAATATAAGTTTTCTATTATTTTCTTTAATCGACGAGCAATCAAATCCTGCGTTTTCAAACATTTGATAAACTTTTTCGCCAAGTCGTCCTTTAGGAAGGGCTATTTTTATACAATCGTCGCCGTTTAAATCATCTTCAAACCTTTCAATTTCGTCAAGATATATGGCAAAACCTATTGCCTTAGAACGTCTATTCATATTTTTTAACAAGTTATCGTATTGACCACCTGATAAAATCTTCGTAGAAATGCCGTTAACGAAACCTTTGAAAACTAATCCACTATAATAACTATTAAAATCAATTATTGAAAAATCAATAGATAATTTATCGGCAAAACCAAGTTTTATCAACCTGTCTATAACGCATTTAAATTGATTAAATACTTCCTTGCTTTGGTTAGAAATAACAATTTTTTCAAGTTCTTTTAAATTTTCGTTTACCGAGTTATAACTATTTACTAAAACTTTAATTGCGTTGAATTGCTTTTGAGTTAATACGTCTTTTATACATTCAAGATTTTTTTGAGTTATTGCAAGCGTTGCCTTTTCTAATAAATCTTTATCAATTTCGTAGTCGTTAATTATTGCTTTTGCTAAATCAATATTAGCAAGTTGTAATAAAATATCATTTGAAAATTGCAATAAAGTTTTTAACGCAAGTTCAGTCACTTCAACAATTTCGTTAAAAGTGATATTGCCTATACACTCTAACCCCGTTTGCATTATTTCTTTATACGTATGTGACGTTGGCGAAATTCTGTATACGTTTTCATCGTAAAAAACCTTTTCAATGCCGTTTAAATCGTCTTTAGTATTTTTAATTATAGATAACGTAACGTCTGGCTTTAAGGCTAAAAGTTTTCCGTTTGTATCGTTAAAAACGATAACGCCGTCCGACACTAAAAATTCTTTGTTTTTAGAATATAAATCGTATTCTTCAAACTTATTCATTTTAAATTTACGATATCCGTTACTTACAAAAAGTTCCCTTAACTTAAATACCGATTGTTCTAACTTACTTAAAATATCATTATTAAACATCGTCGTTTCCCTTTATTCTGTCAATTACTATCGAGTAACCGCCGTCACCATAATTTAAATACTTGCTAACTCTTGAAATAGTTGCCGTACTAGCACTAGTTATTTTATTTATTGAAGAATAACTCATACCTTCTTTTAATAAAAACGCAACTTCTAATCTTTGCTTAAAAGACTCAAGTTCTTGAATAGTGCATACGTCGTTAAAAAATGCGTCGCACTCTTCAATAGTTTTTAAAGAAAGTATTGCCTTATAAAAAACTTCAAAATCTTTTTTGTTAATTTGCTTCATAGTAAAATTACTCCTTCACTTTACTGCTTTATCATTTTAACACGCTAAAGTGCGAAAGTCAAACAAATTAATCGTTGTTTTATTAAATTTTTTAACGTTTTTTGCTCTTTTTTTGAACTTTTTATTGTTATTTTAACTTTTTAAAAGTCGTCTTAAAAAATTTTTATTTATTAAACGGCTTTTATCACGCTATCTAAATTGAACTTATATTTTAAAACGCAAAAAAAGAACACCGTTTTCGTTCTTCTTTTTGGGATTTTATTCTATAATAAAAGTGTAGCCCACTATACTTCGCAAAAAAGCGAAATATGGTGGGCTTATCTTATCCACAAAAGATTAAACATATATGAGTTATATTTTTAGCCTTGTGGCTAAAAGTGATATGCAAAACAAGTTTTGCGTTAGATTGCGACTTGCAGTCACAGTTATATTAAATAAATTCATAACTCGCCGTAAGGCGAATATAACTGCGTAGCAATATCACTTGTCG
>JAZRIP010000002.1:0-73827 GCA_045645345.1 Christensenellaceae bacterium
CGTCTGTTGATGGGCTAGCATTGACGGGCTGAGGTCAGCCGAGAGGTCTACGTTTACGGAGTTTCGGCTGTATCCCACCGCTTCCGCCAAAAACAAAACACCACCAACACGTGTGGTGTTTTATTTTGCAAGGTGGGATGAGAACCTTGGTCGGCCGTCTGTTGATGGGCTAGCATTGACGGGCTGAGGTCAGCCGAGAGGTCTACGTTTACGGAGTTTCGGCTGTATCCCACCGCTTCCGCCAAAAACAAAACACCACCAACACGTGTGGTGTTTCGTTTTCTTACTTAAGGTAAATACCTTCATTGCTTTTCTTTTAAACTATTGATTATTTTAACTATTTGTGCTAAAATAATTTTGGAGTTTGAATATGATTAAATTAAACGTAGAATTTATTGAAGAATATAAAAGATTAGATAACTTATGTAAACAATGTTTTGATAGTAAAGACGGGGTTACTGAATACATATCTCAAATGGAAAGCGAGTGGGATAAAGGCATAAAATCCGTTAACGACTGGCAAAGCATTTACAAAAAACTAAAACACGTTCGTTACATTAGAAATCAACTTGCTCACGATAGTGGTACGTTAAACTCTAATATAGTTGAAAAAGACGACCTTGATTTTGTTAAAGATTTTTATAATCAAATTATAAAAACCAAAGACCCTTTAACCTTATCTAGCAAGGCTAAGAAAATAATTAGTACTCCAAAAAGTCGTAAAAACAATAAGCGTCGTAACAAAAAATCTAAAAAATCATTTATAAAAACACTATTTTATTTAGCAATTATAGCATTGTTTATATACATTATAAGTAAATATTTAGGTTAAACTTTAACGAAAAAAGGACTATCCTTGATAGTCCTTTAAGTTTTTATGAATTTATTTTTTTGTTTTTAATTTAATAAAATTAATTAGTTTTAAAAAATAATAATATGCTATACAAATTAAAGCTGAACACGTCGAACAGAACAAAAACCAAATTGCATCGTATATAAACTGCCCGTACGTTAGCCTAATATTTTCTAAAAACCCTATCGTAGACCGCAAAATATTAACGTAATTGGTGTTTAACGCAAAAGCAATAGGAGTAGCGTACGTTCCGTAAAAAATTATGCCTAAAATAGGTTTTATTGCATCTAATAATCTTGGTTTATATACGTTTAAACTTATCGTAAGTAAAAAATAAAATACCACTAAATGATGAAAGGCAAACGTGTGAAACGTATAATAACTGAAAAACAAATTGTCAAGCGAATTACCTATCAACGACGTAGGTGCTATATATAACATAAACGTCACAAGCCCCGAAAAAGAAAAGGCTATAGGCTTAAAAAATCCGTTCACTTTTTTACCAAAAATTTGGGTTATGATTATTACGAAAATTACAAGCGTACAAAAATGAAATGGTAAAGCGTAAGTAATATAATCAACGAAAAATATATAATAAATTTGCTTTCCTATTTCTAGTAGTAACAGCAATAACGCTATAACCGTTAACGGAATATTTTTTATATTATCTTTTTTATTTTTTAACGCCAGACGCAAAACAACGCATAACACTATCATAACTACTAATGCTAACGGCATAAAGTTTTTTTGACTTTGAGAGTAATTAAACATATATTTATTATATACCAAATAATGTTTTAGTTCAACAATATTTTTTAATTTTTCAAAAACTGTTTATTTTTTTATAATATAATGGTATAATACTTTTATAAAACAAAGGATGGTGTTAATATGGAACCTAAAATTTTTGGAATTCAACACGTGATATATTTGGTAGTTTCTATTATTGCAACTATCATCAGCTTGCTTTTCATTGCAAAAATCAAGAAAGAGAAATGTAAATTTATTGCAGTTAAAATTGGCGGAGCAGTTTTACTTTTAACTATAACTTTAAACAGATGGTTTTGCGAAATATTTTGGCCAGGCTCGTTTATGCCAACGTCTTTATCCGGCGTTTTAAGTTTTGCTTTAGCATTTAGTTTAATTTTTGCAAAAAAAAATTCGCCTGTTTTTCAATATTTAGCCTTCACTGCCCTTATAACCGGCACTATTGCAACCGTATACCCTAATTATATAAGTCAAGGACTTTCTTTTACTGCAAGTGATACTAAACCGGCAATCGTTCACGTTTATTATACTATATTCTGTCCACCTACGATTACTAGTTTATTACATCACTCTATGCAAATTTTCTTATCAATAATGCTTATTATTTTAGGTTGGGTTAAGTTTGATATAAAAAGATGGTACGCTTGGCCACTTGGCTACGCCGTAACCGTTCTTTACGGCTTGTTTATGATTAAAATCAGGGGAAATGGCGACTCTATATATATTAACTCGTCAGTTCTCCCAGGAACACCTTTAAATTGGTTTTACGGCGGACTTTTATTCTTTTTAATTTATTTGGTTACACTTACTATTATCGACATTATTAAGAACAAAAAAAATTGCTATCTATTACAAATTCCAAAAGCATTAATTAGCAGGTTTACGTTTAACGACAAAGACAATAAATAAATTTAGGAGCATTAAATGAAATTAGAAGTTATTGGTTGGACGTATTACGACGACCCGTCTTACGAATATTTTGAAACAACTTGGGCAACTTATTACGCCGTTTTAAACGACGTTATAAAGAACGGCTACTTATTTACGGGCTATCACCATCAAGAGTACGATTATTGTTGTCCAGTACTTAATAACGGCAAAAAAATTATATTTTCACAACGTGGTTTTGGTGGTTTAATGGCACAGGCTCACGGCTATAATAAAACGTACGATTATGCAAAATTCTCTTTCACCCCTAACCCAAGAGCAGATTGTTATAAACTACCTAAAATTCAACCTAACGATAGTTTAATAGTTGATGAAAAAACTTTATACGAAACGTATGAAATTGAAGCAGATATGGACGTTATTGCTACTGCCGACGTAAAAAAAGAATTGCGTTTAACAGACTTGCCACGTTACGCTTTAATGGAAGTTGGAGATATTGTAAATCTTATAAACGGCAAACACACTACTAAATATAAAATTATTAACGTTGACAAAGTTAAAGACGTTAGCGTCGTTGACGAATACAATTTTAAATATCGTAACTGCGATATGTTTACCGAAGAAGAAAAAGAAATAATAACTGAAAAGTATGAAAATGCAAATTTAGTTATCGTTTTAAAACTTGAATATTGTTTTAATTTGAATTAAGAAGGATGTATATAAAGAATTTATTTGAACTATTTATGATGATTTTAAAAATAGAATCCCATATTACTTAAATAATTACGTTTAATTAACTTATAAAAAAATGCAGTCGAATTCGACTGCATTTTTAATTTTTATTTAGTGTTTTTCACTTAGACTCTTGGGTTTTTAATGTTCGCTTGTGCTGCTGATAAACGAGCAATAGGAACACGATATGGTGAACAAGAAACGTAAGATAAGCCTATTGCGTGGCAGAATTCAATAGAAGATGGGTCGCCACCGTGTTCACCACAAATACCTAAGTGCATATTTGGACGAACTTTTTTACCGCCGTCAACAGCCATTTCCATAAGTTACCAACGCCAGTCGTATCTAATCTTGCAAATGGGTCTGATTCGTAAATCTTGTTTTGATAGTACGATGGTAAGAATTTACCAGCATCGTCACGAGAGAAACCAAACGTCATTTGAGTTAAGTCGTTAGTGCCGAAACAGAAGAATTCTGCTTCTTTTGCAATATCTTCAGCAGTAAGACATGCTCTTGGAATTTCAATCATAGTACCAACTTCGTATTTTAACGAAACGCCACTTGCTTTGATAACTTCTTCAGCAGTTTTAACAACTATATCTTTAACAAACTTAAATTCTTTAACTTCACCAGTTAACGGAATCATAATTTCTGGAATCAAGTTCCAGTCTGGGTGTCTTTCTTTAACTGCAATTGCGGCTTTAATAATAGCCTTCGTTTGCATAACTGCAATTTCTGGGTAAGTTACCGTTAAACGACAACCTCTGTGACCCATCATTGGATTAAATTCGTGTAAAGATAAGATAATTTCTCTAATCTTGCTTACAGTCTTCTTTTTAGCCTTTGCTAACGCTTCAATATCTTGTTCTAACGTTGGAACAAATTCATGAAGTGGTGGGTCAAGGAAACGAATTGTTATAGGATATCCACCAAGTGCTTCAAATAAACCTTCAAAGTCTGCTTGTTGCATAGGTTCGATTTTATCAAGAGCAGCCTTTCTTTCTTCAACTGTATCAGAACAAATCATTTCTCTAAAAATACCTATTCTTGAAGGGTCGAAGAACATATGTTCCGTACGGCAAAGACCTATACCTTGAGCACCAAAAGCAGCCGCTTGTTTAGCATCTTCTGGAGAGTCTGCGTTAGTTCTAACGTCTAATGCTTTATATTTGTTTGCTAAGTCCATAATTCTGCCGAAATAGCCTGAATTAGGGTCTGCAGGAACGGTTGCAATTAAAGTATCGTAAATATTACCAGTTGAGCCGTCTAATGAGAGAAGGTCGCCTTCTTTAAAAATTTTACCAGCAAGTTCAAACCACTTTTCTTCTTCGTGCATTTTAATGTCGCCACAACCAGATACACAACAAGTACCCATACCACGAGCAACAACGGCAGCGTGTGAAGTTTGTCCACCACGAACGGTTAAAATACCCTTAGCGTATTTCATACCTTCTATATCTTCTGGAGAAGTTTCTAAACGAACTAAAATTACGTCTTCACCTTTCTTACCTTCAACTACTGCGTCTTCAGCCGTAAATACTATTTTACCTGCAGCAGCCCCTGGAGAAGCCGCAATACCCTTACCGATAACGTTATTCTTATCAGCAATCTTTAACGCCTTAACGTCAAATTGTGGGTGTAAAAGCATATCTAAACTCTTAGCGTCAATTTGCATAAGTGCTTCTTGTTCAGTAATCATACCTTCGTCGATTAAATCGCAAGCAATTTTGATAGCAGCCGTAGCAGTTCTTTTGCCATTACGAGTTTGAAGCATATATAATTTTCTATCTTGAATAGTAAATTCCATATCTTGCATATCACGATAGTGATTTTCTAAGATATTGCATACTTTTAAAAATTGTTCGTAAACTTCAGGGAATACGATTTTCATTTGTTCGATAGGCATTGGCGTACGAACACCGGCAACAACGTCTTCACCTTGTGCGTTAGTTAAGAATTCACCCATAAGACCTTTTTCACCGGTTGCTGGGTTACGAGTAAACGCAACGCCCGTACCAGAAGTTTCGCCCATATTACCAAAAGCCATCATTTGAACGTTAACTGCCGTACCCCAACTATATGGAATATCGTGGTCCATACGATAAATGTTTGCTCTTGGATTATCCCACGAACGGAATACTGCTTTAACTGCTTCAAAGAGTTGTTCCTTTGGTTGGTCAGGGAAATCTTTACCTAATTGTTTTTTGTATTCTGCTTTAAACGAAAGTGCTAATTCTTTTAAATCGTCAGCAGTTAATTGAACGTCTTCAGTAACGCCTTTTCTTTCTTTCATTTCGTCGATAAGTTTTTCAAAATATTTTTTACCAACTTCCATAACTACGTCAGAGAACATTTGAATAAAACGACGATAGCAGTCCCACGCCCAACGTGGATTATTTGATTTAGATGCTAACGTGTTAACAACTTCTTCGTTTAAACCGAGGTTTAAAATAGTGTCCATCATACCTGGCATTGATGCACGAGCCCCTGAACGAACTGAAACTAAAAGCGGATTTTCTTTATCACCAAATTTCATACCGCAAATTTCTTCCATTTTGCCGATATATTCGATAATTTCTGCTTGAATTGACGGATTAATTTGCTTGCCGTCTTCATAATATTGAGTACAAGCCTCAGTTGAAATTGTAAAACCTTGTGGAACTGGTAAACCGATATTAGTCATTTCTGCAAGGTTAGCACCTTTACCACCAAGAATTTCACGCATTTTTGCATTACCTTCTGTAAAAAGATAGCAATATTTTTTTGCCATAAAAACTCCTCCTAAATATATAAATGTATTAGTAACTATATCATAAAAAAAATTGCCACAGCGTATTTAGCGTGTGGCAATTTTATTTGCACATTGTCTATTTTATACCAAAATTAAAAAAATAGCAACTTTTTATTGCTATAAAATAAAAAAAATGCACTTTAAGTGCATTTTTTTATTAAGCAGTTTCTTTTTTAATTAATTTTAAACTCTTTAAATAAATAGTCATAGGATATTGTTTCCATTCACTCGTCCTATTACTATTATACAAGTCTTCAGCATATACTAGGTTGCCGTTGATAATCCTTTCGTATGTTATATAGAATAATTCCTGAGATGGATTTGACCAAGTATAATAAGTACCCGTAAGGTCGTAAACGTTATTATTTTCCATATGAGAAACCATTTTTAAAATGTATTCTATAGGAATTTCAAAGGTTATCCACTTATTTGCACTAAATTTTGCTAAAGTATTTTTGCTTGCTCCTTGGTCGCCAGGTACTGTTACTTTTGCTAAATAAGCATATGGATTTTCGCTATCAATTCTCATCGTAACGGCAAGACAGTCGTACTGCTCTAACTGTTTATAGGTCTTACAAGGATTTACATGAATATAAACGAGATAGTTTAACACAGAATTATTACCAATAGGCATTTTAATAACTTCAAAGCCGTCGTAAGTTACAACGTTTGACGTTGTTGTTAAGCCGTTTATGTATCTTGGGAATATATTTTTTAATACTACTTTATTTAATTCTGGTAAAGTTTTAGTTGCTGTTAACTTAGTAAAGTTGTTTCTTAATCTATCAACACCTTCGTCAGGAGTATCTACCTTTAATTTCATTTCGGTAAAGTATACTTTGTAAGGGGTGTCTTGTGTTGCTAAATGTTTTAATTCAGTCCTAAAATAAAGGAAGGTTTTTTCACTACATAAATACTCGTAAAAGTCTTCTTTAGTTTTAACGCCTTTAGTTCCTTTAGAAGTAATAAAATTATACATATCATTGCTTTTTGGTGATTTATAAACGTTAAGTGGAATTTTAACGTATACCCAACCGCCGTTATCGTTATAATGCACCAAATTATTGCCGAAGTACATTCTAATTTCACTACCGTCGTTGTTGCCGTTACTTACAGCGTCAAAGTACATATAAAACTCTAAATAGTCGCCTTGTAAAAATTCTTCTTTAGTGCAAGACGGTTTCATAGATAAGTACATATAACGATATTTATTCGAACTTGATAACGTAGCAGTCGTTTTAGTGTCCATTACTAAATAACCGTCGTTTTCTAAATAAATAGGGTCTCCGTTTTGGTCTTTACCAAGGTACGGTGTTTTAATACCTTTTTGAGTTTTTAATTCTTCACTCGTTATATAATAAGCGTCGACAACGTTGCTACTTTCTTCATACTTGCCGTTTAAACTAACTTTTACTTTACTATTATCGTTGATATCGGTTGGATTTACAAATAAAACTTCACTAGTTACGCCGTCGCCGAAAACACCTTTCTTTTCGTTTTCAGTTAAAATAAGCGTATCGTCGCTTAATTTGTTTCTAAAAGCGTACGCATCTTCGTCGTAAAGCCCTTGGTCGTCATAACAAATAGTCATTTTAGCAGTAAGTGTTTTTGTGATATAACCTCGCCCAGAAAGCGTACAAGTTGCTTCGTAAGTACCAAAATCGTTTTGAACGTTGTTTTCATACGTAGCCGTAACGCCTTCAGGCAACTCACCCGTTACTAATAAAGTATGGTCTTGACCGTTATAACCAAAAGTCGCATCTTCAAAAGTTACGCCTTCGATTTCTTTATCTGGAGTTGTGTTTTGACCGTCTCCGCACCCGATTAGCGGTAAAGCAATAAAGTTAAAAACTAACAAAAATATCGCTAACTTTTTAAATAAATTTTTCATAATTCCCCTTTTAATACAATATATATTTAATTGTATCATATTTTGCTAAAAAAGTAAACAATTAAACTTAATTTAATTAGTTTTTACGTCAATTTATATTGTAATATTAAATGCAAAGAGAGATTTTTGCATATTTTTTATTTTTTTATTAATTTTAAACTCTTTAAATAGAGTGTCATAGGATATTGTACCCAGTTACCTTGAACGCCTGGCTCGTAAGCAATATCTCTCGACGGATAAGTAGACCATACACTATTATTTTCTCTTGCTTTATCAGCGTATACGTCTTTTGCATAGATTAAAGGTTTATCGTTTTTAACGCCGTAATCTTTCTCGTTTACTTCGTAAGTTATGTAAAATAACTCTTGAACGTGATTTGACCATATATAATTAGTTCCCGGCGTTTCGTAAATGCATGTATTTTTTAAATAAGCGTACATTTTTAATACGTCGGTAACGGGAATTTCAAACGTTACCCATTTATTTGCACTAAATTTTGCTAATTCTTTAGTTTCGGTAGAATATTGCGTAGGTACGCCAACCATTGCAACGTAAGGATGTGGATTTTGACTTTCTATACGCAAAGTTACAGCCAAAACGTCGTACTCACTAATTTGCTTAAACGTTTTAAGTGGATTAACTTGTACGTACATTACGTTACATAAAGTATTTATTGAAGTGGTGCTGTATTTATCAAGTGGAATATCCATTTTAACGACGTTTGCGTCGTTATAGATAATAAAATCATCTTCGTATAAGGCCGAAACGTAACGTGGGAATACGTTTTTCAATACGTTAACTTTCCTTTGAGAAAGATATTGCGTTTGATTTAACCTAGTAAAGTTGTTGTTTAATCTACTGCCGTCGCCGTTAGGCGTTTCAACTTTTAAGTTTAAATCAGAAAAATACACTTTATAAACTTTGTCGCTTTCATCGTCAATTCTAAACGTAGTTTTAACACGCATGAAAGGCATACCAGCACTTAAATATTCGTAAAAATCCGCCTTAGATTTAACACCTTTTTTGCCCGTGCTTGGAACGATAAAGTTAGCCATATTGCTACTTCTTGGTGCTAAATAAACGTCAAGTGGTAAAACAACTTTTACCCACGCACCTAAGTCGGTGGCAAAAAGAGATGAGCCAGCCATATAAAGCGTCATTTCGCTTGGTTGGTTTTTGGCGTTACTTTTAGTATCAAGGTACATATAAAATTCTAAATAGTCTGCTTCAATGAACTCTTCTTTAGTACAAGACGGCTTTAAAGACAAATACACGTTTTGATTTGCAACTTTTTTACTTTCTAATACTAAATAGCCTTCATTATCTTCATAAGGCGGTAAAACGCTAGATTTAGTTATTAATTGATTAGTCGTCAAATAATAAGCGTCAACGTCGCTTGTCGATGAATTAAAACTTTCGTTTAAACCTGCCTTAGTCTTTTCATTGTCGTCAATAGACACTTTATCTGCTAATAAAATTTCAGTTTTTCCGTTAGAAAAAGTACCTGCCTTTTCAAAGGTGTTTAAATTAATAGTATCGTCGCTTAATTGATTTCTAAAAGCATAAGCGTCTTCGTCAAAAGCACCATTATCATTGTAACTAATAGTCATTACGGCGTTAAGATTTTTGGTAATATATCCTTTACCAGACAAAGTACACGACGCATTATAAATTCCATAATCTTTATGCACGTTGTTTTGGTACGTAGCCGTAACACCTTCAGGCAACTCACCCGTTACTAATAACGATTGTTCTTCGCCGTTGTAAGAAAATATAGTATTTTCAAATAAAACGCCTTCAATTTCTTTATCAGTCGTTAACTCGCTACACGCCGTAAGTGGTAACGCTACAAAATTAAGAACAAGTAAAAATATTGCTAATTTTTTAATTATTACTTTCATTTTTACACTCTTTTATTTATTATTCTAAAAAAGCAAGGTGTACGCCTTGCTCAATTATTCTACTATTATGAACGATTTTATAATCGTTCCACCTGGTTCTGGTTGTTCACCCTTACCCGTACCTATATTACCATCTTTATCATCACCAAAATCGTTTGTTGGAGGGTTCCACGGATTAGTAGTATTGCATGACGATTGACACGCAACTGCAAACGACGTAACAACCATTAACACACATATAAATATTATTCTTAAAATTCTTTTCATATAAACCCCGACTATTTGTATACATATTGTATCATTTAATTAATTTAATGTCAATATTGAATTTTTGTTATTTTTATTTAATTAACGTTCCTTTATCACCATCTACGCTTTCACCAGCACCCGTCATAGGTGGCTTTGTTTGAGTATTATCCCCACCTGAGCCATTTTCGTTTTCGTCGTCATTTCCACCCTGGTCACCATTTTCGCCACCTTGGTCGCCACCTTGGTTTCCACCACCTTGGTCACCGCCTTGGTTTCCGCCACCATTTTGGTCACCGTTTTGGTCGCCGTTTTGGTCACCGTTTTGGTCACCGTTTTGGTCACCGCCTTGGTCACCACCTATTCCAGGTGGCTCGGTATCAGGAGTTGTATCACAAGCAATATTAAAAGGCGATATTATCAATAACGTTAAAATTAATATAAGCGTTAATATTTTTTTCATGTTTACCCCCCTATTTTACGTCTTACAAACGTAATATTGCAATTATAAATTCATTTATAATATATAGACAAAATCTTTAAAAACTTGCGTAATAACTTATTTAGGCTTTCTTAACTTTTATATTTCTAGTGCCTATAACCTTAGTGTCGTTTTTAACGGTTATTTTAACGTTATATGACGACTTTTCTACCTTAAATATATAATTTATCATTTGCACGTTGTTTCCGTCGTTATCAGTCACGGTAGCCGTGCCAAACCACTCGTTACCATCTTCGTCATAATAAACAAGGTAATCGGTGACGTTGAAAAATTCGTTTTCTTCGGCAACAATTTCAATATCTTCAAAGTCTACTAATTTAACGCAACCAACTGCCGTTAAACAAAGCAAAGAAATTATTAAAATTGCAAGTAAATTTTTAAGTTTTTTCATAACTTTCACCTTTATTCGTCTAAATTTGTTCTAACCTAAACGAGTCTAAGTAATATTTCATATGAGTAAAGTTTTCACTAACTAAATCTTGTTTGCCGTCTGCACCCGTACCAGGAGCAGTTTGCCATAAAATTCTAATCATACCTGAGTCTGTAATTCTTAACTCGTTTGACGCAATATCTTCAAGCGAAATTCTTATAGTTACCCACTCGTTAGGCACGCAACCTGAAGTTTTACAAATTATATTATTTTTTTCACCTTTAGTATAGGCACGTAAATCAAAATTATACTCAACGGCGTTAGCGTTGTACACGTCGTAAGACAGATACCAGTCCTTCCAACTTTCTCTTGGAATTATATACGGATTTTCAAGTTCAGCGTTATAAACGTAGGCTTTATAAAACGCCCTAACTAGATATTCTGGAATAACTACACTACTCCAATACTGTAACGACGGGTCACACCCTTTATACTGGTCTTGGGTTGAATACTTAAAGAGATCGAAGGTTAATTCAAACATACGCCTACCCGAAGTTGCTTTAACTGATAAATTTTTATCGTCAACGACACGCCCTAACGGCTTAGTGATATAATTGTAAAGGGTTATATCTAGAACGTCGTTTTGCCAAACGCTTTCAAAGTCTAACATCGTTTTAGTTTGACTACTAGCGTCGTATAAATCAATAGGCGTAGCGTCGTTTGGAGTTCCTTTATAAACTAACGTTAAATCGTCGAAATAATATACGGGAGCATATTCTTCTTCCACTTCAACGTTTTGGTCAAACCAAAAATATACGCCTGCTATTTTTTTAATACTATCTTTGCTAAAAGAATAACTAGAAGACGAAATAAGTTCGTAGTCAATTGTAGACGCCATAAGACTAAAATCTATCGGTAAAATTAATTGCGTCCAACAATTTGGCTGTAAAATATATTGTTTGCCAAGTAATCTATCTTCTTTTTCGTGCGTAACGTAATTATCAACTAAACCGATAGTTACTGCCTTTTCTTCATCGTTAGCGTTGTAAACCCAACACGAAACGTAATCGACGTAGGTAAAATCTTGACAATCGAATTGCCACGCCTCTGAAACGGTAGGAAACCATAAATAAGGTGCGTCAATATACCTATCGATATGACCACCTATCGGCATAACTTTAGCAGAATAATCACCACTTTTACAAAACTCTTTGTTTTTGTTTCTTCTAACAACGCCAAAAAGTTTGCTCATTTTAATGCAAGAGAAATCGGGCTTCCAACTTTCAAAATTATAAAGTTCTACCTTTGAAGAATTTACCGTTTTTTGCGTTAAAGTAGCGTCAGTAGTAGTAGAAGAATTATTACACGCCGGCAAAATAGATAAACTTAATATTAAACTTACTATTAAACTTGTAAATTTTAAAAGTTTTTTCATAAAACCCCCAACTTATATATATTGTACACCAAAACGCATAAAATTGCAAGGTTTTTATACTTTTATTAGTTAGATAAAAAATGAGTTATACGCTTAATTTTTTATAAAAAAAAGCGTTGCGATAAAATCGCAACGCTAAAACTATTTAGTTTTTATTTTTATTCAGTAGCCGGAGGTAAAGTGAACTTAGGAACTATCATTAAGTTAGCCCTATAAACTTTTCCTGTTTCAATATCCGTATACTTAAATCTAGCCATAAACGACGTGTTAGTTCTTGGTTGACCATTAGATAAACCAAGTTGAGTAACGTTAACAATCTTTGTATTAGCAAACGTTGCACTATTATAAACTAATTGATACACGTCGCAATATTCAACTACGATATCTTCTAATGCAATAAGAGTTTCGCCAACGTAAAGTTCAGGTTTAATATAGTACGAACAATTAGCATAAGTTTTATTTGCATTATAACTTGTAGTTGCAAATTGTGGATTACCGCCTACAACTGCACCCGTTTCAGAGCCGTCTGCGTTAGTGAATACGAAATTAGCAGAAGTAAATTCTTCGTCGTCGTATTTGCCAACTTTAATACTATCCATATAAATCTTTAAGTCTTTATCACTAGCAAGTTTGTTTGCGTCATCAGTTGATTTTGACATATAGAATAATGGAGAAGTACATAGACGACTTGTATAAAGGAATGGTCCGTATGGTCTATATGAAGTCATGTTACCTAATAATACTTCTTTAGAAATTTTAATTTCAGTCCAAGTATTATATGGAACTACAAACGATTGTTTACGATAAATCGTATATAACGTATGAGTTTCTCCTTCTTCAGCGTCCGTTTTTTCTACGTAAACCGGAATTGAAATATAGTTCCAAGTTTCAGATTGTATAGCGTTATACATATATTTCATTTCAGCATCTTGATAAGCAAGAGTACCATAGAAAGGTTTGTAGAACGAAGCCGTTAAAGTCGTTACGTCACTTCTTACGTAAATACCATTAGCAACGTCACTCTTAGCGTTTATAGCAACTGACCTTGTAGAAATTACGCCGTATTTTGTTACGCCTTCTACGTCAGTAAGACTTTCGTGCCAATCAGCAGTCCAAGTAGTAACTTCGTCTGCTAACGTGCCGTTTGCAATACTATCAAAAGTTGTAAGGCCTTTATTTGAAGCCACAGTACCATTCCAAGCAGCAATTTCTGCTCCGTCGTAACCAAACATTGCTATAACGCCCGTATTATTAACGTCGGCATTAGTCATTGCACTAATGGTAGTAGTTAATACTGCCTCACCTGCTAATTGACCATTTTTGTTTGCCGTTACGTAAATTTCGTGAACGCCAACGAATTCAACAGGTAATACGTTGCTATCTAAAGTTATAATCGTACCCGTAGGTAATTTAACTAAGTATTCTAACGTATATTCACTATCCGTAGTAGCAGTAATTTCAAGACTTTCAGTTACACCGATTGTAGCCGTTTCAGCGATAGACGCTTCTACGTCAACAAGACCTGCTACTCTAACTTCAAGAGTGTTTTCAATTGCAACACCGTTAAACGTTGTGCTTGCAATTATTGTGTAAGTTCCTATCTTAGAAACGTTAAATACGCCGTCAGTAACCGTAACAGGATTACCTTCGCTATCTTCAACGGCTATCGTAATAGCAGTAGAGCCAGTTAATTCAGTAACGATTGTTAAATCTTTATTGATAATAAGTTTATCGTCGCCTGTTGCTGGAAGAACGCTAATCGTAATTGCCTTAGTATAATCTTTAGTGCAAATTCTTTCAACTTGAACGTCGCCCTTTGTCGCTACAACTTTTACGTCGTATGAAGTTGGTCTAGATGGAGTAAATTTATTATCTGTAAGAGCAGTCCACTCAGTAGCAGACGTTTCTTTATAGAAATAAGTAAACGTTGCGTTTTCAAGAGTTTCAAAACTTGCCGTAATAGTAACTTCTTGACCTAATTCTTCACTGCTTAACGATGCGTCGATATTATAAACGGTAATCATAGTAGATGCATAAATTTGTTCGCCACCATTTCTAATAACAGCGTCAGCATTAAGTTTTGCTTGAACGTAGTATTTTTGAGAAATTTTACCTGTTTGAAGTTCAGTAACGTAAGTTGCATTTGTAGCAATAACGTGGTCGGTAAAGAACGCTGAATTATAGTTTCTATCTTTATTTAAGATGTTTTCTGCTTTACCGATATAGAAAATAAAATCGTCTTTAGTAAATTCGCCACAATTTTCAATGTCTAAATTGAGTGGTTGACCCATAACTAACGAACTTGTACCAGTAGTTATATCAGCACCCTTTACGTAATAAATACTATCAAAGTAGAAATCGAAATCGTAAGCGTCTTGGTTAGCAATAGTTATATAACTACCTTGTTGTTGAGTTCTATCTTTTGAAAAATAGTAGTACGGATAGTTCATTTGCCTTAAATCTGCTTTACTTAACTTATATTCAAACCATTGATTTACTGGAACTTTAGTTATGTTAAAATCATAATACGAATAAACGCTAACCGTAGTTTTAGAAGTAGTAACGCCGTCTTTAGGTTGAATTAACATCCAAATAGAAACGTAATCAAATTCCGGATTTTCTAACCAGCCCATATTTCTATCGCCGTTATAATTTCTTAAAAATTCAGTATCACGATGAGTAGATTTTAAGTAAATTTGTTTTAAACCAGTACTATAATTGTGTTCAGAATAGTAAGCCTTAATAACGCCGTATCTAGTTTCGTCGTTACCATCGGTATATTCTTCATACCATTCTTGACCGATTGTTGCTTTTTTGCCATTAAACGAAATATCAACTTCGTTTTCATCTTTTGCACGAACGCAACCTTCTTTAGTTTTAGAAAGAACGCCTTCTGCATCGTAGAAGTAATAATCGTCTAAACTTAAATAGTATGCTAATACGTCGTATTCAGTTGCTTGTGCGTCTGCTTTTTTGTAGTAAGCAATTCTATTTTCAGTAGTAGATTCGTTTACTTTCTTGTAAAGAATATTACCTTCTGCATCAAGATAATCGCCTGCACTATTAGTTACGTAAACGTAAGAACCTATACCACGGAACGGATTGTATTCTTGAGCAGCATTCGTACTATTATTAAAATGATAGTTTGCAGCGATTGTATCAGGCGTGTTAAAGCCTTCAACTTCACCTAATGCTAATCCTTTAACCACACTATCTTTTGCCGTACTTTGTGGTTCAAAATCACCATTTTCAAAAACTACTTCATAGTGACCGGTTTCTGCCGCTTTTAACGTTGCGTCGGTATCTTTTACGTAAGTTGCAGTAGCCGATTCTTCTTCAAAGTGACTAGAATCGTTTAAACAAACTTTTCTTGCAGTACATACGTCGCCAGTCCAAGTATAACTAGTTACGAAGTCGTGATTTAACGGCGTGCCGTTAGTTACGCTATCATCTAAAGTTGCTTGGTCTTCAAAGGCTACGTTTGTAAAGGTTGCTTCGTAGTGACCTGTTTCACTAGTAGTACAAGTTGCGTCTGTATCTTTTACGTAAGTTGCCGTAACCATTTCAGTTTCAACGTGAGTATTGTCACGCGAACAAACCCTTGTTGCCGTGCATTGATTATTATTCCAAACGTAAGTAGGCGTGCCAAAATTATGACCTAATTCTTCCCCTACAACTATACCATTTTCAGTAGTTGACTGAGTTGTAAAAGTAGTATTTGTAAAGTTTGCCTCGTAGTGACCAGTTTCGGCTGTCGTACAAGTTGCGTTTGTATCTTTTACGTAAGTTGCCGTAACCGTTTCAGTCACAACGTGGGTATTATCGTTAGCACAAGTAGCCGATGCGGTAACTTGAGTGCCGTCCCACGTATACGTTGGCGTATAATCATGACCTAATGCATTAACGAACTCCCCGTCGTACTCGTCACCACATTCACAAGTAAACGTTGTGAAACCTTGTTCAGTACAAGTTGGTGAAGTTATTTGAGTAGTATAAGAGTGTTCGTGCGGTGGCTCGCCACACGCAGTAAGTGCAAACGTACACGAACTTAATGCGAAAAGACTTAATAAAATTGTTATTAATTTCTTTTTCATAAATTTCCCCCCTGTAATTATTATTTTAACACTATTATACCAACAAGTCAATATTGCTTTAAAAAAGTTTTTATATATTTATATAAAAATCTTTGTTCTTTCGGCAAAATATTGAATAATTTACACAAAAAGGATTAAAAATGCGTGTAAAAAATTTTTACAAAAAAAAGCGTTGCGATTAAATCGCAACGCTAAAACTTTATTTAGTTTTTTCTAACTACTACCCTTATGCAGTAGGAAGTGCAACCTTGTACATACGTAAGAAGTATTTTCTATACGTAATATTTGTATCAGGGTCAGTATACTTATAGCAAAGTGTTAACGAGTAGTCAGTTCGTGGTAAATCGTTCTTAAGATTGAAATCTTTAACGTTTACGATAGGACCGTTATACGATACCGAAGATTGATAGTTATTTCTACGTTCAACTACGATATCTTCTAATGGAATAAGTTTATCGCCAACGTAAAGTTCAGGCTTAATGTAAACGTTATTTAAAACAGCGTACTTATTAGTACCACTAGTTCTTATTGAAGTTGCTTGGAACGTAGGAACGTGACCAACTTCTTCACCCGTAGTTGCACCAGTGCTATCAGTTAATACTAATCTTGCAGAAGTAAATTCACCAGAATTTTCATACTTAGCAGTTCTAATACCATCAATGTAAACTATTTGGTCTTTATCAGCAGCAAGTTTTGCGGCATTTTCATTAGGATCATCGCTATATTTTTCAGGCGATAAGTAGAAGATTGCTTGATAACCTGCACCTGAACGATAACCGAATAATACGTTTGGTTGGTAAGAAGACATATTGCCCGCTAAAAACATCTTATCAATCTTTAATTCATACCAAGTGTTGTATGGTACCTTGAACGTTTGAACAGCGTAAATAAGACGTACTGTAGCGTATTCGCCGTCTTCAGCGTCTGCTTTTGGAATATAAACAGGAATTGATAAGTAATCGTATCCAGCATATTCGATAGATTGTTCTTTACCTAAATCAGTAATACCATTATCAAAGTAAGGTTTACCATTATTACCAGCACCGAAGAATGGAGCGTTAACGTCACTAGTACTATAAACGTCACTTCTTAAGTGAATACCGTTTGCAACCGAACTACCAGGACTTGTTTTAGATGGTCTAGTAGAAACAACACCATACTTAGTTACGCCGTTCTTATCTGTGATAGATTCGTGCCAATCTGCTCTCCAAGGGTCGCCGTTAGCAAGCGTGCCGTGAGCAACACTTTCTTCAGTATTAAGTCCCTTATAAGATGCAGCTGTACCGTTCCAAGCAGCAATTTCACTGCCGTCATAACCGAACGTAGCGTAAATACCAGTGTTAGCAATATCAGTAGTAGTCATTGCCTTAATAGTAGTAGTTAATACTGCTTCACCCATCATTTCAGTTCCTTGCATTGCCGTTACGTAAATTTCGTGAACGCCAACGAATTCGATAGGTAATACGTTGCTATCAAGAGCCATAATCGTACCCGTAGGTAATTTAACTGAGTAACTTAACGTATATTCACTACCAGTAGTAGCCGTAATTTCAAGACTTTCAGTTACACCGATTGTAGCCGTTTCAGCGATAGATGCAACAACTTCTGCAGGACCTGCAACTCTTACATCAAGAGTATTTTCGATTGCAACGCCGTTAAACGTCGTGTTTGCAATAATCGTGTAAATGTCCATTTTAGAAACGTTGAATACGCCGTCAGTAACCGTAACGTCATCACCATTGCTATCTTTAACTGCTACGCTAATAGCAGAAGAACCTTTTAATTCAGTAACGATAGTTAAATCTTTATTGATATAAGGTTTATCATCACCACTTGCAGGACGAACGCTAATTGCAATTGCTTTAGTATAATCTTTAGTTAAAGTCTTTTCAACTTGAACAGTGCCGTTAGTTGCTACAACTTTTACGTCGTATGAAGTTGGCTTAGATGGAGTAAACTTATTATTTGTAAGTTGCGTCCATTCAGTAGCAGACGTTTCTTTAATAAAGTAAGTGTAAGTTAAGTTATCAATACCTTCAAGATTTGCAGTAATAGTAACTTCTTGACCTAATTCTTCGCCACTTAATTCAACTGCTACGTTCTTAACTGTAATAATTGTAGAAGCATAAATTTGTCTTCCGTTATTTTTAACAACGCCGTCAGCAGAAAGTTTTGCTTGAACGTAGTATTTTTGAGAAGTTTTATCTGCTTGAACTTCAGGTGTATAAGTTGCGTTAGTTGCTATAACGTGGTCTTCAAAGAAAGCAGTATTATAGTTTTTGTTAGTATTTAAGATATTGTCTGCTTTACCGATATAGAAGATGAAATCATCTTTAGTAAGTTCGCCACAATTTTCAATATCTAAATTGAGTGGTTGACCCATTATTAACGAACTTGTACCAGTAGTAATATCAGCACCTTTTGCGTACGAAACGTTGTCAAAGTAGAAATCAAAATTGTAAGCATCTTGGTTAGAGATATTAATGTAACTACCTTGTTGTTGAAGTCTATCTACAGATAAGTAGTAGAACGGATAGTTCATTTGTCTTAATTCTGCTTTACTTACTTTGTATTCAAACCATTCGCCGACAGGAACTTTCGTTATATTGAAGTTTGATTGTGAATAAACGCTAACCGTTGTATTTGTAGGGTTTTTACCTTCTTTAGGTTGAATTAACATCCAGAAAGAAAGATAATCGTACTTAGGATTTTCTACCCAACCAGTTGAACTGTTACCGTTATAAGTTCTTAAAAATTCAGTACTCTTAGTAGAAGACTTTAAGAAAATCTTCTTAGCAGTGTCAGCATAAATATTTTCTGAATAGTGAGTTTTAATAACACCGAATTTAGTTACGCCGTTATCATCGGTAAGTTCATCATACCATTCTTGACCGATTGACGCAAACTTATTGTTAAACGAAATATCAACGCCTTTTTCGTCTTTTGCACGAACACAACCTTCTTTAAGTTTAGAAACGTTGTTTTCTGCATCGTAGAATAAGTAATCTTCTAAACTTAAATAGTATGCTAATACGTCGTATTCTGTTGCTTGAGCATCTGCTTTCTTGTAGTAAGCAATTCTATTTTCAGTAGTACTTTCGTCTACCTTTTTGTAAAGAATATTACCTTCAGCGTCAAGATAATCGCCATCGTCGTTAGTAACGTAAACGTAAGAACCAGTACCACGAAGTGGGTTGTATTCTGCTGAAACGTTACTATAGTGATAGTTTGCAACTAAAGAAGTTGGACTATCAAAACCTTCAACTTCACCCCAAGCGTCAGCAGTTTCTTTAATAGAGTAATCTTTAGAAACTACCCTTGCGTCAGTTTCGTTAGCACCATTATCCCAAGCATAAACTGAAATTTTGTAAGTACCTGGTTTAGTAGGAACGAAAGCAACACCATCAGCAGTAAAGTCACCAGTGTTTTTAACAATAGCGTTTTGAGTATCTAAAGTCGTAACGTATTCGCCGTCAACATTTTCAGTAACGTATCTTTCAACTCTTAATTTTTTGTTGAAATTAGTCGTCGTATCTTCAAAGTCGATAGGTACGAATACTTCTTCATTATATATACCAAACGATGGCATATCTAATAAAGTGATGTATGGTGCCATTCTATCAATACAATTTACTTGAATTTCTCTTGTAGCGATAACGTCGTCACCATCTTTAACGGTGATAACTATTTTATAAGAGTCTTCAGTAGCCTTAAATATATATTTAATATGGCTAACTGTTTCGCCGTCAGCATTATAAATTTTAACGTTAGCATAGTACATATTTCCGTTTACGTCGTAAACGTCCATATAACTACTTGCGTCAAAAAGTTCGCCTTTGTCGTATTCAATAGTTTTGTTTTCAAAATCTACGAATTGAACGTTGGTTTCACCACAACCTACAAGCGTAAGGCATACGGCAGAGATTATAGTTAATAAAGCAATTAATAATTTTCTCATTTTACTCATTGTAATCCCCCCCTTAACCTTCTAAACGAACTAATCTAAAACTATCTAAGTAGTAACTAATTTTAGTATAGTTTTCTTCTACTAAGTCAATAGTATTACCAGCATTATCTTTTGTTGTTGGACAGTCGTTATACGTGAAACCAACTGGACCTGGGTCGGTAATTCTATCTTCCTTCAAGTAGTATTGTTCTGGTTGCATACCATTCCATACACGCCAAGTGCTACTTAAACTTGCAATATGGTCTACTGAAGTTTTAACTGTTACCCATTTACCAGGAACCATCGTTGCACCTGTACCTCTACTATCCCACTTTGCACCAGTTGCAAAGAACATAGTAGAGAAACTGTGTTGAATATTACTTGCGTTATAAACGTCGTAACAAATATACCAGTTTTTCCAGTCGTCTCTTGGAATAATATATGGATTTTCAACTAAATCACTATCGTAAACGTAAGTTTTCCAGAAAGCACGCATTAATGATTCAGGAAGGTACGTCCAGTGATAAGTACCAGTATAGTCACTTGCTTTCATTAAGCCAATCTTATATTCTAACATTCTACTACCTGTAGTAGGTTGAACGCCAACGTCTTTACCATAAACGGTTTTAGTAGTTGGAGCAGAGAAAACGTGAGAAGCAACTACTTTAGAATAAGCAAGAGAGTCGTGCCAAGGTTCGTCAAAGTCGATAAGGTACTTAACGTCAGCATTTTGGTCGAAGTTAAGTGGAGAGTCAAAGCCGTTAATAGTTTCTTTATAAATTAAAGAAATATCGTCAACGTAATATACTGGGGCAAGTGCCGTATCTGGAGAAGGAGCAGTTTCCCATTGCATATAGATACCTTGAACTGAAAGCATATCGTCTCTGTCAACTACTGAACCAACTGTCATAGCACCGAAGTCGATAACGTAGTTAATTAAAGTCCATTCACCTGGTTTTAAACCATAAGTTTGACCTTGTAATTGAGTGATACTTTCGTGAGTTTTGTATTGACTAATAAGACCAACCGTAACGTCTTTTTCAACGTCGTTAGCATTGTAAATCCAGAAACTTACGTAGTCAACGTACGAGAAATCATTATAACCGAAATTCCACGCTTCAGATGAAACAGGGAACCAAAGAATAGGAGTTGAAGGGTCAATGTGACCACCGATAGGCATTATTTTTGCCGAATAGTCACCACTCTTACAATATTCTTTGTCTTTGTTTCTTTTAACTACACCGAAAAGTTTTTGACCTTTAATACAAGAGAAGTCTGGCTTCCATTGTTCAAAGTTGTAAAGGTCAACTCTTGACGAGTTAGCAACTTTAGTAATAGTCGTAGTTGGTTCATCGCCACCCTCCTTTTCACCACAAGCGGTGAAAAGAGAGAAAGCAACTACTAAAGAAAGTATTAAACTTAATAATTTTGTCAATTTTTTCATTTTAATACCTCCTAATTAAAGTTCGTAAATGATAATATCTTTAAGATATATCGTTTCGTCAGTAAACATAGGACTGCCATCTGCGTTAGTAAACGCCCATCTCATTCTCTTAAGTGGATACTTAGCCCAGTCGTTACCTTTTGCATTAACGGTTATAGCGTTATAACCTGGTTGTAACGTTGCTTCGAATAACGACATCCAAAGTAATTGTCCTTGAAGTTCGCCTAACGAAGTAATCTTGATAGGTTGAGTCGATGCATTGTAGAAGTGGAATACCATTTCTGCTACTTTATCAGAGAACAAGTTGTTAATTGCAGCACTTTGAACGAAGATAGTAACGAATTCTTCACCTTCACTACCATAAATATCAAGTTGAATATCTTTAGTACCAACTTCAACGCCTTCAATTTTATCAACAGTACCAACAAGACTAGCATCAACCGTAACTGTATTGTCTACGAACGAGTTAGCACCGATTTGTTCTGCTTCAACGATTGTAACTTTACCACCAACACCTTGAGAGTAAGTCATTATTTCGCCGTTTGCTTCAAATTCTAACGATATATCGTTATCAGCACTTAAAGTTCTATCAATAACAATTTCGTATAAGTAACCACCACCAGTCATAGCACCCTTAGGTTGAACTACTTGGCCGTTATTTCTTAACGTTCTAGCACTATTATCTGCGTTTGCTTTAAGATAAATTGTGTAAATAACTTTACCATAGCCGTTGTTTTCAACGTTTACGATACACATTCTTGCTTCAGATTCAGTACATTTAGAAAGGTTGATTAACGTCCTTCTCGTCTTTTCAAAGTTACCGCAATCTTGAATTGCCGTAGTACCATTATAGATGTTAGCACCTAAACCTGAAATAACGCCCGTAGGGTCGATATCAAGACCGGTTTCTTCAGCAATTTGTGCGTAAATTTGTTTTAAGTTATAGAAAAGTTCGTATTCTTCAAATGCGTCTACTCTGGCTTGCATTCTAAACGAAGGAATAAGTTCGTCTAATTCGTATTGACCAGCAGGATAGAAATAGTAGCCGTCGCCGTTACCATAACTTGACCTTAAGTACATTGTAGTAAAGAAATCGTCAAGCATTTTACTACCATTTTTAGCATCATAGAAACTATCAGCCGACCAGTCTAATTGACCGATAACGTCGTATTCTGCTTGTTGCCAACCTAATGCTCTTTCAGGAACTAAGTTACCTTCAACGTCATGGACCCAAGCGTACCACCATCTTTCTTTGTCGTTAGCGTAGTTTGCTCTTTGAGCAGCAGATCCGTAGTGCGGAATTGTTGGACACCAAGTTTTAATATATGGTGCGTATGATTCAAGATAGTTTTGAGTTACAGGCCAGCATAATCCTCTTACAGATTCTGCAAGTTCGTGCCTAAACGCATCTTTATCACCTTGGTAATCTTTAAATAAGTCTGCTCTATTAGTACCATAATAGTCAGTACCGATGCCGTTTTCAATTAAGTTAGCGTAATATTCAAGCAATTTAAAGTATGAAAGACCCGACGCTTTAACGTTATTAAACTTATTGTGAGCAGCAGGTTCGTCACAAATAGAAACGATAGGCGTAACCTTTACCATATAGTTGAAATTATCTTCAATAGACGCTTGAATTAAACGGTCGAAGTATTCCATCGTTAAACTCGTACTAAAGCAGTCAACGTCTTCGATAGACTTATATTCTTCGTGCCAAGCAGTGTCTTCTGGGAAGTTGTTTTTAAACTTACCACTTGGTAACATAAACATCCAGTTGCTATATCTTTGTCTTCTTAATAAAGGCAAAATAATGCTAAAGTAGTTGTCACGTGCTTGAATAGAACCTTGTTGTTCACACCACATACGACCTGAAGCGTGTCTATATTTAATAAGACCGTCGTTCCAAATGTCTTGTGCGTCTTGAGTCCAGTTAAGTTCAGCGTTGAACTTAGTTGTTCTTTGACCCCAAGAAGATTTATTGTGAACTGTTTCACTAACAGTAGCGTCACTAATATTTAACGTAACTGGAATAGATTTCGTAAACGTTCTAAAATCAAGAGTGATAGTACCAACGTAAGTACCTGGTTCGTTGTAGGTATACTTTTCTTTGTCAGTCATAGTTTCGGCTTGTTCTTTAGTAATACCTTCTTTTAATATAGGTTCACCATATAAGTCACGTTGTTCCTTGTCATCATACAATTCTGGTCTAGTTGAGAATTGGAAAGTAAGACCTTGGTTTTCGCCAGCATAGAAGTGGTTTTCACCAAAACTTATAACGGCGTTCAAAGGAATTAAGGCATCTGGATAATAACCAGGAGTATAACCTGGCCAGTTAGAGTTCTTATTACCTATTGAACCTATATACATATATTCTTGTTTAGAAATAGTAACGTTATCCTTTTTATAAACGTGATTACTGTTTTCAACGTTTACTAAGTCAGAAATCGTAGCGTTATACCATTTTACGTCTTTCTCAGAGTGCATTATGAGTTGTAAAATCTCATATTCGCCTTGCACCATTGTAATTTCAAGGGCTTCGGCACTCAATATTTCTTTATCAGCGGGCATTTCATCCCTTTTTACCTTGTAGGTATTATATACTGAAAAGAAAGACATGTCTTTTTCACTTAACTCTCCGTTATCGCCACAAGCAGTAAGTGGAAAAATCATCGAGAGAGAAAGGACTGCCGACATTAAAGCAGTAAATAACCTATTTTTCTTCATATAATCCCCTTTAATTTAATTAAAAATTAATTTCACCTTTGATAAATGCTATTGATTTATCAAATCAGTCACCCTTTAAGGAAGTAATAGGGCAACGAGTTAAAAAACTACAAACCACTTTCGTTATTACAAAAATGGTACAATTTGTGGTAAACAAACTGCCTAATAACCTTTAAAGTTTTCGGTTTAATACTACAAGTTTACCTATTTTACCTAAAAAAATGTAAAATTGATAAAAGTAATATTCATTTTTTATTTTGAACGCTTAACGTCACTAAGTTAACCTGCTTTATAACCATTAACGTTAAACGAACTTTCAAATAGCAAAAATTTTATTACAAATATGTAATAAACAATAAAAGTAAAAAATTAACTAAGTAAAAATTTTATTTTAAACTTATTTTTAATTAAAGTGTTTCAGGAAACGCCGTTAATTTGGCGTTTCCGTAATAAAACACTATAAATCTTAGTAAGAGCCTGTTAAACCTGCTTCGAATAACATAAACTTAAACTTGTTAGAGTCGTTTGCTTCAATCGTTGCTTGGAAAAGGCTGTCAACGTCTTGAGATTCAGTACTTCTTAAAATTTTACCAACGTCACCTGAAGTGTAAAGTGATTTTAAACCTGCACCTGGAAGTGGTCTTCTATAACTACCACGTAAGTAGTTAACAGGGTTAAACGTACTAAAGAAGTAGTTTAATCTAGGTTGTTGTAAAGTCGAGAAGTTACCGAAAGCATCTGCGTATGCTTTAGCAACGGTTACGTTAGTACCATATAAAATTTCAGTACTATTTGGGTCAAAGTTTGTTGGAATATTTTGACCATCAGTTGCAATCATATAAGCAAGTTGACAAACGTCTGAATAGAAGAATCTTACAAAGTCTTTTGCAACGTCAATTGAGTTAGAAACCGATGGAATACAAGCAGTATGACCTGCAGCACCTGGTTGATATGCTGAACGAGCATCTAAAAGTTTAGTATAGTCTGCTTTCTTTAATTCTTCAGTTCCTGGGAATGCAGCAGCAAAGTCTGCTTTTGCAACGTTGTATTCTTTTTCTTCATCAATACATTCAACTAAGAAAGAAAGTTGTTCGTCAGTCATATAATCGCCACCGTTACGGAATTTAAGTTGTTTAACGATTGCTGAAATGATAGGAGTTAACATAACTAATATTTCTGCAGGTTCTTTAACACCTGGAACACCTGCTTCATATCTTTCTTGCATTGTTTCACGAATATCTTTCATTTCTGAGTCAAACCAGTCAGCACATTGAGTAATAGCATATTCGCCGTTAAGTAAAGTAGTTTGTGCAACCATGAAGTCTTTTTCAGTTAACGCTAAATCATAGTATCTGCTTGATGGTTTTAACATTTCTTTTAAAACTCTTAACGCTTCAAGTCTACCTTCTAATTCGAAGATTTTTTCACTATATGATGGAATTCCTGAAGAGTCAACGTAAATACCTTGCCAGAAGTTTTCATACGCTTCAGTACCATCGTATTGAGCCCACCATGGGCTGAACATATATGCGTCGTAAGATGCAGTACCACAAGGACCGATTGCATAACCGTTTTCGTTACCGCAGTTAGCAAGGTTATGAGCCTTTCTATTTGCTTCGATAGATAAATCAGTAGTTGCTGGAACGATAGTTTCACCATCTCTAATTCTTCTCATAAGTTCGATTAATTCATCAGTAGTTCTTGGAACGTGTTCAACGTATTTTTCAATAATTTCAGGGTTATAACACATACCTAACATACCAGTACACCAAGCAAAGTCGTAATATTCTGGTTCATCCTTACCCTTTGGAATGTAAGTCATACAATCCATTACGTCTGGTATAATTTTATCTTTAACCTTTACGTTTTCACCTGGAACAGTTGACTCCATAACGTCAGTAAGTTCTACGAGTGTAGATTCACCTTTACTGTTTTTACCAAAGAATACGCTAAGGCTTTCAATAACGAAAATTAAGTCGAACTGGTTATTTTTTGGTGATTTAATTTTGTTAATACCATAGTTTGGCGTTCTTTCTGTAACTGGTGTAGCAATTTTGATGTTAGGATATTTTTCTTTTACCCAGTCTTGTTCAGCAAATGCGTGTAACGCAGCAGTTACACCGTCAGTACCATAACCACGGTCAGCGATAAATACTTCTAACGTTTGGTCAGCTTCTCTGTTTCTCATATCTTCGCCACAACCAACGAAACATGAAAGACTTAACGATAACGTAAGTAACGATACTGAAATTCTTTTCAATAATTTTTTCATCTTTTCTCCTTTTAAAAATATCATTATATTTTTTATTTATAAAGTTTTTACTTTTATTTTTATTTTGTGCAACGCTACCATATTAATACTTATATATTATATATAGAAAAGCGTTTTTGTTTTTAGCCTTTAAGACCACCAACAGAGAAGTTCTTCATAATAATATCACTAAACGCTGCAAACATCGTGATAACAGGAATTGTTGAAATAACGAGTGCCGCATAATATTTAGGACGGTCTGCTTGACCTTCTTTCGATACGCTTATATTGTAAAGACCAGACGCAAGTGTTGGATAACTTGGCATATACATAAGTATCGTCATATAGTCGTTCCAGTTACCGATGAAGGCAAGAATACCAAGCGTTAATAACGCTGGACCTGCTTGTGGTAACATTATTTTTAAGAATACCGTAAAGTGCCCACCACCATCGATGAATACGGCTTCAGCATAAGACCAAGAAATGTTTTGGAAGAAACCATACATTACAAGGAAGTTGAAACCAAACGAACCGATTGACGATAAGATAAGGAACCAAGGCGTATCTATAAGACCGATATCACTCCATAACTTATACGAAGAACCAGCCGAACCAACGATAGGAATAACCATTACCGTGATTGCTAAAGCATAAATAAAGTCTCTACCTGGGAATTTGTATTTTGAAAGCGGATACGCTACGCAAGTACAACCTGCTAAACCTAACACAATTCTTACCGCACAGAAAATTACACTGTTAAGTGCTAATACTGGTAAAGTTACATAGTCACCTTGGTTAGTTATAACCGTTAAAGTCGTTAATGCTTCCCAGTAGTTAGCCCAGTCAATACCACTAGTGTAATCCCACAAATTCCTACTATTAAAGTCCAAAATATCTTGTAAACTCTTTAACGTAAGGAAAAAAAGTGGATACATTATTATACAAGTGTAAAGCGTGAATATAACGAATACTATACCGAATAAAACTTTTTCGACAGGAGTTCTTGAAGTAAGAATACTAGCCGAATCGTCTTTACGCATACTGCGTTTTTTAATTTGTTCAATTCTATCTAAAACTGCCATTTTTCTTACCCCCTTTCTTAATATTCAATTGAATCTACTTTACCACATAACCATCTAGTAAAGAATACGATAGGAACTGCTATTACCGTACAAAGTACACCCATCGCCGATACAAGTCTTACAGCGTCGTCACCACCAGTACCAGGACCACCGAGACCGTTAGAACCTATCATCTTACTAGTAATCCAGAAAGCGAAAGTCGTCGTATCGTAAGCACCTTGCGTAAGCATTAATATAGGACCACTTGCACTAAATATACCTGTAAACGCTAAAATAAATTGAGTAGTGAACGTTGGCCAAATTAACGGAATAATAATTCTAGTTATTTCAGTTCCTGGGCCTACACCGTCAAGTTTTGCCGCTTCTAATACTTCGGTTGGAATACGTGCCATACCACTTGAGAATAAAAGCACGTTTGAAGTAAAGCCGGTCAATAAACTATAAATTAAAACGGTATATATTGCCGTGTCTTGTTGACCTAATAAACCACCAGCCGGAATATGCATTATTTGAGACAAAGGACCAGTAGAAGAAGTGATTTCTCTATAAGCGTACGTCATAACTACTGAAGGTATAACGGCTGGAAGATAAAACACTATTCTAAACACTTTGTAACCTGCTATTTTCTTAAATATAAAGAAAGCAATAAATAAACAAAGTGGCATAGTTAAAAATAAACTTTGACCAAAGAACATAAACGTGTTCCTAAATGCGATAGGTAACCCACCGCCACCTATAAGCGGTCTACCTTCGATTAAAGGTTGGAAATCACTTTTCCAAATACTTATGTAGTTCCAGAATATTTTTTCATACCATTGCAAGGTATCTAGTTGTTGTTCAGTCCACGATGCAGGCGTTTTGAAAGCCATCATAATAGACTGAATATTAACGTAGAACCAGAAGAACGCCCAGTGAAGAAGTGGAACGGCTAATATACAAATAATGAATATTGTCGCTTCACGCTTAAATGAACGAGCAGCACGGTTTCTAACCTTAGGGAACAACGATACCTTTAAATCATAAAAGAAGTCACCGATACTAGCGAAGAAGCCTCTTTTATAAGTTGCTTGTTGTAAACTGTCTTTTTTCACTTTTTTTACCCCTTTTTTATTTTTATCACAAATCCTACGGTTTGCGAAATTTTACTTTTGTAGGTTTTTTATTTAAATAAATTTGCCTTTTTGCTAGCCAAAATCAAAACAATCAAAGTTTTTGCATAAAAAGGTTTTTGTAAATCAATTTAAATAAAAAATTACATACTACGACCAGCATAGGTATTATATCATTTTTTTGTCTTTGACGCAAGAAAATTTACGTAAAAATCAAAAAATTTTAGAAAACTTTCACAAAAAAATCAAACTTTTTTTATTTTTTTTGTATTTTTTACCAAATTAGTCAGTTTGTTCCTTAAATTTTTGGCAATTTATACCTTTTTTAATTTATTAAAACCTTTTACTTTTTGTTATTTTGTCAAATGTTGTCATATTTTAGAAATTGCATATTTTTAACCAAAAAATGAATATTTATGCAAAACGGTCAAACGAGCAAGCCGTTTGCTCATTTCGATTAACTAAATTCGTAGTGCTTTTTTAGATTTTTACGTTGATTTTTTTTGCAATTTATTGTACAATATATTGTATGAAATATACTACGCTTTTATTTGATTTAGATAACACGCTATTAGACTTTCACGACGCTGAAAAAACTGCGTTTATCAACGTTTGCAAAATTTACAATTTAGAGTTTAGCGAGAATAATTACCTTACCTACCGCCAAATTAATCAAAAATGGTGGGCAACCTACGAAAAGGGGCTTTGCACTAAAGAAGAAATTACCGTAAATCGTTTTAAAGACTACTTAAATTACGTAGGTAAAACGGGTGATGCGTTAAGTATTCACAAGTCTTACGTTGCGTCGCTTTCTCTTGGCAAAAAAACAATGGACGGAGCAGAAACGATTTTAGAATATTTTAAAAATAAGGGTTGTAAAATATTAATCGTAACCAACGGCGTTTCTACAACTCAATATAAAAGACTTGAAGGTCAATCGTTTACTAAGTTTATCGACGGAATTTATATTTCAGACGAAATAGGCTTTCCTAAACCTAAAAAAGAATACTTCGACGCAGTACAAAAATTAAGTGGTGTTACTTTTGATGAAAAAACTATTATCATAGGTGATAGTTTGACTAGCGATATTCAGGGCGGTTTTAATATAGGCATTGATACTTGCTATTTAAATTTGCAAAACGCACCTTTACCTAACGGCGTTAAACCTACTTACGTTATAACAAAATTAACCGACCTTTTAGGATTGTTTGAATAATTTAAAAATACGTATTTAGTGAATACGAAAAGCCCACCCTTTCGCCAAAACGAAAGGGTGGGCTAAACTTTTATTTTTTGTTTTTAATTGTTTTCATTTTTTTGCAACACTCGTTTGTAATGAAACAAGTATTGTTGAATTATTCCTGAATATTCTTTAAACTCGTTTACGAAAAACTTGCTTATCTTTGCACGATTAGTTAAAGTGCCTTTAAAATCTTGTTTATAAACTTTTTCTATCCACACGTCAACGGGAAAAGTATCGTATTTGTTATATCCAAATAGTAAAACGCAGTTTGCCACCTTATCGCCTATCCCTTTAATTTTAATAAGTTTTTCATACAAATCTTGAGTAGACAACTCGCCCAACTTATTAAAGTCATAACCGTTTTTAAGTTGTTCGTACACTCCTTTTAAATAAGTCGACCTATAACCTACGCCTGCGTTTTTTAAATCTTCTTCACTTAATAAATAAACTTTTTCCTCGTCACAAAATGAAAAATAATCTCCCCTTACACTATTTCGTTTATTCCCGTAATTTTCGCATAAATAGTTTATTGATTTTGTAATTCTTGGAATATTATTGTTTTGAGAAATTATAAAAGTAATTATCGTTTCTAACGGGTCTTGCTTTAAAATTCTAATACCTTTTGCTAATTTAACAGCCTTTTTAACTATTTCGCTATCACAATCAACTGCAAAATCGTATACTTTTTTATAATCGTAATCTAAATTAAAAAAAGTATAAAAATAGTCAACGTCGTCGCTTAAAATAACGACTTTATCTCCGTCGTTTTTTAAAAAACACTCTTTGTCTAAAGAATAAACTCTGTACCCGTCTAAATACTTTTCATATCTAAAAATTTGACCACATTTTAGCGTGTCGGCAACGTTAAAAAACTCACCGTCGTAAATTATTTTTTTCATAACATTAATCTTTATTTTTTTGCGTTAAAATCTGCAATTTTTAATTTTTCTTCTATTAAGAAATAGTTCGTTATATAATTTTAGCGTTGCTTTTAGCAACGCTAATTTTATTTTTATTCACCGTCGTTATAATACAAAATTCCTAAAGTATGCGGTCCACAATGACAACTTATCGTACCACCCGCTTGCGTTTCATATACCTTTTCAAAACCTGCGTTTATTAGAGCCGTTTTTGCAATTTCAACCATTTCAGGAGTTGCCGAAGAATATGTTACGAACGCAACACTTTTATCAATTTTACAAAATTCTTCAAGCGTGTCTTTACAATATTCTTTAATACATTTTAGCATTGAACCCCTATACTTTTTGTAACTACCCATCTTGCCGTCTTTAACAAGTATTTGCGGTCTAATTTTTAACAATTTACCCGCTAAAAGTGCTACCGAAGAACATCTGCCACCCTTGTGCAAGTAATTAAGTTCTTCTATAACGAAACTTGCTTGCACGCTATCACGCCTTGCTCTAACCTTTTCTGCTATTACTTTTATATCGCTTTCAGTCTTTGTTAAAGTCCTTGCGTATATCGCTTGAAGTGCTATGCCCGTTGATAAAGATTTACTATCTACAACTTCTACGTTACCTTCATATTTTTTAGATGCGTTTAAAGCATTAAGGTGAGTAACACTCATATCACTTGAAAGGCTAAAATGTATTACCTTGTCATAATCAACTAATAAATTTTTAAAATCTTCTTCATACTCAATTTGACTTCTTGCACTAGTTTTAGGCAATTTGCCCGTTTTATCTACAAAATCGAATATTTGAGATGAAGTTACTTGATTATCTTTATATTCATCTTCCCCCAAAAGTATATTTAAAGAAAGAACTTTTATATCATATTCATTAAGCAAATCTGCCGTTAAATCTATTACACTATCTGCAGTAATGGCTATTTTCATAAATCCTCCATTTACATTAATAACTTTTACATTATACTAAAACGTAAAAACCTTGTCAAGTTTTATAACGCTAACAGCCCTTCTTGATTAGGACATTTTTTAAAATGTGTCCAAAAGATATCAACGCACTTATCAACCAAGTTTATAACTTTTGTCGGTTTTAGTAGTTATTTTTATTATTTTGTCGTTGCTTTTATTAGTATTTATTAATTTTGTTTGCTATTAAATTTAAAATATGATATTATTATTTTCGTAGTTTATTAATATAATTATTTAGGTGTTTTATGAACGACGCTTTTAATAGAACTGCTCTACTAGTAGGGCAAGATAAACTTAATATTCTTTCAAAAAAGCACGTTGCCGTTTTCGGTCTTGGTGGAGTTGGCTCTTACGCCGTTGAAAGTTTAGTTCGCTGTAACGTTGGCAATCTTACCTTTATTGATTGCGACGTTTATTCAGTATCTAATATTAATAGGCAACTATACGCTACTACTAAAACGATTAATCAAAAGAAAATTAACGTTGCGTTAGATAGAGTTAAAGAAATTAACCCTAACGTTAGCGTTAAAGTTTACGACTTGTTTTTTGATGCCGACACTATAAATTTAATCGATTTTTCTAAATTCGATTACGTTATCGACGCTATCGACACAATTTCTAGTAAAATTTTATTAATTTCTAAATGTAAAGAATTAAATATTCCTATTATTAGTTGCTTAGGTACGGGCAACAAATTAAACCCCTTTGCTTTTGAAATTGATTATATTGAAAATACTAGCGTTTGTCCGCTTGCAAGAGTTTTACGTAAAGAGTTAAAAAAACTTAATATTCAAAAGGTTTTGGTCTTGTATTCTAAAGAAGAACCTTTAAACGCAGTCGTTTTAGATGAGAAGTCTTCTAGACACGCACCCGGAAGTATTTCGTTTGTTCCGTCGGTTGCAGGAATTTTACTTGCAAGTAAAGTTATTAAAGATTTAATTAAGTTATAGGGGTTTATTTTTATTTATGAAAAAATTTATTTCTCCATTATTAATATTTTTAGCGGGTATCACTTGGGGATTATCTTGTATTTTCGTTAGGGGACTTAGAGAACAAGGTTTTACCAACAACGAAATTACCTTTTTAAGATTTTTATTTGCGTCTATTGCAATTTGTATAATATTTTTTATTTTTGATAGAAAATCTTTCAAAATTAAACTAAAAAATAGTTGGATTTTCATATGCTCGGGTGCAATAGGTATGTTCTTGACAAGTTTATGCTATTTTTCAACGCAATATAACGCATCAGTTTCAGTTGCTTGCATCTTAATGTATACTTCGCCTATTTTCGTCACCGTTATGGCTAAAATTTTCTTTAAAGAAAAAATTACTCTTGTAAAAGTAGTTTGTTTATTTTTTACTTTTGGTGGAATTATTCTTTCTTCACTTGACGGAAACGTCGGCAACCTTACCTTCCCCGTATTTATGGTAGGCCTTGGCTCTGGATTATTCTACGCATCTTATAGCATTTTTTCAAGATTTGCTTTTAATAACGGCTATACTAGTGAAAATATTTTAATATATTCTTTTATTTTCGGTGCTATTGCAAGTTCGTTTACGGTTGACTATAATCATTTATTTTCAGTAATAGCAAACATTAATTACAATTTAACCGATATGATTTTACTTTCACTTTTAGCAACGGTTACGCCATATATGCTCTACACTATCGGTTTAAAAGGTATTGATACGGGCAAAGCGGCTATTATTGCTTGCGTCGAAATAGTTTCGGCAAGCATAGTCGGTATGATTTTATATAGTGAGTTTCCTTCTTGGCTTGCAATTATAGGTTTAATAATAGTTATTGCGTCGGTCGTAGCACTCAACCTTATAGGTCAAAAAGATAAAAATAATTTAGGAAAAAAGATTTATGAAGAAAAGAGAAATTGGTGAAAATTATTTTAAACAAGGTTATAACTGCTCGCAAGCAGTAGTTCTAACTTTTTTAGACGAAATCAATTTAGATAAAGAACAAGCCTTAAAAATTGCGTCGTCTTTCGGTGGAGGAATAGGTCGTCAGCGTGAAGTTTGTGGGGCCGTTAGTGGTATGATGATTTGTCTTGGGGCGTTAAAAGGTTATTCTTCACCCGATAACCACACTAAAAAAGCCGAATACTACGCTTTAATTCAAAATTTATGTAATAAATTTAAACAAATAAACGGCAGTATAGTTTGCCGTGAACTTTTAGGCTTAAATAATGCGTTTTCTTCTCCTACTCCAGAGTTAAGAACGGACGCTTATTATAAAAAACGTCCTTGTGCTAGTTTGGTTGGCGACGCAGTTGAAATTTTAGATGAATATCTTAAAAATAATAAATAAGACTTTCTAATTAATTGTTTTTGCAAAATAAAAAAGCATTTCTAGCCGAGTCCCCGCAAGGGATTCGGCAACTAAATAAATCCCTACGGATTTGTTAGATTTGCTAACGCAAGTGATATTGCTACGCAGTTATATTTGCCTAACGGCAAGTTAAGGATTTATTTAATATAACTTTGGCGAGAGCCAAAATACCACGCCAACGGCATATCACTTTTAGCCACAAGGCTAAAAATATAACTTATATAAAATTAACTTTTGTGGATAAGAAAAGCACACTACATTTCACTTTTAGTGAAGTATAGTGTGCTACACTTTTATTATGGATAAAAATCCCTAATAGGAACTGCCATACAAATGCTTTTTTTGTTTATTCTTCTATTTCGGCTATTGCCTTTGCTATTTCTTGATTTAAATTGTTCTTTTCAATTTTGTACGCTTGTTTTACACAATTATAAACGGCATTCCACTTACTGCCACCATGCCCTTTAATAATTGTTTTCGACGCACCTAATAGTACTGCTCCACCATAGTTGTTGTAATCCATTTCAGTTTTTAACTTCATTACGTCGTTTTTCAAAAGTAAAGCACCAAGTTTGTTTTTTAACGATTTTGTGAAAATCTTTTTTATCTTTTTAAGAAGTTCCATCGCCGTACCTTCTATAGTTTTAATTAAAACGTTACCGCTAAATCCGTCGCAAACTATAAGGTCGTAATCACCGCTTAAAGCGTCTCTACTTTCCATATTGCCAACAAAATTAACGTGTTTGTTTTCTTTTAATAAAGGATAAACTTCTTTTCTTAAAAGGTCGCCTTTTTCGCTTTCAACACCTACGTTTAAAAGTGCTACTCTTGGATTTTCTACGCCAAAGGCTTTTTTCATATATATGCTACCCATTACGGCAAATTGATTTAAATATTCAGGCTTACAATCAACGTTTGAGCCACTATCGCATATAGCGAAAATTCCACCGTCCATTGTAGGTAATATAGGACAAAACGCCGGTCTTTTTACACCTTTAATTCTACCTATTTTTAAAACTCCCCCAGCAAGAATTGCTCCCGACGAGCCTATGCTTACCATTGCGTTTACACTTTCGTCGTTTTTTAATAAGTCGTAAGCAACGCACATTGAACTATCTTTTTTAGTTTTGATTGCAATAGTAGGTTGTTCGTCACATCCTATAACTTGTGGGGCGTGTACCACCGTCACCCTTTCTTTATCGTATTCGTAATTTTTGAGTTGTTCGTTTAAAATATTTTCGTCACCCGTAAAAATTACTTGCAAATCTTTAATTTCGTTAACTGCTTGAATTGCTCCTTTAACGTTTACGCCTGGACTTCTATCCCCACCAAAAGCGTCTACGACTACTTTTATCATATTTTTATCTCCGTAAATAATTTTTATTAATTTTAACATTTTTATAAAATATAGTCAACAATTAGTTAAAATTTTATCATAAAGCAATCTTTTTTTGCTAAAAAAGTCGGCTTTTTTAACATTTTTTTTACCTTTCGTTGCTAAAATTAAGAAAATTTAATTTCTACTTTTTTAAGTGAAGGAGTTTATTATGTACGTTTTATTTAGTGATACAGACTGCGATTTAACGCCTAGTCTTTGTAAAGAACTTGGATATAATTTAATGAGTATGCCATACACCATCGACGATAAAGACGTTTATCCTTACGTTGATTTCGAGCAATTTAACGATAAAGAATTTTACGATACTTTAAGAAATGGAGTTCTTCCTAAAACTAGTGCTTTAAACCCAGTAGATTACGTTAAATATTTCGAGCCTTTCTTAAAAGACGGAAAAGACGTGTTATACGTTCACTTTTCAAAAGCAATGAGTGGAACTTTCAATGCTTTAAATCTTGCCATTGAAGAATTAAAAGAAAAATACCCTAATAACACCGTTTGCACAATTGATACGAAAGGTATTTCTGCTTTAAGTTTACTTATTGCAAAAGAAGTTGCTAAACTTTACAAAGAAGGTAAATCTATGCAAGAAATATTAGACTGGGCAAATACCGAAGTTGACAAATATAGCATTTACTTTTACGCAGATAATCTTAAATTCTTTAAGTTAAGCGGTAGAGTTAGCGGTATTGCGGCAACTATGGGTGCCATATTTGATATACGCCCCGTTATCCACGTAAACCTTGACGGAAAAATGGCTACGCTTGCAAAAGCAAGGGGTAAAAAAGCAACGTTAAATAAAATACTTCAATTCGTTGAAGAAAATGAACAAGATATTGCAAGTCACCCAGTTATCATAGGTCATTCGGACGCACTTGATACGGCAAAATTATTAGCCCAACTTTTACAAGAAAAATACGGCCAACTTGATATATCGTATACAGCAATTAACCCAACTATAGGCTCACATTGTGGTCCTGACTGCGTTGGAGTTGCCTTCTATACTAAAGGTAGATTAGCATAATTATAAATACAAATAAAACACCACTTTAATTTTGTTAAAGTGGTGTTTTTATTATTAATTTTTAGGTAATACGACGGTAAATTTCGTTCCTTTACCTAACTCGCTTTCAACGTTTATTTGTCCGTTTGCAATATCAATTATTCTTTTTACTATAGTTAAACCTAAACCCAAGCCTTGTCCCTTCTTAGAGCCGTCTTGTTGATAAAACTTATTAAACGCCATTGATTTGGTTTGTTCACTCATACCTATTCCGTCGTCTTCAACGGTTACCACAACCGTTTTGCCTACGTTTGAACAAGTAACTATAATCTTGCCACCGTTTTTAGAATATTTTACGGCGTTATTTATTAAATTTATCCAAATCTCTTTTATAAAGTCGGGTGACGATTCTATTTGAGCCCTTGATAAATGCGTTTCGACTTCAATATTTTTTTCTTTTAATAAATTATCGAATAAAAGTATAGAGTTTTCAATTTGGCCGTTAACGTAAAATTTCTTTTTATCAGCAAAAGACGTTTGGCTATCGAGTTTTAATAATAACATAGTATTATCCGAAAGTTTGGTTAACCTTTTTGATTCTTCTATGATAATATTTATGTATTCGTTTTGTTCGCCCTTTAAAACTCCCGAATCTTTTATTAATTCAGCGTAACCTTTTATCGATACGATAGGTGTTTTAAACTCGTGAGAAAACGAACTTATAAAATCGTTTCTTAAAAGGGTTATTGAGTTTAACTGCTTGACCATATTATTAAAGTTAACAATAACCGAATTCATATAGTTGTTTTTACCTATAGGAGATATTTGAGTGGTAAAATCACCTTCTGCAATTTTATCTATACACTCGGTAAACGCCTCAACCATTTTTGCTTGTGAACCAGTTACGAAAAAGGTTATCAAAAAGGCTATGCACGCACTTATTAAAATAAAGACTAAAATTATAAAAAAGTTTCTAACTTCACCAGACGCAATTAAATTAGCATTAATAAAATTAGTTATAGATACGCCTACGAACATACCTATTACCCACACGATTAACACGATTAAGGTTATTTTTGCAGGTTTTAAAAATCCTTCCCTTTTAAACTTTTTCTTCATTTTTAACACCCCTATAACCTAGCCCCCTAATCGTTTCTATATCAATTTCTTTAAAGCAGGCTATTTTGTTTCTAATTCTGTTTATATAAACCTTTACTGCATCTTCTTCAGCATCGCTATCGTAATTCCAAAATTCTTCAAATATAACGCTTTTTGAAAAAGACTTTTCAGCGTAAAATAAAAGTTTATATAAAATACCAAATTCCCTTTTTGATAAAGTTATTTTGTTGTTTTTATCAAATACGGTTAAGGTTTCGTAATCTAGGGTAGTTTCTCCAACTATAAGTTTCTTTTCACTTACTATTTTAGCCCTTCTTAACACGGCTTTCATACGCATAAAAAGCTCGTCGTATTCAATAGGTTTTACCATATAATCGTCTGCACCTTTTAAAAAACCTTGCGTTTTATCTTGAATACTTCCTCTAGCCGTTACCATTATGCAAGGAATAGTTATATTTAATTCTCTAAGCGTTGAAATAAACTCGTAGCCGTCCATTTCACTCATCATAACGTCGGCGATTATAATATCAATATGCTTGTCACCTACTATGTCTAACCCTTGCTTACCATTTTGAGCAGTATATACGTTGTAGCCTTCGTTTTTAAGTTTAATTTCAGTCAATCGCCTTATATTTTTATCGTCTTCTAAAACTAAAACGTTGAACATTTTTTCACCCCTAAAAATCTTTTATTTAATTATAGGGTTTAAAATCGATAAAGTCAATAAGTTTTTAACATTATTAATCACCCTTTATTCTATGAAGCACAAAATCTTTCCTTGATAATTGCTTGCCGTAAAATATTTCGTCTAAAATATTTTTTAACTTTTGATTTTGTTTCTGCAAATCGTCTATTTTTAAAAGCAAGTTTTTTCTTTCCATTTCATATTCTTCTAAAAGTTTATCAAAGGCTTGATTAATTAAGTTTTCTATATACTCTTTACCCCTTTTTTCTATATTTTCATGTGTTAATTTACCATCTTTTTTATCTTTTTTTATAATTTTTTCATACTTGTTTTGACCTTTAAATACCATAATCTATTCTCCCGTTTTTTAAATATTATTGACGAGTTTTTTATTAAGAATACATAAATTAAAGCACTTTTAATAAAATAGACTATGAAAGTTTATTTTTATTCTAAAATCGACGCATTTTTAAAAGTTAACGGACAATACTATGGTAAAATAAATAAAACACCTTCTTTAGCAAATATCGACGAAGGTAGTTTGTTAGAATTTTTACCAGTAAGTCAAGAATATTACCCTTGCACAATTCTTGGATTTTCATCAAAACAAGCAAACGTTTTTAAACTTAAAAATTCTTTACTTATTTACCCTAATTTTTCAAAAAAGCGAAATGCTCCGTATAAAATAATAACTCAAACCTACGTCGACTTATTTAACGGCAAATATTTGTTTACGATTTTGGCTGACGGCTCGTATAAGTTTCACTTAAACGGTGATTTTTTTATTACAGGCGAAATACCTTTTTTGCCAAACGATTTTAAAATAGAACAAAACGGCGATTTGGTGTTTATTTCTTTTGTTTCAAAAAAGAAATGTTTATTCGTTTATCAATTACAAAATAATAATTTAAATCTTGCATACGAAGATTTAATTGACGATTATTCTTATTCTTTAAACGAACTTAAAGTATTTAAAAATTACGCATATCCACTAGACGTACAAATTACTGAAACGTGGGCAAAAAACAAAACGTTTAAATTAACTAGCGTGCATGGTGAATACGATAAAAATCTACTTATAGCAAACGAAAAAATTAAAGGATTTATATTTATTAACTTATTAATACTTAACGTTGACGTTTCTTGCTTTTTATCAAGCAACCTAATTGAGAAAGCAAGTAGTATAAAAGAGTTTTTAGATTACCCTTACCTATGTTTTGAAAATTTTGAAAGTGGTAACGATAACGAATATTTAATTTTAACTAAAAGTGGAGCAAAATGCGTAGAACTTAATTTTAAAAACAATTTAATTGAAGATTTTTTGGTTGACGACTACTAAATAAAAGTTGATATTCGTAACTAGATATGATATAATCTAATAAAATAATATAAATGGTGCGTTCAAATGAAAAAAAATCAATGGTTGACAATTTTAAAAGAGAAAAAGCCTGGTTTACTTATAGTCGTGGGAATTGCCTTATTTAACGTTGCTTTTTTGGCGTTATTTTCACTATTAGTTTGTTTAATGAGTGATGATATGTCTTACTTTACGGCAATGTTTAATTGCTTAGCAATGATGTTAGACCCTGGTTGTATTTCGGGTGTAGTAGACGGTACGGGACAAGTGGTTTTATGTATAATTTGCTTTATAGTAGTAATAGTTGGTCTTATTGCCTTGACCGGCTCGGTAATAGGTTACGTTTCAAACGTAATAAGCGACTTTATTGAAAAGGCAAATAATGGTAAAAATAAATTAGACATTAATAATCACGTTATTATTCTTAACTGGAACGATAGGGGTTTAGAAATTATAAACGAATATCTTCTTTTAGAAGAAAAAGCAGTTATTACGGTTCTTTCTTGTTTAAACCGTGAAACTATCGAACAACAAATTAACGACTCAATTTCGACTATTATTAGAGAAAAAAAGGTTAAAAACAAACTTTCAATTATAATTAGGTCTGGTAGCGTATTTTCTTCGCAACAGTTAATCGATATTTCAATAGATACTGCAAAAACGATTATAGTTTTAGAAGAAGGATGCGACAACAATCCTTTGACGGAAGACGGCAATGGTCAAACTATTAAAACTCTTATGCAGGTTGCAGACCTTCTTTCTAAAAAAACAAACGACAAAAAGCAAAAAGTTGTCGTCGAAGTTACAGACGACTGGACTGAAGGCGTTGTCAACGAAATAATTACTTGCAAAAACAGCGACAAAATTAGAATAGTTGCCGTTCCTGTTAATCAATTATTCGGTAATATTTTTACTCAATTTGCTATAATGCCTAAACTTAACGCTATTTATACCGACCTTTTCTCTAATGAGGGCGTGGAATTTTTCTCAAAGGAAAGTGATTTTAATTGCGAAGCCGATTTCGTTTTATCGCATTTAGAAACTCATACGCATACTATTCCTTTAACTACTAGAAATTTTAACGGAGAATTTTACGATATTTACATAGGCAGGACGGACGACGATATTCAGTACAAAACTATAGTTGCCCCTACCCTTTACGAAATAAAACTTAACAAAGATTACACTTTAAAGAAACGTAATATAGTAATTTTAGGTCATAACAAAAATTTACCTAAAATCTTAGAAGGTTTAGATAATTTTAATAACGAGTGGAAAGGTGACGACAACGCTATTGACGTACTTTTGTTAGACGATTCGTCAACCACGAAAATTAAGGTAGATTATTCAAAATATTCTTTCATAAAAGAATATAAACAAGTAGATATTCACGAACAAGAATTTATTTCAAAGTTTATTAGCGAACATATCGACGACGAAAACACTACGATTTTGATTTTATCGGCTGAAAACGCAGAAGAAGGCGAAAAAGATTTACCTGCTCTTGCAAATTTAATTTACCTTCAAAGTGCGATAAATAAAAAACAAATAATTAACGATAATTTAGATATAGTAGTTGAAATTATAGAGCCTAAGCATCATGATATCGTACAAAATTATAGTAAAAGTAACGTAGTTATTAGTAATAGATACGTTAGTAAAATTATAATGCAAATTGCCGATAAAGAAGCCTTATTTGATTTTTATAAAGACATTTTAACTTTCGATACCGACGGCGTTGAAGGTAAAGAAATTTATATAAAAGATTGTTCTTATTACTTTAAAACCCTACCACCTAAAATGAACGCAAGGGATTTTATCTATTCGATATACAAAGCAACCATTAACGAGTTTAAAAAAGGTGAAGTAGTTATAGGTTACGTTGATGCTAACGATAATATTAAATTATTTAGCGGTAATTTAGACGAACAACAACTTGAACTTGATAATAATTGCAAATTGATAATTTTATCAGACCATTAAAACAAAAAAACTAACGAATTGTGATGTGCACCCAAAAGTTTAGACAAACTTTTGGGTGCATTTCATTGTTTTCGTTAGTTTTTATTTTTATTCTATTATTTTACCCTTTTCAATATTGAAAATTTTAATATTTCTATTATTAAGCATTTCGCTTGTTAGTTCCGTGCAAGTTATAATCGTTTGTATGCCGTCGATTATATTTAAAAGTTGTTCCCTTCTATTTTTATCAAGTTCCGAAAAAGCGTCGTCTAAAATTAAAAGTGGATACTCTTTAAAGGTTTGATTAAATATTTCTAATTCAGCAAGTTTTAAAGTTAAAGCACAAGTTCTTTGTTGACCTTGCGAGCCGTAAATTTTTACGTCTTCGCCGTTTATCTTAATTTTAATATCGTCCCTATGCGGACCTATCGTGGTATAACCTAAAATAATATCTTTTTCATATCTTGACTTTAACTCGTTTAAAAGTGACGAATTAATTTCTTCTTCACTACCTATAAAAACACAATCTAACTTAACGTCGATATCTTCTTCATTATTAGTTAATAGACTATGTTTTTCTTTGCAAATAGGCAATAATTTTTCAATAAATTCTTGCCTTTTCACAATAATTTTAGTAGCGTATTCACAAAGTTTTATATCCCAAAAAGGTAAAGTTTCAAATATTAGTTCTTTATCTTGACTTTTTAAAAGATTATTTCTTTGACTAAGTACGTTATTGTATTTTTGAAGTGCGTAAAAATAACTTTTTGACATTTGCGATAAAGAAATGTCCATAAAACGACGCCTATCTTCAGGGCTTTCTTTAATAAGTTTTAATTCGTTAGGATTAAAAAACACTGAATTAATACTGCCTATAAACTCGCCCATTTTAGCAATTTTAGCACCATTTACTTTAATATCTTTTCTACCTTTTTCATTAAAAGTTATTTCTACTGAAACTTTGCCGTAATTAGCGTTGGCTATTCCTTTTATGTTTGCAAATTTTTCGCCGTACTTTATAACTTGTTTATCCTTAGTTGCCCTTGGAGAATAGCCCGTGCATAAATAAAAAATTGCCTCGGCACAATTAGTTTTTCCTTGTGCGTTACCACCAGTTAAAACGTTTATTCCGTTTGAAAAATTAAATTCGCCATAACTATAATTCCTATAATTATTAAGGATTAAATTTTCAATAAACATAAACCCACCTAATTTTGTTGATTTTTTACGATTTGTAAGATATAATATACCTTGTATATTGCTACTCTTTGATTTTAACACATTTTTTTAAAAAATACAAAAGAATAACAAAAATACTTGGAGAATAAATGGAAAGTTATCAAATTATTTGGAACAACGCTAAAAACGAATTAAAAACAACCGTGTCTACTATCAGTTTTTCAATGTACGTTGACACTCTTGAGCCTATCGATATCGTTGGAAATAAATTAGTATTAATGACTCGTAGTGAAATTTTTGCAACGTTTGCACAAAAAAGTCTTTTGCAAAAGATTAAGGCTGCTCTTGTAAAAACTAACTCGGGCATTAAAGACGTTGAAATATTCGTAGGCACAAGCAAAGAAGATTATAAAAGCGTTGCTTATGAAGAATTGCCTGAATTAGAAGGTTCGCCTATCGACCCTACTTATACTTTTGAAAATTTCGTTGTAGGCGATTGCAATAGTTTTTGTTACGCTGCAAGTAAAGCCGTAGCCGAAGACCCTGGCAATTCGTATAATCCACTTTTCATTTACGGCTCGTCGGGACTTGGTAAAACTCACTTACTTCACGCTATCGTTAACGATATGAAAAAGCGAAGTCCTAAAAAGAAGGTCCTTTACGTTACTAGTGAAAAGTTTTACGACGAATTTATTACCTTAATCCGTTCGGGCAAGGCTTATAGTGAAAACGGGACTACTAGTTTCAAAAACAGATATAGAAACGTTGACGTTTTAATTATCGACGACGTACAAGCCTTTCAAACTAAACAAAAATCAATGGAAGAATTATTCCACACCTTTAACGACCTTTATAGTATGAAAAAACAAATAGTTTTATCTGCCGACCGTCAACCAAAAGATTTGGATATGGACGATAGGCTAAGAACTCGTTTTGAAGGTGGTCTATTAGCCGAAGTTTTAATTCCTGATATTGAAACGAAAATTGCTATTTTACAAAAAAAGGCTGAAAATAAAAAACAAATTTTACCTTTAGAAGTAGCTACTTACATTGCAGAACGTAGCGATAACAACGTTAGAAGTTTAGAAGGGCTTTTAACTAAAGTAATTTTTGCGTCTCGTTTGAAAGAAACGCCTATTACTTTACAACTCTGTTACGACGCTTTAAAAGAAGGTTCTAACCCAGAAACTAAAGAGTGCATTACATCTACACGCATTATCGATACAGTATGTTCTTACTATAAAGTTTCTAAAGAAGACGTTTTATCTAAAAAACGTAATAAAGAACTTGTTGAACCACGCCAAATTTGTTGTTATTTAATGACAACGCTTATGGCTATTCCGCTTGAAACTATAGGTCAAGCAATCGGTGGCCGTGATTACTCTACCGTTATTCATTCTCGTGATAAAATCACAAAACTTATTGCGATTGACGATAGAATTGCAACCGACGTAAACGATATTAAAAACTTAATTTTGAAAAAATAGTATGGAAAATTATATTACCGAAGGACGTTTTGACGCCGTCGTCGTTGGTGCGGGACACGCTGGTTGTGAAGCAGCGTTAGCCCTTGCTAGAACGGGAGCAAAAACCGCCCTACTTACAATTAACTTAGATAATATAGCATATATGGCTTGTAACCCGTCGATAGGTGGAACGGCAAAAGGGCATCTTGTTCGTGAACTTGACGCACTTGGCGGTGAAATGGGTATTAATATCGATAAAACTATGTTACAAGTTAAAATGCTTAATCGTGGCAAAGGAACTGCCGTGCAATCGTTAAGGGCTCAAGCCGATAAAAACTTGTACCATAAAACGATGAAAAAAACGCTTGAAGAAACGGAAAATTTACGTATTTTACAATGCGAAGCAACTGATATTTTAACACAAGACGGCAAAGTTTCGGGCGTAGTTACTAACTACAACTCAGTCCTTTACGCTAAAAAGGTTATTCTTTGCACCGGAGTTTACTTAAATAGCGATATTATTTCTGGTGATTATAAAAAGTTTTCAGGTCCGTCGGGCTTTGCTAACGCAACTCAACTTACTTCTTCGCTTATTAGACTTGGTTTTAAAGTTATGCGTTTTAAAACGGGAACTCCTGCCCGTATTGATAAAAGAACTATTGATTTTTCTAAATTTCAATTGCAAGAAGGTGAAGTCGACGTATATCCTTTCTCTTATATGACTAAGGCTTTACCTGAAAAACAATACCCTTGCTATCTTGGTTATACAAATCAAAAAACTCACGAAATTATACTTAAAAATCTTGACCGTTCTCCACTTTATAACGGATTTATTACAACGGCTGGTCCTAGATATTGTCCGTCAATCGAAACTAAAGTCGTTAGATTTGCAGATAAAGATAGACATCAAATATTTTTAGAACCCGAAGGGCTTGGCACTAATGAAATTTACGTTCAAGGTATGTCGAGTTCAATGCCGATTGACGTTCAACGAGAAATGTATCGTTCAATTGAAGGATTTGAAAACGTAGATATTATGCGTTATGCTTACGCTATTGAATACGATTGTATTGATAGTTTAGATTTAAAGCCGTCGCTTGAATTTAAAAAGATTAAAGGTTTATATACGGCTGGACAAATTAACGGCACTAGCGGTTACGAAGAAGCCGCTTGTCAAGGCTTAATTGCAGGTATAAACGCAAGTTTATCTTTACAAGGTAAAGAACCTATAGTTTTAGGCAGAGACCAAGCGTATATAGGCGTTTTAATAGACGATTTAGTCACAAAAGGGACTAACGAGCCTTATCGTATGATGACTTCTCGTGCCGAATATCGTTTAATTTTACGCCAAGACAATACCGACAAACGTCTTACGCCGTTAGGTAGGGAAATAGGCCTTGTTAAGGACGACAGATGGCAAATATACCTTAATCGCCAAGAAATAGCCTTAAAAGCCCAACAAGAACTTGATACGGTTATTCCTTATAAGAATTGTAAAGAGTTCGTTACGGCTAATAGCGTTGGCGAAGTTTACGGCTCATTAAAATATCGTGATATGATTAAGCGTGGTATTCCCATAAAACTTATTAAAGAAAAATACGGTGCTTTTGAATATTGTCCTTACGATATTTTAGAAAGCGTTGAAACGGACGTTAGATACGAAGGTTATATCAAAAAAGAACTTGAACAGATTGAAAAAACTAAAAAATTAAAAGATAAACTTTTACCACAAGATATTGATTATACTAAAATTGAAGGCCTAAGGATGGAAGCAAGAGATAAACTTAATGAAGTTAAACCTTTAAACTTAGACCAAGCAAGTAGAATTTCAGGTGTTAATCCGGCAGATATTGCAGTACTTATGGTATGGTTAAAAACAAGTGCAGATGGAAGAAAATAAAAAACCCGTTCAAAAAACGGAAAAAGACAAATTAAAAGAAATTAAAAAGAAAAAAGCAAAAGCCGAAACGCAAAAATTTAAGTCGAAATATTTTGAATATTACGACGATATTAAAATAAGCGATAGGCAAGACTGGTAGGTGAATTATGATTAAACACGTTGTATGTTTTAAGTTAAAAGATAACTCTGGCGATAATAAAGAAAAGGCGGCAAACGTACTTTATTCAATGATAACTAAAGTTCCGTCTATTTGGGGAATTGAAATAGGACAAGACCTTTTAGGTTCTGCCCGTTCTTACGATTTAATTTTACAAGTCGTAGTTGAATCAATGGAAAAACTTGAAGAATATCAAAACGACCCTTACCACGTTAACGTAGTTAAAAAATACATGCACGCAGTATGCGAAAAATCGGTTTCTGTCGACTACGACTGCGATTAATATTTTGTAAAAACTAAAAAGAGTTTGGTTATAAAACCAAACTCTTTTTTTATATTTTTAATTCATTTTTTCGGTACGCCCTAAAATATAATCGGCACTAACCTTATATAAATTGCAAAGCACTACAAGGTGATGAATAGGCAGTTCGTTAGCACCACGTTCATACCTAGCGTACATCGTTTGAGACGTACCTAAAATATCTGCTACTTCTTGTTGCGTTAAATCGTTATCTTCACGCAAATCTTTAATTCTTTTAAGATAGTCGTACTTCATTTTAACCCCTAAATCATTATAACAAGTAAAAATATTTACTTAAATTTTTAGTAAATATTTTTATTAAAACAACGTTATATTGCTTGACTTTAGTAAATATATGTACTATAATTTTGTTATTAATTTAGATTTTTTAAACTAATTTTAAGTATTTTTGTCATTAGTAAAATATGGCGTAACAAAATTAGCAAAAGGTTAAAAATGCAAAATAATAATAAAAATAAGGTTACCTATCTTTTTCCACAAGACCATTGCATATGTTGTGGGACGTTAGTTCCCGAAGGCATAATGGTGTGTCCTAGTTGCGAAATGCAACAAAAAACCAACACCTTTAACCATCTAAAAGATAAAAGTGGTCAAAAAAATAATAAATAGAAATTAAATAAATTAAAATAACTATTAATCGTATAAGGGAGAGGCTACAAATGATTGACGTGCATACGCATATTTTACCATTTATTGATGGTGGTAGCAATTCTTTAGAAAAATCTATTGAAATGCTTAAAAACGAATACGCTTTAGGCGTAAGCGACGTTTTTTTAACTCCATACTACAAAGTTGGCAATTACGAATTCGATAAGCAAACGATTTTAGAAAAATATAATGAATTTTTAAAAAACGTTAACTTCGTTGAAGATTTACCTAAATTGCACTTAGGGCAGGAAAATTTTTGCGATAAAACCATTTACAAACGTGAGGAAAATAATGAAATTATTTGTTTAGGAGATAGCAAGTCCGTTTTATTAGAATTCGACTATATTGAAAAAACCGATATTTGCGATTATGTTTATAATTTTAATATTTTAGGATATCACCCTATCGTTTCAAACGTTGAAAGGTATCGTTATCTTGACTATAACAAAATACTCTCAATAAAACTAAACGGTGGACTTATACAAATAAACGCCCCTGCAATTATAGGTTATAGAGGTAAACATATTCAATCTTACGTACTAAAACTAATTAAACATGGTTTAGTTGATTTAGTAGCAAGTAACGTACATCAAGATATTAACAATTTTTTCAAAGACGCTTACGTTTTGATTAAGAGAAAATTTAGTACTAAAGTAGCAAACGATTTATTTATAAATAATGCAAAAAAATATATTTTAAATACTAATTAAAGTAACTATTTTTTAAAAAAGGAGAAAAAAAATGAAAAAATTATTAGTAGGCTTAATTACGATTTTAAGCATAGTTTTTACAACTTGTTTAACAGGCTGTAATCAACAAGAAACAGAACCACCACACGTTCACGACTGGAATAACGAGTGGTCAGCCGACGCAAACGGACACTGGCATAATTGTTTAGGTTGCGATGAAAAGAAGGACGAAAATTCTCACAATGGTGCAATTTGTATAATTTGTGGCTATAACGACGGCACTATTGCAACGTGGTCGGGTACTTCAAGCGAAAATTTACCAGAAATAGTTGAAAACGTTTTAACTATTAATACTGCCGAAGAACTTTCTTGTTTTGCTTCATCGGTGAATAACGGAACAGACTATAAAGGTCAAACTGTAGTTTTAGCAAACGATATTAATTTAGATAACAAGGCGTGGATACCTATAGGTAATTCTACTAACAAGTTTAAAGGTACGTTTGACGGCAACAATAAAACTATTTACAATTTAACTAGTGGTGTTTTAGGTCAAAGCAACGTTGGTTTATTTGGATTTACTACCGATGGTGAAATTAAAAACTTAACCATTATAAACGCTACTATCGTTGGCAGATTAAACGTTGGCGTAGTTTCAGGCACTCCATACACTAGTAAATATACGAATATTACGGTAAAAGGATTAGTTAAAGTTGATGGCCTTGCTTACGTAGGTGGCGTATTAGGTAAAAACGTATACGCTAACGTAACTAACGTTATTGTAGACGTATTAAAAGGTAGTTACGTAAAGGCACACTCTATTGAATATAGCGAAAGTCAAAATAAAGACGTAGCGTACAGAACATACGTTGGTGGCGTAATAGGTTTTATGGGCGAAGGTAGTCATATCGTATCAAACGTCACGTCAAATATCGACGTTTACGGTAGTACTCTCGACGTAGGCGGAATTACGGGTATAGCACACTACGGAAATAGTTTTATAAATTGTTCTTCAAGTGGTAACGTACACCTTTATTTAGGCGATATAGAAAACCAACTTGAAATAGGTGGAATTGCAGGCGTATGGCATAATGGTGGTGATAACGTAGTTTTAGAAAATTGCACTTATACGGGCAATCTTACTATTACTTACGCTGACGAAACTTCATATACTGGCGAATTTGCTAACAATAAATTATGTGGCGTTGCTTATAACCCGACGGGCAACGGCCTATTAATAGTTAGATAACCCCTTATCTAATTAAAGTACCCCAAAAGTTCGATACTTTTGGGGTATTGTTTTATATTAAATATTCTTCTTTTTTGCTTTTGTCATTTTATCAATAAAAGTAAGTAAAGTTTTATATTCTTCTTCACTCATATTTTTTACGTTTATAGGATAATAAGACGACTTAGTCGGGCTTAAAAATATAAAATCTTTAACCTTTTTAACTAAAATAAATTCGCTATAAAAATGATTAGCCGTTCCTTTAACTTGACCGTCTTTAATCGATTTTGCTTTAATCGTCTTTTCATAAAAATCGTATTGATTGATAACGCCCAAATTATTTGCTTTTTTTATTTGGTCATGAAGGACTACAAACATTGCTATCGACGCTATTAATATAACCGCAAAACATATCATTATTATCAAATCAATTTCCATCTTCATAGAAAGAGTTACGACTAAGTACGCTGTAGTCGAAATAATATTAACAATTAATAATATCGCCCCTAAAATTCTCGTTCTTATTTGCAATAATTTTTGACACTCGCCGTTTACGTCGCCAAAACAAGTAAACAAGGCTTTATTTTCTTGTTTTTTTGCTTGGCTAGATGTTTTTGCACTCATAATTTACTCCGTAAATAATTTAATTTCTTCACTAGTTAAAAGCCTAGACTCACCTTCAATTAAGTCTTCGTCTAATTTTATACCTGCAAAAGATATTCTTTTTAAATAAGTTATTTTGTTATTCTTTGCACCAAATATACGTTTTATTTCATGATATTTACCTTCAGTTAAGGTAATTTCACCAGAATTTGAAGTTATCATTTTTATTTTACAAGGCTTAGTCGTATAGCCGTCTTTTAAAGTTACACCCTTTTCAATTTCTAATACGACGCTAGGCAAAACTTGGTCTATAGTTTGAAAATAATAGACTTTTTCGGCGTGATGCTTTGGCGACAACCTTTTATGTGCCGATACGCCGTCGTTAGTTAAAATTACTAAACCTACCGTATCTTTATCTAATCTTCCACAAGGAAAAATGCCTTTTTTAACAAATTCTTTTGGTAAAATATCAATAACGGTAGTAGCACCTTTTTCGTCGGTTGAACTAACTACGCCTTGCGGTTTATTTAACATAACGTAAATAAACTTATTAAATGATACCATTTCGCCGTCTAAACAAATTTGGTCTTTTTGACTATCAACCTTTTGTGACGCCGTTTTTAAAAGTTGCCCGTTAACTGTAATTCTTTTTTGTTTTACGGCTTTATCAAATTCACTTCTTGATAAAATTTCACAACTTGAAAATAGGCTATCTATTCTTTTTAACATTAAATTTCCTTCCTATCAACGAAAGCCCTACTTAAAGTTACTTCGTCGGTATATTCAATATCGCTACCGATAGGTATGCCATGAGCAAGTCTAGTCACTTTTACGCCGAGTGGCTTTAATTTTGACGAAACGTACATTGCCGTAATTTCGCCGTCGTAGTCTGGGTTTGTAGCAATAATAACTTCACTTGGCTTTTGCTCTTTTACCCTTTCTATTAAACCATCAATTGTAATATCTTTAATCCCTACGTTTTCGCTAGGTCTAAGCGTTCCATGAAGAACGTGATAAACGCCTTCGTATTCGTGAACTCTTTCCATAGCAAGAACGTCTTTAGGCTCTTTTACTACGCAAATAACACTTGGTGAACGATTAGTGCAAATATCACATACTTCCTTATCGGTATAGTTACCACAAATTTTACAAAAATGCACTTTGGTTTTACAATCTAATAAACTTTGACTAAAAGCCTCTACTTCTTCAAGCGACATATTTATTATTTCGTAAGTAAAACGTTGTGCAGTTTTACCACCTACGCCCGATAATTTAGAAAAATTATTAATGAGTTTTGCAATAGGCTCAATATAAGTTTTCATTTATTAGAACATACCCCCTGCTCCACCTAAAGGTCCCATTTTTTCTTTATACAATTTGTCAGCCTTTTCGTAAGCGTCGTTCATTGCTACGACGATTAAATCTTCAAGCATTTCAATATCGTCTACGTCAACGTAGTCGGGATTAATGCTAATTGATTGCAACACCTTTTTGCCGTTCATAATAACGGTAACTGCTCCGTCGGTTGCCTTGCCTTCGATTTCGGCTTCGTCAAGTTCTTGTTGAGCCTTTTGCATTTGTTCTTGCATTTTTTGTGCTTGCTTCATAAGTTGTTGCATTTGACCGCCACCGCCAAATCCACCGAATCCACCACCAAATCTTGCCATAATAATCTCCTTTATTTTATAATCGTTTTATCTTTTCCAAAAAATTCAGTCACTACTTGTTTACTATCTTTTTCAACAATTGCAGTCACTTCTTCTTGTCTTTTTATCACTAACTTGTAAGCACCTATCTCGCTTACTATATTTTGCAATATTTCTTTATTTTCTTGGTCTTGCAATAACGCCATTTCGCTATCGCCACTTACTGCAACGACTAAATTATCACCTATTAGCGTTGCCGTCATTTCTTGACAAGCAACCCAAAGCATAATTTTGTTTTTTACTTGACGCAATTTTCTAACTACAACGCCCCAAATTTTTCTTCCGTCAACTGCATTTATTGATTGCGTATTAGTTAAAATTTTATCTTCTTCAATCTGCGTTTGACCTTTGTCTTGTGATTGAGTTACAGTCGCAGTTTCCGTAGTTTTTTCAACTATAGGTTTAGTTTCAATAACTCCTTCGCCTTGTTTTTCAATTTGCTCTAATTGAGCCGATTGACTTTTTTTACTAGTTGTATCTTTAACTTTAACTATCTCTGTTTCGCCGTTTGTAAGACTTTCAATTTGTTTTTCAAGTTTAGAAATTCTTGCTAAAAGTGCGTCTATATTATAATCGACTTGTGGCATCGTAGCCTTAATTAACGCCGTTTCAAATACTGCCCTTGGTTTTGACGCATACTTTAAATTTGCATCTTCTTCACTTAAAATTTCAAGTACCCTTAAAATTCTATGCTCGTCTACCTTACTTGCCGTGTTTTGCAACGCCTCAAATCTTTGAGATGGCAAAGAGAGTATTTCCTTAGAGTTTTTACAACTTTTACAAATTGCTACGTCTCTAATATAAGATATAAGGTCCTTTGATATATTAGCAATACTTTTACCTAAATTTATAAGTTGGTCGCAAATTGACAACACCTTACCTACGTCGTTATCAAATATACCTTGAACAAGTGAATTAGTAATATTTACGTCACTAGTACCTAAGCAAGTTAAAACGTCTTCATAAACTATTTTATCATCGCCTACCGAAAGACATAAATCTGCAACCGATAAAGCGTCTCTTACGCAACCTTCACCTGCACGTGCTATTGCCATAACGGCTTCTTGGGTATATTCTTTGCCTATTTCGTCGTAAATTGAAGAAATCAAATTGGCAATATGTTTATCGGCAATAAGTCTAAAATCAAAACGCATACACCTAGAAAGTATAGTTGCAGGCAATTTTTGTGGTTCGGTAGTTGCTAAAATAAATATTGCGTGCTTTGGTGGTTCTTCTAAAGTTTTTAGCAATGCGTTAAAGGCCTCCGTCGTAAGCATATGGACTTCGTCGATAATATACACTTTATACTTAACGTTTACAGGTGTATATTGAACGTTGTCTCTAATTTCCCTAACGTTTTCAACCTTATTGTTTGACGCTGCGTCAATTTCAACTATATCTATATTAGACGCATCTTGCAAACTTAAACACGCTTTGCATTTACCACAAGGCGAGCCGTTTTGATTATCAAGACAATTAACCGCCTTTGCAAAAATCTTAGCAATAGACGTTTTACCCGTTCCCCTTACACCACAAAATAGGTAAGCGTGACCAACGCTACCCGTTTTAATTTGATTTATTAAGGTTTTTATAATGTGTTCTTGACCTATTACTTTATCAAAAGTCGTTGGTCTAAAACGCCTGTATAGTGCTAAATACGACATTTTTTACACCTCAAAATTTTTAAAAATTTTACTTTTTGCCCTTACTAAAGCGTTATCTACGGCTTTTACTTCTACACCTAGTTTATTAGCAATCTCGACGTAGTTTAGCCCTTCTAAATAAAGTTTCAAAACTTCCTTTTCTCGTTTAGATAAGTCTTTATATATTTTTAATAAAATTTCGTTATCGCTTTCTTTATCAATAACAAATTCTTCGGGAGTAGTAACTAAATGACTAAACCCTTCTATACTTTCTATTGAAATATCACCTTTTAACTTAAAAGCAGTTTTATCGTTGTATTTTTTTATTGCAGTCAAAATTGAAGTTTTTATACATAACGACGCATAAGTCTTAAAAGACGCAAGACCTTCTTTGAAAGTTTGAACGGCGTTAAACAAACCTTTCATACCTTCTTGCGTGATGTCTTCAATTTCAGTACCTATCCAGAAAAACTTTCTACAATGAAATTTTACAACGCCTTTATAGCGGTTATATAATTCTGTAAAAGCGTCTTGATTATCACTTTTATAAAGTTTTACTAATTCTTCATCGCTTAAATTTTTCATTTTATTCTTTGTCTTACACCTTCAAACACGGCTACGCCTAAAGCAACCGAGGCATTTAACGAATTTACCTTTCCACTCATAGGAATAGTCATAATTACGTCGCATTTTTCTTTAGTTAAACGATTTATGCCCGTATCTTCACCGCCTACTACGATACATAGTCTGCCTTTTAAGTTAGTTTTATATATGTCTTCACCACCAAGTTCAAGGCCATACGTCCAAATATTGTTCTTTTTTATTACGTCTATCGCTTGATTTAAGTTATTTACCCTTGATATTGCAATATGGTTAGCACTACCTTCCGAAATACGCATAACCGTTTCGTTTACTTGAGCACTTCTTCTTTTACCGATAATTATTCCGTCAACGCCAGCACACTCACACACCCTAATTATGCTACCTAAATTGTGTGGGTCTTCAACTCCGTCTAATAACACTAAAAAGGCATCGTCTTTATCTTCAAGACTTTTAATTAACTCGTTAAAATCGGCGTACTTATAGTTTGAAACGTAAGCAATATAGCCTTGATGACGTTTAGTTTCACTTTCTTTATCTAAAATTGCCTTTTCTACGAATTGATACTTGTAGTTTTTTACAACGCTATCTTTTGCAATAAGTTTCACAAGTTCGTCTTTTAATCCGTTTTGAATTAAAATTTTATCTATCGTATTTTCAGTTTTTATAAGTTCGTATACGGCGTTTCTTCCTTCAATTTTCATATTCTTCCCTTAATTTTCGTCAACTTTTTCTTCTTCTAAAATTACGTTAAGCAAAAACTCTAACCTTTCTAAATTACCAAGCAAATACAAATAACCGATAAGCGATTCAAAACCCGTCGACTTATTATACTCGGTTACCGATGCGTGCTTTGCCCTAGTCCCCTTTTTAGTATTACGTCCCCTTTTATAAACGGCAATTTCTTCTTCAGTTAAAAACGGCATTATTTTATCTACCGCTAACGCTTGACTTGACGCACATACGATTTTTGCCGTCTTTTTATTTAACTCGCTACCCTTATCGTCTTTGATTAAAATAAATCTTTTTCTAACGTACAAAGAATAAACCGCATCACCTATAAATGCTAGGGTTAACGAACTAAATTTTTTAACGCTAGAAATATCTAACTTGCTATCTAATTTATACATACATAGTCATTATATCATAGTAGACTTTATTTTTCAAGTTTTTTAATAATAATCGTTAAGGAAATATTTTATACCGTCCTTTAATAAAACAATAAAAAACAAGGCGGTTAAGCCTTGCTTATTATTGCTTTTTTATATTAGAAAAATATCTAAAAACCCCACTATAAATGCGTTTTGCTAATTTTTTTCTGTATTCTTCCGTTTGTAGTAATCGTTCGTCTTTTTCATTAGATAAAAACCCACACTCAACTATAACTCCACTAGACGAAATTTCGTTTAACAAATAATAATCGCCCGCTAAAGCATCGTACATGCGTTCTTGCTCGGTAAGCAGATTGACTTCAAGTTGTATTGCTTTTGCTAAAACTTTGCTTTGTTCGTCATTGTTTTTATAAAAAACTTGAACACCGTTTCTTGACAGCATAGAAAATTTATTTATATGAATCGACAATAACAATTCGGCGTTAGAATTATTAGTAATTTCTACTCTTTTTTTAAGGTCACGAAGTTTAAACCCAGAACTTTCATCACCATAAAGCCCATAATCTCCGTCCCTTGTCAACACCACGTTAAAACCACACTGTTTAAAAAGACTTTCAAGTTCTTTTACTATGAGTAGGTTTAACTCGCTTTCTTTTACGCCGGAAACCGTACCTTCACTACCACCATCTATTCCACCGTGTCCAGCATCTAAAACTATAGTGATTTTTTTAAAATCGGCAACTGATTTTTCACTACTAACCGAATAAATAAAACAACTCACAAAAATTCCTATAACGGCTAAGAGTAAAACTATTTTTCTTTTACTTAGTAACTTCATGGTTTATTTATATTTAAGTGCTATATAAAATATATCAATTTGTTGACAAAATTATAATTATTAATTATAATAGTAAATTATAGAGTTATTATAATCCTACGAAGGAGTTTGATATGGGTATTCCTGAAATTTTTGCTTGTGACGTTTTTAACGAAGACGTTATGAAAAAAACTTTATCACCAGACATTTTTAACAAGTTGCTAAAAACGGTTGACGAAGGTGCTGAACTTGACATTACCGTAGCACAAGAAGTTGCTAACGCAATGAAAAACTGGGCAATTGAAAAAGGTGCAACGCATTATACTCACTGGTTTCAACCTATGACGGGTATTACTGCTGAAAAACACGATAGTTTTATTTCTACTAAAAACGGAAAAATTATTATGGACTTTAGCGGTAAAGAATTAATAAAAGGTGAAAGCGACGCATCTTCTTTTCCTAACGGCGGAATAAGGGCAACGTTTGAAGCAAGGGGTTATACTGCTTGGGACCCTACGTCTTACGCTTTTATCAAAGATAAAACTTTATGTATTCCAACGGCGTTTTTCTCTTATAGTGGTGAAGCACTTGATAAAAAAACTCCACTTCTTCGTTCGTTAGACTACCTTAACAAACAAGCGGTAAAAGTATTAAACTTACTTGGCAATAATACGGTAAAATCAGTAAAAGTTAACGTTGGTGCTGAACAAGAATACTTTTTAATCGATAAAGAAATGGCAAGTAAAAGAAAAGACCTTTTATATACGGGTAGAACTTTATTTGGAGCAAAGCCACCTAAGGGACAAGAACTTGAAGACCATTACTACGGCACTATTAAACCAAAAGTAAAGGCGTTTATGGAAGACCTTAATCAAGCGTTATGGAAACTTGGCATTTTAGCAAAAACAGAACATAACGAAGTTGCTCCGTCTCAACACGAACTTGCTCCTATCTATTCAACCGTAAATATCGCTACCGATAACAACCAACTTACTATGGAACTTTTAAAAAAGGTTGCCGATAAACACGGGCTTATTTGTTTACTTCACGAAAAACCTTTTGCAGGTGTAAACGGAAGTGGCAAGCACAATAACTGGTCTATTTCAACTGACGAAGGCGTTAATTTATTCTCACCTGGTGAAACTCCTGGCGAAAACTTACAATTTTTAGTATTCTTAATGGCTGTAATTAAAGCAGTTCATAAATATCAAGAATTATACAGATTGTCGGTTGCAAGTGCTGGTAACGACCATCGTCTTGGAGCAAACGAAGCTCCACCTTCAATTCTTTCGATTTTCGTTGGCGACGATTTGATTTCGGCTCTTGACGCTATTTTAAAAAATGAAAACGCTTACCACGTTCATAAAACGGTTATGGAATTAGGTACTAAAATATTACCAAAACTCCCTAAAGACACTACTGACAGAAATAGAACGTCTCCACTTGCATTTACGGGTAATAAGTTTGAATTTAGGATGGTAGGTTCAAACGATTCTATTGCAGATTGTAACGTAATTTTAAACACTACTGTAGCCGATGCTTTAAGCGAATTTGCTAGTCTTTTAGAAAATTCTACTAATATTCCTAATATGGTATACAAAATCGTTGCAACTACTCTTAAAGAACACGGCTCTATTATATTTAACGGCAATAATTATTCTAAAGAGTGGGTTATAGAAGCCGAAAAACGTGGCCTTGTTAATTTAAGAACGACGCCTGACGCTTGCGATGCTTATACAATAGAAAAAAATATTGCATTATTTGAAAAATCGGGTGTGTTTACTATAACCGAATTAAATGCTAGACAACATATAATATTTGAAAACTATTCACGCATAATTAACATTGAAGCATTAACTATGGCTGAAATGGCTAAAAAAGATATCTACCCTGCCGTAAATAAATATATTTCAAAACTTATTCACACTGCTGAGAGAAAATCAAGGGTTGGTGCTGATAACGAAATAGATTTAAGTGTTGCTAAAAAATTAGCCGAAATTAACACTAATATTTATAAAAAGGCTGAAAAATTAACGGCAATTACTGAAAAAGCGTCAAAAATTACCGACGCTAAAATTCTTGCTTTCTATTATAAAGACAAGGTTATACCTTGTATGAAATCTTTAAGGGCGTTTGCCGACGAAGCAGAAACTTACACGCCTGAAACGTTATGGCCTTTCCCAACGTACGGACAATTATTATTTAGCGTAAGATAAATTTTCGTTAAAAATACTGCCCTAAAACACGTTTTAAGACAATTAATTTACAAATTAAGGAGAAAACTATGAGAGTTTATAATTTTGCAGCCGGTCCATCAACTATGCCACTCGAAGTTTTAAAAGAAGTTCAAAAAGACTTTTTAGACTATAACAATACAGGTATGAGCATTACCGAAATGTCGCACAGGTCTAAACCTTTTATGGAAGTTAACGACACTGCTAACGCTTTACTTCGTGAACTTTTAAATATTCCCGACGATTACGCCGTTTTATTCGTTCAAGGCGGTGCGTCGCAACAATTTGCAGCAGTTCCACTTAACTTAATGACGACCGGCGTTGCCGATTATATCGTTACGGGTAACTTTGCAGGTAAAGCACAACAAGAAGGCGAAAAATATGGTCAAGCAAATATAGTAGCGTCGTCAAAAGATAAAAAATTTACGTATATTCCAGACGTTGACAAAATTAAATTTACCGACGGAGCAGACTACCTACATATCACTTCAAACAACACGATTTTTGGTACTAGATATACTAAATTACCAAAAACTAACGCACCAATTGTTGCAGATATGTCGTCTTGTATTTTAAGTGAACAAATCAACGTTAAAGAGTACGGTCTTATTTACGCTGGGGCTCAAAAAAATATTGCTCCTAGTGGGGTAACTATCGTTATAGTTCGCAAAGATTTACTTGGCAAAGAAAAGAGTTTTTGTCCAACTATGCTTTCTTATGCTATTCAAGCAAAGAACGATAGTTTGTATAATACTCCACCGTGTTTCCCTATTTACGTTGCAATGCTAGTATTTAAACACCTTAAAAACTTAGGTGGCGTTAAGGCCATGCAAGAAATTAACGAATATAAGGCCAAATTGTTATACGATTTTATTGATAATTCTTCATTATTTACTAATAGCGTTAATAAAGCCGACCGTTCTATTATGAACGTTCCTTTCGTTACTCCTAGCCAAGAACTTGACGCCAAATTCGTTAAAGAAGCAACGGCTAACGGCCTTTGTTCTCTTAAAGGTCATAAACTTGTTGGTGGTATGAGAGCAAGTATTTACAACGCTATGCCGATTGAAGGCGTAAAAGCACTTATAGAATTTATGAAAAAATTTGAACTTGAAAACAACTAAGGTATTATTATGAAAGAGATTTTAACACTTAACCCGATAAGTCCACTCGTTAACAACGTTTTAAAAAACGATTACGTCGTTTCTAACGACGCTAAAAATCCAGTAGGTATTTTAGTTAGAAGTTTTGAAATGAAAGACTACGCTTTACCTAGTAGCGTTCTTGCAATTGCAAGGGCTGGTGCAGGCGTAAACAATATTCCTTTTAACGAATACGCAAAACAAGGTGTTGTAGTATTTAACACACCCGGTGCTAACGCAAACGCAGTTAGCGAACTTGTAGTTGCGTCTTTACTTTTAGGTTCAAGAAAAATAGTGCCTGCAATCGAATGGGTAAACACTCTTAAAGGTCAAGAAAATATATCTAAATTAGTTGAAAAAGGTAAAAAAGACTTTGTTGGCAGAGAATTACTTGGCAAAAAACTTGGCGTTATAGGTCTTGGAGCAATAGGTGCTAGAGTTGCTAACTTAGCAATCGGTTTAAATATGGAAGTTTTAGGCTACGACCCTTATCTTTCCGTTAATAGTGCTTTACACTTATCTAGACACGTTGAAATTGCTGAAAATATAGAAGAAATTTTTAAAACTTGCGATTATATTACTTTACACGTTCCACTTACCGATAAAAACAAATATATGATAAACGAAAAAGTTATTTCTTTAATGAAAGACGACGTTGTTATTATTAATTTAGCAAGGGGCGAACTTTGTGATACTAACGCAATTTTAGACGGATTAACAAAGGGCAAAATTTCAAGATACGTCACAGATTTCCCTTCTAACGATTTAATAGGAGTAGAAAACGTTATTTGTATACCACACCTTGGTGCGTCTACCCCTGAAGCAGAAGATAATTGTGCCGTTATGGCGTCTAAACAACTTAAAGATTTTATTGAAAACGGCAATATAGTAAACAGCGTAAACTATCCAACTTGCCAAGCAGTTAGAAATACTGAAATAAGAATTACAATATTCCACTTAAATCAAAAAAATATGATAGCACAATTTTCTACTATACTTGCCGATAAACATATTAATATTGATAACTTTGTAAACTCGTCAAAAGGCGATTTTGCTTATTCAATAATGGACGTACCTACGATTGACGACGAAATTATCAATCAACTTAACTCGATTGACGGCGTTATCAAAGTAAGGGTTATTAAATAATAAAATTAAATAAATTAAAACGACTAACTTGCGTTAGTCGTTTTTTATTTTTTCATGCTTTTAATAACCCAAATTGAAATACCTATGTATACTAAAAACGCAAAAGGAAACTCAATAGTCATATATAAAGCTATCGGAAAAAACAACAATAATAATAAAACTTTAAACAAATTTTTAATAAAGTGTGAAAATCTTTTCGTTACACTTTTCCTCTTTGTATTTTTTGCGTTTTTATGATTAGCAGAATAATTATAAAAATTAAATCTGCTTGCCCCATTATTTACTTTCTCTTCTTGTTTATAATAACTTTCATTGTTTCGTCTTTGTTTATGACTTGCATCAGCTTTTTCTTTTTTAACTACTTTAAAATCTAAACTTATATAATCCCTATGTAGCTCAGCATCACACGATTCACATGTATAATCGTACGAACACTCTACAAAACCATCTTGCTTCCTTAAATTAGCTCCACAATTTGGACACCTTATACTATCTTCTTCATCATCTTCTTCGTCTTCTTCAACTACTTCAAAATCATCACTTGTATAATCTCTATGCAATTTGGCATCACACGATTCACATGTATAATCGTACGAATATTCTTCAAAATCATATTGCTCTCTTAAATTAGCTCCACAATTTGGACACCTTATACTATCTTCTTCATCATCTTCTTCAACTACTTCAAAATCATCACTTGTATAATCTCTATGCAATTTGGCATCACACAATTCACATGTATGATCGTACGAATATTCTTCAAAATCATATTGCTCTCTTAAATTAGCTCCACAATTTGGACACTCTATACAATCTTCATCCGCATTAAGTATTGCATCCTCCGATATTCTATTTATATGCCCACACTCATCACAAGTCCAGGTGTCACAACTATCTGAAAAGCCAAGTTGTCTATTTAATAATGCTCCGCAATCATCACAATACCATGCAACTCCATCAAACCTATCTCCCGAATAAATATCATCATCCATTAAAAATTTGCCACATTCTTGGCAAGTCCATGTACCAGAATCAGAATCAAAACCAGGCTGGTCATTTAAAATAGCTCCACAATTCGGGCAAAAATATTCATCCCCATAACTCATATTACATATTTCTCCTTTGTTAATATAAACACAGCATTTTTGCTTTTAGAGTCTTTAATTCTAAAATATTTAATTTTATTTATCCAATTGTACCATACGCTACCGATACTTTCAAGCATTTTAAACAAAAAAACCGACTATCAATAGTCGGTTTTAAATATTAGTTTTAATATCTTATTTACGAACGTTTAGTATTGCGTCGGCTTTAAGGTAATTTTCGTAGCATTTAGAATAATCTTGTCCACTTGGAGTGAAAGTCTTTTTAAGTTTAATTAAACTTGAAACGCTTTCAACGTCTTTGAATAAGCCTATTCCAACGCCTGCTAAAATTGCTCCACCTAAACAAGCCGTTTCGTTATTTTCAAGGGTAACAAGCGTTTTATTAGTTAAATCGGCTTTCATTTGACACCATAAACTACTATTTGCTCCACCACCCATTGCTCTAATTTCGCTAACTTCAGCACCTAAATAATCTAAATTTTCTTTAAGCGTGCAAGAAATAGCCTCCATAATACTTCTTACAAAATGACCACGAGTATGTTCTGGAGTTAAGCCCGTAAAACTGCCCCTTGCTTCCGGATTGTACTTTGGCATTGTCGAACCACATAGATATGGTAAAAAAGTTAATCCGTCGCTACCTATACTAATATTTTCGGCTAAAGCGTCTAGGTCTTTAAACGAAAAGTCTTCGCATAGTGCGTTTTTAAACCATTTTAACGCCATCCCTGCCGTTGACGACCACGCTAAAAGACAATACTTGCCGTCATAGTTATAATGGCAAGGAATAATGCTATCTTTATTATATTTAGGCACGCTATCGCAAGGACTAAAAATTACCATAGTAGTTCCAGTCATTTCGCTAACTATACCTTTTTTGATTACACCTGCACCTATTGCACCACTAACTTGGTCCATAGCACCCGTTACTACTTTTATGCCGTTATACTCGCCAACTAAAACGCCACTATCATATAAAGAAGGTAACATTTCGTTAGAAACGCCTATAAAGTTAAGCATATCCTTCCACCAAACACCTTTATTAATATCAAAGTAAATGGTAGAAGATTGCAAGGTTTTTTCGGTAACGAACTTGCCCGTTAGTTTATAAAGCAAATAGTCTTCAAGCAAAAAGATTTTTTTAGTCTTTGCCCAAACGTCTGGCTCGTTGTTTTTTACCCATAAAAGTTTGCACGCCGGCCAAGTTGCCGTGATTTCGGGTTGACCTGTAATTTGATAAACTAACTCTCTACCAAAATGTTTTTCGATAATTTCAGCCTCTTTAGTCGCCCTATTATCAAGCCAAACGATTGCTTTACGACAAGGGTTACCAAATTCGTCGGTTAAAATGAGCGTTTCGCATTGAGTATCAATTGCTAAAGCGTCAACCTTAATATCAAGGTTTTTAAGTTCGGTTTCAACTATTTCCCAATATTTTTCAGCACAAAATTCGACTACGTCGCCTTTTGCTTGGACAACGTAGTCAATATTTGACGATTTTAATAATTTTAGGTTTTGGTCAAAGACCGCAGTTTTTACTGACGTAGTACCTACGTCTATACCCATTAAATTCATTATCTTTTTTGTTGAAGGTCAAAGTGTTCGTCGTATGCTTTTTCTTCTGGAGTAAATTTTCTTAAAGTATTAATAACTTTACCATCGTTCCACTTTCTATCTTCAACGTCGCCTGTTGTACCCATAACGGTAACGTTGAGTTGTCTTCTTCTTGCTCTAACTTGGTCCCAGTCAACGAAATAAATGTGAGCAAATTCACCGCCGTCTAAAACGCCGTCTTTAATAGTCATAGATTCGCTTCTACCAAAGAATACGCTTCTTAAGTGACCATCTGTGTTAAGAGAAGTAAAGTCGCCTGGTTCGTTTACGTATCTACCAAATTGAGAGTGGATAGGACCTGGGTGTAAATATTCGTTATCTTCCGAATAGTTAGGAACGATTTTTGACATTATTTTAAGTAAATCGTGTTGTAAAAATTCTAAATCGTATTTATCGATGTCGTGTGAACATTCTTGTACCATAACGCTACAAGTAGTGTGGTGTGATGCGATTGTAACCGTACCATTTTTAATACCCGATGCTTTTACGATTTCAACGATTTCTTTTGAAACGTCGTGGAAAGTTGGTCTCCAACCCCTTGATTGTAATTCTAATTCTTTTTGATAAACTTTGAATTCCATAATAAACTCCTTATATTTTAAAAATTAATTTTATTTATTTAATCTTTCGCCAACTGCTCCGCCTGGATGAATTAGAGCAAATTGTTCGTTTTTATAGTTAGTTTCTTCAATTAACGCCGTTTGTAATAAGTGGAATATTACTGCAAGCGACGTAGAAGAAGTCGTGCCTTGCGAATTATATTTGTCCGTTTCACGATTAACGTATTGTTTCAATACAACGTCTGCCCCTTGTGCAAGTGGAGAAGATAAATTTTCGGTAACCGTAATTACTTTTACGCCTTTTGCTTTGCAAATATCTAAAATAGGTAATAATTCTTTAGTTTTACCACCCCTTGACGCAAAAACCATAACGTCGCCTTCTTTTAAATAGCCAGTTGCTCCGTGAACGGCTTCGGCTGGTGAAATAAACCTTGTAGGAAGTTCTATACAACACATTAAGTGTGCAAAGTGTTGACATATAATACCACTATGCCCACAACCCGTAGACGCAATTCTAGTAGCGTTTTTTAATAAATCAACGGCTTTACTAAACTGTTCTTCGTCAAAGTATTCTTCCATATTTTTAATACACTCGCTTTCAATAGCAAATACGTTTTTTACTTGTTTTAAAGTTTCTTTATTCATAAGTCACCCTTAGCCGTGAAGTTCATCCCACGCTTTCCTAACGCTTGCTATCATTTCTTCAGCAAGTGCTAACGGATTTTCAGCCTTAGCAATCGCACTTGAACAACCCGACGCAGACGAACCTGCTTTTATAATGTTGTAACAATCTTGTCCTTTACTAATGCCCGCAGATGGGAAAGGTAAAATGTCTGGATTAATTTCTTTAATTGCTTTAATAACGGCATCAACGTATTCTTTATCAGCCGGTTTACCCGTTCCTATAAGTTCGGTAGGTTCTGCAACTAAAATGTTAGGAGCAAGTTTTGCAATCGCCTTAACTTCTTCAATACTATCGGCACAAACCATTGTGGCAAGACCAACTTCGTCGGCACGCTTAATTGCAAGCTCAATTTCTTCAAGTGTAAGTTTTCTTTCAGCGTGGTTAAGCATTACGCCTACCGCACCTGCACTTTTTAACGCTTCTGGCAAAGATTTGCCCATACCTTTACCGATAGGCAAACTATCCATATGTTGAGAATAAACGTGTACCCTTTTAACGTTTCTAGCAATATTGAAAATTTCAGTATCTGGAACGTCTAAAACAACGTCAACGTCGTATTTTTCAGCAAGTTTATCTAAACCTTTTGCAATATTTAATAAGGTTTCGCCGTACATATAGCATTTTGGACCGTATTCAAAAAATGGTTGTTTTATTTTGTAATTTTTGTACATAAAAATCTCCCTTTAAGCACTTTTTTATACTATTTTAGTATACTATACCTATTAAAAATTGTCAACACAATAATCTAAATGACTACACAAAAAAAAATTATGATATAATTTTTAAATAAAATAAAAGCCCTTAAAATTTCGATTTAAGGACTTTTACATTTATAAACTATTTAACACGTGTTCAACGTATCTTTTTGCAACGTTTTTGCCCGTTACTTTTTCTATTCCACCAAAAAACGCATTGGAATTTACTTCGCAAATAATAGGCTTGTCGTTTTCACCTAGCAAAACGTCTATCCCACAATAATCTAAGTCTAGAATTTTCGCCGTTTTTTCACACAAGGCTATCGTTTTTTCGTCAAGAGTTATTTTTTCGCCTACGCCACCCAACTCTACGTTAGACCTAAAATCTGTTGTAGACTTTCTTAACATACTTGCAAAAACTTTGCCTCCTATTACTATTACCCTAATATCTTTGCCGTAACTTGTAGTAACCATTTTTTGAAATAAATGTGGAACAAGTTTTACTTGATTTGCAATTTCTATTAATTGCTCTAAATTATCGGCCTTAAAAACACCTTGACCTAGTGAACCGTAATTATGCTTTACTATTAACGGATAACCAAGCATTTCACCTATTTTTTTTACGTTTTGCTCGTTAATTTTAGCGTCGTGAGTATAACACAATGCTCCAGGCAAGGTGTCAACTATATCTATACCCTTTTCGCAAAGAGCAATATAAGTACGCATTTTATCGTCACATACACGAATAGCGTCGTGCTTATTAAATAATTTTAAACCTTTTTTTTCTAATATGTTTGAAACGTATTTATCTTTATCTAGATAAATGCAAAAATCATAATTTAAATATTTGCTTTCAAATACGCCGTCTTTAATATAGGTACAAAACTCGCCGTTTTTAACTATATCCGTTTCAACCCCGTATTTTAAAAATTCTTGCTGTAATCTAGTTGATTGATTAAGCCCCGTCTCAAGATTTGAATAGGCGTTAACTAAAATTAGCCCTTTTTTGTTTGACATTTTTTCACCTAAAAATTACCCGTTGCGAAATTTAATATTTCGCTTTCTTCCACTACCTTAATTCGACTATCAAATTCTTCTGTAAACCCTACGCTGTGAATACATTTATTCGATATGGGCAAAGTCAATTTTGCCGTAGTAAGTTTTACGGCACTACCATCTAAATTTAAATACGTCGTTTGCATAATGCCTTTGCCGTAAGTTGATTTATTGTCTCTACCTTCATTTGAAATTAACACTTTTAGTTTTAATTGACTATAGTTAGTAGCGTAATCTAAAATAGCACCGATTAAAACTTCACTTGCCGACGCACTATTACTATTTGCAAGTATAACCATTTCTTGTATTCCGTAGTTTTCAAAAGTTATAGACTTACTTTTAAAATTTTCAGTCTTGCCGTCTTTATAAGTCGATACGGCTATAACCGGCGTAGTGCCGTTAGTCGTTGGTACAACCATCGACGCTATTTTTTCTAACGTTTCAACGTAACCCCCACCGTTATCTTGCAAATCTAAAATTAACCTTGTTTTGTTAGTTTGTTTAAACCTTTCAAGTGCGTGGGCAAATTGACCGACAGAACCTTCAAGCCCGTTTTCTTTACCCGAAAAAGAAGTGTATTTTATATAACCTATTTTAGAACTTTCGATATAAGAATTTTGGCTAGTTTGCACAAAATTAATACCGCCGTTACCCCTAAAAGAATACTCTCCACTATCATCGTAATATTTAACAAAAGTCTGCTTATAGTTGGATTTTACTATAGTATAATTTTGATTTATACCATTATAATCAATGGTAATTTCAACTTCTGCACCTATGCTTGCAGTTTTCAAAACGTCGGTATCGTTTTGATAATCAACGCCGTCTATAACGATTTTTTTAACAATTCCACCTTCTTTAACGCCTGCTATATCGCAAGGCGAATTGCCTAAAACCATAACAATTTTTTTAGAAGTTTTTTCTATTCTAATTCCTATGCCGTCGGTATAGCCTTTTGCACCTTGTTGAATTTTTTGATATTCTTCTTTTGAAATATAACTAGAATATTCGTCTAATAAACTTGACGAAATAATATCGATAATATTCCCTTCTTCAAAATAATAGTATTTTTTATATTTTTCTATTAAGTCTTTTGTAGCACGAACGTCTTTATCAAGCAATCCGTTACCAACGAAAATCCCAACGAAAAACATTACCACTATTAAAAAATAAGGTAATATCTTTAGTAGTATTTTGCTAAATTTTTTCATATTAACGCATTACCCTATCTAATAAAGTGATAAGCCTTATGCATAAGGCGTCGTTAAAATTCCTTATATCGTAACCCGTCATTTTTAATATTCTTTCAATTCTATACATAAGCGTGTTTCTATGTATATATAATTGTCTTGACGTTTCGCTTATATTCAAATCGTTATTTAAAAAAGTTGACGCAGTTAATAAAAGTTGTTTATCTTTTAATATCGAACTTGCACTACCACCGAGTAAAGAGTTGAAATATTCTTCAGCTCTTAATTTTGGTAATTCTTCTATAACCTTTATTAAAACGAAATCTTTATAACTATTTACGTCCCTTTTTATTTCAAGATTTTTAGTAAATCTTAACGCTTCCATTGCTTGCTCGTACGAAGTGTGTATATTTTCAAAACTCTTAACTTCGCCACCTATAAAGCAAGTTGCTCTTATTCCTAATTCTTCATAAAGTGCCTTTATAGTGTAGTTTGCGTAGTCTTTTACTGAAATATAGTCAAACTCACTATCTGCCCTCGTAAATTTTACGTAACAACACAAATCGTCGTTAGTTATTACGGCAATATCGTCGCCGTTAGTTGAATATTCGTTTAAAAATTCTTTGGCTTGTTCAAGTTTAAGCCTATCAAGTTCGTACACCATAACAAAACAAGGTGATTTATTAACCGAATACTTTTCCATTAACGCAATAATTCTATTTTTGCCGAAAAACCCCGAAACAACCGACGCCACTTGACTAGAATAATCGTCGGCTTCGTTTTTAGTCGTCATATTTTCAATGTAACCACCTATAAGCGTTGCGTAAGTTTTAGATTGCTCGTCCACGCCATCAATAAATCCTACAAAGTTAGTTTTATTGCTAATAAATTTAAACATTGTACAATTATTTTCAACGTCAACGAAAACGTTGCCTTCAAACGTTACGTTAGATGAAATTTCATCACTTTCAAAACCTACGCTAATAAGCCCGTTTTCACTAATCGCTTTAACTTTTATTGACGTTTTTTCATAAACCACGGTTAATAATCTTTGTAATTCTTTTACCATAAAATCTCCTATTGTGCAAATTGCACAACTATATTATAGCCTACAATTTATTTTTTTGCAATTTATTTTTATAAATTACACGATTTTAGTATAAATTAACTAAACTAAATGTAACAATTAATAAAAATAAGTCAACTTCTTGTTTTTATTAATAAAAAAAGCATTGACAAGATATGTCAATGCTTAATTTTAGTTAGTAATTATTCAGCGTCAGCAGGAGTTTCTTCAGTAGCAGTTTCTTCAACTGCTTCTTCTGTTTCAACTGGTTTACCAGCCTTTTTAGATGCTTTTGCCACTTTTTCAGCCGCTAATGCTTCTTCTTGTTCTTTAATTTTAGCAAGTCTTTCAATTTCGTAAGTTGGAACGTATGCTTCAGTACCTTCACCTTCAAGAATTGAAAGTTCAGTTTCTTTATCAAAGAAGTGTGCATGTAAAATATCGATAGCAAGTTCAATAGTTTGGTCAACTACAGTATTAGTACGTGAATCAACTTTAGCGATAAGAGTTACGCCACCGTCAACGATACTTCTAATTTGACCTTCTTGAGTTTCTTCAGTTTCTTTAGCAAATTCGCAGTATAATAACGTTTCTGCACCAAGTTTTTCTACAACTTCAACCTTAACGTTAATAAGCGTATTTGGAGAATTGCTGATAAACACTTCGTCATCATGGAAATCTTCTGGACGTACACCGAATACGATTGGCTTACCAGTGTTAAGATAATCTTCAAGGTTTTTGATTTTGCTAATAACAGCCTTTGGACATAAAATCTTGCTTCCTTCAAACTCTACGTAAACTTTAGTTTTAGTACCCGTTAAAACTGCATCGAAGAAGTTCATTTGTGGAGTGCCGATGAAACCTGCAACGAATAAGTTTGCTGGATAATCGTAAAGTTTTTGTGGAGCATCTACTTGTTGTATGAAACCATCTTTCATAACAACGATTCTAGTACCCATCGTCATTGCTTCAACTTGGTCGTGTGTAACGTAAATGAAAGTTGTAGCAAGTCTGTGGTGAAGTTTAGTAATTTCCGTTCTCATTTGAGCACGAAGTTTTGCGTCAAGGTTAGAAAGTGGTTCGTCTAAAAGGAATACCTTTGGTTCACGAACGATAGCACGACCGAGTGCAACCCTTTGTCTTTGACCACCTGATAAAGCCTTAGGTTTTCTTTGAAGGTAAGTTTCAAGACCAAGAATACGAGCTGCTTCTTTAACCCTTGCGTCAATTTCTGCTCTTGGCATTTTACGAAGTTTAAGACCGAACGCCATATTATCGTAAACTGTCATGTGTGGATAAAGTGCGTAGTTTTGGAAAACCATCGCAATATCCCTGTCTTTTGGTTGAACGTCGTTCACCTTAAGACCGTCGATGTAAAGTTCGCCGTCCGAAATTTCTTCAAGACCGGCAATCATACGAAGTGTTGTTGATTTACCACATCCAGATGGACCAACGAATACGATAAACTCTTTATCTTCGATATCAAGAGTAAAGTCGGTAACCGCTTGAACACCCGATTGGTATATTTTGTAAATGTGCTTTAAATTTAAACTTGCCATTTTACAAATCCCCCTAAACTAAAATATTTCTTAGTAATTATAACACATACAAAACCATTTTACAACAATCTTTTGCACTAAAATCAACAAATAAATTTGTGCAATTTGCACATGCAATCTAAAACTTTTAAATATTTTCAAAACACTTGCAAACACTTTTTATTTTTAGTATAATATAGAAAAGTTACTTTGGAGGTTTTTATGAAATTAAGTAAATTCCAACGCACGGGTGTAATTAATTTTAAGCATTTAATAACGCTTGAAAACGTAAGTGAAAACGATATTTACGAAATTTTATCTCTTGCAAAAGAATTAAAAGATATGCGTAGCGTTTTACAAAACGTGAAAGTTCTTAACAATAAATACGTTCTTCTTATTACTAAACCTTCAGTTTTAGGTACTGAAATTGCTTTTCAAATAGCCGTTAACGAATTAGGTGGCTCACCCGTTGTTGATTCACTTTCGGGCGAAGTTTTAGAAAATTGCTTGCAAGACGACGAGTACATTAAATCTTTATCTACTTACGGGCTTTCTATGATTGCCGTTTCTACAAGTAAAATTTCGGATAGTGCTACGCTTGAAAAATTTACTAATTTACCTATTATTAATTCAAATAATGAAAATAGCCCTTGCGTTGCTTTATCAGCACTACTAACTATTATTGAAAACAAACAAGATATAAATAATTTAAAAATAGTTATTGCAGGCGACGTAAATTTGGAAGATTACTCTTTATTGTTCGGTTTAGTAAAACTCGGGGCTAACGTTACTCTTTTACCTTCAAACGACTCAACACCTAATCAGTCTGCGTTAAACTACGCTAGTCAATTTAGTGAAATTAAAATTGAAAACAATAAAAATACTGCACTTAAAGACGCTGACGTTATTTACCTACTTAAAAATGGCAAAAACGGCAATTTATTTATTGATGAAAAAGATTTAGAAATTTGTAAAAACGCTTGCATTTTAAGTTCACTTCCAACGGATAAGACCATTTTATCTAAATCATTATTAAATAGTGATAAATCTTTAATTTTTAATCAATCTCAAAATTTATTACATATAGGTAAAGCAATTCTTTCGTTAGTTATCGGTAAAAATTAATAAAATCGTTTGACAAAATAATTTTGATTTGATAAAATAATTATATAAATAGAAAACCTACGATACAGAATAGTAACTTAATTTTTTAAGCAAAGAGAGTTTCGGGTTGGTGTAACGAAACGTTAAGGGTTAAGCGAATGGACTGTTGAGGGCAACCAAAAGCGTAAGTAAGTAGTAGTTGACGGCAACCACAGTCGTTATAAAGTGGCTCGTGTTTAGCACGAAGTAAAGGGCGTTTGTAACGCCGAATTTGGGTGGCACCACGATAGTACTCGTCCCATAAACGCTAAGACTAGCGTTTATGGGTTTTTGTTTTTTAGGAGAATATTATGTTATATAAACGATGGCGAAAGTTGTAATATTTTTAATTAATAATTTAATTTGATTTAATAAGGAGAATATTATGAATAAATATACTGAATTTAACAATTATTTAAAAGAATTTCCGTCAAAAGACGGCTATTTTGGTGAATACGGCGGGGCATATTTGCAAGAAGAATTAGTTCCTGCATTTATTGAAATTGACAAAGCATACGAAGCAATTTGTCACTCTGCTCAATTTATAAACGAACTTCGCAGAATAAGAAAGGAATTTCAAGGTAGACCAACTCCCGTTTACCATTGCGAAAGATTATCTAAACTTTTCGGCAATTGCCAAATTTATTTAAAAAGAGAAGATTTAAACCATACTGGTGCACATAAACTTAATCACTGCATGGGCGAAGGTTTACTTGCTAAATATATGGGAAAAAAGAAGTTAATTGCCGAAACTGGTGCAGGTCAACACGGTGTTGCCTTAGCGACCGCAGCGGCGTATTTTGGTCTTGAGTGCGATATTTATATGGGCGAAGTTGATATTGAAAAGCAATACCCTAACGTTATAAGGATGCAAATGCTTGGTGCAAACGTTATTCCAGTAACAAAAGGATTAAAAACGTTAAAAGAAGCCGTAGACGCTGCGTTTGAGGCGTATATTAAAGAATACGACCACGCAATTTACTGCATAGGCTCTACGCTTGGACCACATCCGTTCCCTAAAATGGTAAGAGATTTTCAATCGGTTATAGGTATTGAAGCAAGAGAACAATTTTTACAAATGACGGGCATTATGCCAGACGCTATTTGTGCTTGCGTTGGTGGTGGGTCAAACTCGCTTGGTATGTTTACTCCGTTTTTAGCAGACCCCGTTGAAATTTACGGTGTTGAACCTTTAGGTAGAGGTGCAAACGTAGGCGACCACGCTGCAACTATGCAATTTGGTACTAAAGGTAGACTTCACGGCTTTGATAGTTATCTTTTACAAGACGAAAACGGCGAGCCTTTACCAGTTTACTCGATTGCAAGTGGTTTAGATTACCCTGGCGTTGGTCCTGAACACGCTTATTTAAGAGATAAACAAAGAGTTAACTACGTTACTGCAAGTGACGACGAAGCAATGGAAGCCTTCTTCTTGCTTTCTAGATACGAAGGAATTATTCCTGCTATTGAAAGTTCACACGCACTTGCTTACGCTATTAAATACGCTAAAACCCATCCGTCTGGCTCAATCTTAGTAAACCTTTCTGGTCGTGGTGACAAAGACGTGGACTACGTTTACGAAAAATATGGTAATGGTGAACAATTTATTAAAAAATATAAAAAAGATTAATATTTAACAACAAAAAACACGCTATTCCGGTAATAGCGTCACTCATAGGGATTTAAATTGAATAGTACAGAAACTCGACTTTTAATAAGTCGAGTTTTCTTTTGCCACGCATAACAAGTTGCATAAAATATTAATTTGTAGTACAATAAACTCACCGATAAATAAGAATTTGACGGAGATAATGAAATGAGTATAATACAAAAGTTTTATGACAATATGGCATCTCATTACGATAAGTTATTCCTTGATTGGAAAGCCGCAACGAAGGAGCAAGCCGTATTGTTGCAAGGTATATTTCAAAAATTCAATTTTGATCAAACTACAAGCATTCTTGATTGTGCGTGCGGAATAGGTACGCAAGCAATAGGTCTTGCATTGCTCGGATATGATGTTACCGCATCTGATATAAGTGATGGTGAAATAGCCGAAGCAAAAGCAAGAGCGGCAAACGCCAATGTAGAAATTCGCTTTGAAAATGCTGACTTCTGTGCATTATCGGATGTTTTTTCAGAACAATTCGATATTGTGATTGCTATGGATAACGCTTTACCGCATATGCTTTCAAACGAAGATTTGGGCAGAGCCGTAAAAAGCATTGTAAATCAAATCAAAGAAAACGGTATTTTTGTCGGAAGTATTCGAGATTATGACGCTTTGCTTCAAGACAAACCGCCATACTCTCCGCCATATATCTACGAAACTGAAAAAGGCAAACGAGTATCGTTTCAGACTTGGATATGGAATGATGACCGCTATAAACTTACGCAGTATATCATTGATGACAAAGAAACCTTGGAAATCAACAAATTTGAATGTGAATACAGAGCGACTCGTCGAGAGGAATTAACGAAACTTTTTACCGCCAATGGTTGCAAAGAAGTAATTTGGTTGTTTCCCGAAGAAACAGGATTTTACCAACCTATCA
>JAZRIP010000003.1:0-8039 GCA_045645345.1 Christensenellaceae bacterium
TTATGCCGAAAAGACGCACTATGAACTTTATAATTTACAAAGTGAGCAAGAATTTAGCGTAAAGGTAACGCTATTAAACGAAAAAGGCGAAGAAAAAGAGTTTATAGGTGAAGAAAAATACGTTACTAGTAAAAATAAAACCAAAATTGACGTAACGAAACCTCCGTATAATGCAATAGGAGACGGAGTAACTAATAATCGTACGGCGTTACAAAAGGCTTTTGACGATTGTACCGAAAACGATTATATATATATTCCAAAGGGCGTATTTTTAACAGGCGGATTAAGACTTCACTCAAATAGCGAACTTTACGTAGAAAAGGGAGCAGTAATACAAGGAACGACAAGCCATAAAGATTATTTACCTAAAATATGGAGCAGATTTGAAGGAACTGAACTATATTGTTATCAATCGGTAATCAATATGGGCGAATTAGATAGAAACGGGGGCTACAACTGCAAAAACGTAATAATTCGTGGTGGTGGTCAAATTCGTGGCGGTGGTGCTGTATTAAGAAAAGACATAATAGAAACTGAACGCATTTTGCTTAAAGAATATATGGAAAGTCTTGGCGAAAAGATTAAAGAGTGTGAAAGTCTTGACACTATTCCAGGTCGACCAAGGGGCAGGCTCGTTAATATGAGCAACTGCCAAAATATAATTTTGAGTAATATAGAATTTTTTGAAGGCCCTGCTTGGAATATTCATTTTATTTATAGTGATAATATAATAACCAACAGATGTTCAATCACGTCAAAAGGTATTTCTAACGGCGACGGCTGGAATCCAGATAGTTCAACTAACTGCACGGTGTTTGACTGTGTATTCGATACGGGTGACGATTGTATTGCAATAAAATCTGGTAAAAATCCAGAAGGCAACGTTATTAATAGACCGACTAAAAATATTAAAATTTTCGATATAAAAGTTTTTTGTGGACACTCGGTTGCGTTGGGTAGTGAAATGTCTGGCGGTATTGACGGCGTATATATTTGGGATAGCGACATAACAAAAATCGAGTTAGGAATAAGAGTTAAGGTTACCAAAAAACGTGGTGGCTACGTTAAAAATTTATTCGTTTACGATAGTGTTCTGGGTTGTGCCGTAATAACGTCAAAATACAATTGTAACGACGATGGCGAGGGTGCTAACGAAAAACCTTATTTAGAAAACTTCTATTTTGAAAACTCAATTTTTACGGGCAGTTCGTCTGAGGAATCGGGTAGAACTTATAGCGTACCTTGTTTGTCGTTTGATGGAATGGACGACGAAGGACATCACGTTAAAAAAGTTACGATTAAAAATTGTATTTTAAAAAGAGATATGAATAACGAGCCTGCAAAAGTTTGTTTTGAAAGGGTTGACGGCTTAGTAATGGACAACGTAATTTTTGAATAGAAACTAAAAAAATAAAGAAGACACGTTAAATTTTGCTTATTGTGAAAGGTGGCGTGTCTTTTATTTTAGTCAAACATAGAAAAATATGGTAAACAGTTGTTTTTTTTAGCGCTTTGCGCTATAATTGTAAAATAAAGGAGTATTAAATGATAGAGGTTGGAAATAAAAGCTTAAACGGATATTCTTTCATTGATTTGTTTGCTGGATTAGGGGGATTTAGATTAGCACTAGAATCTTTAGGAGCTAAGTGTGTTTATTCTTGTGAATGGGATAAGCATGCTCAAGAAGTATATAAAAACAATTTTGGAGAAATTCCTAATGGAGATATAACAAAGATTAATGAAAAATCTATACCAGATCATGATGTTCTGTGTGCGGGGTTTCCTTGTCAAGCTTTTTCTATTAGTGGGAAACAACGTGGTTTTGACGATAGTAGAGGAACATTATTTTTTGATGTCGCAAGAATAGTTAAAGAAAAAAAACCGAAGATAGTTTTTATGGAAAACGTTAAAAATTTTGCTACGCACGATAAGGGAAACACACTAAAAGTTGTTAAGTCGGTTATGGAAGAACTTGGTTATAATTTTTATTATAAAGTCTTAAATGCAATAGATTACGGAATACCGCAAAAGCGAGAACGAATTTATATGGTTTGTTTTAGAAAGGATTTAGATGTTAACGAATTTGGTTTTCCAAGAACTTTTGTGTTGAAAAAACACGTTGAAGATATTTTATTAAAAGACGAACAACTTGTTGCGGGGTTATATGTAAAAAGAGACGATACATATTATAACGATAAAAAAGATAATATAAGCAGCAATAAATCGATACGTTTGGGAGTTGTTAATAAGGGAGGACAAGGCGAAAGAATATACAGCACAAAAGGAATAGCCATCACGTTATCGGCTAACGGAGGAGGTGTATTTGCAAGAACTGGTGGTTATTTAGTAAATGGCAAACCAAGAAAATTACATCAAAGAGAGTGTGCAAGATTAATGGGGTTTCCCGATTCTTACATTATGTCAAAAAATAAAAATCAAGCATATAAACAGTTTGGCAATTCGGTAGTCGTTGATGTTTTACAATACATCGGTATAGAAATAGGAGAAAAATTAGGGGGAAGATAAATTGAGAGAATTAGATTTCTACAATTGGCTGATTAATAAAAACACGCCTAAAAAATTGTGTAGTGATTGTGTTTCTCGGTTAAAAAGATTTGAGCATTCGTTGAGCGATTGCGATTTAGATGAAGAATACAAGAAAGACAAGTGTAAAAGTGTATTAAATCTTTTTAAAAAAAGCGGCAACAACGAAGAGATGGCAAGTCGCCATATCGGCAACTTACCTATAGGAAAGTATTATATCGCTACTTACAAATTTGCGTTGAAGGAATACGTAAATTTTTTAAAATTTAATTAATTCATTAATAAAATCTATTGAAGATATACCGTTTTTAGTTCCTTTTAACGTGATTGAAAATATTACGTTTGAGTTGTATGTTTTCGATAGTTTTCGTATTTCAAAATAGCCATCTCGTTTAGAAATAAAAAATTCATGTTCTTCTATAATAAATTTATAGTTGGATAAGTCGTTGTTTGAATGAATATACACCCTATTAGGCGTTGTTTTTATGTCAACAAAAGGAAAAAACTTTTTAAGAAACTCAACCACTTTAAAAACATATTTATTACCAACAACGCTAGAGCCACTTTTTTTGGTTCTATATTTTGCTGAGACGTTGAAATATTCCTGAAATTCTAATAATGGAAATATAATGTGATTATTTGTGATAAAGAATTTAACACCTTTTTCCTTATACATATTTAAAATCCAAGAAATAAAAACTTTGTCGCAACCATTAAACGTTATTTCTTTTCCTGCTGTGCCAGCATTGCAAAACTCATCAAAATTATTATTTAAATAACTAATTATTATAGAAGAAAAAGAGTTTGGTTTTACATGGTTTATTTTGCTATATTCAAACTCTTTCTTTTCATAATTTGGCAATAAAACAAATTGTCCACATTGAGCAGGTGCGTGTTTAGCCTCAATATAAAAGTGTTTATTGTTTTTTTCAACTTTAATATCCGTTACTGTTGAATCGCTTTTGCCTAACGGAATAAAATTAGCGTATTTTCCAAAATTAGCTGCCAAAAACTCAACGCAAGTTTTTTCAAAATATTCCCAGTTTTTCATTTTTCACCTCGTTTTTATGTGTGTATAGTTTTAAAATTTTTATTACATTATATCATAATATTTTTAAATATGAAACTAAAAAAATAAAGAAGACACGTTAAATTTTGCTTATTGTGAAAGGTGGCGTGTCTTTTATTTTAGTCAAATATAGAAAAATATGGTAAAAATATAGTAGCGACTTAATTAAATTAAGTTGACAAACGGCGTACTGGCGTTGTATTATTAAATAAAGAAAGTTTATTTTTACTAAAGTAAGGAGAGTTTATGATTAAATTAGACGTAATTGATATTAAAATAATTAATTTTTTACAAAAAAACGCACGTATGCAAATTAAAGATATTGCAAAAGAAGTTTTTTTATCGTCACCTGCAGTTTCTTCTCGTATTGAAAGGCTTGAAAAAACTGGAGTTATCAAAGGCTATCACGCCACGATAGATATGGTAAAAATGAACTATTACATTACGGCGTTTATCGACGTCGTAATTCCACCTGAAAAGAAAGAGCAGTTCTCCGTTTACGTTGAAAACGTTAAAAACGTGGTAGAGTGTAATTTCGTTACGGGTGAATTTTCAATGCATTTAAAAACAGTATTCCATACTACGCAAGAATTAGATACTTTCGTTATGGAGTTACAAAAATTCGGTCCAACAAGAACGCAAATCGTATTTTCTTCAAATATAGAGCCTAGGGGAGTTCAGTTTACTGAAAAAAACAAAAACGTCTAAAGGTTTTAAAAGTTAAAAAATAGACAAAAATACTTATACGCTTATTATTTTGTAAAAATTGTTGTAAAAAACAACAATGTGTGCTACAATAACTAATAAGCGTTTATTATTTATATAATAAATAATTTTTCATAAGGGGAGAGTTTATGGCATTATTTAGAAAAAATATTGAATGGTCTAACAACTATAAAAATTTAATTGTTTACAAATATCCACTTGAAAACGCAGGTAGAGAGATTAATAGAAGATCAACCTTAACGGTTAGGGAATCGCAATGTGCTATATTTGTACATAAAGGTCAAATTGCCGACGTTTTTGGTCCTGGGTTATACGACCTTTCGACTGATATTGTTCCTATTTTAACTAAACTAGCAGCGTGGAAATACGCTTTTGAAACACCGATTACGTTAGATATTTATTTTATAAGCACAAAACAATTTACCGACGTTAAGTGGGGTACGAAATCGCCTATCTTAATGCGTGACCCAGAGTTTGGCGTTATTAGGGTAAGGGGTTTTGGTGCGTTTGCATTTAAAGTTGATATGCCCGACGTGTTCTTAAGGGAACTTATTGGCACTTCAAGTACTTTTACAACCGACGATATTGAATCGTTTTTGAAAACTATGTTAATTTCTGCTTTAACCGACTGTCTTGGCGAAAGCAAAATTTCAGCGTTAGACTTGGCAGGTAACACTTTAGAGTTTAACGAAATAGTAAAAAGGTCGGTGCAAGACAAGTTTAACAAGTTAGGTTTAAAACTTACTAACTTATTCATTGAAAATATGTCTGTTCCTGAAGAAGTTGAAAAGGCTTTAGACGAAAGGTCAAAACTTGGTATTTTAGGTGACAAGACTGACGTTTTACTAAAAGTTTCTGCTGCAGAGGCTTTAAAAGAAGCGGCAAAAAATCCTTCTGGCGGTATGGCGGGAACGGGCGTTGGCTTGGGTGCAGGCGTTGCTATGGGAAAAATGTTCGTTGATAGTATGCAAGGTCAAGGGCAAGAACAACCTAAACAAACGGCAACTAAAACTTGTCCGTCTTGTAGTGCAACTATAAGTGCTACGGCAAAGTTTTGTAGTGAATGCGGAACTAAATTAAACGTAAAAAAATTCTGTACTAATTGTGGGGCAGAAGTTGGCGATAGTGCTAAATTTTGTCCGTCGTGTGGGCAAAAAATAAATTAAAGGAGTAAAATTATGGCTGAAAAAAAATTAATCACAAAAGATACTTTAGTTATTGACGTTTTAGATATTAATCCTAGGGCAAAAGAAGTTTTTGATAAATACGGAATGCATTGTTTAACGTGTATGTTCGCTGCTGAACCGGTTGAAACGGCTGCGGCAGTTCACGGAATTGATTTAGAAGAACTTTTAGAAGAACTTAACAAAGCATAGGTTACAAATGAGTGAAGATAAAGGTGTTAACGGCACTTTTCAAAAAGAAAACAAAATTAATACCATAACGGCAAAGTGTACTAGTTGTGGGGGAAATATGTCTTTTTCTCCAAAACACCAAGCGTTAAGGTGTGAACATTGTGAAAGCATTGTTGACGTTCAAACAAGTAAAGACGTTATAGAACTTGCCTTAATAGACGCTTTTGCTCACGCTGAACAATGGAGTCAAGAAGAAAGCCTTTATCGTTGTGAAAATTGTGGGGCAGAAGTCGTCGTTACGAGCAAAACACACGCAACGACTTGTCCTTATTGCGAAACTCCACACGTTGTAAAGTGTGAAGATTTATTAGGGCTAAAACCAAACGCTGTTTATCCTTTTGTTTTAACGCAAGAACAAGCAGTTGAAAATGCGTTGCTATGGGCAAAGAAAAAATTTTTTGCTCCACGAAAGTTTAAAAAATATTTGAGAGCAGAAAACGTAAGGGGCGTGTACCAGCCTTGTTTTACGTTTGATAGCGTGACCGTTTCTAACTACGTTGGCCGTATAGGTAAGCGGTACACCAGAACGGTTGGCTCGGGTAAAAACCGAAGAACTGAAACGTATATAGTTTGGCGTAATATTTCAGGAACTTTTACAAGGTCGTTTGACGATATTATGGTTAACACCACGTCTACCTACTCTCAAAAAACGCTTGAAAATTTAATGCCTTACGATATAAACACTTTAGTTGAGTTTGAACAAAAACTTTTAACTGGTTACGTTGCAAAAAGGCACGAAAAAGACCTTCCTACAAGCTGGGGAGACGCAAAAAATATAATGGATAGCATTTTACGTAAAGAAATTTTAGGTAGGTATAGTTACGACGTTGTATCGTACCTAAACGTAAGTACTACGCATAGTTCGGTGACGTACAAATACGTTATGCTACCCGTTTACATAATAAATTACACTTATCGAAAAAAGACGTATTCTTTATACGTAAACGGCAATACGGGTAAGGTTACGGGCAAGACGCCTATATCTCCACTAAAAGTTGCACTTTGCGTTGTTGCTGGTGTGGTCGTAGTGGGGGGACTACTTTACTTAATTTACAATTATGGTGGGTAAATAATCGACGAAAAGTCGCTAAATATATTAAATGGAGAATTTTATGAAGAATTTTATTAAAAAACTAGTAGTTTTAGTAACGACGATTATGATAATGGCGTCAATGACGGCTTGTACTTATATCAAAGAAGGCTATGAGTGGCAAGACGTTACCTTAACTTTTAATTATCAAGATAAAGATGGTGTTAATAAAACGTTAGATTCGACGTTATCTTTAACTGTCAACGTAACGACGCAAACAACTCAAAGAATTCTTAGTCTTATAAAAGACGGATTTTATGAAAATACAGCCGTTGTAATTGATTACGAATATAGCCTTTTAGAATTTGGTGCGTTCACTTATGAAGACGGCGAATACAAAGATATTATAAGAGAAATTTCTACTTTAAAAGGCGAATTTAAGCAAAACGGCGTATTAGGAACGTATAAAGCACAAGCAGGTAGTTTAGTTATGCTTCGTAATGAAGACAATAAAGAAGAGGCTGAATATTTAAGTTACGACACTGCAACGTATAAATTTGCTATTATGTTAACGGACGACGCTATCGACGGAACTTGTTATAGTGTGTTTGGTAAAATTGACGATGAAAGTTTAGAAACACTTACGAGTATAGTAGATAACGAAGCAGAAGGTGTAAATGGTCAACTTTTTATGCGTTACTTGGGCGATAAAGATGAAACTACCGGTAATTTAAAGTTAAACAGCGACAAAACTGGTTATGTAAATTCGTTAAATTACTATATGAATAGTGAAGTTAGTAGCGAAATTTTTTATGCAAACGGAACTGAAATAGGTTCTAATAACGATGCTCCAGATTTTGATATTTATGAAAAAATAATAGGTGCATCACGTTTTGAAAAGGTAGCATTGCCTAGAAATCCTATTACGGTGACTAATTTTAATATAAAATAAGAAGGGTACAAAATGTTAAACGCAATAGTATTTAATGACGAAATAACTTTATACTGGGACAGAGCAAAAAGTTATATAAAAGGCGACAAGTATAAAGTGCAAGTAAACGGCGAAACTTTTTATGCCGAAAAGACGCACTATGAACTTTATAATTTACAAAGCGAGCAAGAATTTAGCGTAAAGGTAACGCTATTAAACGAAAAAGGCGAAGAAAAAGAGTTTATAGGTGAAGAAAAATACGTTACTAGTAAAAATAAAAACAAAATCGACGTAACGAAACCTCCGTATAATGCAATAGGAGAC
>JAZRIP010000004.1:0-3477 GCA_045645345.1 Christensenellaceae bacterium
CCTTTTGTGGACACTCTAATTGTTTGTTTAGTGAAGAAGTCAAAGAACAACTTAAAAATATTCTTGTAAGCAATATAATAAAAAATCCCACCTGCAAGTTTTATTTAGGTGGGTATGGTGATTTTGACGGATTGTGTTTGCGTACTTTAAAAGATTTGAAAGCCGATTTTCCAGAGATTGAGCTTATATTTATTACGCCCTATCTTGATAAGAATTATTCTAAGTTAGAGTTCGCCAAATATCATTATGATGACGTTATATTCCCTCCACTTGAAAGTGTTCCACGCAAATTTGCTATCTTAAAACGAAACGAATGGATGGTTGAAGAAGCCGATTTAGTTATTGCTTACGTTACGTATTCTTGGGGTGGCGCTGCAAAAACTTTAGAATACGCTAAGCGCAAAAAGAAAACTATCATTAATCTTGCCGAAAAAACTTACAAATAATCCTGACGTGTACAATGCGTTGTACAGTAAATTGTTGCTATAAATTTTAAAAAACTTTATAATATATGACACATGTTGTCACCTTTACTTTGATATAATGGTGTCATAAACTAGAAAAGGACTATTTACACTATGAAAAACGCATTGATAAGATTTCAAGGTCAAGTAGTAACCGTTAACGTTAGCAACAACAGCATAGAAATGATTACTGAAAATGATGAGAAACTTATTTTTGAAGCAAACAAGGATAACTTCTCTATTGATTACAACGTGGGCAATCTTGGAAGCGCCGTTTGTTTTGATGAAAACGGAAACCCATATTACCCTAACCAACTTGTTGGCAAATTTGAAAACGGCAACACATACTCTATTAGCGAGCTTGACTACTGCACCTCTGTAAAAGGGAAAACGTCTATCGTTCACGATAAAATTTTTCATGAAGTATTTATACAATTATCGGATGGTGAAGACGATTTTACTTACTGCGATATTTTACTTCAATCCGACAACATAACGGCAAGCATAAACGGTCAAGTTTTACAAGCAAAAGAACATAGAGTTTTTGCTGGATATTATACCCGTTACGATGGTTTCCCATTTCTCGTCGTAGACGTTATCCCTAACCTTGAAACAAACGAAAAATTAGTTATATGTAAGAGGCAAAGGCACAAAAAACACGATGACCCTTACTTCGCTCTATCCTTTGAAGAGTTTTGTAAAGAGATAGAAGTTGATGGCGAAACAGTTAAAAAATATTGCCGGATGACTGGGCATGAAAAGCTTAATCAACAAGTTATCGAAATGCTTGTTGGAGATGGTTATCGTGGACCAATTAGGCACGTAAAAAAGATAGACGTAATACGAGAAAGACGACAAAGCAAAACCTATTTAGCTTATGCAAAAGACCTCTGTAATTGGTTTAAAGAAGACTATGAACGCTATATGTGTTGCAAAGAAAACAAGTCTCGCATCGGCGTTACAAAAAAAGAGTTTCAAATACTAGTAGAAGATTTATCTTTTATACAAACCTGCCTAAAAACAACCTTATCGGACTATAAAAATTATTTTTTAGAGCGCTTTAAAGAGAAAAAATCTATACGACAATACGCTAAAGACCATAATCTAAATCGTGGAAGCGTAGATTATATTCAAAAGAAATTAATCACTGCCCTTGCCAAAGCGCTTGAAGAAAGAGACAAGTCAGACGGAATAAAACGACTGCTAGACCCGAACTCAACTGAATTTAATTTTGACGATTGTTAAAAGCAATCGTCTTTTTTTATGTCATTTTTATGTATTCCCTATCGAATTCAGGGATTAAAAGTGAAGGGATTAATTGCTCTCCTATGTCAAGTTTATGCCTTTTCTAATCAATCACCCTTTTAGGTGAACGGATTGATAAGGACCACTCTTTAATCACTATGTCAAATTTATGTTTCTATCGAATCAAGCTGGCTACCTCTTGAGGGGATAAATAAGAAGCAAACGGACTTTATGTCAAATTTATGTTACCTGCTAACGCTTCTGCCTACCACTTGAAGGGACTTATTAAAAAACATAAATTTTTGCGGACCAACGTTCAAAAAATTGTGCAATAGGATATTAGAAAGGAAAAATATCAAATTATGTCAAATTTATGCGGTTTCGATTTAAATGTCCCTTAGTAGTGAAGGGTGTTAATCGAAAACAAGCGATTTATGACAAAATTATGTCGTTTCGAGTTTCGTGTCCTTGGGTAAGTGAAGGGATAAATTTAAGTGGAATATTTTCAGCGTTTTAACCGCTTGATAAGTGGAAAGCAAAAAAATTATCTACCCGTTGATAAGAAATGGTTGTTTTTTATCAAAAAAATTAGAGATATATAGTGGAAGAACTTTTTAGAAAAACCTAAACTGAACACTCACAAGTGTCCATTAATAGTGAAGGGATAAAAATTTAGTTAAGGAGGTGGTGCTTATGTGCTACTAAAAAGGCAATGCAAATGCGCCTATAAACGTTCTGCAAATAAATTAAAAAGGAGGAAATTATGGCAAACAAATTAACCCGATTTACGTTCTACAATATGTATTGGAACGTAATCAAGAACGCCGAAGACGAAGAAATTGGAAGATTCATAAAAGCCGTTTGTGCCTTTGTCTTTGACGACGTACCAATGGCTACGCCTAAAACGCCGCAAGAGGATTATTATCAGGCTTGTATTTTGTCTGAACTTACCGAAGTTAAACGCATTGAAGCGCAAGGTAAAGTTCCTAAAAAGTATAACCAAAAGATGCTCCACTTTGCGTTTTTAGACGTGTATTATAAAGCCATCAAACTGATGAACGACGAAGACAGCGGCGCTTATTTAAGAGCGCTTTGCACCTACTCGTTCGACGGCAAGCAAACTACCAAACTAAAACCACCAGTAGACGGTTTTTTTGAGTTCGCAAAACTGAAATTAGAACTCTCGAAACTGCGTGCAACAAGTGGTAAGAAAGGTGGTAAAACCGAACGTGTTAAAGTTACTGACGAAGAAATCGATAGTCGAACGGAAAAACACGAATGTATCCTCTCTTTCGAAGGCTTTATAAAATCGCATCCTCATATTGTAAACGACCTTTATCAAAGCAACAAGCATCTTTTAGACGGTATCGAAGATTGGACGCCTTTAGACGTTGGATTAGATTATAGCGGCTATAAAAATTGTAAAAGTCTAACCAAGATACTTGAACACCGAAAGGAGATAGAACATGCAATTTGGTAGCAAGCAAATTAAGAAGCTACACGGAAGCCAAATAAAGGTTTTCGGTAGCAGGCTAAGAAAATGCAGTTCCCCCGCATTTTACAACTTGGAAAGTGGGATACCCACCTTTCCCCTCGTCCACTGGACAAAAAACAAAACTATTTAATTAAAAGGAGAAAAAATTTATGAAGAAACCTATTTACAAAACTGTTATTACAAGCAACGGGCATTACAACCCTAAAAAATGGCTCAAGACCTTATGCGAATTTCTATTAAGCTTATCAAATACAGAGAACAAAATTCTCTATC
>JAZRIP010000005.1:0-3898 GCA_045645345.1 Christensenellaceae bacterium
TTGCTGTTAGCCCTAGTAAAGTTTATATACGATTGAATAAAATTTTTAATAGGCGTAAAAACTTTTGCGCTTATTTTTTTATAAGCTTTAAGTTGTTTACTATCAACGTTATAATTATTATTTTGAGTGTTTAAATAACGCCTAAACAAAACAATTAAAACTATAACTAAAGGAACCACTACTAATAAAAGTATTCTTGAAACGTTATATAGAACTTCGGCTAAATATAGCGTATACGCTTGTAAATTTTCAGTAGTTGCCCAAAGCAACCAATACTTGTCCCATAATACTAAAAATTCTTCCCACGTTTCAGGGAGCCCAAATAAAGGTTTTATAGGGATAATAGAAAACTCGTTTATGGTCGGAATTACGCCAAAATCAAGTTCAAATAATTGTGCAAAGTAAAAGCATAATGAAGTCCAAAGGTCTATAAAACTTTCCTTAAACCTAATAAATACGTCGTTAAATACGAATACGGTTAACGCTAAAAAACCTAACGTTATTAAAACGTTTACGTAATGAAAATAATGTATCTTTTTTAATTTTATAAAGAATCGTTTCATAAATTAAATTCTACCTGCTGTAAAAATGCAATAACCTATAAAGGCAATAATAATTAAACCTAATAAAACCAAGCCTAAATTCTTTAATTTTTTCATAATTACTTTTTATACTTTTCCTTTCTAACTTTGGTTTTGTTTACGATTTTATCCTTTACGTAATGAAATGCAGTTTGTATTAAACAAACGAATATAGTGGTTAAAACTAACGTTAAAATTTCACTCATAATTTTCTCCTAAAATTTTTGTTGACTTTTTTATTAAAATTGCATATAATAATTATAGAATTCAGTTCAGCCCAAAAGGCAATTCATTGCGGTGACGCATCTCGGAACTGAATTCTTTTTTTATGTAAATTTTTTATTATACTTTCTAATTTTCTTTCTGCTTTGGTTACTAAATCTAAAATTAGAAAGTTTATCTTCACTAAAACTTTTTTCGCCTTGCCAAAATGGTGGAGAAACTTTAGAATTGCGTTTGTCTTTACTTAACTTATTTGGGTTTTCTCCTACGTCTAAAGTGTCATAACCATCAACAACTCTTGCGTGAGTTATAGTATTAGCTTTATATTTATGTCCTTTACGTGCTGTTATATAAGCTGGGTGATTTTCTCCATTACTACCACGATGAGCAGGGTTTAAGTCTATTCTAAATTCATTTTTTCTTAAATATTTTTTACTCATATAAACCTCTGAAAAGTTATTTTGAATTCTAAGCCCCGATTTTTCGGGGCTTATTTATTATTTAGGTTTAAGCAACCTAAAAGGAAAGGTCAAAATCGACCATATAAACTTAAAGATTGTTTTGATTATAAACCACAATATCTTAAATATAAATGTTATAACGGGTAGTAAAAATGGAGAAAATATAACAACTAACAAAATAAGAAATATTAACGCAAGTATTTTGCCAAACCATCCACCCTCAATCACTCCTTCAACTGAATTATATAATGCGCCGTGATTATCAGTAATGTCGGAGGCACCGTTATGAGCGAAATAAGCATTGTCCTGTTTGCCGTCACAATAAAAGAAATAATGGTCAGCTGGATACTCAGAACCAGAAACAAAGCCCGCTACTGAATACCAAGATTTTTCTAACCATCCATATTGATATTCATTAAGTAATTTAGTGTAATTATCATATGTTAAGTTTTGGCGATATGAAAAATGGTATAGAATACCATTCATATTAGCAATACCGTCAAAAAGCTCATATACTAATTGATTAAGCGAATATGTATAAGGTACAACACAGTAACCAAAATAACCATATAATTGACCATCGGGTATATCTGCAACAACAGGATAAGCATTTATTATACTTGACCATAACCACTCATACATACCTTTAGTGAAAATTCCATCAACAACAAACGGATCATAAAATTCCTTATATGATTTATTGATATCTAAGAAATAATTTAATGAATTGCCATTAGCATCCTTGCTTGAAATCCATACGTTTTTTAGATAATAAGCATTATATACGCCAGAAGAATCTAAAACAAAATAAGAACACGGAGATTGGCCAACAGATAAACTTTCTAAACCTAATGCTTGAGCCACATCGCTTGGTTTAATTGTGTTAAATGTTACAGGAACTTTCACAAAAGTTGATACTTTTTTAGCAAAAGGAGTATTTCCTATTTGAACTAAATATGAAACTTGAACTTCCCTTAATTTCCCATTTTTAACGATATCAATAATTTGTTTTTGTACATTTTCATCAACATCACAAAAATCTGAATTAAAATGCTCACGTTCATACATATCCTCACTAACGGAATAAATTGATGCAATAGATGAGGAAATTGGACTAGCATAATCTACACTTATATTACTAACTCCATCATCGCATGTGAAATCTATGTAATAATCACTATATTTATCATCTGAATTTAATCCACTTACTATTAAATAAAAAAACTTATAATCTTCGCCATAAAAAGGAAGATTTATATTTGTGGTTTGGCCCTTATAGTAGTCCATTTCAGAATATTGCTCATAATAAACTACATCAAAATAACAATTATCTTCATTCATTGTTCCATCATATGATTCTATAGCTTCCATAGCTAATTCAGCTTTACATTTGTCACAATCACAATAGGTGTCTTTTAGACAAATATCATATATATTTTTATAAATATCATAATTGCCGTAATTACCATTGATATAGCCATTAAATACGTTACGACCAAATTCAGAAATTCCTAACATTTCGCTACCAAATTTATATCTTTTTATAGCAATAATAAAAGCATTGATATGAGGGTTTACTTCAATATATAATTCTATAATTTTTTCACTTGTTTCACCATCTTTATTACATTTATATAAAGTAAATGTATATCGACCATAATTATTTGTATGATAACTTACGCCAGAATCATAAGGCATAGCTAAAAACCTAGGGTCCAAACAATCAAATCTATAAATTAAAGTATCTAATGAATAATTATCATTCAAAATATTAGCTCCGCTTCCCCAGCCAAAAACGTCATTAGATAATGGATTTTGTTTTGCGTCGTTAGAGTTGTTATTAACTGAATATTGATAAGGTGATAAATTTTTATAAATTTCACTATTATAATAGTAACCACTATAACTTGGTTGATACAAAAAGTCATTGGCATAATAATCTCCAGGCAATTTTTCAATAGATTTTATCAAATTATTTACTTCTGCCGCTTTAACGTGCGAAAAATTAGCGGGCAGGAAAACCTGTCCGCTAAAAAATACCGCTACGGACACTATAAGCGCCGTTATTATTTTTTTAATTTTAGTAAATTTTTTCATTTTAATTGTTACCTTTATCAAGATACAAATGACACTCTGCACCTAGTACGTAATTAAATATAACGTAAGAATATTTAGTACAATCTACTTTATAAACGTAAAAACCACCTGTGTTACGATTATAATATTTAACGTATTGATGCCCATCAAGATAATTGTTAACGTCTAAAAATATACATAAAAAACTTGAATCTTCAACTAACGTATCCGTTACGAAATAAAAATTATCTATGTTTGTTACGTCAATTATCTTAGAAACGCCAAGATTTTCTGCTTCTTTGTAATTTAATACGTCTTCGCTCCAATTAGCGCTTAATCTATAATTTTTAAGTTCAACGTTTTCTTCAAAATAATCTTTGTAACTTCCAAATACTTGTTCTTTATTTACCGTTATTGCAAACTCATTAACGTATTTAGATTTATTAAAAATTGTAACCTTAAACTCATCAGCGGCCTTACCGTCACGTTCTGGTAAAATCATAATACGACAATACTCAACGAACGGAACTGAATCTAAAAACTCAAATTTTTCACTTG
>JAZRIP010000006.1:0-5679 GCA_045645345.1 Christensenellaceae bacterium
TACTATCTGGAACGTAAATTATTTTATTATTTTCAATCGTTGCTTTGCTCGTAACGTTTTCGTTACCTATTTTTAGCGTGTACCCTATTAAACCCGAATTAAAGTTAATAGGATGTCCGTTATCGGTTACGCTAAATTCAAAGGCTTTAGTATTTTTATCAATTTGATAAGGATTTAACGTTATTTCGGTATTAGTACCATTAGTTATTATTAAGTTTGATATGTAATATTCAACGTTAACACTAGACGTTATCGGGTTATTATCGCCTATTTTTTCAACCATTATTTGCGATTTATAAACGCCGTAATTACCTATTTCTTTATCAAATATTACCGAAATAGTTCCACCACTTATAGTGTTTGTACACGCAATTTCTTTTCCCGTTGGGTCGTAAACTTTTATATTTGAAAGATTAAATATTGCGTTACTACCCTTTAATTCGCTTTCTTGTACGACTTTGTTGTTTGCATATATGGTATAATCAACCTTTACCTTTTTAGCGTCGCCATTATATCCGTTAGTTTTGTTTGTTACGATAGTTACTGCCGTCTTGTTTATAACTAGTTTTGCAGTAGTCGTTCTATAAATGGTAGTAGGATTACTTTTAGACCAAACTTTTAACGTTAAAGTATGAGTGCCTACTTTTTTAAGTTGGTCAGCCATATCGTTGCTTGGTTTAAAAGTTAATTTGTTTCCGCTAATAGTTGCGTATGGTTTTAAATCTAAAGTTCCACAAGTAAACGAATAATCAATTAAATCAGAACTAAAGTTCAAATCTTCGTTATATTTTGAATCTTTTAAAGTAAAGTTAAAAGCATTAGCGTTATTTTTAATATCATAAGTTGTTAACGTTATGCTATTTTTATCAGGAGTTAGGCTTAAAGTTTCAATTTCTTTTGTTATGGTGGTTACGTTACCCCTGTATTTTTTATACGTTTTACCATCAATTTCTTCTTCCCTTGTTATTCCAAAATTGACTACGTAATCGCCATAAACACCTTCATCCATATTAAAGGTTACGGATATAATTCCTTGATTATTTACCGTGCTATTTAACGTTTTATTAATGCCTTTCGGGTCTTTTAAAGTTGTATCCCAAGTATAAATTCCTTGTAAATTATTTTTAGATACAAATTCGCCGGAATACATAATTAAATAAGTTATTGTTACTTTATTCTTATCTGTAGTGTACTCTGAAATTATTTTATAATCTTCTGGGTTTCTATCTATATCGAACGCCCACGAATCGTAAAATTCAAGTTTTGAACCACCTATGCTAAGTGAAACTTTAAGGGCTATTTCACCCCTACCTTCTTTTAACTCAAAAGGTGTTTCGTTTTTCGTTATTGTTACCCCACCATCTACGTAAGTATACGTTGTATTAACGCTAACGTTAGTAAAACTTAACGTTACGTCAGTATTAGTACCTGCGTCTATTAATTTGTAACTTGGTTTTACCCTTTTCCCCGGCGTTAAAGTTGAATTAATTTCTAATTCGCTTATTTCTTTCCAGTTGCCTTGAGAATCTTCATATAACATAGTTGATTCCATTTTAACTGCAGGCTCAACTAAAATTAATAGGTCACTTGGTGCCGACGTAAATTCTAACGTAATTTTTTGATTAGTTAAATATTTTGGTGCATCGTTAGTAATATCCGGCGTAAGTAACATCGTATAACCATATAAACTTTGCACTCCATTTACGGTGCTTTTAGAAGACAACCCACATTCACGGCTTTGTATTAAAGGAGCATCACAACTTGCCTTAGTTAAACTTACGGCTCCATTATTACTTTGTGCTAATACCGCTACACTTTTTACCGAAAAACCACATTTACTTAAATCAACTTCTACTTTGTTTCCACTTGAGCCGTAAGTAATGCCGTCTACCATTTTGTATCGCCCAGCAGTTGAAGTAGTAATTTCGTTCATTTTAGTAAGTATTGCACTTGCAGTCTTAGCGTAACAAGCCGTTACCGAAGTAGTTGTTTCAACACTATAAGTAGCATTATCTGGATCTAAACCAATACCAAAAAACGTAGTTTGTAGCCCTTTATAACCAGATATCATATCGGTTATTAAATCATTAGTTGTTTTATATTTAGAATATGAACCAACTTCCATGTATTGACCATCTGTCATAATGATGAGTTTAAATTCCACACCGTCAACGGTTGTTAAATCATTTAAGCCAAAACCTTCCATCCACTCAAGTGCGGTTTTTATTTTTGCAGAAGGCGTATACGAGCCGTCAGCAGTTAATTTACTAATTTTACTAGAAACCTCCGCTTGCCTATCTGGAGCCTCAAGGTCAACGTCAAAATCTTCACCAACAACGGTATTATAATAAGAATGAGTGCTATATTCATTTATTTGAAATACTCTTAATTTGTCACGACTATCAAGTGTTGACATTAAAACTTGCATAGCATATTTAGCGTATGTAAATTTACCATTAGGAGTACGGTCATCTCTCATTGAAGCGGAGTCGTCGTACACTACTGCAACAATTTTACTAACGTAGTCGTCATCGTCGTCTGCTATAACCTGTTTTGGACTTGATAATGAAATTAAAACAGCAAATAATACCAACGGAATTAGCATAAATAATATTATTAAATTTTTTCGTAAATTTAATTTTAATTTCATATTATTCCTTTTCTACTTAAAATTTAAGTAAATTGTGATTAGTCAATAAATTTGAAGAATATTATTGAATCAATTCTTCCTTTAAGATTTTTCGTGGCGTAATAGTCTTCGCTTATACCTAGCACTGCACCTATGTTTACGTCTTTACCCGTATCGTCTATAAGCGTTAATAATTGTTTCGACGTAAGTTTTAAACTAGGTTTTGAGCCGTCGACGTATTCTTGCCAACTTCTTCTATATCTTCTTATTGCTTCAGACGCATCGTCGTCGTCTAAATCTAATTTTACAATCGTTCTTGATTTGTTGTGTACCATTACTCCTTCTCTATCTAATACTTGTAACGTTACACCATAACAAGAGAAGGATTCTTGGTCTTTAAATTCCATAAACGGAATATATCTTCTTAAATGCCATAAAATAATAGTTTTTAATTCGGTATTAACTAAATTACTTGATACACTTATTTTTAATTTAGGTTTATCAGGATTAAATTTTATTTGTACCATTGCTCCTTTAGGTAACTTTTTAGCAATAAAGAAACCTAAAATCCAAAGTAACGTATGTACTATTAAATATATGGTAGTAATTATCACGAGCCAACGCCATACTCTTGATAAGAAATTAACGTGCGATAAAGTAATTATTCCATCACCCGAGCCGTTTTGACAATTTACCGTTAAAGTTTTATCACCGGTAAATATAAACGACGCAAATAAATTATCAAGTGGTGACGCCCAGTTACTACCTATTGACAAACATATTAAATCTTCACCGTTAATCGTAACTACTTCGGTAGTAATAGTCGTTGGTAATAAAAGCACCCAACCTGCCGTTTTGTAGTCTACGTTAATTAAGCCGTCGTTTAAGCCGTCAACAAGTTCTTGTTTAGTAAAATCGTGTCCGTCTACACTAACTTTATAATAAATTTTAGTTTGACAATTTTTTAAATCGTAAATATCTACTATAGTATCGTCGTTTTGAATTGCCTCAACTTTATATATAGATTCTAATACGTTTAATTTAGCAACTGCTTTTGCATTTACGTTTGGATTTTTTAGCGACCAAACTTCTAAAACTACGTCGTTTTCTTTTACCTTTTGTAATATTGAAGGCATGTTCTTGTTAGGAATAAATTTTAAAACGTTACCTTGTATCTCAGCGTATTCAGTTAAATCTACCCCGTCAATTTTAAGTGAGTACCCTACTAACTTTGAATTAAAATTAATAGGCACTTGATTATCGGTAAGAGTAAACTCAAACGGATTTTGATTACTTCTTAACTCGAAACTAGTAAGTTCTATATCGTTGCTTGTAGATAACTCTAATTTAGTTAAACCTTGTTCTATCGAAGTTTTACTAAATCTTGTTTTTGAGTTTTCGTTCCTTACTATTTTAAAAGTAACGTCGTAATTTCCGTATTTGCCAGATTGCTTATTAAATATTATTGAAATAGTTCCACCCGACACTCCGCTTTGATATGCAAGGTTGTTTCCATCAGGGTCTTTTACTAAAATTTCCCAACTATATTTTTTATTATTACCCGACAACTCGTTTTGCGTTGATAATAAATAGTCGTAATAAACTGAATAATCAATTCTTACTTTATTAACGTCGCCGTCGTAGTTTTCTAAAACGTCAGTAACTATTTTAAATTGTGACGGGTCAAGTTCTACGTCACACGCCCACGAATTGTATAAAACGTAATACGCCCCACTTATGTTAACAGAAACGGAAAGTGCAATTTCGTTTTTACCTTCTACTAAACTAATAGCATCGTCGTATTTGTAAACTTTTCTATTGTATGAGACTTTTATATCAACGTCTTTTAAAACGTTAGTTAAGTCATTACTTGTATTGTAGTCTACTAATTTGTAACGAGTTCTTACTTTGTCGTTTACTTTTAAGTTTGCGTTAACGTGTTCTTCGTCTATTTCTACCCAACTATTTCCGTCGTAATATTCTAGCGTTGCAGATAATTTAATTGCAGGCTCTAATAAAACTAAAACGTTTGTTGGTGCTGATTCAAATTCTAACTTGATTTTTTCTTTATATAAATATTTATGAGTATCTTCACTCAAACAAGAAATCATTGCCGAGTACCCGTAAAGCCCTACGGTTGACGAAGACAAATTACACTCACGTGACTTAGTAAGTGGCGTCACACTTTCAATACTTTTTAAAGCGACGCTTGCTCCGTTGCTTTGTGCTAAAACTCCTAAACTAACTATTGAAAAGTTGTACTCGTTTAAGTCGACGTAAACGACGCTTTTGTTATTATTATCAAAAGTAACTCCCTTTGACATTTTATATCGTCCTGTCGTTGCGTTAGTTATTTCTTGCATCTTGTCGACTATCTCGTCTGCAGTATCTGCGTAGTACGCTTTTACCGAAGAATTTTGTTGAACGAGTTCATCGACACGATACGTTGGACCATCTAAGCCTATTCCTAAAAATGAAGTTTGTAATCCTACGTAACCAGATATTCTCGTTCCAATGGTATCGCTTGTAGATTGACCGCCGTTAAACGCCCCGTCTGTAATTACGATTAACTTAAATTCTTTTCCATCAACGTTTGAATTTTTATTTAATCCGTGGTTATTTGCAAACCAGTTAACAGCATCGGTTATTGCAGTAGGATACGTTCCACCACTAGCATTAAGCCCGTTAGCATTATTTTTAACAACGGTATTTCTATCTTGGCTTTTTAGGTCAACGTCAAATGCAGAAGCGTTTAAAGGAAATACTCTTAAAAGGTCACGACCGTCTAGCGTTGACATTAAAACTTGCATTGCGTATTTTGCGTATCCATGCCTACTTCCAGACATTGAGCCTGAGTCGTCGTACACGACTGCTACAACTTTTTGATTGTAGTTTACGTCGCTTGCTTTTACTTGGTTAGGCTGTGAAAACGGAAATAAAAAAATTAATAGCAAAAACGGAATAACACATAATATTAAATTGATTTTAAAACGATATTTCATTAGTGCTTTTCCTTATATAAATTTAAATTAAAAATAAATAAATAATTA
>JAZRIP010000007.1:0-1662 GCA_045645345.1 Christensenellaceae bacterium
TTTATTCCGTCTGACTTGTCTCTTTCTTCAAGCGCTTTGGCAAGGGCAGTGATTAATTTCTTTTGAATATAATCTACGCTTCCACGATTTAGATTATGGTCTTTAGCGTATTGTCGTATGGATTTTTTCTCCTTAAAGCGCTCCAAAAAATAACTTTTATAGTCCGATAAGGTTGTTTTTAGGCATGTTTGTATAAAAGATAAATCTTCTACTAGTATTTGAAACTCTTTTTTTGTAACGCCGATGCGAGACTTGTTTTCTTTGCGACACATATAGCGTTCATAGTCTTCTTTAAACCAATTACAGAGGTCTTTTGCATAAGCTAAATAGGTTTTGCTTTGGCGTCTTTCGCGTATTACGTCTATCTTTTTTACGTGTCTGATTGGTCCACGATAACCATCTCCAATAAGCGTTTCGATAACTTGATGATGAAGCTTTTCATGTCCCGTCATTCGACAATATTTTTTAACAGTCTCGCCATCAACTTCTACCTCTTTACAAAACTCTTCATAGGATAAAGCGAAGTATGGGTCATCGTGTTTTTTGTGTCTTTGCCTCTTACATATAACTAGTTTTTCGTTTGTTTCAAGGTTGGGAATAACGTCTACGACGAGGAAGGGAAAACCATCGTAACGGGTATAATATCCAGCAAAAACTCTATGCTCTTTTGCTTGCAAGATTTGACCGTTTATGGTTGCCGTTATGTTATCGGATTGAAGTAAAATATCGCAGTAAGTAAAATCATCTTCACCATCCGATAATTGTATAAATACTTCATGAAAAATTTTATCGTGAACAACGGAAGTTTTTCCTTTTACAGAGGTGCAGTAGTCAAGTTCGCTAATAGAGTAAGTGTTTCCGTTTTCAAACTTACCTACTAATTGGTTAGGGTAATATGGTTTTCCGTTTTCATCAAAACAAACGGCGCTTCCAAGATTACCCACGTTATAATCAATAGAAAAGTTGTTTTTGTTTGCTTCGAAAACAAGTTTCTCGTCGTTTTCAGTAATTATTTCTATGCTGTTGTTGCTAACGTTAACGGTTACTACTTGACCTTGAAATCTTACTAAAGAGTTTTTCATACGCAATATTAGTCCTTTTCTAGTTTATGTCACCATTATATCAAAGTAAAGATGACAACATGTGTCATATATTATAAAATTTTTTAAGGTTTATAGCAACAATTTACTGTACAACGCATTGTACACGTCGGAATTATTTACAAGTTTTTTTCAGCAAGATTAATAATAGTTTTCTTTTTGCGCTTAGCGTATTCTAATGTTTTAGCCGCGCCTCCCCAAGAATACGTAACGTACGCAATAACTAAATCGGCTTCGTCAACCATCCATTCGTTTCTCTTTAAGATAGCAAATTTGCGAGGAACGTTTTCAAGAGGAGGGAAGATAACGTCGTCATAATGATATTTAGCGAACTCTAATTTAGAGTAACTTTTATCAAGATAGGGCGTAATAAATATAAGCTCAATCTCTGGAAAATCGGCTTTCAAATCTTTTAAAGTAAGCAAACACAATCCGTCAAAATCACCATACCCACCTAAATAAAACTTGCAGGTGGGATTTTTTATTATATTGCTTACAAGAATATTTTTAAGTTGTTCTTTGACTTCTTCACTAAACAAACAATTAGAGTGTCCACAAAAGG
>JAZRIP010000008.1:0-25711 GCA_045645345.1 Christensenellaceae bacterium
AAGAAAATTTATTAAAATAACATTTTATTTGTTTATAAATTAAAAATTTAATATTTAAAACTTAAATTAATTAAGCAAATTTTTAATAAAAAATAAAAAAGGTTGCAATTTGCAACCTTTTTAAATTTATTTTGCATATTCAACGCTACGAGATTCTCTAATAACGTTAACTTTGATTTGACCTGGATATTCAAGCGAACTTTCAATCTTTTTAGCAATATCTTTTGCCAAAAACATTGCTTGACTATCGTCAATTTGTTCTGGTTTTACGATAACACGAATTTCTCTACCCGCTTGAATAGCGTACGATTTTTCAACGCCTTTAAAACTATTTGCAATATCTTCAAGTTGTTCAAGACGTTTAACGTAATTTGATTCAATTTCACGCCTTGCACCCGGTCTAACGCCACTTATAGCGTCGGCTGCTTGAACTAAAACGGCTTCTATACATTTTGGTTCAACGTCACCATGGTGAGACTCGATACAATTTATAACGAACTTATTTTCTTTATACTTTTTAGCAAGTTCAACACCTAAATTAATGTGAGTGCCTTCGTTTTCAAAGTCAACGGCTTTACCTATATCGTGTAATAAACCGCCACGCTTTGCTAAGTTAACGTCAACGCCTAATTCTTGTGCAAGTAAACCTGCAATATGAGCAACTTCTAACGAGTGTTTTAATACGTTTTGGCCATAACTAGTTCTATATTTAAGTCTACCTAAAAGTTTAATAAGTTCTGGGTGAATACCGAATAAGTTCATTTCGTATACGGCGTTTTCACCTGCTTCTTTGATAATATTATCTAAATCTTTTTTAACTTTATCAACAGTTTCTTCAATTCTAGTTGGTTGAATTCTTCCGTCTTGAATAAGTTTTTCAAGAGCAAGTCTTGCAACTTCACGTCTAACGGGGTCAAAACCCGATGCAACTACGATTTCAGGCGTATCGTCGATAATAAGCCTTATACCCGTTGCATTTTCAAGAGCAGTAATATTTCTACCTTCCCTACCTATTAAACGTGCTTTCATATCGTCGTTTGGTATAGCGATAGTCGTAACCGTTAATTCGTTACTTTGGTCTACTGCACAACGTTGAATTGCTAAACTTATAATTTCTTTTGCCTTTTTATCGGCTTCGTCTTTTGCTTGTTGTTCAGCATTTCTAACAAAGCCTGCAACTTCACGTCTAGTATCGTCTTTAATTTCTTCAATAAGCATTTGTTTTGCTTCTTCAAGAGTCATTTGAGAAACTTTTTCGAGTTCTTGTATAAACAATTCGTGTTGTGATTGAAGTTTTACTAAAAGTTCTTCTGCTTCAACGTTACGTTTTTCAAGTTCTTTTTCTTCGTGTAAAAGTTCTTCAGCACGCTTTAATAAGTTTGCGTCTTTTTTGTTAAGAATTTCGTCTTTTTGATTAAGACGTTGTTCTATGCGTTGAAATTCTGCCTTCTTTTCACGAGATTCATTTTCAAAATCTCGCCTTAATTTTAATTCCTGTTCCTTAATTTCTACAATTGCTTCCTTTTTTAAGGCACGACATTCTTCTTCTGCCTTTGAAAGCATTTCTTGAACAACCTTTTCAGTTGCACCTATTTTATTTTCTCTTGCCTTTTTTATGATTACTAAACCTATAACTAGGCCAAGAACTAAACAAATAACCCCTACACCGATAGGAATTAATACGTCAATAAATGAACTAAGTAACAGGATGGTTGTAAAATTCGTCATTTAAAACGACCTCCTGTAAATAATTATTAAACTAATATATCAAAAACTTTGAAATAATCATTTAATATGTATATATTGTATATCAAATTTAACAAATTGTCAATATATAGTTATAAAATAAAAATAATAATGTAAAAAAACGTTAAGCGAAAACTCACTTAACGTTATTATTGTTATTCAACGTCACTTAAAGTACTTTTATCTTTTGACATTGCCTGTCTAATCTTTAATTCAATTTCATTTCTAAAATCGTCGTTATCTTTTAAATAATCTTTTGCTTTTTCTCTACCTTGTGCAAATTTTTCGCCGTTATAACTAAACCAAGCACCTGATTTATCTACGATACCATACTCTACCGCCATATCTATAATACATCCCACTTGTGAAATACCTTCGCCGTAGATTATATCAAATTCAGCCGTCCTAAATGGTGGAGCAACTTTGTTTTTAACTATTTTAGCCTTAGTTCTGTTACCGATTAAACCGTCAGTTCCTTTTAATGCGTCTGCCTTTCTAACGTCAATTCTTACGCTTGCGTAGAATTTTAACGCTTTACCACCAGGAGTAGTTTCTGGATTGCCAAACATTACGCCAACCTTTTCTCTTAATTGATTAATAAAGATAACGCACGTTTTACTTTTGTTAGTAATACCCGTTAACTTTCTTAACGCTTGCGACATAAGTCTTGCTTGCAAACCAACGTGTTGGTCGCCCATTTCACCTTCAATTTCGGCACGAGGAGTTAAAGCAGCAACAGAGTCGATTACGATAATATCGATTGCTCCACTTCTTACTAAACTTTCAGTTATATCAAGTGCTTGTTCTCCCGTATCTGGTTGAGAAACGTATAAGTCGTCAAGATTAACCCCGAGTTTTGCAGCGTACGAGGGGTCTAATGCGTGTTCAGCATCAATAAATGCGGCTATACCACCTTTCTTTTGTGTTTCACTAATAATATGAAGGGCTACGGTAGTCTTACCAGAAGATTCTGGTCCGTAAATTTCAACTATTCTACCCCTTGGTACACCACCAACGCCAAGTGCGTTATCAAGTGCTAAACAACCCGTTGGTATTACTTCGATATCAACGTTTTTCGAGTTTTCACCAAGTTTCATAATTGAACCTTTACCGTATTGTTTTTCAATTTGAGTTAAAACTTGCTCTAATGCTTTTTGTTTTTCATCCATAATATTCATCTTCCTTTATCGTTATTTTTATTATAAGGTTTTAACCTATTATACCACGTTAAAATGGGGATTTCTTAATTCTTTTACTGCCAAAAACAATGCGTAATTTACCCCTTTTGACACTATTTGACTACGACTGCCTTTAAAATTAAATTTATAGGCTTTAATTTTCTTTTCTCCCCCAACGGCTATATAACATAAACCAACGGGAAAATTACTATCATCACTATCAGGCCCTGCAATCCCCGTAGTTGATATAACAAAATCAACTTGTTTTTCTTGCATTAAACCATACGCCATTTCGTAGGCTACTTGACCACTTACGGCGTTATAATTATCAAGCGTTTGTTTTTTGACCTTTAGCCTTTTCATTTTTGCTTGAATTGAGTAGGCTACTATTCCTTCGTAAAAAACTTTGCTTGCCCCTCTTACAGAAGTAATTTTACCGGCTAAACGCCCACCCGTAAAGGATTCGGCTACCGATATAGTTTTATTTTGCACCGTTAATATTTTTACTAATTGTTCTTCAATTGAAATATCTTCTTCAGCGTAAACGTTATTATAAAAGGTAGTTAAAAAATCTTTATTTATTAAGTCAAATTTATTATCACTAATATCGCTTTGACTTATAAAAACTTTAAAATCACCGTCTTTTTCTTCAATTTTAAACTTAATTTCGTGCTTTTTAAAAAATTCTTCTATTAAAATTTTTTGAGTATCGAACAACTTATAAATTAAATCCATTATTGTTTAAACATACCTTTATTTTTTACTAAATAGTATACGCCTGAATAAGCGGTTAAAATAACTGAAAATACGTACAATGCAAATGCTATAAAATATATTATTACACCAAATTTAGTAGTAATAAACTGACAAGCAACGAAAAGTAAGCAAATAGCAACGTCAGTTACAAAAGTTTTAATTTTACCTACTTTTTCGGCTGATAAAACAATACCTTTACTTGACGCTATCATTCTAAGCACCGTAACAATTAATTCCCTAGCAACGATAATAGAAACACCTATTACACCACTTATTTGATAAAGTAAAAATGCGTATTCTTTTGTTAAAATACCCGTTGACGCAAAACCACCGCATAATATAGTTGGGTCTGCCATTACTAATATTAACGAAGTTAAAACTAGTATTTTATCGGCAATAGGGTCTAAAAACTTACCAAGGTCGGTTACTAAATTGTATTTTCTTGCTATGTATCCATCTAAAAAATCGGTTATTGAAGATATTGTAAATATAATTGCTACGATTAAATATCTATAAGGTATTGCTTGTATTAAAAAAACTGCAACCATTAAAGGTATTAATAGTATTCTTAATATTGAAAGTTTGTTTGGTAAATTCATAATTTTACTCCTCCGTATAAATCGTAACTATCACACCTATCAATAGTGATAAGGTATCTTTCGCCTTGGTTTACTAGTTCGTTACTTGTAAAATAAACTTTGCCGTCAACGTCTGGACAATTAAAATACGCCCTACCTACGAAACATTGTTTATCGTAATCAATTCCGTCGCAAATTACTTCAATATCTTTACCTATAAAGCCTTTTAAAAACTTTTTAGAAATTGTTTTTTGAACGGAATATAACTTTTTAACCCTTTCTAACTTTACACTTTCTTCAACTTGATTTGGTAATTTATAAGCCGGTGTATCGTATTCCCTTGAATAAGCAAAAAATCCACAATTAGTAAATTTTGCCTTTTTAATAAAATTAACTAAATTGTTAAAAGCATTTTCGTCTTCACAAGGAAATCCCGTTATAAATGTTGAACGAATTGCTATATTTGGAATTTCAACCCTTAATTTTTCAATTAATTGAAGATATTCTTTAGCATTACCCTTTCTATTCATTAATTTTAAAATTTTATCGTCGGCGTGTTGTAGTGGAATATCTAAATATTTAATCACTTTATCGTTATTTTTAATTTCGCTAATTAACTCGTCTGTTATCATATCGGGATAACAATAAAGCAATCTAATTTTACTAACGTTTTCAAGTTTACTTAAATTTTTTATTAACGGAACTATCATTGATTTGCCGTATAAATCAACACCGTATCTAGTGACGTCTTGTGCAACTAAAATAAGTTCGTCTAATTCACCTAACTCTTTTGCTTCGTCCACTAAGAGTTCCATTTTAGTAGAATTATACTCGCCCCTTATTTTTGGAATTAAACAATAAGTACACTTGTTGTTACATCCATCTGCTATTTTAAGGTAAGAATAGTGACATACGGTTGTCAAAATTCTTTCTTTTTTATAAAAATTTTTATTTTTTCCTACAAAATTTACCCTATTGCCTAAGTATACGCTACAAATTGCCGTATATAAAAGGTCGTAATCGTTAATACCTAAAAATGCGTCTACTTCAAACAAATCTTCAAAAATATCGTTTGCAAATTTTTGAGGCAAACAACCGGTTAGAATAATTTTTTCTAAAACCCCACTTTCCCTATATTCGTTAATTTCAAATATCGTTTGAATTGCCTCTGCCCTTGCACTTTCTAAAAAGGCACAGGTATTTATAATTATTACATTGGCTTTATCAATTTCGTTGGTAATGATAAAATGCTCGTTGACTATAGCTAACATTTTTTCACTATCAACCCTATTTTTATCACAACCAAGTGATATTACACCTACTTTTTTATCTTTAAGATTACTCATCATTAGTACCAAATTTTTCTTCAAATTCTTCTTTTGTTATAAGAACTTTTTTCTTACCGCCTACGCTTTCAACAGAAATATAGCCGTTATTCGTAAGCCAGTCTATAATCTTACCTGCTCGTGGAAAACCTACTGCAAGTTTACGTTGCAAGAAAGATATAGAAAGCCCACCAAATTCAATACCTATTTTTAAGGCTTTAATATAAGTTGGGTCAATCTTATCTGCACTTTCGGTTGATTGTTGAGCATACGATTGTTGGGTATCTTCAGGAGTAGTACAAGTTGCCATAATCTTTGACCAACTATTTTTGTCAAAGTAGGCTTTATTGTTTTCGGTAACGTAGTCTATTATGCTATACATTTCTTCGTCGGTCACGAAAGCACCCATAACCCTATCGTAAGTTGCCATAGTGTTAGTTTTGTATAAGCAGTCGCCTTTACCTAATAATTTTTCAGCACCCATTTCACCTAAACTTACCCTTGAGTCAACGCTTGACGCTGCACGGAATACTATTCTTGAAGGCAAGTTAGATTTTATAGGACCTTCGATAATATCGGCTGACGGTCTTTGTGCGGCTAATATTAAGTGAATACCCGCTGCCCTTGCTTTTTGTGCTAAAAGACAAATTTTATCGCCTACACCCTTTTTATCACGTTTCATTATATCGGCAAATTCGTCGATTATAATTACTAATCTTGGAATAGGCTTTTCGCCCTTTTGTTTTGCTTGAATATTGTATTGTTTTAGGTTTTTAGCCCTTGCATTAGATAATACCCTATAACGCCTATCCATTTCTTCAACTGCCCAAGTAAGCATTGCACTTACCGTTTTAACTTCTTCAATTATAGTATCGAAAAGCATATGCGGTATACAATGGAAAGGCTCTAAGTCGACGTATTTAGGGTCTACTATTATAAACCTTAAATCTAGTGGACTATATTTATAAAGTAAACTTATAATCATAGTGTTTAAGCATACGCTTTTACCACTACCCGTCGTACCTGTAACTAAAACGTGTGGCATTTCGGCTATATCTAAAGATATAGGTTTACCTATAATATCCTTACCAAGAGCAAAAGTTAAAGTATTTTGCGATGCGTTACAAAAATCGTTAGACACGACTAAGTCTTTAATTTTTACCGTTTCAACAACTTGATTTGGAACTTCTACGCCAACGTATGACGTACCTGGTACGGGTGCTATCATACGAATATCGCTTTTAGCGGCAATACGAAGATTTAAGTTCTTTTGTTGCTTTGTAATATCTTCTAACCTAACGTTGTCGGGAACGACTATATCAAATCTAGTTACGGCAGGCCCAACGAAAATTCTTGCAATAGTAGTTTCTATACCAAAATTTTTAAGCGTTGACAATATAACGTTTTTAGTTTCGGCTTTAAATACTTCTATTTGATAGTTATTGTCGGCTATAACGGGGTTTTCTAAAAGCGATAAAGGTGGCGGAGAATATTTGTAATTTGCTGGTATATTCTCGTAGATATCGCTAGTTGCGTCGGTTTGAGAAATAGTGCTTTCTTCAACTATTTTATCGTCAACGTCTTCATTATTATCGTCTTTGTTAGTTTCTTTAATTGAATTAAAGTAAGAACTTGAAGTAGACGAATTTTGACCTTCTTTTTCGTCTTCGGTTTCATCTTGATAATCAACTTGAAAATCTTCTTCGTAATCACTTTGACTTTCTTGTTCGTATTGGTCAACGTCGTCTACAACTTCTTCGTAATCGCTTGGACTTTGATATAATTGCGACGAACTTGTCGTTCTATCTTCTTCGGTATACGACGGAGCATCATCACGTTTATAAATAGGATTAGACACACTTCCCCTAAACGAATAATCAGGATTTTGAGTTGAATAATCACTTTGAGACGGCGACAAATTAAGCCTATCACGGCTAAAAGATTGATTATATCCATCTTGATAACTATCGTAATATTGTGGTTTATCGCCGTAAAGAATTTGCATATTGCGTTCCCTAACGGCAGTATCGTATCCACCTTGCGTTTGATTATTAGGTTGACTACCATATTGTTGCACGCCGTATTGTTGTCCGTATCCGTTGTTTTGCGGTGGATTTACTACTATAACTTGCGGTTGAACGACTTGCGTAGTTTGTTGAGTTTCACTTGCAGGTTCTTTTTCTTTTACGGCACTTTCGTTTATCTTAATTTTAATTATAACGCCTACGTACGTTAATAACGCTACCGACAAAATAATTATTGACCCAACGTAAGTGGTATACTTGACGATAGGATATGCTAGTATCGAGAACAACCACCCACCTGCAACAGCATTGGAAAAACCTTGCCTGCCTTGCAAAAAAGCGTAATTTAAATACTCGGCGTAATCGTTAGGCTTTTTTAATCCCGTAATTGCCGTTAATAAAAGTAGAACTAATATTAAAAAGATTATTAATCTTTTTATAGTTTTCTTAGAATCGTTATTTTGAATTCTTTTACCAAAGAGTAACATAAAACCGATTAGATTTACACTTAAAAGTAACGGATAAGAAAAGTAGCCGAAAACACCCAACAAAAAATATTGGATTTCGCTACCTAATTCAAATAATACGTTTTCACCAAAGATAAGTGCAACTAATAAAGTCAAGGTCGTTACGATAAGGGTAACACCAAAAAATTCTATGGTAAAAAATTGATTTTCAGTTTGTTTTTCTTTAATTCCGTTACTCACTTTGTCACCTACTTTATATATTCTATCATAAACTATATAATTAATCAACGCTTTCTTTTAATAATTTCATTTTTTTATTATTTTTAAACGTAAAGTAAAGTTTTTTAATAATTTTTGTTTTAACAGCAAAAAAAATAACCTACCAAATAATTTTGATAGGTTAATTTTTTGAAAGAAACAATTTATTTTACAATATTATTTTGCAGAATCAATAATGTCTACTATATCTTGTACCGTAGCGATGCTTTCAGTCTTATCTTCAGGAACGGTAATTCCAAATTCTTCTTCTAAAGAAAATAACATTTCAACAAGGTCGAGAGAATCTGCACCAAGGTCTTTAATAATTTCACTTTCTGGTAAAACTTTATCTGCATCTAAACCTAATTTTTCAACTAATAATTCTTTTACTTTTTCAAACGTACTCATAATTCCTCCTTAACTGGTAAATACATTATGCAATTATTTTATCAAAACATACCAAACTTGTCAAGATAATTTGCAATATTTATTTTACGTCTTTCATCGTAAGCGAAATTCTGTTCTTTTTAACGTCAACGTCAAGTACTTTTACTTTGACTATTTCACCTACCGTTAAAACGTCGCTTGGATGTTTTATAAACTTTTCACTTATCTGAGATAAGTGTACTAAACCGTCTTGATGAACGCCTATATCAACGAAAGCACCAAAGTCGGTTACGTTTCTAACCGTTCCGGTAAGTATCATACCACTTTTTAAATCTTCAAGCGTCATTACGTCGCTTCTTAAAATAGGTTGTGGTAAACTATCCCTTACGTCCCTACCCGGTTTAATAATTTCAGTTACGATATCAATTACCGTATCTTTACCTAAACCACATTTTTTACAAACTTCGTCGTAACCTACGCTTTCAACCTTGTCTTTTAAACAAGAAAGTTTTAAGTTTTTAACGTCGTCGTCGGTGTAGTTGAACATTTTTAAAAGTTTTTCTGCTCCGTCGTAAGATTCGGGGTGAACTGCCGTATTATCTAAAATATTTTCACCACCGACTATTCTTAAAAATCCTGCACATTGAGTATATGCTTTTTCACCAAGTGTGCTAACTTTTAATAATTGTTTTCTATTTACGAAACTGCCGTTCTTTTCACGATAGTCAACAATTTTACCTGCAATTCCTTTATTTAAGCCAGCAACGTGCGATAGTAGAGAAACCGACGCAGTATTTAAGTCTACGCCTACGCTGTTTACACAATCTTCTAAAACGCCGTTTAAAACGTCGTCAAGCCTTTGTTTTGATAAATCGTGTTGATATTGACCTACGCCTATCGACTTAGGGTCTATTTTTATAAGTTCGGCAAGGGGGTCTTGCAAACGCCTTGCTATCGATACCGCCGACCTTTCGGTTACGTCGTAATCAGGAAATTCTTTTTTACCTAATTCACTTGCCGAGTATACCGATGCACCCGCTTCGCTTACTACTATGTAACTAACCTTACCTTTATAGTCTTTTACGATTTCGTTTACGAAAATTTCCGATTCTTTAGATGCCGTTCCGTTACCTATTGAAACTATATCAACCTTATATTTTTCGATTAAACCTTTAATTATAACTTTTGCTTCTTGCGTCTTTTTATCGCTATTTATCGTTGGATATATTACCGCTCTATCTAATACTTTACCCGTTTTATCAACTACGGCAAGTTTACAACCCGTTCTATAACCTGGGTCGAAACCTAGCACCGTTTTACCTTTTATAGGTGGTTGCATAAGTAAAGGTTTTAAATTTATTTCAAAGGTTTTTATTGCTTTTTCTTGTGCAGTTTCAGTCAATAACGCCCTTACTTCTCTTTCAATAGATGGTTTTATTAATCTTTCGTAGGCGTCTTCACACGCTAAAAGCATATATTGTTTATACGGACTTTCTCCCTTTACGCAAAAATTAACGCAAGTCTTTACGCCTATTTCTTTATCAATTTGCAAACTAACTTTTAAAATTCCTTCTTTTTCACCACGGTCAAAAGCCAAAACTCTGTGAGCCTTTAATTTAGTGATAGGCTCCTCGAATTCCTTGTACATTTCGTACACGCCTGCTTTTTCATCGTCTTGGTCAACACCTTTAACGAAAGACGTAGTTACTACACCTAATTTTAAGTAAAAATATCTTAATTTTTTTCTAATTTCGGCATTATCGCTAATCCTTTCACAAACGATATCTATCGCACCTTTAATAGCATCTTCACTCGTTAATACACCTAATTCTTCGTTTATAAAATCTTTGCTAATATCTTCAATTTTGCCACCTTTGGCGTCTTGATTTTCAATAACGTCGGCAAGTGGAGTTAACCCCTTTGCAATAGCAATTGTCGCCCTAGTTTTTTTCTTTTGCTTATATGGTCTATAAACGTCTTCAACTTCGGTAAGAGTAGACGCATTTGCTAACGCCGTTTGGATTTCTTCAGTAAATTTACCTTGCTCTGTTATTGACTTGGTAACTTCTTCTTTTCTCGTTTCAAGATTTCTTAAATAATTAAGCCTATCAAGTAAATTACGCAAAACTTGGTCGTCAATATTGCCCGTCATTTCTTTACGATATCTTGCTATAAACGGAACGGTGTTACCTTCGTCAAGCAATGCAATTATATTAGTTGCGTGCTGAGTTGTTAAGTTGAATTCCTGTCTAATTTGTTCAATTACGTCCATAAATAAAATCCTTATAAAAAATACAAATTTTTACCTATTTGATAATATCAAATTAACGATAAAAAGTCAATAGTAAACGGCAAAAATAAAAATTAATTACCCATTATATATAGGTGGTTCGTAGTCGTCAATACTATCTACACCAAAGAATTTATTAATAAATTCTTCAGGTTGAATTTTAACTATATCTAATCGAGTTTTTTCGCATTGGCTAACGTCGGTAACGTCTTTAAAAAAGGGATAAGCATTATTTTTTATACATAGTTCGTTAATTTTTTTATATAACTCAATAAATTTCTTTATAAAGGGTTCTTTTTCATCTGGATAATATTTAAGAACGGGTAAAGCGTTTAAAATTTTTAAATCCGTTGTATTAGGCTCTAGTAAAAATCTACTAATATGTTTTTTAAACTCATAATCACCATACGGGTCAATTAACGTAATTATTTCCCTTTTTTCTTTAACGTCAAAATTTTTTATCATATATTCTAATTTGCATCTATTCATAATATTTACCCCTATCTAACCTATTATTTAGATTGTATCATAATATCCAAAACTTGTCATTAGTTAAGTAAAATTATTTTGAAAATATATGAAAAAATAAAGCCTTTTTTAAATAAAATAAGATGATATCTAGTACCCCCACCCCACTTAGAAATTGCAACGTCGCTTGCGACAAAAGGATTGCGTCGTGCTAACGACCGAACCGCAGGTGAGAGTTCCGTTTTTAAGTAACAAAAAAACACCGTATAAAACGGTGTTTTGAAGTGCCTAAGAGCGACTAAAAGGTGCATAAAGTAAGGTAAGAACGACTAAGAGTACACCGGAATGTTGCTCGAAAAATTGGAATTTGACTATCTTTTCTTATATATGACTAATTCGGGGTTTTCACCGTTTTCTTCATACGAGCATATAAGAATAAAATCCATATTTGCAACTATACCAAAGCATTTGCCGAAATCGCTTTCAAGTTGACTACCGAGATACGTCTGCTTATCGTCAAGGAATTTTACTTTTTCCCCATTCGGAAGGGAGTATTCCATATTGACAAACTCTCCCGGTAGCACGTTTAACCTTTCTACCTTGGGCAAACCTTTGATATTCAAAAGTGCGTTGAGTTCGTCGATTAATTGAAGTTTGAATTCTTCGAGTTTCTCTTTTCCACCTATTTCAGCATATTGTCTCCAAATATCAAGGGTGTATTCGCCGTCGGCATAACACCATTGACAATATTCCTCATTGAAATTGCCGTCAGTTTCACGGCTGATATTACAATCCTTAATAGGCATTCCACAGCACTGGCAGACGAGTTCTCTCGGCGAGCCGAGGAGAGTGTTGATAGACACGTTAAACAGTTGTGAAAGGAGTTTTAGAGTATCTATGTTCGGTATCGTTTCGCCTGTTTCCCATCGAGAAACCGCCTGACGAGTAACAAACACCTTTTCTGCAAGTTCTTCTTGCGAAAGTCCTTTTTTCGTTCTTAATTCGTAAATTATATCTTTAGTTTCCATAAAATAATCACCTCCAACAATTGTGATGATATTATATCACAAACTATCAGCACCGACAAGCAACTCGCTGTTGCTATCTTCTCGACAAATTCTTGGTTATTGGTGAGTTTATTATATCTCGCTTTCGGAGACAAATCAAGGCGTAAGCCTTGTATATTTTTAAATGATTGCGTCGTGCTAACGACCGAACCGCAGGTGAGAGTTCCGTTTTTAAGTAACAAAAAAACACCGTACTAACGGTGTTTTGAAGTGGAGCGGGAAACGGGACTCGAACCCGCGACAACTGCCTTGGCAAGGCAGTGCTCTACCAACTGAGCTACTCCCGCAAAAAAATGGTGGGAGTTATAGGACTCGAACCTATGACCCTCTGCTTGTAAGGCAGATGCTCTCCCAACTGAGCTAAACTCCCATTTCTTTGAGTGCTTTATTACTATACCAAATACTTTTTTAAAAAGCAAGCGTTTTTACATACCTTTTTTATTTTTATTAAATTTTTTTTATTTTTCTTGCTTGACATTTTTTTTAAAAATGATTATGATAATTAAAAATCTATAAACCATTGGTATTATAATGAAACTTGAAAGGCTAAATGAAAACAACGTCGTCTTTTACAACGACGCTTTAAATCTTTATATAAATTCTTTTCCACTTTGCGAAAGACGCGATATGTCTAATCACGAAATTGCTCTTACTTATTTAGATTATCATTTTGATTTTATTATCAAAGATAATAATTTAGTTGGAATTATGCTTTACTGGGAAAGTGAAAATTTTATATTTTTAGAACATTTTGCTATCGTAAAAGAATTACGAAACAATGGCTACGGCGAAAAGGCTCTTAATTTATTAAAAGAAAAAAATAAAAGCATAATTTTAGAAGTTGAGCCACTTGTTGACGATATAACGTCAAGGCGTGTAAATTTTTATAAAAGAAACGGATTTTATTTAACTAATCACCACCACGTTCAATTAAAATACCATAAAAACGATAGTGATTTAATTTTAAAAATAATGTCATACCCCTTACCTATTAACCAAAAAGAATATACGATATTTAATAATTATCTTAATAAAAACGTGCAACACGTATAAAAAAAATACCGTTAGAACGGTATTTTTTTAATTTAACGTAACGTCTTTTAACGCATAATATTTTTCTTTTGCTAGTTTACTTAATATTTTAACGTTTTCCTGGTCGCTGAACGCTTCTTCAGTCAACGCTTTTGCAAAAAAGATTGCGTTTGAAGTATATTTAAGTCCGTTTAACTGACCTATAAATTTGCCAGACTGCTTTTCACCTAAAAACTCTCCACCACCACGAATATCATAGTCAACTTCGCTAATTTTAAATCCGTCGTTTATAGTAGATAAAATATTTAGTCTTTCTAAGGCTTTTTCACTTTCCGTTCCATTAAGCAAAAAACAATAACTTTTAAGTGCCGACCTACCTACTCTACCACGAAGTTGATGTAATTGACTTAGTCCAAATCTTTCGGCGTTATAAATAACCATTACGGTTGCGTCGGGAACGTCAACGCCTACTTCTATAACGGTGGTTGAACATAAAGCGTCGTATTTTTTGTCTTTAAAATCTTGCATTATTTGATTTTTTTGCTTATCTTTCATCTTGCCGTGAAGTAACCCTATTTTTACGTTTGGTAATAAATTAGTTAATTCTTCATATAGTTCGGTAACGCTAATTAACGTTCCTTCATCGTCCCCTTCAATTTTAGGACATACGAAATATACTTGTTTATTATTTAAAACTTCTTTACTAATAAAGTTGAGCATATCTTCGTATTTAGAATAAGGAACTATACTTGTTTTAATCGACGACCTATTTATAGGCTTATCTAATATTGTCGATATATCTAAATCACCATAAAAAATAAGTGATAACGTTCTTGGTATAGGAGTTGCACTCATTACCAAAACGTCGGGACTTTGGCCTTTAGACGATAAACTGCTTCTTTGAGCAACTCCAAACCTTTGTTGTTCGTCACACACGCACAATACCAAATTTTTAAATTCAACGTCGTCTTCTAAAACGGCGTGAGTTCCTACAACTATATCGACAATTCCGTCTGTAATATTTTTCTTGATAATCTTTTTATCTTTTGCTGATACAGAGCCACTTAAAAAAGCACAATTGTATTTAGAAAAATATTTTTTCACAAGATTAAAATTTTGAATTGCCAAGACTTCGGTTGGTGCTAAAATTACCGCTTGGTAACCACTTTTAACCGCCATAAACACTGCCGTTAAAGCAACTGCCGTTTTACCGCAACCAACGTCCCCTTGAAGTAGCCTATTCATTATAAAAGGACTTTTTAAATCACGATATATTTCGTTGACAGCGTTTTTCTGTCCGTCAGTAAATTCAAAACCAAAATTGTTAGCAAAATCCTTTAATTCTTGTGCGTTTACGGTATATTTATGCGTTTTTGCACATTTTTTATCCCCTTTTATTACTTTAAATGCTGATATTAAGGAAAAATATTCTTCTATTGCAATTCTTTCACTAGCATTTTTTAAGGCAATTTCACTAGGCGGATTATGCACGGTGTAATATGCGTTTTTAAGGTCTTGTAAGGCATATTTTAATTGAATTTTTTCAGGAATTATGCTTGTAGGTTTTACTATATTTATAGCACTTAAAATACTCTTTCTCATAAGCCCTTGCGTTAAAATGCCCCTAATAGAGTATACGGGAACAATCCCCTTTAGTCGATAGTTTTTATCTACTTCTTCAAAGGTAGGATTAGTCATTGTAATAAGCCCCGTTTTGTTTGTTATCCTACCATAAAAAAAGTATTCCTTATCAACTTTGAGTTTACTTGCAACGTATGGTTGATTAAACCAAATTATACTAAAATTGTCGTTACCAGACGAACAATACACTTTAACGTAGTTTACTCTACCACCCTTTTGTAAGGTTGGATTTGTATTAACTTTGGCAATAGTTAATATACACTCGTTATGCAGTACGTTCCTAACCGAATTAATTTTCGTAAGGTCAAGATATGATTTTGGATAACGCTTAATTAAATCTTCTAACGTATTAATATTTAATTTTTTTAATTCGGCTATGCGTTTATCGCTTAACCCTTTACATAAATTTAATTCCATAAAACAAAAGGGGGAACGAAACCGTTCCCCTTATACCCTATTCAAGCGATACTATAAAGTAATAAACTTGTTGTCCACCGTAGAACAATTCAACGTCCATATCTGGATATTTGTCTTGAATTTCTTGGCAAACCTTTTCAGCATCTTCTTGTAAAATATCGTTACCATAGTATAAGTTTATCATTGAGTGATGTTTATCTTTTAAAGCATCCACCAAATCAATGGTACATTGAGAGATAGATTTGCCTTTTACTAATATTTTTTTATCGTTAAGACCTATTATATCGCCTTTTTTCAAACTTAATCCGTCGATTTCGGTAGTTCTTACGGCATAAGTTACTTGACCTGACATCACGTTATCTAACGAGTGAAGCATATTAATTTTGTTCACTTCAACTTTTTCTTCAGGATTAAATGATAAAGCGGCTGCAATACCATGTGGTATATTTTTTGTAGGTATAACGTGAATTTTCTTACCTTCGATAAGTTGTTTGCTTTGTTCTGCCGCTAAAATAATATTTTTATTGTTAGGGAAAATAAAGATATTTTCTGCGTTGATTTTGCAAACTGCGTTTGCAATGTCCGACGCACTTGGATTCATTGTTTGACCGCCTTCAATTACTTGGTCAACCATTAAATCTTTGAATATTGCCGATAAACCTTCACCCGAACAAATAGCAAGCATACCCATAGGTTTCTTTTCTGCTTGATATTTTTTAATAAGTTCACGGTTTTGTTCAAGCATATTTTCAATTTTAATTTTATCAATTTCACCAAGTTCTAACGCCTTAGTTAACGCACGACCTGGATTATTTGTGTGAACGTGTACTTTTATAAACTCTAAATCACCTATAACGAGTACACAATCACCTATCGTCATTAAATATTCCCTTAATCTATCGATATCGGTAAGCGTAGTCTTCTTTTTGATATTAATGATGAAAAATTCGGTACAATAGCCAAATTCTATAGTGCCTAAATTTAAAATATCTGCGTGTTCTAAAGAAGCGTGTTCTTTTTTAACTTCAATTTCAGGTTCGGCACCTTCAATTTCTTCGCCTAAAATGGCCTTTTGCATACCACGATATATAGTCAAAAGACCCATACCGCCACTATCAACTACGCCCGCTTTCTTTAAAACCGGTAATAGTTCTGGTGTTAAATTTAACGCTTCTTCACCCTTTGCAACAAGTTCGGCAAAAAATTCTTCAAAATACTTACATTTTGTTTGAACTGCATATTCCGATATCATTCTTGATACGGTAAGCATAGTACCTTCCATAGGTTTTTGAACGGCACTATACGCTATAGTAGTTGCATTTTTTAACGCTTTTGCAAAAGTCTTAACGTCACACTCTTGCACTTCTTTTAATACCGAGCAAAGACCACGGAATACTTGCGACGAAATTACGCCACTATTACCCCTAGCACCTTTTAATACGCTTTTTGAAACACACTCGGCAATTTCGGGTAAAGCGTTAGATTTGCAGTTTTTTAATTCTGCAATAGCCGATTTTAAAGTAAGTGCCATATTCGTACCCGTATCACCATCTGGAACGGGAAATACGTTAAGCGAGTCAATTTTATCTTTATTTATATCTAAAAGTTTTGATGCGTTGGTTACCATTTTAGCAAACGTTGCACCATTAATAGTCTTAATCAAAATAATCTCCCTTACATAATCAAAGTTTAACGCCGGTTATATTTACGTTTACCGTATCAACAATCATACCCGTAAACTTTTCAGCCTTATATTTAATTGCGTCTTTTAAAGATTCGGCAACGGCAGATATAGAAATACCAAATTTAATTACGACGTACACGTCTATAAATATCCTATCGCCAACCGTTACAATCTTTACACCTTTGGTCATGTTCTTTTTCTTTAATAGTAGAGCAAGACTATCAGTTAATTTCGCCGAAACTAACTCAACAATGCCGTAACATTCTAACGATGCTCGTGCTACTACTTTTGCTATTGCGTTGTCTGATATTGAAATTTTACCGTAAGCGTTACTCGTTTTTACAGCCATAGTCTACTCCTTAAATTTTTCTTTGATTATATTTTACTATAAACTATTTAATTTTGCAACAAATTTTATTTAATTTACCTTTTTTTTCTAAATTGTTAATATAAATTTGTAATTTATCGTTAAAACAGTTGCTTTTTTCTACAATAAATGATATATTATTTATGCTAAATTGATAGTTCGTACGGAGGTGCAGTTATGTCTAAAGTTTGCAGTGTTTGTGGTAAAGGTAAATTATCTGGTAATTTAGTTAGCCATAGTAATCGTAAAACTCCACGCTTATATAACGCTAACGTTCAAAAAGTAAGAGTAGTTAATAATGGTACTATTTCTTCTGAATACGTTTGTGCTCGTTGTCTTAAAAGCAAAAAAGTTGAAAGAGTTTAAGAGTTGATTTATTAACTGTACGGTGTGCTAGATAGTACACCGTAATTTTTCATTTATATTTATGGTTTTAAACTTAATTAATTTTAAATTGTATATTATAAGGTAATTTATGTTTAACGATTTTGATAAAATTTTAATTTCTAAACAACAATTAGATATAAGAATTAAAGAAATGGCTGATGCTATAAGCAACGATTATAAAGATAAAAAACCACTTTTTATTTGCATTTTAAAAGGTAGTATTTTCTTTATGGTAGATTTGCTTAAAAATCTAACTATTCCTGCTCAAATTGATTGTATGTCAGTTTCAAGTTATGGCACTAACACTCAGTCTGGTGGCGAAGTAAAGATTACTAAAGATTTAAACGTTGCAATAAATGATAAAGACGTTATTATAGTTGAAGATATTGTTGATTCAGGCAATACTCTTTCACATTTAAAAAGACTTTTACTACAAAGAAAACCTGCATCGCTTAAAATATGCACTTTGCTTGATAAACCTGATAGAAGACGTGTTGAAATTGACGTTGATTATACGGGATTTGAAATTCCTGACGAATTTGTCGTTGGCTACGGCTTAGACTACGCTGAAAATTATCGTCAACTTGACCAAATTTACGTTTTAAAAAGAGAAGTTTACGAAAAATAAAATTACAATCAAATAAAAAAAAACGCAAATATAATTTGCGTTTTTTTGTTTTTATAAAGAATTTAAAGTTAAAAATACGATTATAGTTAATATTATCGTTACGGTAAATTGCAATAAAAATTTTAAAAATTTAGGTTTTTGTTTTTCCATAACTACCTCACTTTTGACCAAATAAGTCTTGCCAGTAAAATTCTTTTAATTTAGTTCTTAACATTTCACTATCAGCGTATCTAGTTATCTTCCCCGCTTGTGCATACGAAATAATACCGGTTTCTTCCGAAACTATTATTGACGTTGCATTGATAGTTTCAGTTATTCCTATACCTGCTCTATGTCTTGTACCTAAATCTTTTGGCAAATCAGTTTCTTGAGATAAAGGTAAAAAACAACCTGCTGCCATAATTTTGTTGCCTTGAATAATCATTGCTCCGTCGTGAAGTGGCGTCTTTGGAAAAAATACGCTTTCAATTAATGAACTTGATATGTTTGAATCTATAGTTACGCCACTATTTATTACGTTTGCAGGGACTTTAGTGTTGCATAGAACGATAATTGCACCCACGTCGTTTTTAGACATATTTTGAACGGCTTTTATAATTTCGTTTATGTTATTATTTGCCATTTGAACTAATACTTTATCATTTGGTGTTTCGCTAAATTGTGGCTTAATTATGTGTGTTTTCCACGTTAATCTTTTAATTTCAGTTGAATAAAGCGTAACTACGCCTAAAACGAAAATTAAGATTAACAATAAATACATTATAGACTCTGTTTTAACTAATATACTTATTATACTTACCCCGACTACGTATACCACGAACAACGTACTTATTAGCCCTGCATTATTTTTTACTAGTACACCCATAACAAAGAATATTATTAAAAATATTAACAATAGTTCAACGCCGTATAATAAATATGACGTAGAAAAATTATTAAATATATTTGATATAGTTTCTTTAAATATTTTTATTAATTCTTCCATACTATTCCCCCATAATAATATTTAAAATAGAGTTAAATAATGCGTCCGTCAAGGCTATTTTACCACTTTTAAAAGAAGTATCGTAATAAGATAATTTATCAACGATATTTTTTAACCTTTTTGGAGTAAATTTTTTTGCTTGCTGTCTTGCATTTTTTATTACATACCATTTAGTAGATAAACTTTCTGCAAGTTCGTTATCACTAGCCCCACTAATTAACGTATAAAATAATCTTCTAAAATGATAATAAATTGAATTAAACAACTTTTGTTTATCATCGTTTTTGGCAATCATACTTTTTAACGTCTCATAGGCTTTATCAACGTTACCGATAGCAATATATTCAGCAAGTTCATACGCTTGATATTCAACGTCTTTACCAACGACTGCCTCAACCGCTTGCATAGTAATTTCGCCTTCGCCGTTTGAGTATGCAATAAGTTTATCAGTTTCAGTATCAATCTTAAACATATCACGTGAACAAAAATTTGCAAGCGTTTCTATAACGTCGTTTTGTACTATTAAGCCGTGCTTTTTAGTTTTATTTCTCACGAATAAACTAATCGTATCTAAATCTAGTTTACTACAATCAACTATTTCAATGCCTTCAAGTTTATTTAAATTTTCATTTCCTTCAGCATTTATTATAATTAAAATAGTCGTTTCAACCCTTTCTGTAAAGGCTTTTTTTAATATTTTATTTTTTAAATCTTGTGCTTTAGGATAAAAATCCCTTACAACGACAAATCGTTTTTCACTCATAAACGGATAACTTTGAACTGCCGTTAAAAAAGTTTCAACGTCGTTTAAAACATCTTGACCATTAAACAAATTTAAGTTTAAATCGGGTTGAGTTAAATAAGCGTTTTTTAATATAGTATACGCATTTTCTCTTAAATAAGCATCTTCACCAACGATTAAATATATTTGCTTTTGTTCGCCGTTTGCAAGACTTTTTTTAAGTTCTTGAAATTTCACTTTATATACCTCATATAAATATTAACATTTTTTATGTAAAAATGCAAGAGTAAAACGACAACTAAATTACATTTTTAAAGCAAAAATATCGCCGTTTATATTTATTGAAATAAATGATATAATAAAAATTAAAACTAATGATAAATATATAAAAATCTTTTCGCTTTTAGTTAAATTAAATTTTCCCGTTGATAATATAAAAATTGAATAATAATATATTTTGCTACTTTTAAAGACTATGTCTTTAACGTAGAAATGGTCAACGAAAATTATCGAAATAAAATAATTTATTAACTTAATTAAAATGTGCGGAATTAATAAAAATGCTTTTATAGGCAAAAATAAAGTTAATATTACACCGATTAATGCAAAAGGATATATTATTGCTATTAAAGGAACGATAAAAAAGTTGAAAATTGATGCAAATAAAGACACACCGTCAAAATAATCTAGAACGATTGGTAAAGTTATTAAAAAAGCAACTAAATAACTAGATAAAACTTTAGCAAATTTTTCGGGTAAAATTTTAGAAAAAAGTTTATTAACGCTTGGCGTAACGAAAACTATTCCACCGTAAGCAATGAAAGATAAAATCGTTCCAAAACTAATTAAATTAAAAGGATTAATTAACGTTACTATTGCTAACGCTAGAAAAAAAGTATTTAATTTATCGTTTTTAAATGAAAAGGAAATTGCAAATTTTGTAACTAATATTATTACTAACGCCCTAATCGACGATGGAGAAAATCCACAAAAAGCAACGTATAAAAATAATATAATTGAACTTATAGGTAAAGTCTTTTTACCTTTTATTTTGAATAAAGAAAATATAAAAGAAATTAATCCGTATAAAAAACCAACGTGTAGTCCAGATACTGCAAATATATGCGATACGCCTAATTTTCTAAAATTAAGCATTTGGTCTTGATACATAGCGTATTCTTCGCCCGTTATAAGTGCGTAAATTACGCCTGACGTTTCAGGAACTAGCGTTTTTAAATTATTTAGTATTTTTCTTTTTAATACGTCTTGGAATTGTGTTGGAGAAGAAATCTCTAATAAACTTGAATTATTTGTTTGAAAAGAATATAAATTTCGTAAAGAATTTAAGTACTCGTTAAACGTTGTTGAAATTATAGGTGATAAATCACACCGAATTACTACGTGGCTACCCGTGTAAACAGGTTCATTAGTAGAAAAATATACGCCTAGTTTTAGAATTTCGTCGTTATTTTCAATACTGCCTTGTATCGTTACGTAATAGTCGTTATTAACGCCTACCGTACGAGTTAAATTTATAATTTCGGTAATTCTTCCTTTAACTATAACGTCTTCGTAACTAACCGTATCGGGATTTAACCTTTGATTACACTTGTTTTCCACTATTAAATTTGACGATAAAAATATAACGAAAGCCAAAAGATAAACAATTACTGCCCTTAATTTTAATTTACGTCTTAATAAAAATAAAATAGCACAAATTATTAAATACGATATTATTGCAACTATTGAAATAACACCTTTATAATAGGCACTATAAATTGCTATGATTACGCCAAGAATTAAAGAAAACGTTAATATTAATATCGGTCTAAAATTAAACCTATTCATTAAACTAAATAGACCTTATCTTCTTTTGCAACTATAACGTCACCGCCAAATTCTTTACACTCTTTTTCAACTTCTAAATCACTATTAGTTGGAGAAAAATGAGTAACAATTGTCTTTATTTTACTATTTTTTGCAATTTCGCAAACTTGTTTAATCGACATATGCGGTTTACTTTCATTATAATCTTTTTGTAAAAACGCACCGTCAAGCAAAATAAGCGACGCACCTTTTATTAGGTTGTAAATATTATCGTTTATAGTTGTATCACCAGAATATGCAAAAACTTTACCTTGGTTTTGGATTTTTATTCCGTAACTAGTAACTGGATGCGTCATTTTAAAAAATTTAAAAGAAAATTCACCTTCGCTAAAACAAACGTCTTCTTTTACGTTAATTATTTCAAAAATTCCCATACTTTCTATAGTTTTAAAGGCTAAACTATCGTCAGCATAAGTGTATAATTTAATTTTTTTACCCTTTAAAATAGGCGTTAACGCATAAGATAAAACACCTATATCGCTTATATGGTCAAAGTGCAAATGTGATAAAAATATAAAAGATAATTTATCTAAACAATTTTCGTTTAATAATTTTTTTACAATTCCACTACCGCAATCTAATAATACGTAACTATTTTCGCCTTTTAATAAATACGATGACGTTGAACCTAAGTTTGTATATGGTCCGTACTTGCCTAAAACTTTTAATTGCATAAAATCTCCTATAACTAAGTTAAAATAATTGACTATTTTGAATAAATTATTTATACTAATATTGCCTACGGTGTACGAGGCGAAGTTTTTGTTGTTCCACATCTTATAAATGGGAATTCGCGTTTAGTTTATAAAGCGTATTTCGTGGGGACACGAATTGCCCCGTCAAATCGAAAAGTCTAAGTAAATTAATAGAATATACCCACACTTCCTTTTTGGGAGTATAATAAGGCTTATAAGCACGGCACAAGTAGGTATTTAGAATATTAATCTTTATAGATTTTATATAAACTTTTATTATTATACTACAAAACGGCCTCATGGTCAAGAGGTTAAGACGTTGCCCTCTCAAGGCAAAATCAGGGGTTCAATTCCCCTTGAGGCTACCAAAAACGGACTAAAATGTTGCAAAAACAACAATTTTAGTCTTTTTTTTATTCTAAAATAGGCTATTTTTGGTGCTTTTTTGCTTTTTTTTAAATTTATTTTCTTTAATTTTTCTTTAAAAAACGAATTTTTAATATATAATATTACTCGCTATTTCTTGTTGGTATTCCATAGGAAAGTGTAAATATACCCTACTCGTAGTGTCTTTGCCTAAAGTGTGTCCTGCCCAGTAATTTACAAGTTCGTTACTCGCTTTTAAACTGCAATACGTTTGAAAAGTATGTCTTAAATAATTTAATCTACCATTTTTAGCATAAGTTTTATATCTTCTTGTTATTTCGTCAATACTTAAGTTCTTCCACTCACCTTTTATAATTTCTTCTTTGTATTCAAGTAATGGTTTTAATATAGGTATCGTTCTATACTTTTCTTTTTGGTGCTGTTTAAGTTTAGCGTTTTTAATTGTAACGGTATTTTCTTCAAAATTAAACTCAAGTGTTTTATATTCTGTTGCTCGAACACCGGTATAAAGTAAAATATAAAATCCTATTTTATACTTTGTATTGTCAATATTCTTTTTAAATTCTTTTAATTCTTCTTGTGATAATGCTTGACCGTTAATTCTTTCGTGTTTTTTTACTAAAACTGCTCTCATAGGGTTTACTTTTAAAAAATTACAGCCAACAGCATATTCAAATACTTGTGTTAACAATGTTTTAACGTCTTCTGCCATTCTTGTAGAATAAGACGTTAATTCTTTAAAATACTCTTGTAAAATTATAGGTGTAATATTTTGGACTTTTAAATTGCCTAATTTTTCTTTTACATGATTGTTATACCGGTTTATTAAAGAATTGTAGTAATCTGAAGAAATAAATGGTTTCTTTAAGTTCTCTAGGTAGAACGTGGCAATATTGTTAAGCGTACTAATGCTTGTAGGGTTTGCTTGGTTAATAAAATCTTCTAAACACTCTTTAGCGTCTTTAATGGCGTTATTTTTGTTTTTACGCGTAAAAGATTTTTTAAGACCTTTATAAATAACTTGTACGTAGTAATATTTTTCTCTTTTATAGATATAAATGTGTTTTAGTTTTGGCATAGTTTCTTGCTCCTTATTATTTATTTTCCGGACGTCCGGAATAATGGATGCAGGAATATTAGCCGAATTGTCAGTTGGTGTACTCACCCCATTGTTAGTATTGTTTGACATTAAGTCGTATTCTGCTTGCAACGCCCCTAATACCTGGTTAATTGCGTTGTTTACTTGGTGTGACATTTCTTCAATTTTTTTAATTGCACTAATGTAGTTTTCGATATTCATAGTATCTTGCTCCTTTTTTTGAGTAATTATATCGAAAAAAACAAGCAATAACTTAATACAAAAATATAAAAAATACGCAAGTAATTTTTATACAAAAAGATTATATAAAAGCCGTAAGGCGAAACAAAATTGAAAATAAAAGAGAGTGGGTTGCTGAGCACGGTATAGTGCCAGCACCCACTCTTTTCAATAAAGCCTATACAATACGAAAGTTTATCTATTTATACCGTTAGTTTATACTATGTATAAACTATTCCTTTATTAGCATTTGTTAGCCTATACAATCACAAAAGCCTATATATCAACTATATTAGCGAAAGTGAATTGCTACGGCGAGACGCAAAAACTTTGTAAAGTTTTTAGTAGCAAGAGAAAACGGTAGGGGTTTCCCCTACGGTGTTCTCAAATAGTTGTCGCACAAAGCCTATAACCTTTAACTTACCAAAGATTAAATATATCGTAACAACTTTAATCTTTTAATTTATTACGTTTTTATAAGTGTTTTTATATTACTTGACTTAAGGTAAAGAAGTTATTTAACTTGTTTCGCGTTAAGTCAAGGCATAAAGTCGTTTAGACTTTATATTTTAACTTTTAATACGCTAACGCTTGAACGTAGCCTAAAACTTTGTTTTTATCTCTTTCGTTTAACGTTTTAAATAACGTAAGTAACTGATTTTCAATTTGTGTCAATTCGTTTTTAGATTGTATAATACCAAACTCGTCTTCTCTACCTAATAAATAGTCAACTGAACACTCGAATATGTCGGCAAGTTTTATAAGTGTGTCTAAACTTGGTTGTGCTCTACCTTTTTCCCACGCACAAATTGTTGTTTTTGCAAAACCTGTCTTTTTTGCAATATCTAATTGAGATAGATTTTTTTCTTTACGTAAATTATAAAATGTAGTTATAAAATTCATTTTTTATACCCCTTTTTTATATTTTTTTAATAATATAAAGCATTAGCATAGCCTATAAGTTTATTTTGTTTCCTTATGTCTAATTTTCTGTAAA
>JAZRIP010000009.1:0-35405 GCA_045645345.1 Christensenellaceae bacterium
GCTAAGTAAAAAATTTTTAAACGCTTATTAGCGTCGAAATACTGCGTTTCTACTTAGGCTCAACACTTCGATGACCAACAAGGTCTATCTCATCCGTAAAAACGCAAGAGCCTAGCCTAACTCGTTTCTAAGTCTTTAAAGCACTTTATATAGGCTAAGTAAAAAACGTTTTTATAAAACAAATTAAAATTATGGAATTTAAAAGAATAACGATAATTTCAGGTCATTACGGTAGTGGCAAGACTAATATAGCCGTTAATTTAGTTGTTGATTTAAAAAAACAACGTGAAAAGGTTGCTATATGTGATATTGACATAGTAAATCCGTATTTTAGAACTAAAGATAGCGAAGAATTATTTAAACAAAAAAATATTAGGCTGATTTGTTCGGCGTATGCAAACTCTAACGTAGATATTCCTGCATTACCGCAAGAAGTTTACGCAGTTACCGACGATAAAGAGTTGTATTCTATTTTAGACGTTGGTGGTGACGAAAGGGGTGCGTTAGCGTTAGGTAGATTATCACCGGCAATAAGTCAAGAAGATTACGATATGTTTTTCGTAATAAATAAATTTAGGCCGTTAACTCGAGACGTTGAAAGTGCTAAAATAGTAATGCAAGAAATTGAAGACGCTTGCAAGTTAAAGTTTACAGGCGTTATAAACAATTCTAATTTAGGGCTTGAAACGACTTGTCAAGACGTAATAAATTCAATGCAATTTGCAAATGAGTTTTGCAAAGAAGTAAACTTACCTTTAAAGTTTACAAGCGTTGACCAAAAATTATATGATAATTTAAAAAATCAAATAAACGATTTGTATCCACTCGTGATGCAAAAGAAATTATAAGGAGAATAGTATTATGGCTAATTTAACTTTTAATACGGATAAGTGTAAAGGTTGTGGACTTTGCGTGGACGTATGTCCAAAAAACGTTTTAGCCTTAGCAAAGGATAAGATTAACGCAAAGGGACATCATCCCGTTGAAGCAGTAAACAAAGATGCGTGCATAGCGTGTGCTTTTTGTGCAACTATGTGTCCAGATTGTATAATAAAGGTAGAAAGGTGATATTATGGCAGATAAAGTTTTAATGAAAGGTAACGAAGCAATAAGCGAAGCAGCTATAATGGCTGGTTGCAGACATTATTTTGGTTATCCTATTACTCCACAAACGGAAATAGCCGCATATATGTCTAAAAAGATGCCTAAAATAGGTGGAACTTTTTTGCAAGCCGAAAGTGAAATTGCCGCAATCAATATGGTTTACGGCGTATCGGCGGCAGGATTAAGAGTTATGACTTCTTCGTCAAGTCCAGGAATTTCTTTAAAGGGCGAAGGCTTATCTTATTTAGCGGGTGCTGATTTACCAGCGTTAATAGTAAACGTACAAAGAGGTGGTCCAGGTCTTGGTGGTATTCAACCATCGCAATCTGACTATTTTCAAGCAACTAAAGGAACTGCACACGGCGATTTCCATATGTTAGTATTAGCCCCAGCGTCAGTTCAAGAAATGGCTGATTTAACGGTAAAGGGTTTTGACCTTGCCGATAAATATCGTATGACGACTATGATTTTAGCCGATGGTACGTTAGGTCAAATGATGGAACCCGTTTCGTTAGATTTTGATATTAAACCACAAGTTGAAAAACCTTGGGCTGTAACGGGTACTAAAATGCAAAGAAAACACAACGTAGTAAACTCTTTGTATTTAAAGCCAGACCAACTTGAAAAAACTAACTTTGATAGATACGCACGTTACGAACAAATTAAAGAAACTGAAGTTATGTACGAAGAATATTTAACTGAAGATGCTGAAATTTGTATTGTAGCCTTTGGTATTGCTTCAAGGGTGGCTAAAAACGCTATCAACGAAGCAAGAAAGCAAGGTATAAAAGTAGGGCTTATAAGACCTATAACTTTATGGCCGTTCCCAGATAAAGTAATTTCAAAAATGGCAGATAAAGCAAAAGCGTTCATTTCCGTTGAACTTTCTATGGGACAAATGATAGAAGACGTTCGCTTAGCGGTAAATGGAAAAGCACCGGTAACGCTTTGCAATCGTTCGGGTGGTATGATTCCGTCGCCAGAACAAGTATTAGAAGCAATTATTAAAGCAAATGGGGGTAATAAATAATGGTAGTATTTGATAAACCAAAAGCACTTGCAGACGTGTCTTTACATTATTGTCCTGGTTGTACTCACGGTATAATTCATCGTTTAATAGCAGAAGTTATCGACGAACTTCAAATAGAAGGTAAAACTATCGGTATTGCACCCGTAGGTTGTTCCGTTATGGCGTACGATTATTTTAATTGCGATATGGTTGAAGCGGCTCATGGTAGAGCACCAGCCGTTGCAACGGGTGTTAAAAGAGCAAATCCAGATAATATAGTTTTCACTTATCAAGGTGACGGCGACTTAGCGTCAATCGGTATGGCTGAAACGGTACACTCTGCAGCACGTAACGAAAATATAACGATTATCTTTATAAATAACGCAATTTACGGTATGACGGGTGGACAAATGGCTCCAACGTCACTCCCAGGTCAAGTTACTCAAACTTCTCCTTATGGTAGAGACGTAAATCATTGTGGTTTTCCTATCAAAGTTTGTGAAATGCTTTCACAACTTGACGGACCGGAATATCTTGAAAGGGTAGCAGTAAATAGCGTTAAAAACGTTAAAAACGCTAAAAAAGCAATTAAAAAGGCATTTGAAAACCAAATTAACAAAAAAGGTTTTTCACTTGTAGAAATTTTATCAAGTTGTCCTACTAACTGGGGTTTAACTCCAAAAGACGCTTTAAAATGGATTGACGAAAAAATGATTCCGTACTATCCACTCGGCGTATACAAAGATAGGTCAAGTAAATAAGGAGTAATATTATGAATACTGTTAAATATTTATTTGCTGGTTTTGGTGGACAAGGTATATTATTTTCGGGTAAAGTTTTAGCATACAAAGGTTTAACCGATGGCAAAAACGTAAGTTGGCTTCCGTCTTATGGTCCAGAAATGCGTGGTGGTACGGCAAATTGTAGCGTTATTATAAGCGACGCACCGGTTGGCTCGCCTATCGTATCAAATCCTGACGTACTTATTGCAATGAACTTACCTTCGTTAGACTTATACGAAGATAAAGTTACTAGTGGTGGTATGATTTTCGTTGACTCGTCTTTAGTTGAAAGAAAAGTTAATCGTACCGACGTAAAAGTATTTTACGTTCCTGCAACTAAGTTAGCAAGCGAAAATAAAATTGATAAACTTGCTAATATGATAATTATGGGTAAAGTTTTAAAAGAAACAGGTGCATTTAGTGATGAACAAAGCGTAACCAATGCATTAAAAAAGGTAATTTCGGCAAAGCACGCCGATATGCTTGAAATAAATCTTAACGCAATGAAATTAGGTAGAGATTTTTAAAGGAGTATTATTATGGAAATTAAAATTACAAAAACAACGAATCCTAAAGTAAAACCTGAAGATTCTACACTTGGTTTTGGTAAATTTTTTACAGACCATATGTTTATTATGGATTATTCGCAAGAAAAAGGTTGGCACGACGCAAGAATAGTTCCGTTTGGAAGATTAGATATTCACCCAGCGTCGACCGTTTTACATTATGGTAGCGAAATTTTTGAAGGTTTAAAAGCGTATAGAAGGGCAGACGGCGAAGTTCAACTTTTTAGACCGCTTGAAAACATTAGAAGAATGAATCGTTCTGCTGAAAGAATGTGTTTACCAACAATTCCAGAAGACGTTGCTCTTGACTGCTTATTAAAGTTTATTGAACTTGAAAAAGACTGGGTTCCATCTTCAAAAGGAACGTCGTTATATATTCGTCCGTTTATGTTCGGTAACGATGAAACTTTAGGCGTACACGCCGTTAAAAACGCTAAATTCGTAATAATAACTTCACCGGTTGGTAGTTACTATAAAGAAGGTCTTAACCCAGTAAAAATTATGATAGAATCGCAAGACGTAAGAGCAGTTCGTGGTGGTACGGGCGAAGCAAAGTGTGGTGGCAACTACGCTGCAAGTAACCGTGCTGGCGAAAGGGCTGAAAAGTTAGGTTATTCACAAGTTTTATGGCTTGACGGTGTTGAACGTAAATATATTGAAGAAGTTGGTGCTATGAACGTTATGTTTAAAATCAACGGCGAAATTATCACGCCTATGCTTTCAGGCTCAATTCTTCCAGGCATTACAAGAAAATCTATTATTGAACTTTTAAATTCTAAAGGCTACAAGGTTAGCGAAAGACTTTTAAGCGTAGACGAACTTGCTACTGCTTTAAAGAACGGAACGCTTGAAGAAGCGTGGGGTTGCGGTACGGCTGCAGTCGTTTCACCTATCGGCGAACTTTGCTATAACGGTGAAAAATTCACAATCAATAACGGCGAAATCGGTCAAACTACTCAATACTTATACGACACTTTAACTGGTATTCAATGGGGTACTAAGGAAGACTTATTTAACTGGACCTATCCAGTTAAATAATCCGTTATTTACTGCGTTATGCGTTGTTTCTTTGCTTTTTACCGACCTCGATGACCAACAAGGTCTATCTCGCCCGCTAAAAAGCAAGAGCCTTGCCTAACTTGTAACTAACGCCTTATTATTAAAGATACGCTAACAAGTTTTAAAAGACTTAAAATTTCATAAAACAAAAAAACTCTCACAGCCGTGAGAGTTTTTTTGTTTAGTTAAAAATAATTATAAATGTATAATAAAATTAATATTCTTTTCTTCCACAAACAACGTCTATTGAAACGTCAAAAAAATCAGCAATTTTCCAACACTCCATTATGCTTGGTATGTTTATTCCTTGCTCCCAACGTGAAAGATTTGCTTGACTTGTGCCTATTTCTTTTGCTAATTGCCGTTGAGAAAAGTTTTTTTCTTTTCGCAACTCTGCTATTTTGTTGTGATTAAAAGTATTTATCATAATGTTATTTTATACAAAAATGTATCAAAATAGTTGACTTATACAAATTTGTATCATATAATATTTTTAATTTACTTAAAGGAGAAAGTTTATGGAGTGTAAAAAATGTGGAGCAACTATTCCAGAAGAAGGTATTTTTTGTGTTTCTTGTGGAGCAAGAGCCGACGGGAAAAAGGAGTGTCCTAGTTGTAAAAAACTTATTGATGATGGTGTAACCTATTGTACTTATTGTGGTGCAAGGACTGATGGTAAAAAAGTATGTAATAACTGTGGAGAAATTATACAAGGTTCTTTTTGCCCTAAATGTGGTAATCGAGTTATTGAAAACAATAAAAAATGTGAAGCAAGTAGTGAAATTGCATCTACAAGTGCAACGGGAGTATTATGTGCTATTGAAAGAATAGCAAATCCTATAATTTATCTTTGCATTTTGTCAATTTTATTTATTTGTAGTTTCTTCATAGGTACGATAAGTACTGCAGTTTCAAGTACTGATTCAGTGGTTACGACTTCTACTGACGTATTTTATTATTTTGGTAAATCGTTTGAAAGTACAAAACAATATATAACTGAAATTTTAAATATTTCTGTAACTAGCAAAAACTATATTTATTGCAATGCTTTACTAAATGTAAAAAATATTATTTCTTTAATAGTTATTATTGTTAATTTTATAATTCAAGCAATAGCCATTACTTTTGGTATTATTGAAAGTGTTAAAGCGTTAATTAAAAAACAATCTTCAAAGAGTTATAAATATGCTACGCTTTCTTTTGCTTCTTTTATCTTCACGGCGGTAGTTTTATTTTTAAACGCATATGCAGACGTTAAGTATTATAACTCAAGTAATACGACTTCAATTATAAATTATGAATATACGGTATCAATGTCGTCAGCAAGTATAGTAGGTATAGTGTTAGGTATAATACTTATATTTTTAGCCGTAATAATTGCTCAACTTAAAAAAGGCAAATTAGCACTTTCTGCTACAAACTTGAAGCGTGTTATACCAGCAATTATCGGTGGGGTTATTACGTTTGTGGCTATCCTTGTAAGCAGTCAACAATTTGCGTTTTCGTCTTACGACGGGAAAGAGGTTATGTTAGGGTCATCTAATTATTTGTTAAATAATATTACTGTACATATGTTTTATACTTATACTGATAAGGAGCAATTTGAAATTTATCAAATTATAGTAACGTTATTACTTATTTCAAGCATTGTAAGCGTTGTAATTGCAGGTGCTTTGTCGTTTGCTATTAAGTTTTTCTTTGATGGAGCAATAAATGAAAATAGTAAAGGTGTAGGCTCGTTATGTACTGTGATTATTAGTATAATTTTATCTATAGTAAATATAATTTTATTGTCAATAGCAAAGGCAAATTATATTAAATTCTACGAAGGCTCAACTTACGCTAGTACGTATGCGATAGGTGCTGGGGTTATTGTAGTGTTAATTTTGTCTGCTTTAGCCTTAATTTGCATAATAACTTATCTAATTTTAAACAACAAAAAAGCATCAAGTTATGAATACGCAGTCTAAAAAAAACGCCCAACGGGCGTTTTTTTATCTCTAATCTTTTTAATGCTTGCAAAAATAGGCGATATGTAGTAAAATTAAAATTGTTATTATAAACGTTCAAAAGGTTGTTATGAAAAAAATTTTAATTTTATTTTTAACTTTAATATTAACAAGTATTACTGCGGTTAGCATAACAGGTTGTCAACGTCCAGGGCTATATACCATTACTTTTGATAGCGACGGTGGCTCAGTCGTGCAAAATCAATACGTTGAAACGGGTAATTTTGTAAGCGTTCCAAATCCGCCAACTAAAGAAGATTGTTTTTTCGTTTGTTGGGTTGATAAATCAACTGACGAAGTTTACGATTTTAATAAAAAGGTAACTAAAAACGTTAACTTAAAGGCGTTATGGTTAAGTTGTGTAGGTTTAGATAATTATTTTTATCAATTCTACGATATGGAATCTTTTGCTATCGTTAGCGTATTTGAAAAATCTATAGAAGAAGTTTATTTACCAGACGTCGTTGCTTATTTAGATAGAGAAGTATTTTCAAATTGTTATTATTTAACTAAATTTATAACCAACAAAACGTCAAAATTACAAGTAATTTCGTACGAAACTTTTTTAGATAACTATAACTTAGAAAGCATAGTAATTCCTAAAAGTATGAAGTTAATAGAAGGTCATGCTTTTTACGGATGTAACAAATTAAGCAAAGTTTTTTATGGTGGAACGCAAGCACAATGGAACACTTTTAAAGTGTTTAATGAAAAACAAAACGAAGACGAAACCTACACTTATACTGGAATAGTAGAGGACGGCAACGAAAAACTATTAAACGCAACCATATATTTTTATTCGGCAAATCAACCGACGAGTAGCGGTAATTTTTGGCGTTACGTCAACGGCGAGCCAACCCCGTGGTAAAAAATAAATATAATAGATAAGCCCGATGGTTAAATCATCGGGCTTAAATCGGGCTTAATTTTATAAATTATTTAATTTCTTGTTCTAAATTTTCAAATTCTTTAGAGTTAAAAAACTCTAGCAAAGTAATTCCAAAACCATCACACAGCATTTTTAACGTAACTATTCCAGGGTTTTTACTTTTTCCATAAAGTATGTTTTTAATAGATGAAGGGGCAACGGCAGACTCAATTGCAAGTTTGTGAATAGACATATTTTTTTGTTCTAGCAAACTTAAAATACGATTTTTTACGGCTTGATATGCTCCCATTTTATTTTCTCCTATGATACTATGATTTTATTATAGTGTTTTTTATTTGACTTAGTGGGCTATATATGATACTATATGTCTATATATAGCCCATATTTAGTTTAAAATATAAGGAGTAATTATGAAAAATTTAATAAAAAAAATAGTGCCTATAATTCTTTTTGTTTGTTTGTTATTTAATACTGGTTGTAATGGTCATACGCATAATTATCAATTTTTTATTGTTGAAGAGCCTACGTGCAATAAAGAAGGTAAATTAGAAGGCATATGTAGTTGTGGAAAAAAGACGGAGCAATCCATTTCTGCTAGCCACAAGAGAAATAATTTAGGGCTTTGTACCATTTGTGGTGACGTTATAGACGTGCCTAATCATACTCACGTATGGTCGTGGACGACGGTAGTTGAAGGGAATTGTACTACTAATGGTTTTTATACGGCGTCTTGTTATTGTGGCACAACTATTAATAGAACAGAAGTGGCTAACGGTCATAAATTTACTGATAATTGTTGCACCGTTTGTGGTTTTGGAAGTTCTGTAATACCACAAGGGCAAACGCTTGGGTTTACGCTAGATTATTTGCTTAGTAAGGTAGATAGATATGGCTATGATTTAGAAGACTTCGTTAATTGTTATATTGAAAATATAAAATTTGATGCTTTAAATATTTTGCACGCATCTGTATGTGATACAAAGCAAACTGCTAACATTTCATTTGTTAATCAAAAGTTAGATTTTAATATTATTACGCCAAGCAATATTAATTTTGTAAAAAGGCTTGTTTTGGGTGTTGATAATTTTGGATATAAGTTAAACGTAATTTTAGCCGATGGAACTTATGTCGATTATGGTTACGTTAACGGCTATAGTTACGTGCATCTTCAAGAACCTAAAGTAAAGTCTATATTTATTAATCACAACAATTTGTTGCTTATTGCTTATGAGGATAATTCTGTTAAGGTTGCAGGCAAAATTGCAACTGCAAATGAAAAAATTGATGGTGGAGAGTTAATATATCGTCTTGAAGAAAATAGTTACACAATTGTAGGTACGTTAAATGAAAATTTAACCAAAGTTGTAGTTCCAAATACACATAGGGGTTTACCCGTTAAAAAAATTAATAATTTTGCTTTTTTTGAAAATGATAAAATAACTGAGGTTATATGCGGTGAAAATATTGAAACGATAGGGGAAAACGCTTTTTATAATTGTGGACATTTAACCAAAGTAAAGCTTAATAGTAAATTAAAAAGAATAGAAAAAAGTGCTTTTTATAATACTAAATTACAAGGTTTAGTTCTGCCTTCATCTGTTACGTATTTAGGCGATTATTCGTTTGGTGGCAATTCTTCTTATAATATGCAATATGTGTATTTAACCGTTATTGAGTGTAATGCTTTAAACAATTCAGTTTTTAATAACGTTAGGTTTTATTATGCAAATCAATGGCGTTACGTAAACGGCGAGCCAACCCCGTGGTAAAAAATAAATAAAAAGCGTGTAACTATTGAAAAATAGTTGACAAGAATTAAAAATAGTGTTAATATACAAAAAAATATTAAATGCTGTGAAGGAATTATTTATTTTTCTACACGCTTTTTAGAGAGTTGACGGGTGGTGTAAGTCAATAAGCAAGAAAAGTAAAGTCTCACTCCTGAGCATAATTCGTGAAATAATAGTAAGGAATTACGGCAATGCTCCGTTATCAGGGCAAGGACTTGTTAGAGTTTGTTAAGGCTATATTTATAGCGAATTTTGGGTGGTACCACGATTTTGTCGTCCCGAAGCATTATTGCTTTGGGACTTTTTTTTAAATAAAATTTAAAATACTTTTAAGGAGTATGATTATGAAAAAAATTGATATTATTGACGTTACGCTAAAACAACTTTTAAAAGAACGTGAAGTTTCTCTTTTGTTTAGAGAAAAATCGGCAATTGCCACTAATGCCGACATACTTGGCGTTGACGTTATCGAATTACCTTTAGTTAAAAATTTCCGTGAAGACGCTATTATTTATAAAACAATATCTCAAAAGGTTCAAAACGCAATTTTAGCAATTCCAGTTGGATTTGACGCTAAAAGTGTAGAAACGGCTTGGGAATGTATTAAATACGCTAAAAAACCACGTTTACAAATAGAACTACCAGTTTCTACTATTCAAATGGAATACGCTTATCACGTTAAACAAGAAAAAATGCTTGATAAGATAGTAGAACTTATAAAGCAAGCAAAACATTATACTAGCGACGTTGAATTTTCAGCACTTGACGCAACTAGGGCAGATATTGACTTTTTATTAAAGGCAGTAAAGGTTGCTTGTGAAAACGGAGCTACTATAATAAGCCTTTGTGATAACGCAGGCTCGTCTACTCCTGAAGAAATTTCTTCTATCGTAGAAAAAGTTAAAAACGTTGTAAACGTACCCGTTTATATTCAAGTTTCTAATCGCATTAAAATGGCTGTTGCATCGGCTTTTTCTTCGATTGCAAAAGGTATTGATGGTTTAAAGTGTGCAATTTCTGGCAAAGACGTGCTTTTAACTGGTGAAATTAGCGACGCTATTTCAATTTGTGGTGCAAGCGTTGGGGCAAAAATTAATCTTAACGTGACGAAAATACACGCAAGTATTGACGACGTACTTTCTAAAATTAGCAGTAAAGATGCAAGTATATCAACTGACGTAAGTGATAAAAACAAGATTTTACTCGATAGCAATTCTACCTTAAAAGACGTTAGCAATTTTGCAATAAATTTAGGTTACGACCTTAGTGAAACTGACGCTGGCAAAGTGTACGACGCACTTGTTAAAGTTTGTGAAAAAAGGGGAGCAATCGGTGCTAAAGAATTTGAAGCACTTATAGCAAGTAACGCTATGCAAGCACCGTCGACCTATCACTTTGAAACGTACACGACTACAAGTTCAAACGTTTCTACTTCAATGTCTCAAGTTACTTTAAAAGTAAACGGCGAAATTATTTCGGGCGTAAGCGTAGGTGAAGGCCCTATTGATTCTGCGTTTATGGCAATAGAACAATGTATCGGTCACCACTATGAACTTGACGATTTCCAAGTACAAGCCGTAACAGAAGGCAAAGAAGCGTTAGGCTCGGCACTAGTAAAATTAAGAAACAAAGGTAAACTTTATTCTGGTAACGGAACGTCTACAGACATCGTTGCCGCAAGCATTAGGGCGTACGTAAACGCACTTAACAAAATCGTAGCCGAGGAGGCGTAATATGAAAATAGCATTTTCAACCAAAAACGTAAGCAGAGCAACCTTTTTAGACCTTTGCTCATACGCCTACGATTACGGGTTTGAAGGTTTTGAAATTTACGATGCAATTAATGAAAGAAACGAACATTACGATAGTATTTTAAGGCGTGATAAACTTGCCGATAGTAAACGCAAACTCGTAAATAGGGGGCTTTCAGTTACGGCACTTCGTATGCCAAACTCAATAGAGGACCCTTTAACGACAAGTCAAATCGTTGAAAAATACGTTGAAATGGCAAGTGTATCTTCAATTTCAAGCGTAATAGTAAGCATAAATAAAAAACTTTCGTTTCAAGAATTAGACGAAAAACTTTCTTCTGCTGTAAAACTTGCCGAAAAATTAGACGTAAATATTTTATTTGAAACAATCGGTTATCTTTCAAATACAGAAAACGTTATTGATATTATTAATCATTTTTCATCGGCAGTTATAGGTGCGTCTTGGAACGTCAGGGGTACTTATTTTGGTGCAAAAGAGTCGGCAGAGTCTACCATAAAAACGCTTGGTGCATACATAAAATACGTTAGACTTGGCGATATGAAAGGTGATAAAACCGTTCTTATAGGCGAAGGTGATTTAGACGTTGAAAAACTTTTAAATGCACTTTCTTCGCTTAATTACGACGGATATATTTGTGCGTCGTGGAACGACGAAATTAACGATGCCGATATAGTTCTTACTCACTTTGCAAACTACGTTTCTCAACTTAATCGTCAAAAGAAATCTTTTGTAGGCGAATATTACAATAGGGCTAAAACGGGAACTTTCGTTTGGAAAAAATACGACGTTATTGATAAAACTTTTTCACAAGTTCTCGATACTATGGTAGAAAATTATCCCGACCAGTACGCCTTTAAATATCCAACGTTAGATTATACTAGAACTTACGAACAATTCCGTCGTGACGTAGACGAGTGTGCCGCATCACTTATATCTTTAGGCGTTAAAGCAGGTGACCACGTTGCCGTTTGGGCAACTAACGTACCGGAATGGTTTATAACTTTTTGGGCGACCACTAAAATCGGTGCAGTACTCGTTACCGTTAATACGGCTTATAAAATTCACGAAATTGAATACTTATTAAAACAATCGGATACTCACACTTTAGTAATGATTGAGTATTGTAAAGACATTAATTATAAACAAATTATAGAAGAACTTTGTCCAGAACTTAAAACCTTAAAAGCAGGCAAGCCGTTATATTCTAAAACGTTGCCGTTTTTAAGAAACGTAGTAACGGTTGGGTTTGAAATGGAGGGATGCCTTACTTTTGAACAAATGTTAGCACGTTCTTCACTTGTTCCTTTAGAAGAAGTAAAAAGACGTGCCTCACTCGTTAAACCCGACGACGTATGTAATATGCAATACACTTCGGGTACTACGGGATTTCCTAAGGGGGTTATGCTTACCCATCGTAACATAGTAAACAATGGTAAAACTATAGGTGATAGAATGGATTTATCTACGGCAGACCGTATGATGATACAAGTTCCTATGTTCCACTGCTTTGGTATGGTGCTTTCAATGACGTCTATGATGACGCACGGTGGAACGCTTTGTCCTATTCCGTACTTCTCGCCAAAATCTTCGCTTGCATGTATTAACGATGAAAAAATCACTTGTTTCAACGGCGTTCCTACAATGTTTATCGCAATGTTTAGCCACCCCGATTTTGCTAAAACCGATTTTTCGTATATGCGTACGGGTATTATGGCGGGGGCTAATTGTCCAGCAGATTTAATGCGTCGTGCGGCAAGTGAAATGAATATGCGTGAAATTATTTCAGTTTATGGCCAAACTGAAGCCGCACCAGGTTGTACTATGGGTGAGGTTAACGAAGATTTAGACCATAGGGTAGAAACGGTAGGTAGTGCTTTCCCAGGAGTTGAGTGTAAAATTATCGACCCAGAAACGGGCAAAGAACTCCCTGACGGTCAAAGTGGCGAATTCATTGCACGTGGCTTTAATATTATGAAAGGTTATTACAAAATGCCCGAAGCGACTGCTCAAGCCATTGATAAAGACGGATGGTTACACTCTGGCGATATTTGTATGAGAACTGAAGACGGTTATTATAAAGTTACCGGACGTCTTAAAGATATGATTATTCGTGGTGGTGAAAATCTTTACCCACGTGAAATTGAAGAATTTTATTTAACTAACCCTAAAGTTAAAGATATTCAAGTAGTTGGCGTTCCCGATGAAAAATATGGAGAAGAATGTTGTGCTTGGATTATTCTTCACAAAGGAGAAACGGCTACTGAAAACGAAATGCGTGAGTATGGCAACGCCTCAATTGCAAGGCATAAAGTTCCAAAATATTTCTTATTCGTAAACGAATTTCCTATGAACGCAGCCGGTAAAATATTAAAGTACAAAATGAGAGAAGATTCCATAAACTTACTAGGTATCAAAAAAAATTAAAGCAGGTGATTTTAATATGATAAAAGGTAAACATTTCGTAATAGACTCACATTGTCATATATATCCTGAAAAAATAGCCACGCTTGCTATTAACCACACCGACCAGTTTTACGACGAACACTCGTCTTGTAAAGGAACGGTTGAAGATTTATTACAAAACGGTGAAAAAACGGGCGTTGATAAATTTATTGTGCAATCGGTTGCAACTAGCAAGCACCAAGTTCAAAGAATTAACGAATTTATTGCAAAACAAGTTTCGTTATATAGTGATAAATTAGTAGGACTTGGAACGATACATCCCGAAAGCGACGATATGGAAGAAGATATAAAACACTTAATAGCACTAGGGCTTAAAGGATTTAAAATTCATCCCGACATACAAGGGTTTCCACTAGACCATAAAGGGTATTTAAAAAGTTTTTCGTTAGCAAGTAGATATAATTTACCAGTTTTAATGCACACGGGTGATTATAGATACGATAATTCAAATCCAAATAAACTAATACCTATATTAAAAGAATTTAAAAATTTAAAGGTTGTTGGGGCTCATTTTGGTGGCTGGTCAATTTGGGAGCAAGCGTCTTTAAAGTTAAGTCAATTTGAAAATTTTTACGTAGATTGTTCGTCAAGTATGCCTTATTTAACTCTTGAAACGGCAAAAGAAATCATAAAAAGATACGGCGTAGACAAGGTTTTATTTGGCACAGACTATCCTATGTGGGACGGAACGTGTGAAATAGAAAGTCTTTTAAAAATGCAATTAACCGACGACGAACTTAACAAAATATTTAGTCAAAACGCAATAAAACTATACGGGTTATAAAAACTCGTATAGTTTTTTATTTAAAATAAATTTAATTGTAATATTTAGTCAAAAAAACTCATAAATTATAACGATTTATAAGGGGGATTAAAAATGCAAGTAAATCGTGAAAATGAAAAAATTAGCGTTAACGAAAATTATTGTTTAAAAAGTCAAAATAGTATTGAGTGTAAATTGCCGTACGTTGAAGACGAACAGAACGTTATAAGCGTTATTGCAAAAACGTATTTAACTAAATGTCAAAGTTTAGAAAAAGAAATCAAATATGATGGCAGGGCGATTTTTACTATATTATATAAGAGTGAAGAAGGCGTAAAAAGCGTTGAAACGGGCGTAGAATACGGCTATAAAGTTCAAGACGATAGAATTTTACAAGGTCAAAAAATTATGCCTAACGTTGATATAAAAGACTGCAAGGTAAAAACGTCAAACGGCGTCGTAATGGTTAATGGTGTTTTAACCTTTACTTGTGAAGTTGAAAAATCTTCTATGGTAGAATTTCTTTCTAATAGTGAAAAATACGTTGCTAAAAACAAAGATATAGAATTTACCAAAAACGTGATGACTATAGTAAACGAGTTTAAAATTGAAGACGAATACGAATTAGATTATAATATTAAAAATATTTTATGTCACGATGAAAAAGCCTTAGTGACTAACGTTGATACTGGAATTTCTTGCGTAACTATCGAAGGCGAGATAGAACTTAAAAGCGTTGTTATAACTTTAAATGACGAAGAAATTAAAAGAGAGTGTAAATCTATTCCGTTTAGGGTAGAAATTGAAGGTAAAGAAATATTACCAAGCAGTATAACCAACGTAATCGTAACGGCTACTGAAACCAACTATAAGGTATTAGTTGACGAAAATAAAAATAAAAGCGTTATAAGTGTTGAGGTTTTATTAAATTGCGTGTTAGACGTATATGAAAATAATATCGTTAGTTACGTTTTTGATATGTATTCTCAAAACGTTGAATTAAGTTTAAAACGTGAAAAAGTAGAAACTGCAAAGGTTTTAGGTCAAGAAGAAATTAAAGAAAAAATAAACGGAGAAATTCCATATCAACTTGACGAAAAATCCACGTTAATTTGCTCGTATAACGATAAGATAATTGAGTGCGACGTGCAAACTCAACAAGGCATGGTAGTAATTAACGGAATAGTTGAAAGCAATCTTTTACTTCGTGGTAACGACGGATATTATAAAGATACGGCTAATTTGCCGTTTAGTTTAGAAATTTCTAATACTGATAAATTTGGCAAACTATTAGATTGTAAAATTAGTCAATTTGAAGTAAAATATCATAAAAACGCCTTAAAATATCAATTTATTTTACAACTTTCGTTTACTATGGTTGAAAAATCTAATTGTTATGTTATAATAAACGTAGACGAAGGTAGTCCAAGGGTTGTAAACGATAGTGCTATTAGCGTTTATATTCCAAAAGACGGCGATACTATGTGGGATATTTGCAAAACTTTAGGCGTTACCGAAGAAGAAATTTTAAAAACTAATAAAGATTTAAGTTTTCCATTATCGCAAGACGAAAGAATTATAATATATAGGGAAATCACAAAAGGATAATTATGTATAGTTGCACCGTAAAGGCTTATGGTAAAATTAATATTGCGTTAAAAGTTTATGAAAAAAAAGGGGAATATCATCCCCTTGATAGCGTTTGTGTTACGGTAAAAAAATATGATAAAATTACCATCACTAAACGTAAAGACGATAAAATTTTACTTACCTTTTACGGAAAGTACGCCGAAAACGGCAATATTCAAGAACAAACCAACGCATATAAAGCGTGTAAAGCCTTCATTGATAAATTTTCTACTTGCGGGGTAAATATAGATATTGAAAGAAATATTCCGTCAGGTAGTGGAATGGGCAGTTCTTCGTGCGATATAGCAGGTACGCTAAATTGCTTAAAAAAATTATTTAAAATAAAAGACGACGTTAGTGTTATTGCAACAAGTTTAGGTAGCGATTCCACCTATTTGTTACAAGGTGGTTTTGCAAGGCTTAAAGGTAGGGGTGAGCAAGTTACTTATTATGACGTTGACTCAAAATATTACGTTGTACTAATATACGCAAATAGCGGGGTTAATACTAAAGATTGTTTTTTTGCTTTCGACCAAATTCAAAAAGACGACGATAATATGGATATAGATAAAGTTGAAAAGGGGATTTTAGAAAAGGATTTTGATTTAATAGGTGCGTATTCTGGTAATTCGTTATTAAAACCCGCAATATCTTTAAATAAAGAAATTGAAGAAAATTTAAAAGAACTTGAAAAATTAAGTCCGTCGTGCTATGGTATGACGGGTAGTGGCAGTACGGTTTTTGCTTTATACGATAGTTACGAAATGGCAAGTTGGGCGTACTCGCACTTAAAAAAGATTTTTAATTTTAGAGTAGAACTTTTAGAGACTTATAATCCAAAAAGAATTCCGCTTATAGAAAAACTTTTAGGATTTTATTCATACGGTGATAGAAATTAAATTAATTACGTTTAAAAACTCTTTAAATGGTAGATAATCGTTTTGTAATTATCTTTCATTTAGGGGGTTTTTTATTTTGAAAAAGTTATGTATAAGTTTTTTATTAATAGGTATAATAACTTTAATAACGGTAGTAGGAGTAAACAATTCAAACAATAACGTAGAGTATCTTCGCATCCATATCCGTGCTAATTCTAATAGTCAAATAGACCAAAACGTAAAGTATGAAGTTAAAAGTTTGGTGGTTGAGTATTTAACTCCGTTTATTGCAGAGTGTAATACTAAAGAACAAACTGAAAAGGTTTTAACCGATAACAAAGATGAGTTGGAAAATAAAATCGACTTATTACTTTATAAAAAAGGGTTTAACTATAATAGTAATATAGCGATTAGAAATGAAAAATTTCCAACAAGGGTTTACGAAGACTTTACGCTAGAAGAAGGGTTTTACGACGCTATCGTTATTGAACTTGGACAGGCTGAAGGCGACAACTGGTGGTGTGTAGTATATCCTCCTTTATGTTTTACGGGTAATGAAAGCAGTATCGTTTATAAATCTAAAATTTTCGAAATTATTGAAAATTTTAAAAAAGGGTAATGCTTTTAACATATAAAAGGAGTGTGTTATGAAAAAATCTTTAAAAACAGGTTTATTAGTATTTTTAATCACTATTATAACTTGTAGTAGTGCAATGTTTATAACAAGCCGAGTAGTAACCGATAGTTATTATGAACAGACGGCAATAATAAACGCTAAAAGTTCAAGCCAAGATATCAAACTTGTGCAACAAAAATTAAAAAACTGGGGTTATTATACCGGTTCAGTTGATGGCATATATGGTTCAAAAACCAAAGCCGCAGTAATCAAGTTTCAGCGTACTAACAAGTTAACAGTTGACGGAATAGTGGGTAATCAAACGCTAAAAGCAATGGGTATTACCGAATCTATGTTGTCTAGTAGCACTAGTCAAAATTCCGTGTCGTCTAATCAAGATTTATATCTATTAGCAAAACTTATTAACGCAGAGGCAAGGGGCGAAAGTTATAAAGGACAGGTTGCAGTTGGTGCAGTGGTGTTAAATAGGGTAAAAAGTTCGTCTTTTCCTAACACTATTTCGGGTGTAATTTATCAACCGTACGCATTTACCTGTGTTAATGACGGGCAAATAAATTATTCTCCGTCACAAAGTGCAATTTCGGCTGCAAAAGACGCCTTAAACGGCTGGGACCCAACTAATGGTTGTATTTATTATTACAACCCAAAAATCGCAACTAATAAATGGATTTATTCAAGACCTACCGTAATTACGATAGGAAATCACGTTTTCGCAAAGTAGGTGGTAAATATGGAAGACAATAGAAATAATAATAGTGCAATAGACAAAACGGAAGAAATCGCATCTTCAAATAATGATAAAGGTCAAGAGTGGAGACAAAGACAAGCCGAAAATAAAAGGCTTGATAAAGAAAATAGGAGACTTTTAAAAGAGCAAAGAAAAAACAAACTTAAACTCAAAAAAGAAGAAAAAGAAAATTTAAAAAAGCAAAAAAAAGAACAATGGTTATCGTATAAATTGCAGTTGCTTGAAGAAAGAAAGCAAAAGCGATTAGAAAAACTTGACGAAAAACGTGAAAAAAGGCGTTTAAGACAAGTTGAACGAAATGAAAGAAGAAAAAACAATAAAGGCGTTGGTGGTTGGATAACCGCCGTCGTATCGCTATCGGCGATATCGGTAATTTTAGCATCACTTTTAATGATGACGGTGTTTACACCATTTGATGGAACAATGGCGTACGACGTGCAAGCAAGACGAAACTTTTACGACTTAGTTGAGTGTGTTGATAGTATAGACGTAAACTTATCTAAGTTAATCGTTTCTAACGATAGTGAAGAACAACAACGTTTGTTAAGTGAAATAAGGGTGCAAAGCACTCTTGCAACAGATAATCTAACTATGCTTTGTTTACAAGATGAAACGAAATATAATACGACTAAGTTTATAAACCAAGTAAGTGACTTTTCAAAATCGTTAAATTATAAACTTATTGAAGGCAAAAGTGTAACTGTGGCTGATAAAGAAACGCTTAACGTTATATATGAAGTCAACTCGTATTTAAAGAAAGAGTTAGACGAACTTTCTTCGAAAATTGATGAAAAATTTTCTTTTAAGAGTTTGTTCGAAGGTAAAACCGATAATTTAATCATTTCAAAATTTACTGAAATGGAATCAAATATCGTAACTTATCCAACTTTAATTTACGATGGTGCTTTTTCGGATAACGTTAATAACGATAAAGCAAAAGGGCTTGAAAATTTAAGTGAAATATCGAAAATGGAAGCCGAACAAGTGGTAAAATCATCATTTGCTAGTTATAATTTAAAAGAAATAACTTTAGTTGGAGAAACGACGGGTGTTGCTATTGAAACGTACAATTTTGAAGCCGTTACTGAAGATGGAACGAAATTTGACGCATCTGTTTCTAAAAAAGGTGGTAAAATAATTGAGTTTGACCACTATAAGGATTGTTCGTCTAATAATTACGACGTAAACTCTTGTGAGGAAATAGCCGTTAAATTTTTAGAAAAATTAGGGCTTAAAAATATGAAAGCCGTATGGAGAAGTCAAAGTGAATACACTTTAACTTTCAATTTTGCGTCAATGGTAGACGGAGTTATTTGTTATAGCGATTTAATTAAAATTAACGTATGTAGAGAAAGAGGCTCAGTTTCTGGTATGGAAGCAAAAACTTATTATTCAAATCATACGTCTAGAACGATAGATAAGGTGGCAATTTCTCTTGAACAAGCGACGAAAAAAGTTAGTCAAGAAATAAAGATAGAAACGACAAGACTTGCTATTATTCCAAAAGGAAATGACGGAGAAGTTTTAGCCTATGAGTTTAGCGGGAAAAGAAACGACGATTTATATTATATTTATATAGACGCTATTTCGGGTAAAGAAGTTAATATATTTAAAGTAATATCTACAAGTGAAGGTGTACTTTTAATGTAACGACTTATTGCGTGGTGAGCATAAAATATTGCAAACCACGCAATTATTTTTACATTTATAATTAAGTGTTACAAAAAACATTGACATTTTCACTCTTATATGATATCATTTGCAAACCTAAGGAGGTAATATGTTACTACTTAAAAATATCGTAAAAGATTACGTTGTAGGTAATCAAAAAGTTCACGCACTTAAAGGAGTAAGTATAAATTTTAGAAAAAGCGAGTTCGTTTCGGTATTAGGTCCGTCAGGCTGTGGAAAAACTACACTTTTAAATATAATAGGTGGGCTTGACCATTACACTACGGGTGACCTAGTTATTAACGGCAAAAGCACTAAATCTTATAAGGATAGGGACTGGGACGTTTATCGTAATCATAGAATAGGCTTTATATTCCAAAGTTATAATTTAATTCCGCATCAAACGGTTTTACAAAACGTTGAACTTGCTTTAACAATATCGGGTTTTAGCAAAGCCGAAAGAATTCAAAAGGCGAAAAAGGCTCTTGATAGGGTAGGGCTTAGCGATAAATATAATAAAAAGCCAAATCAACTATCTGGGGGACAATGTCAACGTGTTGCGATAGCAAGGGCATTAGTAAACGACCCCGAAATATTGCTTGCCGACGAGCCAACCGGTGCGTTAGATACTGCTACAAGCGTTCAAATTATGGATTTAATTAAAGAAATTTCAAAAGAAAGGCTTGTAATTATGGTTACGCATAACCCTGAAATTGCCGAAAAATATTCTACTAGAATAGTTAGGCTTTTAGACGGCGAACTTTTAAGCGATAGTATGCCTTATAGCCAAGAAGACGAGTTAAATGAAAGAAAAAACGATGGTAGAAAGTCGATAATAAATAATCAATTACCTAAAACTCAATTAAAAGAAAAGGCAAAGATGTCATATTTCACGGCGTTTATGCTTTCACTTAAAAACTTATTTTCTAAAAAAGGTAGAACGGTTTTAGTGGGTTTTGCAGGCTCGATAGGTATTATAGGCGTTTCACTCGTACTAGCCTTTTCGGCGGGTATTAAAAATTACGTTGCGTCAATGCAAGACGATATGCTTTCTGGTAATCCTATTACTATTAGTGAAGAAACCTACGACTTAAAATCGTTAACTAAAATGATGGATACTGCGACTAAGCAAGAAATTATTAAAAATCCAAATAAGGTTTACGTTAACTCAATGCTTGAGTATCTTGCTACTACTTCATCGAATTTGCAGTCGTTACTGATTAAAAACGAAATTACCAAAGAATACGTAGATTACGTTCAAAAAATGCCTGCCGACCGTTACACCGATATAATTTTTGATTATGGCATTGATTACTCTAACAATATTTTTACAGAGTATAAGCAAAATAAAACGGATACTGCTAAAAACAATTCGGTGTCGTCGCTAATTACTAGGTATACGGCAATTTTACAAGAAACCGAATTTAAAGATTCGGCTAGTTTCGTTAAGCAAATAGTTCCGTCGTTTGAACAAGCACCGTCAAATCAAGATTATATTAATTCACAATATAAAGTTCACGGCAAAATTGCAACTCAAAAAGACGAGTTAATGTTAGTTTTAGATAAAAACGAACAACTCCTTGATATTTTACTTGCAATGCTTGGCTATTATACCGACGAAGAATTTTTAAACTTAATTTACGATATTTCAAACTCTACTTTATACAATAAAGATTTAGACGTTGATTGTTTTGATTACGATACGTTACTTTCGCATAAGTTTACATACTACTCTAACAATCAACTTTATAGTGAAAAAACGGGAAGTATAGGCTTAAAAACTTTTAATTATGAAAGCGTAACTGATAAACAAGGGTTACCTTTAAAAGTGGTAGGAATATTAATACCTAAAGAAAATATTTCTTACGGGTGTATGACTTCGGGTATATATTATACAAAGGCTCTTAACGAATACGTATTAAGCGTAAACGAACAAGAAAAATTACAAGAGGCATCAATATTAAAGTATTTTGAAAATTTAACCGAAACGGAAACTAATAGTTTACTTATGTCGGCTAGTAGGCTTGCAACTTATTCTTACTCTTTTAATTATTTAAATACTGAATATACTAAAACAGGCTCGGTTTCGTTCGTAAGTACTAATTCTCTTATGAGTGGCATGTTAGGGGGAACAAGCGACGGCAAATCTATACAGAAAACGATAATTCGTTCACTTGGGGGAAACTCGCTTGCTAATGAAATTACTATTTATCCAGTTAACTTTGATAATAAGTATTTAGTTACCGATTATCTTGACAAATGGAACGGCGACGGCGACCTAAACGTTGATGGCACCGTAATTGAAAAAGACGACAGGTCAAGCGTCACTTATACGGATGCGTTAGAAATTGTAATAAGTTTAATAAATCAAATGATTGACATTATCTCGTACGCCCTTATTGCTTTTACTTCAATATCGCTTGTCGTTTCTACCGTAATGATAGGAATTATAACCTACGTTTCAGTTGTAGAAAGAATAAAAGAAATAGGTGTAATCCGTTCTCTTGGTGGTAGAAAGAAAGACGTAAGTAATTTGTTTATGGCAGAAACTTTTATATTAGGTTCTTTGTCTGGGTTTATAGGTATAAGTTCAACTTACGGTATATCTGCAATAGTTAACGCAATATTATACTCGCTAATCGGCATAAATAATTTGGCAATTTTACCTATAAGTGATGCAATAACTATGGTAATTTTAAGCATAGTTTTGACTTCGGTGTCGGGTTTAATCCCTGCACGAAGTGCGTCGAGAAAAGACCCTGTTATAGCATTAAGGACGGAATAAAAAGGACTTATAGTGCGAAAAACTCTATTTTTGTATTAAAAATTGATAAAAAATTGAAAATAAAAGATTTTAATAAAAGGTTTTACCATTTTTGTAAAGCCTTTTATATTTTTATCATAAAAATGCTTGTTTTTCGCACTAAAAATTGATTTTTTGCAAAAAATATATAATAAAATAATTGTAAATCATTGTAAAAAAACAAAAAGTATGTTAATATAATAGTAATAGTTATTATAATTAATAAAAAATAAAAAAATACACATAAATAGCATAAGAAATATTGTGTAAAGGAGGGTATATGTTAGAATTATTATCGGCATTATTTGCGTGGGCAAAAGAAAATCCCGTAGGTCAAGCAATTATTAACGTATTGCAACCGGTGTACGACTGGTTTGATGGAATTTGGATTAAAGCAAATATTGCTTTTTTAACTTCAGACGTAGCATTTTTTATTATATTCAATCTTTTAGTATTAATTGTTTTAAGTATTCTTTTAAAACTTTTATTTGGCAAAAAGAAGAAGAAAATCACATTTATTGTTGATGGTGAAGTTTATTCAACTACAAAGGCTAAATATAAAAAGAAGATAAAGTTTCCAGCACATCCTTACAAAGATGGGTATGACTTTATCGGTTGGTTTACTGATAGGGGTGGCGTTAATCAATATGATTCAGTTAAAATGAAATCTAAAAAACCTTTAACGTTATATGCTTGCTTTGAAGAACAAGAAGTGGCAAGTCAAACCCAAGACACAGTTGAAACCCAAGTTCAAAACGACCAAACTCAAACTACTAAAACCGACGTTGATACGACTATTCAACAAACGGGCGAAGGTCAACAAACTCAAGGTAGTGAAAGTAAAACTAGTTCTTGTGAAGAACAAATTCAATGTACTCCTGATAGGTCAATCGGTGAATTATACGACGAGTTAAGGGTTGAAATGCTTTGTTATTCAAGAGCAAAAGCATTTAACGATTTCGGTTTATATAGAAAGCATATTATTGCTGAAATGTTTGAAAAGGATGACGCTATTAATTTATATCTTGCTATCGACCCTGAAGTTATGATAGTAAAAGGCTTTAAAGTTGAAAAATATACAGACGAGCAATTTAAAATCGTTCCTTGTAAAAAACTTGTAAAAACTGAACACGACTTTGAAGAAGCAGTTGCACTTATTAAAGAAGCAATGACGTTGAACAACTTAATTAAGACGGATTTGATTAACGTTACGCGTACTCAAAGTGATTCTAAGGCTAGAAGGGCGGGCTTTGCCTTCTTCGTTAAAAACGAACAAGTTGCGTCTACTGCAACAGATTATTATAAGTTATTAAGACAAAACGTTCTTTGTTATGCGGCGTCTGCATCTAAAGAAGTTTCAAGAGATAGCGATAATAAGATGATTCTTAAAATTTTCAAAAAAGATGAAGAAATTTTCGTTTATCTTGCACTCAATGCAGAACAAGAAGGGCTTGATTTCGTAGGATTTGATAAAAACTTTGTTGATACGCCTGCAATGTTAAAGGTTAATACTTTTGAAGACGTTGTAAAGGCTTTCTATTTAATTGATAAACTTATGCACCGTTACGGCATGGAAAAGTTCCCAGAAAACGGCGAACCTATTACTAGCGAACAATTAGAAAAGAATTGTGGTTTCGGCTATCGTATTAGACTTTAAAAATTAGGAGTAAATTATGGAAAATAATAAATTAATTCCCCTTACGGCAGAAGGAAAAAAGGAAAAAGAAAAAAGACTTAATGAAATCGTAAACGTTCTTATGCCAGACGTTAGATTAAGAATTAAAACGGCAAAAGAACAAGGGGATTTATCTGAAAATGCCGAATATCACGCTGCTCGTGAAGAATTAGGTAAATTAGAAGGTGAAAAACTTGAAATTGAAGAAATTTTAAAAAGGGCTGTTGTTGTAGTAAATAAGGGTGACAATATACAAGTAGGCGTAAAGTTCACTTGTGAAATCGACGATGAAAGTTACGAATTTACTCTTGTTAGTGCCGCCGAAGCAAAACTTTTTGAAGGTAAAATTTCTAACGAATCTCCACTTGGTAGTGCTGTAGTAGGTCGTCAAGTAAACGACGTTGTAACCGTAGTCCCTCCAAAAGGAGCAAGTTATCAAGTTAAAATTACCGGAATTTTAGGTTAATTGAAAACGGAGCATTGCTCCGTTTTTTAAGGTATATATGAATAATAAAATCACAAGCCAAAGATTTAAAAATTTTATAAGTTACGATTTTTGGAAAATGGTAGCCGTTGTAGTAGCAGTTATCGTCGTGTTTGGTATACTTTTAACGATAACGTCACCAAGACCTTCGTATGGACAAGAGTTTACTCTTTTAGTCGATAGTGCTATTAGTGTAAACAATGAAGGTAAAACTCTTTTACAAGACGTTGACAATCGTTCGGTTGACGATTATGGTTTTTCTTACGATATTTTAAGAACTAAAACTTTGTATATTACTACAAACGGCGATTATAGTCCGTCGTATTTTATGAATATTTATGAAAAAGCACATAACGACGACGTGTTTATTTGTGCCGACGCTGATGAAAATTCGCTTTACAAAAGTTATTTAAACGAGTTTTATGGTGTTGAACTTGTAAAATACGTTGACCAAGCCTTGACTTTTGCTAACGAGTTTTACGACCAAAACGGAGAGTTAAACGTAGATAAAGTTACTACCTATTTTGCAAAAGAAAGGGGTAAAGATGCTAGGTTTAGAAAGGATACAGATTATTTCAACGGTGTAAATCAAGAGTGTTTAAGAATAACTGCCGTTAAAGAAAACGCTACTAAATTAAAGTATATTTTTGAGAATTACGATATTTTATACAAGTTTGAACAATTAAAAAGTTTAGACTTAGTCGTTGAAGAAGGCTATTACGCTATTGATTTTTCTAAATTAAACAATTATAAGCGTGCTGATAAGAAATTAGAAAATGCATTTTCAAGAATTAAAGACGTAGGTGACGGAGAGTATGAAAATACTCTTGAAAACGTATTGTTGATGGTAGGTAATAATTTTCAAGCATCTAACGACTTGCATTACGAAGGGTTAGCAGTAATCAATTATATTATTAAAACGTATACTACGTTATTAGATTAACCAAGGTGAAAAATGAAAGGCAAATTTATTACTTTTGAAGGTTGTGAAGGTAGTGGAAAATCTACTCAACTTTCAATGTTTAGAGAATATTTAGAAAAAAGAAATATTGATTATATTTTTACTCGTGAACCTGGCGGAACTGAAATTGCTGAAAAAATAAGAAAAATTATTTTAGACGCTGAAAACGTTGCTATGACCGATGAGTGCGAGGCGTTATTATACGCATCGGCAAGGGCTCAACTTATTAAAGAAAAGATTATTCCTGCTTTAAATAGTGGCAAGTTAGTTCTTTGTGATAGGTATATTGATTCGTCGTTTGCTTATCAAGCGTACGCAAGGGGGTTAGGGACTGATTTTATAAAGAAAATCAATTCTTACGCCGTTGAAAATTGTATGCCTGATTTTACCGTATTCTTAAATATAAATCCAGTTGACGCTTTTAAAAGAAAAGGTGGTGTTGATAAGGATGATAGAATTGAACAATCGGGTTTAGATTTTCATAAAAAAGTTTATCAAGGCTATATAACTACTAGCCAAGAATACAAAGATAGATTTTTAATGATAGATTGTAGTGGCTCTAAGTGGGAAACTCACGATAAAATAGTAAAAATTCTTGAAGAAAAACAAGTTTTTTAACTCGTAGGTGAAAAATTGAAAGAAGATGCTAAGTTGTTAGAGATTATTAAAAATACTAACGCATACAAAGTTATAAAGTTAGACAAGCAAAAAAATACTTTGTCTCACGCATATTTATTAACGTGCGACGATAAGGCTATGCTTTCTAGTTACGCCTTAATGTTTGCTAAACTTTTTTTATGTCAAACCGACGACTTATGCAACGAGTGTAGAATTTGTAATCTTATAGATAAAAAAATGTATTGCGACGCTATATTTTATCCACAAGATAAAAAAATTAAGGTTGCAGATATTGATGATTTAGTGCAGAAATCTTATTTAAAACCACTTGAAAACGATAAAAAACTTTTTGTGCTTTTAAATTCGCAAGAGATGAACGTACAATCGCAAAATAAACTTTTAAAAACGTTAGAAGAACCACCTAAAGACACTCATATTCTTCTCGTAGCAACAAATACTTATTCGTTATTGCCAACCATTTTATCAAGGGTTAAAATGGTGAAAATAGAGCCTTTTAGCGATGACGTCGTGAAAGACTATTTAAATTCATTAAATTTACAAAAGGACGTTACTTTTGCAAGCGTATTATCACAAGGAAGAATAGGCGAAGCGTTGGCTAGATTAGCAAGTGAAGAAGGCAAAGATACTGAAAATTTAGTTTACGATATTTTGTTTAATCTTGAAAAAAGCAGTATGGTTTATAAATATACAAGTCAAATTAATAAGGACAATTTGCAAGATTTTATCGAAATTTTTTCAAGCGTCGTTAATGAAATTTTAAAATACAAATTAACAAATAAAGATTGTGTAGACCAAAGAATAAACAAATTAAGTCAAATATATAGTCAAGGTGCATTGGTGTATATAAGTGAAAAACTATTGCAAGCACAAAAATCACGTCACTTTAACGGCAACGTTAGTGCAGTAAGCGATTTTATTTGCTTTGGTTTGCTGGAGGGAAAACATAAATGGCAAAAGTTGTTGGGGTAAAATTTAATCACTCAAGTAAGGTGTATTATTTTAATCCCGAAGATAAAAATTATAAAAAAGACGATAAAGTTATCGTAGAAACGTCTAGGGGTGTGGAATTTGGCGTAATCGCTTGTGAAACTAAGGAAGTTGACGATAAAGACGTAATATTGCCTTTAAAGCCTATTTTAAGATTTGCGTCTAAAAAGGATATCGAAAAGGTAAATGCGAACGAAAAGAAAATTCCTTGGGTTATAAGCACTACTCAAAAAGAAATTGAAAAATACAATCTTGATATGAAAGTCGTTGACGCTGAATTTCCTTTTGATGATTCAAAAGTTATTATATATTTTACTGCACCTAATAGAATTGACTTTCGTGACCTTGTAAAATCTCTTGCAGTTTTATTAAAACAAAGAATTGAACTTCATCAAATAGGAGTAAGAGACGAAGCCAAACTTTTAGGTGGAATTGCTCCTTGTGGAAGAGTTTGTTGTTGTAAATGCTTTTTGCCAGATTTTAAAAGGGTTACTATTAAAATGGCTAAAAATCAAGGTTTATCGTTAAATCCTGCAAAAATAAGCGGGCTTTGTGGAAAACTTATGTGTTGTTTAGAATACGAAAACGAGCCTTACGAAGAAGCCTATAAAAAAATGCCTAAAATAGGTAGTGAAGTTATGACGCCAGACGGTAAAGCAATCGTTATTTCTAACAATATGTTAAAACTTTTAGTTAAAACTAAAATCGTTCAAAAAGACGGTAGTACTATATATGGAGAATATAAACTTTGTCAAATAAAGTTTGACAAACCTAACGTTGTAGATAAAGACGACGATGATGACGAAGAAGATAACTAAATTTAGTAGAAACGCTGTACAAATTAAAAATATTGTGCTAAAATAGTGAATATAAACATAAATTGTAGAAAAGTAGGGGGTATTATTATGGCTTATAAAATTACAGATACTTGTATTAAATGCGATGCTTGTTTAGGTATATGTCCCGTTGAAGCAATTTCTTCTGGTGACGATATAAACGTTATTAACAAAGACGTTTGCATTTCTTGTGGTGCTTGTGCAAGCGAATGTCCTGTTGAAGCAATAGTTGAAGAAGACTAAAAAAAGTGGCGTTGCCACTTTTTTTTATAAGGGGTTATTTTGGAAGTTTTAGAAGACGTTTGTTTAAAAAATTTAAAAATATATCAAGATACTGAACTTTATCGTTTTACAAGCGACGCCGTGTTGCTTTCAAAATTTGCAAGCAATAAAAGGGGTGAAGTAGTTGCCGATTTTTGTAGTGGTAGCGGTATAGTCGGCTTACATTATTATGCTTTAAACGAAAATATTAAAAGCGTTGATTTAATTGAAATTCAACCTTGTTTAGCAAATTTATCTAAAAAAACGATTGAATACAATAATCTACAAGACGTTTTTTCGGTTATAAACAAGCCACTTCAAGAATTAGATAATTCGTTTAATGAAAAGTATTCTTTAATTTTATGTAATCCACCGTATAAAAAGGTGGGTAGTGGTGAACAAAATAGTAATAAACATTTGGCAATTTGTCGTCACGAAATAGCCGTAACTCAAGAAGAAATTATAGAAATAGCAAGCAAAAAATTAAAGTTTGGCGGTAGGCTTTGTATGTGTCAACGAACTGAACGCTTTACCGACTTAATAATAAAAATGCGTGAGTGTAAAATAGAGCCTATAAAAATTCAATTTATAACAACTAAGAAAAATCCAAAGCCGTATTTATTTTTAGTTGAAGGAGTAAAAGGCTCGAAACCGCAGTTAAAAATATTAGAAAACGTTATAAACGGTGATTAGTATGTTATATTTTGTAGGTACGCCGATAGGGAATATGAGTGATATTTCTAAAAGGGCGTTAGAAACTTTAAATAGCGTTGACGTTATTTGTTGTGAAGATACACGACACTCTTTAAAGTTGTTAAATTTTTATAATATAAAAAAGCAACTTATTTCTTTTCATAAGTTTAACGAGCAAAAGGAATTAGAACAAATTATAAGTATGTTAAACGATGGAAAAAATATTGCAGTAATTAGCGATGCAGGAATGCCGATTATTTCGGACCCAGGCAATATATTGTCAAAAACTTTAAGAGAAAGGGGAATTGATTATACCGTAATTCCGTCAGGTACTGCCTTTGTTTCAGCGTTAATTTTATCAGGACTTAACGCCGAAAGGTTTGCTTTTATAGGTTTTTTACCCGAAAAGAAAAAAGATAGAGATAAACTTTTAAATTCAAAAAAGTGTTACGAAGAAACGTTAATTTTTTATAGTGCTCCACACGACTTGAATAAAGATTTACAAGATTTATTTGAAGTTTTAGGCGATAGAAAGGTAGCCATTGTAAAAGAAATTACTAAAATTCACGAAAGCGTTTATTATACTACGCTTGAAAGTGCTAAAGTAGACGAGCCGAAAGGCGAATTCGTTATAGTAGTTGAAGGTTGCAAAAACGAAGGAGAGCAAGACGATAAATTTTCTCTTTTATCTATAAAAGAACATATAAATTTATATATTTCAAGGGGTATGAGCAAAAAAGACGCTTTAAAGCAAGTTGCTAAGGAACGTGGAATAAGCAAAAACGAACTATATAAATATACAGTTAACTAAAAAAGTTGTAGCAAACGCTACAACTTTTATTTTTTTAAATATTTTGATAAGGTTTTATATTTTAAAACAAATTCTAAAACTTTATCGTTGTTAAACGAAACAAGGTCGCTAGTTAATAAAAAAGTGTATGAATTTAAATTGTAATTCGAGCCACCGTTTAAAAATATTTCGCAAAGAGTAGATAAATGTTTTAATACGCATAACTTTTGGTCGGTAGTTAGGTCAAAATCGTCAAAAGAATCGTATAAATCCAAATAGGTGTCATATAATTTAATTTTAGGTTTTGTATTAAATAATGTAATTAATAAATAAAGTAAAACGGGTGAAAAAGCACTTGCGACGTAAAGTAAAGCGTCAATTTTTAACGTAAAATGCAAAATTAGTAAAGTCGCAAAAATTAAAGTAGCAATTACTGCAAGAACGTTAAAAACTCTAACTTTACGAGTATTTTCATAATGAATAGGAATACCATCTTTTAAAGATTGTTCAATACTTTCCTTTTTACGAACTGCTAAATTATCGTTATACTCTTGTAATTCATCGTCTGTTAAATTACTTTTTTTATAATAAACTGAATAAAGTTTTTTAATTTGCTTTTTCTCATCTTCATTAGAAAGTTCAATTAATCTTTCTAAATAAGGGTAGTGAGTTTTATCTTTTAACTCGGTAAAATTTTTAGTTTTTAAATAAACGAATAATAGATAAACTCGTCTATCTTTATCGTTTAATTTAAGTAGTTCATTTAACGTTTTTTCGCATAATTCGTACTTTTCGTTATCTAAATAGTACTGAGCCTTATCTATAAGCAAATCAATTTGATTATAAATTTCACTAATTATTTTTTTGTTTTCTTGCTTTTGCACTTTTTGTAGACTTTTATAATATTTAGAACCTTTTGCCGTTTCAAATTCTTTTTTACACTTAGGACAAGTGCTTGTAATATTCGACAAATCTTCTAAATAAGTTTCACCACAATGAGTGCAAGTGACGTTAATATTTTCCATAATCTAATAATACTATAAAACTTTTATTTTTGCAATAAATTTACTTAGCGTAGGTAAATCTTTTATATTTGCAAAGTTCTTCTTTGTAATTTTTAATATATTTTTTAGCCAACGGCAAGTTTTGTTCGCTATAATTTCCACACCCTTTTTTAGTTGCACCAGGAATTCTACCTTTAAAAGATATAACGAAATCGCAACACTCAACGACAAGAGGGTAGACGTCCTTAGGTAATAAATCGCCACCCATAACTAAATAACAGCCCGTACGACAGCCCATAGGACCAAAATAAATTATTTTATCTTGACTTGAAGAATTTCGTAAATAGGTTGCGAATAAGTGTTCTATTGTGTGTAACGCCTTTACGTCGATAGGCTCGTCACGGTTAGGAGCAGTCATCCTAAGGTCGAAAGTCGAAATGGTAACGCCGTCGATTACGTCTTTTCTTGAAAGGTATAACCCTTTATATAGTTTTAGATGATTAACTAAAAAACTTTCAATTTTTTTCATAAAAACCTTTTAAAATAGCACAAGATAAACTTGTGCTAAAATTTTATTCCCACTCAATAGTTCCGCAAGGCTTTGGAGTTAAGTCGTAAACTACTCTGTTAACGCCTTTAACTTCTGTTAAAATGCGGTTAGTGATTTTTTGTAAAATATCAAAAGGAACGTTTTCAACGGTAGCAGTCATAGCGTCAATCGTATTTACTGCTCGTATAATTACGGGATATTCGTACGCCCTTTGGTCGTTTTTAACGCCTACGCTTTTAAAATCAGGTACGCAAGTAAAATATTGCCATACTTTACCTTCTAAACCACATAAAGCAAATTCTTCTCTTAAAATAGCGTCGCTTTCTCTAACCATTTCAAGTCTATCTTTAGTGATAGCACCTAAACATCTAACGCCAAGACCAGGACCAGGGAAAGGTTGACGGAAAACCATATTGTCAGGCAAGCCTAACTCTTTACCAACAACCCTAACTTCATCTTTGTATAAAAGTCTAATAGGTTCAACTAATTCAAATTGTAAATCATCTGGAAGACCACCAACGTTATGATGTGCTTTAACAGGACCGCTTTCTAAAATATCAGGATAAATCGTGCCTTGTGCTAAAAAGTCGATGCCGTTAAGTTTTCTTGCTTCTTCTTCAAAAACTCTAATAAATTCTCCGCCTATAATTTTACGTTTTTGTTCAGGCTCGCTAACACCGGCAAGTTTATCTAAAAATCTATCTACAGCGTCAACGTAAACAAGGTTTGCTTTCATTTGGTTTTGGAAAACTTCAACAACTTGTTCAGGCTCACCTTTTCTTAATAAGCCGTGATTTACGTGTACGCAAACTAAATTTTTGCCGATGGCTTTTATTAAAAGTGCTGCAACTACAGAACTGTCTACACCGCCAGAGAGTGCAAGTAAAACTTTCTTGTCGCCAACTTGCTCTTTTATTAAAGCAACTTGTTCGTTAATAAAGTCTTGTGCTAACGCACTCGTAGTAATTCTTTGCATATTTTCAGGACGAACGTTAGGTAACATAAATAATCTCCTTTAAGAATTAGTATAATTGTCAAAATAACCTTGAACTAAAACGACAGGCGTGCCTTTATCGCCAGAGCCACTAGTTAAGTCGCAAAGAGAACCGATAAGGTCGGTAATTTGCCTTGGAGTAGTTCCTTGTGACGCCATACTACCAACAAGGTTGCTATCTTTTGCTTTAATACTATTAGAAATGGCCTCTTTAAGTTGGTCGCCAGATAAGTCTTTGAAATCGTTATCTGCAAGGTATTTAAGTTTAAGTTCGTTAGGAGTGCCTTTAAGCCCTTCAGTATATGCAGGTGAAACGACAGGGTCGGCAAGTTCCCAAATTTTACCTTGAGGGTCTTTAAACGCACCGTCGCCGTAAACCATTACTTCAACCTTTTTACCAGTTGCGTCGAAAATTAATTTTTGAATTTCGAAAACTAGGTCATAGCACTCTCTTGGAAAAAGTTTAATGCTATCTTCGGTAGATTTGTTAGAGCCGAGCAATCCGTATTTTTCGTTATAGCCACCGTTAGCACTGACTGGAGCATTTAAAATATCGTCAAGACCGATAACTATTTTAGCACCAGCGTTAGTTAAAATACGTTTAGTTCTTTTGCGAGAGTGAATATCGCAGGTAATAACTACGTCGGTATAATTAAGAATAGTTTTTGGTTGGTTAGCAAAAATAATTTCAACTTCAGCACCGCAATCTTTAACTAAGTTGCCGTAATATTCAACGTAGTCTATATTTGTGAAAGGGTGTCTGTTTTCGCCGAAAAGTTCTCTGTATTTTTCTAACGTAAGAACGTCGCTATAAGGATTAACGCCTGCTTCGTCGATTTTGTCAAGGCTAACGAGTTCGTTGCCAACTTCGTCTGAAGGATAACTAAGCATTAAAACGACTTTTTTAACGCCTTTTGCAATTCCACGTAAGCAAATAGCAAAACGGTTACGTGAAAGTATAGGGAATATAACGCCTACCGTTCCACCACCAGTCTTTTTATTAACGTCAATAGAAATGTCTTCAACCGTAGCGTAGTTGCCTTGTGCACGTGCAACTATTGATTCGGTTATAGAAATAACGTCTTTATCATTAAGAGAAAAACCTTCGCTAATAGATGCGTTTATAACGCTATCTGCAACTATTTTTGCAAGATTGTCGCCTTGTCTAATGATGGGGCAACGAATACCGCGTGATACTGTACCAACTAATCTTTCTTTTTTCATAATAAACTCCATTATATGTAGTAAAACTAATTTTAGTTTTGTAAAATAGTATTTATGTTAAATATATATTCTTCAATAATTTCATTGCTTTCAAGCAAATCGAGTTCGTTTAAAAGTAAATTTAAAACCGTTTTATTATTGTTTTCTGCACTTATAGTGATAAGCGTAGTAGTAGGATTTATTCCTTTTTCTTCAAAATCCGTATAGTTAATAGCATTTTTAATGCACTTTTGATAATCGCAAATAAAATATAAAGATTTTACGTAACTTGTTGCAAGGTAATTTAAATACCCTGATTGTTTGTTAGGTAAAACGTTGTTTCTAAAATCTTCGCTAGCCAAAAGAAGCCCTGCGTAAGTGCTAGTTATTGTGTAATTTTTAGCCACGATAGATTTTTCAACTAAATCTACTAAATATTCAGCAGTTTGGTTTTTTTGATAAGCCTTTTCACTATAAGTAACGGCCGTATCGTAGTTACCTACTTTAAAAGAAAGGTTTGAAACCGTTTGAGGAAAAAATACGCATAAAACGACTGAAAAAATCGTTGTAAAAAGTAAAATTAATATTAAAGTGATTGTTATTGATTTAACTATTGCTTTTTTCATATAATTTTCCTAAAATATAATATCAAAAAAATTAAAAAAAATCAATAAAAATTATTATATTTTTTATATCGGTAATATATTTTTTAATTATTTAATAAAGTATACTATTATTTGGTGTGTGTATGAAAAAATTTAGTATTACTATATTGATAATTTTAGCCTGTGTTTTTTCTTTATCTTCATGCGATAAAGAAGTCGATTTAAATTGCTACGTTTCTCAAATTAGGCATAATGTATATTTAGGTGAAAACGACGATTATAAATTAACAGTTTACGAAGAAAAAAGAGAAAATCCTTTCGTTGCCGACGCATTTATAGCAAGCATTGAAAATTACGTTATTATAAAAATCGAAAGTAAAACTAGTAGTGTTGACGGCGTTAGTGCGTCTTTCGATATTAATAACAAAGAGTATAAAGGAGATTTTGTTTTTAATCCTATAACTAATAAATTTACATTAGAAATTGCAGTTGAAAAGTTTAATAATTTAAATGAGTTAGCCGTTACGTTGCATAAAGATACTACCATGCAAACGATAGTGGCAAAATCAATGTTTTTTAAAGATACGAAAAGTTATGAAGAAGTTTTAAAAAGTGTAAGCAAATACGATAGAAATTCTATTAATAGACTGTTTAAAAGTGGTAAAGTTAGTGCTGAAATACACGTTAGACTTCTTTACGATAGTGATAAAAACTATTATTACGTAGGTTTTGTTGAAAACGACGAAAAAACGACTTGTTACCTTGTAGACGGTCAAACGTTACAAGTTTTAGCAACTAAAATGGTTAAATAAATAAAACACGCTATTAAGGGCGTCGCTCTTAGGGATTTTTTAGGAACTATAAAAGGATAGCAAAAAAATTTTGCTATCCTTTTCTTTTGCTTTGCAAAACACACGACTTAGCAGGGTTAAGTATAGTGTGCTACACTTTTGAAAATCTTTACGCAAAGATTACCAACTCGACAAATTGGAATTTGTTTACTTCCTTGCAACTATGATAGGTTGGTAAAATCCTGTTTCTTCGGGAAACAACCAAATTACTTCTTTGCAACCATTGGCGGTAAAAAGTTTCGTTAATTCCTCTCGACGAGTCGCTCTGTATTCACATTCAAATTTGTTGATTTCCAAGG
>JAZRIP010000010.1:0-4101 GCA_045645345.1 Christensenellaceae bacterium
AAAGAATTACCTAAGGACAAGCCTTGGTTCTACGCATCAAAAGAGATGGCTCCGTTTAGACATAAAATTGATATGGCAGTAGATTTTTTGCTCTCTTGCGACAACAATGCGCACGCCGCACATAGAAGTTTCGTAAAAGAAATGGACAAGAAAGAAGAAGCCTTAAAAGGAATTATGGGTAAGTATTATGCTAACTTAACAAAAAACGAAATGGACTTTGCGGAATTGTTTCCTAATCATACGGATATTCACGGCGTAGGCACAATTCATACGATTGAAAAGTTGCGTTGGGATTATAGGCGCAGGCTTGGTAATATCGTTCTTAAAAAGGCGAAATACGTCCAAGACAATACTTATACCTACGACAAAAGATTTAAGCGTAAAACCAACGATAAATTTCTTAAACGAAATATCGCTATTTCTAATAAGAAAATCAAAGGTTATATGCAAGGATTGTTTTCATCAATAGCCAAAATGTTTATGCCCGAAACAAACAACTACCGCAATAGGTTGCAAGAAATCGAAGAAGAAATGATTGCTAAGCGTAAGGAAGAAGAACTACTCTCTTCTACCCCACCGCCACAGCAAAACGAAAAGTACAATCGCTATAAATTCGGCAAAGGAGATTAGTCTAAAAACTTTTTAAAAATATTTTCAAATTTTTACGTAAAAGAGCTTGACTTTGTTTTTCAAATGTGATAATCGTATTAATACGAGGAACGCTTGGAGGTAACAAAGTTTTATGAAAGGCTTAACAGTTGAAGAAATTATCGAATATCAACGCACTCACAAACCCGTTAAACACATTTACGGTAAATGGGGAAATCTTAAATATCAATATCTTAAAGATATTGGTGTGGATTGGACGATTGCGGATTTACCCACCATACTACATGGCACCGACAAAGCCGCAAATAAGCTTTGGGACGTTATGTATGAGAAGCTTTCAAAGCAAGAACGTTTCCAAAGAACAGGCGACTATATCCGTGACGTTCAACTCGAGAATGAGAAAAGACATTTGATTGAAGAAGAAATCTTAAACGAAATCATTTACGTATTTTAAGGAGAAAATATTATGGAAAGAAAAGAAGACACATCTAGCAGAATTGCACGCAGAAAGTATGAAGAAAAGAACAAAGAAGAACGCAAACTTCTCAACAAAGTTTGGGGTACGAGCATCCCCCGAAAAGAAGCGGACAAAATTAACGCTTTCTTGGAAAAACATCATCTGACAAAGGTGGACTTGATATATGCAGGGTTTGAAGCCTTAAAGCAACAAGTTAAAAGCTCGAAGTAGAGAAAACTGCTTTGAACAAACCACGTATATTCAACCAGCGCGATTGAAAAATATGATATAAGCGATTAATGAAATAGGAATTACGTGTTTTGTGGTACAACTATGACCACTGTTTATGGGACGAAAGGTCTGCACGCGGGGTTACGGCAAGGATGATAAGGATAGAGGTTTTATAAGAAACGGCACGTAACGAAGAAATCGGAGATAACCCGCCTTCTCCAACTTAAACGGAGGTTAATATATTGCTTAGAAGCATCAAACAATCACTCGATATAATCAAAGAACAAGACAAAGGCACGGCAATCACCATGCATTGCATTCGCTCGTGGGTAAAGGAAAATAAAATCCGCTCCCTACGCTCAGGCAAAAAGGTATTGATAGACGTGGACAGTCTTCTTGAATATATCAACAAAAATAACTAAGGAGGAAATCGGATGGCTTATTATAGACTAACTACTAATAAGAAAGGTCACCTTTCGGCTAAAATCCAAGTGTATGCACCCGGACTAAACAACGAAAAAGGCAAAGTGCATTACAAGCGAATTATAAACGAAGACGACCTTCCAAAAACGAAATTTATTAAGCTCGTTGAAAGAGAAGCTATTGCATTTGAAGAATCCTTAGAAAAGATTTATAAAAAATCAAAAAACGGCGAACGCGCAATCGTTTTAACGTTTCCGCAGCTCGCCGAGGAATGGCTACAAGGCATAGAACGAAACCAATCTATAAACTATCACGTTCGAGGTCTTGACGTCATTAAAAAATTTAATCAATATTTAAAGGATTCTAACCTTTACGACTTGCCTATCAACGAATTTACTGTAAGACATATTCAACTTTTCTTGAATACGTTTGGAAGAAAACCTCAGCGCGGAGTTTCCAAACTTAAAAAGAACTTCCCTGCTACCGTTAATTTTAGAGAGATGGCAAGACAAAAAATTATCACTGCAAATTCAGCATACCGAATGAAAAGGCTTGGTAAACCTATCAGCACAAGCACTGCTCAAAAAATTTGCGAGTATAACAAATTGAATTTCGACGAATATTTTGAAGCAGTTGAGTCGGATGAATTTTACGCAGCTGAAACGGTTAAGGGTTATAGACGAGTTTTAAGAACTATTTTTAATGAAGCGATTAGATACGACTGGACGACAAAAAATCCTGTCTGCGCAACCAAAATAGGTGTTGGAAACAACAACATTTCACTGCGCCCAGTTCATGAGAAAGAAGTCTTTTCAATAACCGAATCTCAAGCTTTTTTACAAGCTTTAGACAAACTACCAGAAGATATGGCTTATAGAGTTATTCCAGTAAAAATAATGCTTTTAACCGGTGCTAGAATCGGTGAAGTTCACGGACTCCGTTGGTCGGATATCGACTTTAATAAAAACGTCGTACGCATCGAGCGTAGCCGTATTGCATCGGAAGGACATGGAACTTACGAAAAAGAGCCTAAAACTAGAACGTCAAAGCGAAATATTCCCCTACCTAAATCTTTGGTGGAAGACTTAATTAAATACCAAGATTGGTTTAGGCAAGCGGATGATAAGTTTGACCAGCACTTAGACTCTACGTACATAGCGTCGAACGTTTATCGTCAACCAGCAGGCGTTGGGACAATTGGAAATTGGCTTACAAAGTTTGAAGAAGAAAACGGATTCAAACACGTTACCTGTCACGGACTTAGACACACGTATTGTAGTTTATTGCTCACGCAAAACGTTCCTATACAAACGGTTAGTAGGTATATGGGACACAGTGATTCTACAATTACACTTGAAGTTTACAGTCACTTTATTCCTGACACTCAAGAACGAGCATTAACTGCTCTTGATAAAATCACGGGATAGATAAGGAGAGATTATGTACATACCGAAATTAAGGCGAATTAGTGACGTTATAAAAGAAATGAAAGCGCAAGACCCAAACTCCCCTATCTCGTGGTATTTCTTGCGAGAACTGTGTAGAAAAGGCAAGATTACTACGCTTAAGTTCGGTAATTCATGGCTTATAAACGTGGACGAACTGTATGCGTTTTTTAAGGGAGGTGGCGAACGAAAATGAGAGATTTAATCTCGTCAGGCGACCTTATGCGTTTGTTTTTAGAAGGAGACCCGAATACTATTATCCGCCGCCCAAACGTAAGGCGTTTCGCTCAAGAAAACGGTGTTAGGCATATTATTTGCAATGGCAAGTGGCTTATCGATTACAAAGAGTTTTTAAAGAAAGTTAATCCAAGAAGAATTCGGCGTACCGCCACCATGCCCCGTCTTCGTTGTCTTAGAGATTGTGTTACGGAGTTTAATAAGAACAACCGCAAATACAAAATTGATAAAGCAACGGTTTCTCATTATATGAACTCGGCACAAGTCACGCGCTACTTTCACGGCAACACGTGGTTTATTAACTACGACGAACTTGAAAAAGTTATATTACGTCACCTAAAAGCCGTAAAAAAACGAAAAAAGAAAAAATACAACTAAATATAGACAAAAGGTCTGGTGGGCTTCCCCATCAGACCTTTTTAAATTAGAAATTATTACATTTTTAACAATCTAGATTCTAAGGAATCTAGAAACATAAACTGTGCTTGTGAAAAACCAACGTTTATAGCTTTATTGGCAATATTTTTTACCACGTATGAATACTCCACTTTTTCTCTATAACTCAATCTAGAATTTTCAATCAACTCTAAAATATAGTTTATATAGTTAACGTGTTCCCTTCTTATTAAATTGTTTCTTCTAAATTGAAGTTGTCGTTGATATTCTCTTCTAGCTGCATCATTTTTTAAAGCAAAAACT
>JAZRIP010000011.1:0-51911 GCA_045645345.1 Christensenellaceae bacterium
TTTACCTATTAATATATTAACATATATTAATTATTTTGTAAACAATTTATTACACTCTTGAAGTTTATTAAAAATTAATTTTCGACAAAATATTACTATTTTATTACTCAAAAAATATTAAAGCGACATTTAGTTAAAAAAATTTAGTTTAAAACTTGCAAAATTTAAAATAATTTGATATTATATAATATATTTTTAATTAATTTAAGGGGTTTTAATTATGCAAAACGAAAAAAAGAAAAATGGTTTCGTTAGTGGATTAGGATTTATTCTAGCGGCGGCAGGCTCGGCAGTTGGGCTAGGCAATCTTTGGGGATTTCCTTTTAAAACTAGTGCAAACGGTGGTGCTGCGTTCGTATTCGTATATATTGCGTGCGTTTTATTAATAGGTGTAATTACGATGATTGCCGAAATTTATATCGGTAAAAGAGCCCAAGCAAATACCGTAGCGTCTTTTAAAAAAATCAACAAAAATTTTGGTTTTGTTGGTTTAATAGTTATGTTAATACCATTTATTATTAGTTGCTACTATTCGGTACTTGGCGGTTATACTTTAAAATACGCTATGAATTCGTTTAATGGTAACGCTGATATTTTAGGCACTTTTTCAGTAAACGTTGGCGACGTAATATTATACACTTCAATTTTTATCGCTATTTCTCTCGTTATTGTTATGGCTGGTATTAAAAACGGAATTGAAAGTGCGTCTAAGGTATTAATGCCTATACTTTTTGGTATTTTAGTATTTATAGTAATATTCTGTCTTTGTCTAGGCGACGGCGTTGATAAAGGTTTAAACAAATACTTAAACCCTGATTTTTACGCATTTTTCCACGACGAAAAAGGTAATTTAAGTTTTAATGGTTTACTTTCTGCAATGGGACAAGCCTTCTTCTCTTTATCACTTGGTATGGGTGCTATGGTTTGTTACGGCTCGTATACAGGTAAAGAAATTAAAGTTGGCAAATCGGTTACAATGATTTGCATATTTGATACTTGCGTTGCACTACTTGCCGGATTAGCAATGTTCCCTGCAATCGGTGCGTTACTTCCTAACGAATTAAACTCTAAAGGTGGCGTAGGTTTAATGTTTAAAGTATTACCACTAGTATTTGATAAAATGGGCGTAATCGGTCAATTAATTTCTTTCTTATTCTTTACAATGGTTTCTATCGCCGCTATAACCTCGGTAATATCTTTAATTGAAGTTGTTACTCAATTTATCGTTCAAAAAACACGTCTTACAAGAAAAAAAGCGTCGTTAATTATTACTGCACTCGTATTTTTATTATCTATTCCTATAGGTATTTCTCTTGGTAGAGTTGGTATTTTAGAACAATCTGGAATTAATTTATTCGGTTTTGACTTGCTTACCTTCTTAGATGAAACTACGAACGCAATATTAATGCCTTTAGGTGCGTTTAGTGCTTGCATAGGTATAGGTTGGCTATTTGGCAAGAAAAATTCTATTAAAGACTGGTTTTCACCTAAAACGCTTGCAAACACACTTAAAAACGACGGATTAGACCTTGGTAAATTTAACGTAGTTTTTGCATTTATGGTTAAGTATATAACTCCTATTTTAATTTTAATACTTGAAGTTGCAGGCATAAAAACTAGCGTTGACGCTAACCCTAATTACATGTTTATAGTTTTATTTGCTTTATTAATAATAATAAGTGGGCTTGCAGTTTACTTTATTTTCTTTGAAAATAAAGAACTTGGCGATAACGCATTAGAACTTGAAAAAGAAAGTTTGCTTGAACACAATTAAATAAATATCACAAAAAAAGGTTAAGGCGTGATTGCCTTAACCTTTTTTATTTAGTTTAATTCGTCTAAGTCTTTAATGCTTTTTAAAATTTTATTACGCATATCAATATACTTATCAAGTTTTGCTCTTTCACCGTCAACGAGTGCTTTTGGTGCTTTTGCTAAGAAACCATTATTTGAAAGTTTACTATTTGCTCTTGCAATTTCACTTTCAACCTTATCTAATTCACCTTTTAATCTTGCTAATTCTTTATTTTTATCAACAAGTTCGCCAAGTGGAATAAATATTTCACACTTATCAAGTACTGACGAAATTGACTTTTCACTAATTTCGTCTTTTCCGTTTATGAATTTAATTTCGCCAACGTTTGCAAGTTTTTGTATATAAAGTATTGAATTTTGAATAACCTTCTTTTCGTCGGTTAAAAGATATAAGTCAACTTTTTTAGACGGAGCAGAACCCGTTTCTACCCTAATTTCTCTAATTTTGCAAATAATTTGCATTATAAATTCAAGAGAGTTTGCGTCCTTTTTATAATTTAATTTTGAATTATATCTAGGAAATTCACTTACCATAATACTTCCCGTAACGTTAGGTATTTTAGTATAAATTTCTTCGGTAATAAACGGAATAAACGGATGCAATAGTTTTAAAGTGTTTTGTAAAACGTAACATAAGACGCTTAAACAATTATCTTTCTTTTCATCGTCAGTTCCGTATAAATATGGTTTGCAAAGTTCAATATACCAGTCGCAAAAATCACTCCAAACAAAGTTTTGAAGTTCGTAGCAAGCAAGACCTATTTCATATTTTTCCATATTTACGGTAACTTTTCTAATCGTTTGATTAAGTTTAGAAATAATCCATTTATCGCTAATAGTAAGTTTACACTCGCTTATATCTTTAATTTGTCTGCCTTCGCAATTCATTAAAACAAACCTTGATGCGTTCCAAATTTTATTAATATAATTTCTGCAACCTTCTAATTTTTCTTTACTAAAACGAGTATCGCTACCAGGTGAAATGCCGTTAAGTAAGGCATACCTTAAAGTATCTGCACCATATTCCTCGATCACTTCAAGTGGGTCGATTCCGTTACCTAAAGATTTACTCATTTTTCTACCTTGAGCATCTCTAACTAAGCCGTGAATTAAAACGTCTTTAAACGGAATTCTATTCATATGTTCTAAGCCAGAGAAAATCATTCTTGCAACCCAGAAGAATATAATATCGTAACCTGTAACCAAAACGTCGGTTGGATAAAAATATTTCAATTCTTCAGTTACGTCCGGATAACCAAGCGTAGAGAAAGGCCATAAAGCCGATGAAAACCAAGTATCTAAAACGTCTTCGTCTTGACGAATATTTTTACTATTACAATATGGACAAAGCGTTATATCTTCTTTTACGACTGACATTTTGCCACAATCGTCGCAGTAAAAGGCTGGAATTCTGTGTCCCCACCAAAGTTGACGAGAAATACACCAGTCTTTTATATTATTCATCCAGTTATAGTAAATTTTTGTAAATCTATCAGGAGTAAAACGAATACTCTTTTTCTTTACGACTTCGATAGCAGGTTTTGCTAAATCGTCCATTTTAACGAACCACTGTTTACTTATAATCGGTTCAACCGAACTATTACAACGATAACAATGACCTACGTTATGAGTATACGGCTCAATTTTTACTAATGCACCTAATTCGTCTAATTCTTTAACTATTTGCTTACGACACTCAAACCTATCAAGCCCGTTAAAATGAAGTGCTAATTCGTTCATAGTGCCGTCGTCGTTCATAGTCTTAATTACTTGTAAATTGTGTCTTAAGCCAACTTCAAAGTCGTTAGGGTCGTGTGCGGGAGTTATTTTAACAGCACCCGTACCAAATTCCATCTCAACGTAACTATCGAATACGATAGGAATTTCTCTATTTGCAATAGGTAAAATTAGCGTTTTACCTTTTAAATGAGCATACCTTTTATCTTTTGGATTTACAGCAACTGCCGTATCTCCTAAAATAGTTTCAGGTCTAGTTGTTGCAACCGTTAAATACTCGTCGCTATCTTTTACTTGATATCTAAAATGCCAAAGCGAAGAATTTTCTTCACCATATTCAACTTCTGCATCCGATAAAGCAGTTTTACAAGTTGGACACCAGTTTATAATTCTTTTACCTTGATAAATATAGCCTTTATCATACAAGTTAACGAATACTTCCCTAACCGCCTTAGAACATCTTGCGTCCATAGTGAAGGCTAATTTAGACCAGTCGCACGAACAACCTAAACTTTTTAATTGTTCTATAATTTTACCGCCGTATTGTTCTTTCCACGCCCAAGCACGCCTTAAAAAGCCGTCTCTACCAACGGCTTCTTTAGATAAACCTTCTTTACGCATTGCGTCGACTATTTTAACTTCAGTCGCAATCGATGCGTGGTCAGTACCTGGTAACCATAACGTTTCGTAACCTTGCATTCTTTTAAATCTAATAATGCTATCTTGTATAGAATTGTCAAGGGCGTGACCCATATGAAGTTGCCCCGTTATATTTGGTGGCGGAATTACGATTGTAAACGGAATTTTCTTTGGATTTGGGTCTGCTCTAAAATAACCATTGTCCATCCATTCCTTATAAATTCTATTTTCAAATTCTTTTGGGTTGTAAGTCGTAGATAAATTCATTTAACTTTCTCCATTTATAAAATCATTGTCGTATTTTTAGATTATATAACTTTTTCAAGCCGTTGTCAATTAAATAAATTGTAGCATATAAATATAATAATGCAAATTTGTGCATTTATGGAGTTTAATATGAAAAAATTTATAATCGGGGTATTAACCCTTATCATATCTTTGCTACCTTTATACATCGCTGGTTGCAAAGACGATGATTTAACTACGGTAAAAGTAAACGAAGTAACAGATAGCGTTTTCTACGCACCTTTCTACATAGCCATTGAAAAAGGATTTTTTGCCGAACAAGGCTTAAAAATCGACTTGACTATCGGTAGTGGTTCCGACGTTTCTATGACGGCGTTATTATCAAAAGGGGCAGATATAATTCTTGCCGGTCCTGAAACCGCCGTTTACGTTGATAGACAAAACAAAAAAGATAAACCTAAAGTTTTTGCTCAATTAACTAAGCGTGACGGTTGTTTTTTAATTTCAAGAAATCCCGAACCTAATTTTAGTTGGGATAATTTACGAAATAAAGAAATTATCATAGGCCGTCAAGGTGGTTTGCCTGCTATGACTTTTGAATACGTAGTAAACAACTTAGGTATGCAAAACGGAGTTGACTTAACGCTTAGAAAAGATATTCAATTTGCCCTAATGGGACCAACTTTCGATAACGGAACGGGTGATTACGTTACGTTATTCGAGCCTACTGCATCAGAGTTCGTTGCTAACGGAAAAGGACATATCGTAGCATCTGTCGGCGAATTTAGTGGAGAAATTCCTTACACTTCTTTTATTGCTCTTGAAAGTTTCTTATCTAAGAAAAATTCAGTTGCCGAGAAATTCGTAAAAGCCTTGTATAATGCGATTAACTACACTAAAACTGCTGACGTTGACGAAGTTGCTACTTATTTACAAAAACACTTTACAACTACACCTAAAACGTCGCTAAAGGCATCTTTAGAAAGTTATAAATCCATAGACGCTTGGACTAGCGATTTAGTTTTAACTGAAAGTATGTTTAATAAATTAATCGACGTAATTACCAACGCTGGCGAAAACGTTTCGGGAGTAAACTTTAACGATATCGTAGACAACGCTATCGCTAAAAGTGTAACTAAAAAATAACTATAAGGAAAAAAATATTATGGAAATTCTCAAACTTGAAAAGGTACACTACACCTATCAAAGCGACGAAGGTGAAACCCTTGCCGTTGAAGATTTAAGTTTTAGCGTTAACGAAGGTGAATTCGTATCAATAATAGGTCCGTCAGGTTCGGGAAAGACTACCGTTTTGTCTTTAATTGCAGGTCTTTTAAAGGCTACGAAAGGCAAAATTTTTATCAACGGAAAAGAAAATAACACCCAACTTTCAAGCGTAGGATATATGCTACAAAGAGACCATTTATTCTCGTGGAGAACTATTGAAAACAACGTATTTTTACCACTTGAAATTAAAGGTATTAATACGCTTGAAAACAGAAACCGTTGTCTTGAATTACTAAAAAAATACGACCTTAAAGACTTTATAAAATCATACCCGGATAGACTTTCGGGTGGGATGCGTCAAAGAGTTGCAATTATTAGAACGCTTGCGTCTAATCCTAATTTATTGTTGCTTGACGAGCCGTTTTCGGCACTAGATTATCAAACAAGACTTAACGTTTGCGACGACGTTTATTCAATTATTCAAAGAGAAAAGAAAACGACTTTACTCGTTACCCACGATATTGCAGAAGCAATTTCAATGTCTGATAGAGTTATCGTTTTAACTAAACGACCTGCAAAAGTTTTGTCTATTCACACCTTTAATTGCGATAAAAATATTCCACCTTTAAAAAGACGAGAGTTACCTACTTTTGGTAAAAATTTTGAAACGCTATGGAGAGAACTTAACTATGACGGAAAATAATTTTTCAAGCGAACGCTTGCTCTATTTAAAAAAGAAAAAGAAAAACACTTTACTTACTCATTTTACTAGAATTATAATTCTATTTGCTTTTATAATTTTTTGGGAAATTTTTGCAAGACTTGAAATTATAGACTCATTTTTAATGAGTATGCCGTCTAAAATATTAAAAACTCTTGGTGATTTAGCAAAAAGTGGCGAACTTTTTACACACGTTGGAATTACCCTTTACGAAACGATTTTAGGCTTTTTGATTGCCACTATTTTAGGTACTATTATTGCTTTAATTTTATGGTATAGCGACTTTTTAAGGCGTGTTTTAGAACCATATATAGTAGTCCTTAATAGTTTACCTAAAATTGCACTAGGTCCTATTATTATAGTGTGGTTTGGTGCTGGTACGAAATCAATAGTTTTTATGGCTATAATCATAACTATCGTAGTTACGGTAATTACTATGCAAAACGGATTTTTATCAACTGATAAAGGTAAAATTTTGCTTATGCAATCAATGGGTGCAACTAAATGGCAAACACTAACTAAACTAGTTATTCCGTCGTCTATACCAACTTTTTTGTCTTGTTTAAAAATAAACGTAGGTATGAGTTGGATAGGCTCGATTATGGGCGAATATTTAGTTTCAAAAAAAGGTATCGGCTATTTAATCGTTTACGGCGGTCAAGTGTTTAGACTAGACTTAGTTATGTCAAGCACGGTAATTTTGTGCGTTTTGGCAGGCTCTATGTACGGAATAATAGCACTTATTGAAAATCGTTTAAAACGCTTTAACAAATAACAAATAAACCCACTATTAGCAATAAAGTTGACTACGTAGTGGGTTTATTCATTTTCAAATAATAATTTTAATTGTTTTACTTTTTTTAGGTTAACGTCAAAAAATTTACCAAACTCTTTGCGTTTTTGAACTTTACGAATATTACTTAATTCATATATTACCGCACCTAATTCTTTAGCGTCCTTTTGCAAAATGGTTATTCCGTTTTCTTTTGCTTTTTCATACAAATCTTCACAAGTTTGACATAAAACTTTTAAATCTTTTTCAAAGAAAACTAGTTTTGCAAAAGCGTATACGTAAGCAGTAAAAAACACGCTATTTTTATCAGTATTTTTAAAATTAGGTCTATGCATTTTTACCTTTTTAAAAGTTCCACCAACAGATACTGATAATAGTTCGATATAATCGGCATCTAGTAAATGCCCTACTATACCTTGCTTTATTCTGTCGTAAACACCTTGTTTTAATAGCAAATTTTTTAAATAATTATCAACGAGCATTGACGAAATTTGTGATAATAACGTTAAACTCGACGCTTGCATATTGTACGATTCACTTTCAAAACAATAATCCATTAAAGAGAAAAATTCGCTTGCGTTTTCTTCAGTAATTTCATAATTTTTATCTTTAATTATTTCGTTCAATTTTTGCGTTATAATTTTACGGGTATTTTTAGGTACGTCGTATATATAATTTAATTTTTTATATTCCCTTGCAGTTTTGTATTTTATCGCATTTTCACATACGGCAAGATAGGTAGACGACACAAAAGTCCCCGTAAGTATAAACACTTTTTTAAAATAATTATATGCCTTTTCAAAATCACCGATATTATAGTACGCAATTGCAAGCATATGCAAAATATTTTTATCAAAAGGCTTTAATTTTAATAATTTTTCTCCGTAAAATATTGCCTTTTTATGCTTTGCTAACTCGCAATATAACATTACTACTTTATAAAGTTCATCGTCGTCGGTAACGTCTAACTCGTCAAGTTTTTTAAGATAGTTTTTAGCACCTTCTTTATCTTCGCTATCGTAAAGCATACTAATTAAATTGCAAAGTGCGTAAACGTCGTCAGGCTCGATTATTACGGCAATTTTCATATCGCAAATTGCTTTTTCAGTATTGCCTAACAAAAAATTACAAACGGCTATTTTTAATAAAGCGTCAACGTAATACTTTGACGTTTGTGGAATTACTTTAAGCATATCTATTACTTCTTCGTAATTACCACGACTGAAAACTTCTTCACTTTCTTCTAAAAGTTTAGAAAAATCGGCTTTATCATAAGGATAGGCTAAATAAAAATTGTTTTCTACACTCGTAACTTCTTCAATAAACTCGTTAATAATTTCGTGAACGTAGTCGTCTAAATAAGTAGACTTGCTTTTTATATACTTTTGTATATAATAGCCTGCTAATTCATCGTTAGAAAGTTTATAATACGTCGCCCCAAGCAACCCAAATAAAGCGTATTCTTGTTCGTTATTACAATAAGTATACGCCTTAAAAATACTATCTAAGCATTGATAATACAACTCCATTTTTAAGTAAGTAACGCTAAATTCGTAATATAAAAAGAAGTCTTTAAATCCACTTTTTTCTAAACTTTTTAAACTAGTGATACAACCTAATAAATCATTAGCATCTTTTTTTAAATTATATAGTTTTGTAAAATATTCTTTTTTATCTCTTAATTCGATTACCAACGTTTTATTCCTCAAAAAGTTTGTCTAAATCTTCTTTAAAATACACGTAAACTTTATCGCAATATTCACACCTGATTTCAATTTTACCTACTTCGTCAAGAATATTTAAAAGTTCTTCTTTACCTATTGCAATAAGCATTGAAGTGATATAATCGTCACTACAGATACACTCGTAACAAGCGTCATATTCGTTAAAAGAATACTCTTTAAAATACTTTTCAATTATACCTTCTGCACCTAAAAGACGAATTTTTTCACTTATATCTTGAAAATTTGCTATTAATTTTTCGGCATCGACTATTGCACTTTCCGTGCAAAACGGCATTGTTTGAATAATTACGCCACCTGCACCTATGCACTTATCGTTTTGAACTTTAACACCAAGAGCCATAGCAGTAGGTTGTTGTTCGCTTAAAGCGTAGTAGTACGAAAAATCTTCGGCAAGTTCGCCACTGACTATTTGACAAGAACCCGTGTAAGGCTCTTTCATACCCATATTTCTAACGATTGTAATTCTACCCTTGCCAACGCAACCTGCAACGTCAAGTTTACCGTTAGGCTTTAAAGGAAGGTTTGCGTTAGGGTTTTCAATATACCCCCTAACTTTTAAATTGCTATCACAACTTACGATAACCTTTCCGCCTACGCCGTCGCCGGCAACGGTAACCGATAATCTATCGTTTTTATTTTTTAAGGTTGACGCCATAAATAAAGACGCAATCATAGTCCTTCCAAGCGTTGCTGTTGCAAGCGGTGTGGTCTTATGAAACTCAATTGCTTTATTACATATATCGGTCGCTTCGATTATAGTAAGTGAAATTTGTTCGTCGTAAATTAAAGTTTTATATACTTTTCCCATTTTATTTTTTAATTGCCGTAAATATTTGTCTTAACGAATTTTCTTTAAGAGTGTTACCTAATTCTTCAGTTACGCTAATTAAATCAAATCCGTTAGTAGATAAAGTTTCTTTTACATATTCAAGCGAGTGAATATACTGAGTTTGAATTTCGTCGTAACGCTTATAAGTTTCGCCTTCTTTTTCAAAGAAAGTAACGCTTAATTCTACGTTATCGTCATTTAACGTATTAAACCAAATATACGATAAATCTTCACTATTATCGCCGTACAAATTATTGCCTAAAACCTTTTCAAGTTTATATTTTGACGAAATATCAAATAACAAAAGTCCACCCTTAAGTAAATTATTTGAAAAACTTTTTATCGCCTTTTCAAAATCTTTTTTGTTTAGGTAGTTAAGTCCGTCGTTAATACAAGTAATAAAGCCTACCTTTTCAAAAAGTTTTAAGTTTTTCATATTTTGTTTTAGATAGGTTATAGAAAGATTTTCTTTTGCCGTAATATTTATAGCCTTTTCAAGCATTTCTTGGCTATAATCAATGCCCGTAACGTCAAATCCACTATTTTTTAACGCCCTAGTGAAAATACCCGTACCACAAGCAACGTCTACGCCTTTTTTAGTGGTTGCGTAATTTTTTACAATGCTAACGACGTAGTCTACCCACTTTTTATAATCTTCGTCAAAAATTAATTTATCGTAATATTTTGAAAGTATCGAATATCCGTTTAAATTATTAATTTTCATCATCGTCTTCTTGCATAAAGGTATCAATAACGTCTTTAGCACCTTTTTTGCCTTTTTTATCGCTACCGCTTTCTTGTGACTGTTTTAAAAGTTCAGCCTTTTTCTTTTGTTCTTCGGCATATCTATCGCTATCTTCCATCATAGCCTTTTTACTTTCTTGTAAACGAAGTAAATCTTTTCTAGAATAACCTTCTTGTAAAACTTCGATTTCAACTTCGGTATCGGTAACCGGCTTGATATGTTTAGAATATAAGGTAGTAGTTGAAAAATCAAACTCTTCTTCTTGTTGTTGAACTTGATTTTTCTTATAAATACCCCTATTCTTCTTAGCACCTGCAACCTTGTCGTTTACAAACTCGTCGAATACCCATTGAGAATAGTTAGTCCAAATTAACATTAAAATACTAATAGAAATTAGTAAAACTAAAATTACGCCTATTGAGAATAACATTGACGTTGCGTCGATAAGTAAAAGTGCAAAAGGTAATAACGCAAATATTCCAAAGAATAAGTTTAACGGAAGTAACGCTATAGTGCATATAACCGAGTTGCGTAATAATTTGAAAAATCTAAGTTTATAGGTTACGCCAAGCGTTAGCGAATATAAGTAACATATACTGAAAAATACTATGCCGATATAGCACGCAATTTTTGAAATAGTTAAAAATACTGCGTTTCCGTCACCCGTTGCAAGTTGCATATTCGCCGAATCAATAGTAATAACTGACAATCCTAGTATTAAAACGAAAGTTAAAGTTGAAGATAATACCGTTTTATAATTCTTTTTAACACCCGTCCAAAAGTCCGAAGCAACGAAAACACCTTCAGTCCAAACTAAATTTCTAACAACGTAAAAACCACCGCTAATACCAACTGAAAGATAAAACGCTAAAATAAATAAGACGATAAAAAATAAAACGTCTACCCTTAAAAGAATAGTTTCTTCAAACCCCGCCATATTCGGCACGATAGGATAACCTATGCCCATATTTTGTGAAAAAGGTGCGTCGCCTGCTTGTATCGAAATAAGTAAAGACCTAAAAACTAAGAGCAAAAATAACGGAAATAAAAATAAAAACGATAATAAATTTATTTTTACTAATTTACCTAAGTTAGTTGTAAATAAATCCCAACCAAGTGCCCATCTGTTTGACGGCAAAGTACTTCTTGCATAATCTTCACTTCTTTCCGGCCCTTCGATTAATTTTTGAAATAAACCTTTCTTTTTAGTTTCGCCTGCCATATAAAAAACTCCTATTAGTTAGTAATTATAGTTATACTATTATATAATACACTAAACTAGCCTTTTTTTCAAGATATTTTGCAGTATAAAAATAAATTAATTTATTTTTTCTCTATTAATTAATTACGTGGACGTTATTACAAAAAATTGTTTTATAAAAAACGAACATTTGTTTGACATTTAAAGATTGTTAATGTATAATATAAACAAACGTTTGTTGTTTGAAAGGTAAAATATGATTGATGCTAAAAAATTAAAAATATTAACAGAAAGTGCAAAATATGACGTATCGTGTTCGTCTAGTGGTTCATCAAAGAAGTATAACGACGGCGTTGGTACGACTAGTTTTGGTGGGATTTGCCACTCTTTTACGCCCGACGGACGATGCGTTTCTCTTTTAAAAATAGTAATGACTAATATTTGCGTATACAACTGCGAATATTGTGCTAATCGTCGTTCAAACGACGTAGAAAGAGCTATTGCTACTCCCGACGAAATATGCTCTTTGACTATGGAATTTTATAACAGAAACTATATTGAAGGATTGTTTCTATCTTCGGCGGTATATAAAAATCCGTCGTATACTATGGAACTACTTCTTGAAACGGTAATTAAACTTAGAAAACTTTACAATTTTAACGGATATATTCACCTAAAAGGTATTCCTGGAGCAGATACTTTACTTATTCAGCGTGCCGGCGAATACGTTGACAGAATGAGTTTTAATTTAGAACTTCCTTCAGAAAAAAGTTTAAGACTATTAGCACCGCAAAAAAGCAAGAACGCAATACTAAAACCTATGAGTTTTTTAAGTGGTGAAAAAGAGGCAAATAAGTCGATAAAATCTAGGTTTTTACCTGCTGGACAAACCACTCAAATGATAGTTGGAGCATCACCCGAAAGCGACGGTCAAATTTTGAAATTATCTAATGCTTTATATAAAAAATTTAACCTAAAAAGAGTGTATTATTCTTCTTACGTTCCCGTAAATTTAACTAGCAAAGTATTACCTTCTAACTACGTTGGACAACTTAGAGAACATAGACTTTATCAAGCCGACTGGCTAATGCGTTTTTACGGCTTTACTGCAAATGAAATTGCAAGTGAAAAAGAAAATCTACCCCTTGAATACGACCCTAAATGTGCTTACGCTTTGCGTCACCCTGAATTATTTCCTATAGAAATAAACGACGCCCCACTAGAATTACTTTTAAAAATCCCAGGCATAGGTATTAAAAGTGCGTATAAGATAATTTCGGCAAGAAAATTTGGAAAACTTGACTTTAACGACCTTATTAAAATGAACGTTTCTTTAAAAAGAGCAATACACTTTATCACGGCAAAAGGCAAATTTAACGGCAACGAAAAACCCGAACAAGTAAAAAAACTTTTATCAAACGGCGACGTTGAACTTAACTACACTCAACTTAGTATGTTTTCTTCAAAAGAGTTAGTAAAATCGGTAATTACGGGGGAATTATGAATATCGTATATCAAATTGAAGATAGTTTAAGTGGAATTTTTACAGCAGTTTACGATAGTTTTTTATATAAAGAAGAAGTTGGCGACGTTACGATAAGCGACGAGCAAAAAAATTTTTTAAATTGTTATAGAAAAATTTTAAACGACAAAAACAAAATTAAAAAAGTTGACGCTAAATTAAAAAATATTTTATATAGTAAAAATTACGCTGAAATTAAAAAGGCTTTTTTAAGCGGAGACGATAAAAAACACCTAATAATTTTTAACTACTTAGTAAAAATTATTAGGTGCAATAAAGATTGTACGCTAAATTTTAGTGATATTGATATTTCTAATTATCATAATTTACTTCAAAGAATATCTTTAGAAAGCCATCGCTTTAAAGGTTTTATTAGGTTTGAGAAAAGTAAAGAAGGCGTTTATATTGCTAAATTTTCACCCGATAACGATATTATTACTTTAATTTTCCCACATTTTAAAAGGCGTTTTAAAAATAATCCTTTTATACTTCACGACGAAAAAAGAAATATTATTGCACTTTCAAATAAAGAAAAATCTTTAATAACTAACGGCAATACTAATTTTTTTACTCTTAACGTAGACGAAGACTTTAAAAAACTTTTTAAACTATACCACGATAGCGTTAACATAATATGCCGTAAAAACACACGACTTATGCTAAATTATTTACCTAAAAGATATCATAAAAATTTGCCTGAAAAAGACGAGTTGATTTAATCACTCTATCGTTTTTTCATACTCTAATTCTTTGTAATATCTTTCTTTTGCTTTTAAATATTTATTCGATAAATCAAGTAAATATCGTTGTTTTTGCTCGTACGATAAGGTGCTAAAATATTCTTGGTCTGTAAGTCTACCTATAGCATCGCTAACTTCACCCACGGTAGAAAGCAAATTTTTAACTTTTAAATAAAATGCTTCGTCTTGGCTGTTCAATCCCCTAATACTTTCAACTGCTTTGGCTTGATAATATTTAACCACTTTCGACGATTGAATTTCATTATATTCTCCACTTTGAACACTTTTAGAAATTTTTTCTTTATATTCTTGCCAAAACTTGCTTTTCATACGTGATTTCGCTTGCTTGCAATATGCCTTTACACTATTATCCACTATAACTCCTTAAAATAAAAAAACTATTCGCTATCTTAGATTTTAGCGAATAGTAAAAAATTTGTTTTTTATATCGTTAATTAACCTTTAACGTTTCTTTTTCTTGCTGCTTCAGCCTTTTTCTTTCTTCTAACAGAAGGTCTTTCGTAAAATTCTTTACGGCGAAGGTCACCTATAATACCGTCACGAGAACACTTCCTTTTAAATCTTCTTAAAGCACTATCAAGTGATTCGTTTTCACCAACTCTAACAGTAGACATACACAACCCTCCTTTGCCATTAGACACTTTGTTAACGTCATTTAGTATATCAAAAGATTAAACGATTGTCAACTGTTTTTACGCAGGTTGCCAACCCATTTTTTGACCACATAAAATATGAATATGTAAGTGATTAATAGTTTGCCCAGCATCGTCACCTTGATTAATAACTAACCTATATCCGTCTTGCAAACCGAGTAATTCGCTAAGCGTAGGCAATTTTAAAAGACATTTTCTAAGCATTTCGCTATCTTTTTCAGTCATTTCGGCAAGATATTTGAAATGTGATTTTATTATTAATAAATAATGATTTTTTGCCTTTGGCTCGATATCACGAATAATAATCATATTTTCGTCTTCGTACACTTTATTTACTGGAATTTCACCACTTATAAATTTGCAAAATAAACACTCCATATCAATCTCCTATTTCGGCTAAAACGCCGTCTAAATATTTATTTTTAATAGTTACGATAACTATTTTATCTCTATAATCGCCTTTTATATAAGTTTTAACGTAGTTTTCAGTATAGCCAACGCTATATTCTCCGTCAAATTCTTCAATTACAACTTGTCTTTTAGTATTTAAATTTTCTAAAATAAACTGCTCTTTTAATTTTTGTTTTAAACTAATTAAACGATTTAACCTTTCTTTCTTAATATCGTCTGGCAAATCGGTTAACTTGCTTGCAACAGTGCCTTCCCTTTTAGAATAGTTAAAACAATGTATATCGGCAAATTTAGCCTTTTCACATAACGCTAAAGTTTCTAAAAAATCTTGCTCGGTTTCAGTTGGAAACCCAACTATAACGTCGGTTGTAATACCTGCGTCTTTAAAATATTTACGAATTAAATATATACTTTCTAAAAATTGACTTGCAGTATAATGGCGGTTCATTTTCTTTAAAACGTCATCACTACCAGACTGCAAAGAAAGATGAAAATGCGGTGCAAAATTTTTAAGATTTTTTAATGATAATAAAAATTCTTCGGTTACGATATTATCTTCTAACGAGCCAAGCCTAATCCGTTTAGGCTCGTCTTTTAACAACTCAATCAATCCGTTTAGTTTTAAGCCGTTATAATTATAACTTGATAAATTTATTGCTGTTAAAACGACTTCGTTTACCGATAAAGACTTAATTTCTTCTACGACTTTTTCGGGATTTCTAGACCTGCTTCTACCCCTTAAATAAGGAATTATACAATACGAGCAGAAATTATTACATCCGTCTTGAATTTTAACGTACGCCCTTGTTTTTTCCGTTATAGGTGGCATTAATTCGTCAAAACACTCGTCGTGTGGCTGAATAAATACTCCTTCACTTTCAATTAAAGATAAAATTTTATCTTTATTTTTAGTACCCGTAATTAAAGTTACGCCTTTCTTTTTATAAAATGACAAGGCATCTTTTTGCGACGCACAACCCGTAATAATAATTTTAGCGTTTTTATTTAGTTTTAAAACTCTTGCAACTGCTTGGCGTGATTTTTTTTCGGCTTCTTTAGTTACTGCACAAGTGTTAATAACGTATAAGTCGGCAGGACAAAGTTCTTCAAAAACTTGATAGCCAAACCCTTGCAATCCGTTACGTAACGATGCACTTTCACACGAATTAACCTTGCAACCAAGAGTAAATACTACTGCTTTCATACTTTTTTCATCATTAAAGCGACCCACTCGCCCATATTTTTGCTACCTTGCATTATAAATCCTAAATTTTTATAAGTTTCAATTACAAGTTCTGCTTTTTCTTTTAAAATACCACTCATAATAAGAGTTGTATTTGGTTTAACGTGACGCAATATATCGCTAGACAATACCACTAAAACGTCCGCCGTTATGTTTGCGACTATAACGTCGGCAATAGTGCTATCCTTATCTAATAAATTATCAAGGGTGATATAACAATTATCTTGTACTCCGTTTAATTTTGCGTTGCGTTTTGCCGTTAATACGGCAACTTGGTCAATATCAGTCATTACTGATTTTTTTGCACCGAGTTTTATTGCCGTAATTCCTAAAATACCCGACCCCGTGCCTATATCTAATACAATTTCGCTACTAGATATTATTTGCGATAAAAATTCAATACACATAGTAGTAGTTTCGTGTTCACCCGTACCAAACGCCATATTACTATCGATTTTAACTACTATTTTATTTTCTTTATTTTCGTAATCAATCCACTCGGGACAAATAACGACTTTACCTTTATCCATAGGACGATAATGTTTACGCCAAATTTCAATCCAGTCGTCACCATCAACTTGCCTTTTAACTATTTCTAAACTACCAAAGTTAAGTTGTCCGTTTGACAAATTTTTCATTTCAAGCAAATCTTTTTCAATTAAACTAGCAATTTTATCGCCGTTAGATTTATCTAAATAACCTTTTACAAGGGTTGCCGTCGTATCAATATTTTCGTAAACGCCGTCTTCAATATAATCCCAAGTAGACCTACGATTATTAATTAACTCTAAAACGTCGTTATCGTCGCAAATTGCTACACCGTAAGAAGAATATTCCCAAATTTTACTTGCAACTAATTCTTGTGCCTCGGGGGTTGTCGTTATTGTAATTTCAGTATAAATCATAGTTGTATTTTAACATATTTTAGTACTATAAACAAGTATTTTAATAAAAAAAGCATTGACAAATTCGTCAATGCTTAATTTTAAATATAATCGTCAACGCCGTATAAACTACTCATATCGTCAGCAAATTTTTTAAGTTTATCATAACGTTTTTTGTCAATACCACCGTCAAATTTTTCAAGATTTTTTCTATCTTCACGAGAAAGTTTCGACGGAATTTCAACAACAACCGTAACGTACATATCACCAGTCGTTCTACGGGTTTTAATACCTTTTCCACGCAAAATAAAGGTCTTACCACTTTGTGTGCATTCTGGCACGGTAAATTCTATAACTTCGTCTATAGTTGGAATTTTAACCTTTCCACCTAATACTGCAACTTTGTAAGAAATAGGTAATTCTATATATAAATCAAAGTTTTTGCGTTTGAAAATTTTATGTGGTAAAAGATTGAAAACAACGATTAAATCGCCAGATTCTCCACCTTTTATAGATGCGTTACCATAACCCCTTTTTCTCATATAAGAGTTAGTATCAGCACCTGCTGGAATATCTAAATTGACAATAGTCGTAGTCACGTTATAGCCCTTGCCACCACAATCGTTACACTTATCGATAATTTTTCTACCAAGTCCGTTACAATCTTGACAAGTTCTATAACTAATCGTTCTAAAAAATCCACCGCCCGAAACGTACTGCACTTGCCCTTTTCCTTTACAAGTTTGACAAGTATTGTAACTAGTTCCGTTTTTAGCACCCGTACCACGACAAGTCGTACACGCTTCTTTTCGTTTATACTTAATTTCTTTTTGACAACCTTTTGCACCGTCTAAGAAAGATAAATCAACGGTAATTTGAATATCGTCACCACGCCTATCGGTATCTTGGGCTTCGCCACCCGACGAAAACTGACTAAAAATATCACTAAAAAAGTCACCGAAACCACTAAAACCACCTTGACCAAAACCTTCAAATCCGTTAAAACCCATATTTGGGTGTTCTAGTTCAAAATCGTATTTTTTTCTTTTTTCAGGGTCGCTTAAAGTTTCGTTTGCTTCGTTAATTTCTTTAAATTTAGTAGCACACGCTTCGTCACCGGGATGCAAATCTGGGTGATATTCTTTAACGAGTTTTCTATATGCACTTTTAATTTCACTTTGCGTAGCGTTTTTATCTACACCAAGTATTTCGTAATAGTTAGCCATAATTTACCTTTAATTAATTAGTGAAGATTAACTAAAATCTTCACTAACTATATATTATTGATGAAATTCAGTATCGCCGTCTCCAGCACCTGCACCACCGTCGCCAGCACCTGCACCGCCGTCACCGCCACCTTGTTGTTGATACAATTTAGCAAAAATTGCTTGTGCTTCGTTTGAAAGTTTTTCAGTTGCTTTTTTAATTCTTTCGTCGTCGTTAGATTCAAGTTCAACTTTTGCTTCTTTTATAAGTTCTTCAAGTTTAGCCTTATCTTCTTCAGGAAGTTTATCGCCGTTATCTTTAACAGCCTTTTCCATTTGGAAAATCATACCGTCAAGGGCGTTTCTATTGTCAACGCTTTCCTTTCTCTTTTTATCTTCTTCTTCGTATTGTTGTGCTTCTTTTACGGCTTTATTAATTTCTTCTTCCGAAAGATTTGTTGAAGACGTAATAGTAATATCTGCTGTCTTTTGAGTTCCAAGGTCTTTTGCCGTAACGTGAACTATGCCGTTTGCGTCGATATCGAAAGTAACTTCGATTTGTGGGATACCACGTGGAGCAGGAGCAATTCCCGTTAAGTTAAATTGTCCTAAAGTTTTATTGTCTTTAGCAAACTTTCTTTCACCTTGTAAAACGTGAATAGTAACTTCTGCTTGATTATCTTGAGCCGTAGAGAATACTTGTGATTTTTTAGCAGGAATAGTCGTATTTCTTTCAATAAGTGGAGTACAAATACCACCTAAAGTTTCAATACCTAAAGTTAACGGAGTTACGTCTAAAAGCAATACGTCTTTAACTTCGCCCGTTAATACGCCACCTTGAATTGCAGCACCGATAGCAACGCACTCGTCTGGGTTAATACCTTTGAAAGGTTCTTTACCCGTAACGCTTCTAACCTTATCTACTACTTGCGGAATTCTAGTTGAACCACCAACTAAAATAACCTTTTCGATATCGTTATACGTTAAATCAGCGTCTTGCATTGCTTTAGTTAAAGGTTCAACCGTCATATTAACTAAGTCTTCAGTTAAAGCGTCGAATTTTTGTCTAGTAATTGTAATATCTAAGTGTTTAGGACCATTAGCGTCTGCCGTAATGAAAGGCAAGTTTACGTTAGTGCTAGATAACGTTGAAAGTTCGATTTTAGCCTTTTCACTTGCTTCTTTAAGTCTTTGCATTGCCATTTTGTCGTTAGATAAGTCAATGCCTTCTGCCTTTTTAAATTCTTCAACAAGATAGTCCATAACCTTTTTATCAAAGTCGTCACCACCTAAGAAACAGTTACCGTTAGTTGCTAAAACTTCAAATACGCCGTCGCCGATATCTAAGATAGAAACGTCAAACGTACCACCACCTAAGTCGTAAATAATAACTTTATGCGAAGTAGTGTCTTTATCAAGACCATAAGCAAGTGCTGCTGCAGTTGGTTCGTTAATAACCCTTAAAACGTTAAGCCCTGCTATTTTACCAGCGTCTTTAGTTGCTTGTCTTTGTGCGTCGTTAAAGTATGCAGGACAAGTAATAACTGCGTCTTTAACGCTTTCGCCTAAATATGCTTCAGCATCTTTTTTAAGTTTAGCAAGTACCATTGCCGAAATTTCTTGTGGAGAATATTTTTTATCGTCAATAGAAACTTTATAATCCGAACCCATATGTCTTTTTATAGAAATAACCGTTCTATCGCTATTAGCAACTGCTTGACGCTTTGCTACTTGACCTACGAGCCTTTCGCCGTCTTTTTGAAAACCTACTACAGACGGAGTTGTTCTTGAACCTTCAGCGTTAGTGATAACGACTGGTTCGCCACCTTCCATAACTGCTACGCAAGAGTTTGTCGTACCTAAATCTATACCTATAATTTTACCCATTTTATTATCTCCTTTTATATATATTAAATCGTTTAACCGATTACTACTACTTGTGCGTATCTTATTATTTTATCGCCAAGTTTATATCCTTTTAAAAATACTTGTTTTACGGTGTTTTCAACTTCGCCTTCTTCTTTTGGCATTTTCATAACTGCTTCTGCAGTAGTTGGGTCGAAAATTTCACCAAGCGGATTAATCTCAGTAACGTCTAAACTTTGCAAAGTTTCCTTAAATTGTCTTAAAATAAGTTCAATACCTTGCTTAGTTTTTTCATCAAGGGGCATTGACAACGCCCTTTCAAGATTATCGCCTACCACTAAAATCTTAATAATGGTATCAATTTTGCCTTCTTTATACGCAACGCTACGTGCTTCGCTATTACGTTTTTTAAAATTATCAAAATCAGCACTAGTTCTATACCAACTATCTTTGTAACTAAAGGCTTCTTTTTGTAATTTATCGTAATCTTCTAAAAGTTTTGCGTCCTTTTCGATATACTCGCATAAATACTGCTTTGCTTCTTTTGCCGTTAAATTTTTTACGTCTTGACAAGTTAAAACGACGTCTTGCGTATCAACTTGCTCTTTCTTTTCACTACTCATTTTAGCACCTTTCCGTTAATATACTTTCTAATATTTTGCCCACGTTTTCTAAAACTGAAACAACTTTTTGATAATCCATACGTTTAGGACCTATAACTCCGTAAGTACCTAATTTTTTACCTTGAATAGTATAAGTTGCTGAAACGACTGAACAATCTTTTGGAATTTCGTCGTAGCCTTCGCTACCTATTTTTACGTTTATTTTTAAAGACTTATCGTTATCGAGCATTATGCTCATAATTTTATCTTTACTAGTAACGACGTTTAAAAATTCTTTAATTTTATTTATGTCGCCATATTCGGCGTGCTTTAAAATCTTTTCTTCGCCTTCCATCACGATATCTCTTGACGTTGTTGAAAAATATTCTTTTAAAGCGTCTATAACTTTTATAAAAATATTTTTATAATCGTTAAATTCTTCTAAAACGTCACTTTCTATATCACAAATTTCTTTAAACGACTTGCCACAGAAAATTTTACGCACCATAAGGTTGGCTTCTTTTAACTGGTCGTCAGTCATAGTTTTTGGAATTTGTATATAATTATCTTTTAAAAGTTTAGTGTCGGTTACTATTAAAACTAACGCTTGGTCGGGTTTAAACCTAAAAAATTGAATTTCGTTAACCTTTTCAGTCACGTCGCTTGCAGAAACGCCTACAGACGTGTATTCGGTAAGTTCGCTAATAACTTTTACGGCACTTTTTAAAACGTTTTCGATATTGTCCGCTTTGTCTACGAAGATTTTTTTAATATACGATAATTCTTTTTGTGAAAGTTTACCCTTAGTCATTAAATCTGAAACGTATAATTTATACGCTTCGCTTGACGGAACACGCCCACTTGAAGTATGAAGTTGCGTTAAATAGCCTAATTCTTCAAGCCCTGCAAGTTCTGCACGAATAGTTGCGGGACTGACGGTAGACATATACTTTTCACTAATTACTTTACTTGAAACGGGTACTGCCGTTTCAATATAATCGTCAACCACTATTTGAAGTATTTTTTTCTTCCTTGCAGATAGTTCCATTTTAGCAATTCTCCACTTTAACTGTTAGCACTCTAACCCATTGACTGCTAACAACTTTATTATATAACCAACAAAATGCTTTGTCAACACTTTTTGACAATTTTTAGTAATTTTTTTAGAAAATCTTTTATAAAATTACCACCGTTTATTTTACAAAAATTTTACACAAATAAGTTTTGCGTTATATACCAAGTAGTAGTATCTGCAAAAGTTACGCTTGTTAAATTATCGCAATAATAGAACGCACCTTTACTTGTATATTAATAATTTAAAATTTAAGAGTTCTAAATAAAAAAGCATAACTTTAATTTTACTTAAAATTATGCTATATTTTAATTTGTTAATACGTTTATAAAATTTTAATATTTTATTAAATAAATTTTACAAATTCGTCTAATTCACGACGCTGTGAGTGGCGTGGATTTGGCACGCAATTATCTGCTTTATATCCTGCTAAAATTAAACTATAAGGTTTTAAATTGCTAGGCAAATTAAGTAATGAAGATAACTTTTTCTCGTCAAAATTACATACCCAACAAGTATTTAAACCTTGATTTTCTAAACTAAGCATTAAATACGTACCCACAATGCCTAAGTCGGTTTCAGTTAAAAATCTTTGGTTAAGTTGCATATAGCACTCTCTTTCTTTTTCGGCAAGCAGAACAAATACGAGTGGTGCGTTATAAAGTGACGTGCTTGCATCTTTAATTAAATTAATTTTTTCTTTGCCGTTAAAGACGTAAATTTGGTGTGGTTGCATATTTTTTGCAGTTGGTGCAATTTTAACGTCTTTTAAAACTTTGTCTATAACTTCTTTTTCAACTTGCTTTTCACTATAATCTCTACAAGAAAATCTGTTTTTTAATAACAAACTAAATTCCATAATACACTCCTTTTACAATATATTATAGTTTTTTTATAAAATTGTCAATTATTTTATTATTCCAAAAGGTTTTACCCCGCTTGCACTACATTTTATCGTTATTTCGTAACGGTCTTTATTCGTTTCAATACTTAAATTAGGCGAACTAGACAAATTAAAATAATTATTAAGTAGATTGTATAAATCAAACTCAATAAGTTCTAAAACGTCTTTGCCTATTAAAAGCCTATCTTTTTCTATTAAATTTTTAAGCCTACTATTTACTTTTTCACTTTTCATAATTTCTTTTTTAAATCCTTTCTTATACTGCCAAAAAATCCTTTATATTTTTTAAAACAATCGTAGAGTTTTTTCTCGCCCTTTAATAAATTATCGCAAATTATTTTGTACGCTTTTACGCACTCGCTATTAGGTAGGTCGACAACTCCGTTTATAAAATTATCGTCTTCAGGAATAACGCCTATTACGTCTTGATTTAAAGTATTTTCAATATCGCTAATAGAAAACATAACGCCTTGCAAGGCTAAATCGCCTCTATATCGATTTACAACGACGTTTACTCTACTCAGTTTATAACTTTTTAATATAGATAAAACTTTATCGGCGTCTCTAATACTAGACAAATGTGCCGTAGTTACAACGATTGCACTATCACTATTTGAAACTGCCCTATGAAACCCTTTATCAACGCCTGCAGGACAATCTATTAAAATATAGTCGAATAAAACGTCTAAATCTTCAATAACGTTTTTAAAATTTTGGTTTTCTATTTCTTTACTTAACGAGTGCGACGTTGGTAACACGAATAGATTTTCATTATACGGACATTTAATCAACGCTTGTTTTGCTCGGCAACGATTATTTAAAACGTCGATTAAATCAAAAACTACTAAGTTTTCAACGTTTGAAACAACGTCTAAATTATTAAGACCAAAATCAAAATCTAACAAAACAACTCTTTTGCCTTTTTTAGCAAGCGAAAGCCCTAAATTGATGGTAAAAGTTGTTTTTCCCACACCGCCTTTACCCGAAGTTATCACAATTTTTTCAGCCATAAAATCCCCCTTTTTTATAAATAATAAAGTAATTATTAGAAAAAATTTTGTCGCACTTTAAAATTTTATAACGAAAAAACACGATATGAAAACTCATACCGTGTTTTGTTTTTTACTTTACTATTTAATTTCAGGAAGTGATGCTGCTGCAATTGATTGACCAACTCTCTTATTCGATTCGTCTGGCATTTGAAGTTCAATGCTTGAATATTCAGGAAATTCGCTATCAATAACTTGTTTAGCGTAATCTAATATAATATCGCCACCTTTACCAGAAGTTACCCTACCAAGTAAAAGTGCGTGTCTAATATTGTAAAATTCGCTATAATATGCGATAGTGTAACCTAAATAAATACCTATACATTTATAGATATTTTGTGCCATTTCGTCGCCTTCAACCATAAGTTTTTGAATAACTTTAAGTTTTTCGGCTGGAGATAAATTTTCTTCAAACTTAAACCCTGCGTTTTCGGCAAGTTTTATTACGCTATCTTGCGAGAAATATTTAACGCCACAACCATAGTCGCCCGACCACTCGTCAACCATAGCGTCTTTACTATAATCAACAGGAGCAAAGGCAAGTTCGTTTAACCAACCTTCTAAACAGCCTTCGTCGTTGATATAACCAACGGCTTCACTCGTACCCATAGCAATACCTAAAACGGCATTGTCTTGTAAATCAATCGCACCTGCTAAGGCAGTAACGTCACCGTCGTTTGCAACTTCGATAGGAGCACCTATTTCTTTTGCAATATCTAAATACATAGTTTTAACGTGTTTTTCAAAATCGTCTTCTGGAACTTTTAAGAATAGCGACGCAACCATAATTTTATTATCAACGTAAACGCCTGCAGATGATACGCCGATAGCGTCAACCCTTGGCATTTTGCTTGCGGCAGTTTTCATTGATTCTAAAATGCCGTTGTATTGATAGTGCCAGTCAGCGTTGATTTTTGGAAACCATACTACTTCTTCACTATAAACTACTTTTCCGTCAATAACGGCTGAAACCTTTCTATCTGAGCCACCTGCGTCAAAACCGATACGACATCCGTCAAGATGTCCCCCAACTTTTAACGAACAACTCTTTTTCGCAGGAAAAGTTTCTTTCGTAGAGTTAACTACTTCAAAAGGTTTTTCGTAAACGCCCGACATAAATTTTACGTCAAACGCCCTTGCACCTTGCATAGTGTAATCAGCACTAATTCTTTCGTAAAGATAGTCGTCGCCTAAAAGATAAATCTTATAACCACCTGCAACCCAAAGTATAGTTTTAATAATTCTTTCAACTATACCGTAGTTTTCTTCATTTTTGCTAGCGTCGTCAAAAATATCAAGCGAATAAATAAAATTATAGCCTTTATTTCTTTCAACGCAAATACTAAACGGCTTGCTTTTTGCATTTTTAACCGCATTTCTAAATTCATTAAGTTTTACTATCATAGGATAGTAACCCTTGTCGTAAATAGGTGTAAATTTCATACTATAACCCCCAAAAATAATCGTCCTTTACATTATACCATTATAAAAAAATATTTCAATAAAAAAATAAAAGTTTTTTAAAAAACTTTAAAAAACTTTTACTTAATTTTCTATAAACTCTTTAAGAGCCTTTAATTGAACGTTTACAGCCTTAACGCCCGTTCCACCTTGTGAAGAACGCTTTTCCATACAATTAAATAATGATATAGCGTCGAATAAATCTTCATCGAATAATTCGTGATATTTTTTGTATTCACTAATTGACAAATCTTCTAAAACACAATCTTTTTTAATGCAGTCTGCAACAATCGTTCCTGTGATTTTGTACGCTTCTCTAAACGGAACGCCTTTTTTAGTTAAATAGTCGGCAAGGTCGGTTGCGTTAATAAATCCTTTCTTTGACGCATTTAACATATTGTCTTTTAATACCTTCATAGTTTTAAGCATAGGAATAAACACGTTTAAGCAATTAATTACCGTTTCTAAGCCGTCGAAAATTCCTTCTTTATCTTCTTGCATATCTTTATTATATGCAAGTGGCAAACCTTTTAAAACGGTTAAAATTCCTACTAAATGACCATAAACCCTACCTGTTTTTCCCCTTACTAGTTCTGCCATATCACTATTTTTCTTTTGTGGCATTATGCTTGAACCCGTTGTAAAAGCGTCGTCAAGTTCTACGAACTTAAATTCTAAACTAGTCCACAATATTAATTCTTCGCTAAAACGAGATAAGTGCATCATTATTAACGATAACGTACTTAACGTTTCAACGCAAAAATCTCTATCACTAACGCCGTCGATACTATTTAAAGTTACGCCGTCAAAACCTAACGCTTTAGCCACCATTTGTCTATCCGTATCGTAAGTAGTACCCGCTAACGCACAACTACCAAGTGGAGAATAATTTAGTCTTTTAATAGTGTCGTCAATACGTGAAACGTCCCTTTTAAACATTTCACTATACGCTAATAAGTGTTGAGCAAAAGAAATAGGTTGAGCACGTTGCAAATGAGTGTACCCCGGCATTACCGTAGTTACGTTTTCACTTGCTAAATGGTAAAGTACCTTTAACAAATCAAACACAAGCGATTTAATTTCTAAAAGAGTGTCTTTTACGTACATTTTTAAGTCGACGGCAACTTGGTCGTTACGACTTCTTGCAGTGTGCAATTTTTTACCTACGTCGCCCACCCTTTTAGTTAATTCGCCTTCTATGAACATATGTATATCTTCACTATCGTTTGAAATAATTAGAGTACCACTATTAATATCGTTTAATATTGAAAGTAGTCCGTCTATAATAATTTCAGCGTCTTGACTTGATATTATGTTTTTTTCGGCAAGCATAGTTGCGTGTGCTATCGAGCCACGAATATCTTGCTTATACATTTTTTTATCAAATGATATTGAAGAATTGAAGTCGTCGGCAATTTTACTAGTTTTGCCGTCAGTTCTTCCTGCCCACATTTTACCCATTGTTTTAATCCTTATTTTTTATTTTTTTGATTAACCGTTGCTTGAACTTTAAGTGGTAAACCAAAAAGATTAATAAAGCCTGTTGCATCGGCTTGATTGTATACGTTGTCTTCACCAAAGGTTGCGTATTCTTCTAAGTATAACGAATAATCACTCCAAGCACCTGCTTTAATAATGTTACCTTTGTAAAGTTTAAGTTTTACTTTACCCGTAACGTTTTCTTGAGTTTTGTCAACGAAAGCAGATAACGCCTCACGAAGTGGAGTAAACCATTGACCGTTATACACAAGTTCTGCAAAAGTAATTGCAAGTTCTTGTTTTTTATGTGCAGTCATTTTATCTAAACATAAAGTTTCAAGATACTTATGTGCAAAGTATAAAATGCTACCACCTGGAGTTTCGTAAACACCCCTACATTTCATACCAACAAGACGGTTTTCAACGATATCGAGTAAACCTATACCGTTTGCACCACCTAACTTGTTAAGTTCTAATATAATTTCTTTAGCACTCATTTCTTTATCGTTAAGTTTTGTTGGAACGCCTTTAACAAAATCTAAAGTAAGATATGTTGGAACGTCTGGTGCGTCGATAGGTGAAACACCCATTTCTAAAAAGCCTTTCTTTTCATATAAAGGTTCGTTGCCAGCGTCTTCTAAATCTAAACCTTCGTGAGATAAGTGCCATAAGTTTTTATCTTTTGAATAGTTAGTTTCTCTATTAATTTTTAATGGAACGTTATGACTTTCAGCGTATTCTATTTCTTCTTCACGGCTTTTTATTGACCACTCTCTCCAAGGAGCAATAATTGCAATATCTGGTGCTAAAGCCTTAACTGCAAGTTCAAAACGAACTTGGTCGTTACCTTTACCCGTACAACCGTGACAAATAGCGTCTGCACCTTCTTTAATTGCAATTTCAACTATCCTTTTTGCGATGATAGGACGTGCAAACGACGTACCTAACATATATTCTTCGTATAAAGCACCTGCTTTTACGGTTGGAATAATATAATCGTCAACGAATTCGTCGGTTAAATCTTCGATATAAATTTTTGACGCACCCGTTTTAATTGCTTTTTCTTCTAAGCCTTCAAGTTCGTCGGCTTGACCAACGTTGCCAGAAACGGCAATAACTTCGCAGTTATTGTAATTTTCTTTAAGCCAAGGAATTATGATAGACGTATCAAGTCCACCAGAATATGCTAATACAACTTTTTTAATTTCACTTTTTTTCATAATAACTACCTTCTTTCAATTTAATAACTTTTAATTACAATACTTTTGATAAAAATTCTTTAAGTCTTGGATTTTTTGGATTTTCAAAAAATTCTTTAGGCTCATTTTCTTCGACGATAACGCCGTCATCAATAAATATAACTCTATTTGCAACTTCTCTAGCAAAGCCCATTTCGTGCGTTACGACAACCATCGTCATACCTTCTTTTGCTAAGGCAGTCATAACGTTTAAAACTTCGCCAACCATTTCTGGGTCTAAAGCCGAAGTCGGCTCGTCAAACAACATAACGTCAGGCTCCATTGCTAATGCACGCACTATTGCAATACGTTGTTTTTGCCCACCAGATAAAGTTGACGGATAGGCTTTTGCCTTATCTTCAAGCCCTATTCTACGCAATAAATCATAAGCGAGTGTTTCAGCCTCTTCCTTAATTTCGCTAAGCGTTTTTGTTATAGGTGTCATTTCAACTTTTTGCTTGCGGAATAAATTTAAAATTTTATTTTTAAAATTTTGCCTTTTAATTTTATTCAATTTCTTTTTAGCAATAGTTATAGGTGCTAAAGTAATATTGCTTAAAACGTCAAGATTGTTAAACAAATTAAATTGTTGGAAAACCATACCTATTTTTTGACGATGAACGTTTATATCTACTTTCATATCGGCAAGGTCTTCGCCGTTAAAAAATATAGAACCACCATTTGGGTCTTCCATACAGTTAATACATCTTAAAAAGGTAGATTTACCACAGCCCGACGGGCCAATAATCGCAACGACGTCGCCTTCGTAAACGTCAAGGTTTAACCCTTTTAAAACTTCAATTTTATCAAAATTCTTACTTAAATTTTGAACTGATAGAACAAGTTTCTTTTCCATATTATCTCTCACTCTTTTTCAAATTTTTTTCTAACGACCTTACCCCCCAAGAGATAAGTAAAACGATAATGAGATAAACTAAGCCTAACGCCAAGTATGGAATTACGTAAGACATACTTGGTCCAGCAAGTTTTGTAAACGCCCTTGTTAAATCGATAGTTGCAACGTAACCTGTAATAGACGTTTCTTTAACTAAAACGATAAACTCGTTACCAAGAGTAGGTAAAATATTTTTTACCGCTTGTGGAATTACAATTTTAAACATTGTAGTCCAGTACGATAAGCCAACTGCCCTACCTGCCTCCATTTGACCAGAGTCAACCGAATTAATACCACCACGCATAATTTCACTAACGTAAGCACCACTATTTAAGCCGAATACAATTATTGCAACAGGCAAACCACTATCAACAGCAACACCCATAAGCGGTAAAAGTACGTGGTAACTTATAAGTAGTTGAACCATCATAGGTGTTCCCCTAAAAAGTTCCACGTAGCAACCACAAATTTTATCTAAAATTCTTGGTAAAAGTTTGTATTTAGGCATAACCCTAACTATTGCTATTATAGTACCTATTACTATACCTATAAGCAAACCTATTATCGCTATAAGTGCCGTATTTAATAAACCTTCTAAAATTACCTTATAGCCGTTTTTTGTTATGAGTGCATCAATAAATTTCTCCCATAACACCTTGTAATCATTATTCATATCTATTACCAAATTAAAGGCTTAGTATAAAACTAAGCCTTTAACAACCTTTTAGTTTAATTTAATTATTTGTTTGCACAAAGAATATTTAATAAGTCAACTACCGTACCAGCTGAAGCAAACGTTGCATAATCCGCTTCGTTGCAAAGAAGAACAATTGATTCAGTATAGTAACTTGTTGAGAAGTTTACAATTTCTTTTCTTTCGTTAGTAATTGTAATACCACTCATAGCAATATCAACACCGTTAACACCAACAGAAGTTACAACACTTGCAAAAGCCATATCATCAATAACTAATTCTAAATTAAGTTCGGTAGCAATAAGTTGTGCAATTTCCATATCAATACCATAGTATTTGTCTCCATCAACGTATTCCCAAGGTGCAAAATCAGCATTTGTTGCTACTACTAATTGACCTTCTTTATTATCGTTATTCTTTTCAGCAGAAGTGATACCTACGTAATTAGTTTCATCACCAGCCATGTATTTGTCAATAATTGCTTGAATTTCAGCAGATTTATTAGCAATTACTTCGTTGATATCAGCATTAAGTTGTGGTTGATTTTTGTCCATTGCTATACCGTAGAATTCAGTAGATAATGCAATATCAATATATTTAATACCTTCAATCGTGTTGCAAATTGCAGTTGCAGTTGCTTTATCACACATAACGTAATCAATATTGCCGTTTTTCATTGCAGTTGCTGCAAGTGGGAAAGTTTCGTAAGAACTAACTTCAACACCCTTTAAACAATCAGCGTACATTAAACTTGTAGTTCCTTCTTGAACACCAACTTTAACGTTTTTGTTACAAGCAGTAAGTGTAAATAAAGATACTACTGCAAGCATACATGCAAATAATGCTGTTAATAATTTTTTCATAATTTTTATCTCCTAAAAAATTTATTTTTAATTTAATTTCAAAGCCCCTTTGCTTTGATACGCATATATTACAACTTTATTTTTTGTATGTCAACTATTTTTGCATAAATATTCAAAAATTTTTATATTTTTTTGTTTTTATTTATATTTTTGTGTTTTTATGCAATTTTTTATGCATATTTTTAATTTTTATACATTTTGCGTCCTTAAAAAGAAAAAACGACGTAAAAACAATTATTTATTTTATAAATAAAAAAGAATAAACGATAAATTTTCGCTTATTCTTCAACTTTTAATCTAACTCTACCCTTGCTTTCGCATTTAGCGTAAGGTCTGCAAAATTACCTTTTATATATTGCAGATAACCTTCTGCACCTATCATACCGGCGTTATCGGTACAAAGCCATTTTTCAGGTAAAACTAATTTTACGCCTAACTCGTTACAAGCGTTAGTCAATTTTTCTCTAAGTAAAGCGTTTGCTCCAACGCCACCGCCAACCGTAACGACTTTATAGCCATATTCTTTTACCGCTTGCATAGCCTTTTCAACGATTACGCTAATGGCACTTTCTTGAAAAGAACAAGCAATATCGGCAACTTCACTACTTTCACCTTTTTGCTTTTTGGTGTGGACGTAGTTAATAACGGCAGTTTTTAAACCACTATATGAAAAATCGTAACCTTTTTTACCTTTTAGCATTTTAGGAAATTCTATACAATTATTGCCGTACTTTGCAACTTTTTCAATATTAGGACCACCAGGGTATTCTAAACCTAAAACCCTTGCAACCTTATCAAAAGCCTCGCCAACTGCGTCGTCAAGCGTTTTTCCTATTATATTATAAGAATAATAATCGTCAACGCCTATAATGGCAGTATGACCACCGCTTGCAAGTATACTTAAAAAAGGTGGCTTTAAATCTTTATCGCATAAATACGACGCCGACAAATGTCCTCTAATATGACTAACGGGAATTAACGGCACACCAAGCGAAAAAGCAAGTGCTTTTGCGTAAGAAACACCGACTAATAATGCCCCTAAAAGTCCTGCCCCGTAAGTTACGGCAATTGCGTCGATATCTTCAAGCGTTAATTTAGCGTCACTAACTGCCTTTTCAACGCATTTAGATATTGCAACCGTGTGAGCCCTTGACGCTATTTCAGGTACAACTCCACCAAACTTAATATGCTCGGTACAAGAACTCATAATACAAGAAGATAAAAGTTCTCTACCCCCTTTACAAATAGCACAAGCAGTTTCGTCACAACTAGACTCAATTGCAAGTATAACGGCGTCTTTTTTTACGCCTTTTTTTAATACTTTATCACTATACATTACGATTTTTTAAGATATTCTATAATAAAATTATCAATTTCACCGTCCATAACGGCTTGAACGTTGCTACTTTCAGCACCCGTTCTATGGTCTTTAACGAGAGTGTAAGGACAAAATACGTAAGAACGAATTTGACTGCCCCACTCTATTTTTTTAATTTCGCCCTTAATTTCTTGGGCTTCTTGCATCCTTTCTGCCTCACGCCTTTCAACGAGTTTACTCATAAGCATTTTCATTGCTTGCTCTCTATTTTGAATTTGAGAACGTTCGTTTTGACAAGCAACTATAATTCCCGTAGGAATATGCGTAATTCTTATAGCAGACTCTGTTTTATTAACGTGTTGACCACCTGCACCAGAAGAACGGAAAGTATCAACCTTTAAATCTTCAGGTCTAATTTCAATTTCGTCACTACTTTCAATTTCGGGCATTACTTCAACCGACGAAAAAGACGTTTGACGACGTGCGTTAGCGTCGAAAGGTGAAATTCTAACTAGTCTATGAACACCCTTTTCACTTTTTAAATAACCGTAAGCGTTTAAGCCCTCAACTCTAAACGAAACGCTTTTAATACCTGCACTATCACCTTCAAGACGGTCAAGTTCGGTAATTTTATAATCGTGTTTTTGGGCGTATAAGATATAAAGTCTATAAAGCATTTCCGTCCAGTCGCACGCTTCTGTTCCACCTGCACCTGCGTGCAAAGTCATTAATGCGTTAGAACTATCGTACTTACCCCTTAAAAGTGCTTGAAGTCTTATTGTTTCAATATCTTCTTCGGCATTTTTTAAATCTGCGTCTACTTCTTCTAAAAAAGTATCGTCGTTTTCTTCTTCGGCAAGGATTATAATTTCTTCAGCGTCGCTAATAGCCTTTTCGGCTTTATCAAATACTTCGATTTTATTTCTTATTGCTTGTGCTTTACGTGAATATTCAGTTGATTTTTGCAAATCGGTATAGACTTCTTCTTTTTCAAGTTCTTTTTCGTAAAATTCAAGTTCTTCTCTTGCTTTTGAAATATCGAGAGAATACCCCGCTTCTTTTAATATTGCTTTTAAGTCTATAATTTTTTGCCTATACAAATCAGTTCTTATCATATCTCTAATTAATTTTTGCCACAGCAGTTTTTGTATTTTTGACCACTACCACAAGGACAAAGGTCGTTTCTTCCTACCTTTTTCACTGAACGTGTAACCGTTCCTTGTGGTCTAGACGCTACGTCGTTTTGGTCGTTACGTCTTACGGGAGTTGCCCTTATTTCACCTTTTAATAAAGTTCTAACGGTATCGTTTTGAATATTTTCAACCATTTCATCGAACATATTAAGACCTTCTCTTTTAAAGGCGTTTATAGGATTTTCGTGTGCGTAGCCACGAAGCGAAATACCACGTTTTAAAATAGTCATAGCGTCGATATGGTCTATCCATTTAGTGTCAACGTTCTTTAAGAAAATAAATCTTTCAACTTCGCTAAAATCAATACCCATTTCGTTATAACGTTTAATTTTTTCTTCGTAAACTTCAATAACTTTTGCAGTAATTCTATTTAAAAACTCGTTATAATCCCAGTTTTGAAGTCTACTATCGGTAATAAAGTTAGTTTCTTTTGGTAAAAATTTTTCTTCTAACGCCGTATTTAAAGCGTCTTTATCCCACTTAGACGGCTCTTTAGCAATATTTACAGTATTTGAAATTACGCTTGCTACGATATCAGGAATTAAATTTAATACGTCTTGGTGAACGTTTTCACCCCTTAATACTTTGTTTCTTTCATCATATATAACTTGACGTTGAGTATTTAATACGTCGTCGTACTCAATAATTTGGCGACGAATACCAAAGTTCTTACCTTCAATCATCCTTTGTGCGTTTTCAATTTGACGTGACATCATTTTCGATTGAATAGGCGTATCTTCGTCAACCTTGAAAATTTCATAAACACGCATAAGACGTTCGCCACCAAAACGTTTTGCTAAATCGTCTTCTAACGAAATATAAAATACCGACGAACCCGGGTCGCCTTGACGACCTGCTCTACCACGAAGTTGGTTATCAATACGGCGTGATTCGTGTCTCTCCGTACCGATAATGTGTAAACCACCTAAAGCCATAACTTCGGCTTTTTCTTTTTCAGTTTCAACGCTATGCTTAGAAAGTAATTCTTGATATTGAGTTCTAACACTTAAAACTTCGTCGTTTACGTTTTGAACGTAACTAGTAGCAAGTTCTATGATACCATCTTCGATACCCCTATTTTTTAAGTCTTGTTTTGCAAGATATTCAGGGTTACCACCAAGTAAAATATCCGTACCACGACCAGCCATATTAGTAGCAATCGTAACTGCACCCTTTTTACCTGCTTGTGCGATAATTTGGGCTTCTCTTTCGTGGTTTTTAGCGTTTAAAATATTGTGTTTTATTCTGTTTTTAATAAGATATTTAGAAATTTCTTCCGACTTTTCAACGGTAATTGTACCAACTAAAATAGGTTGTCCTTTTGCGTGAGTTTCAATAATATCTTCGATAATTGCACGCATTTTACCCTTTTCAGTAGAATAGATAATGTCTGGCATATCTTTTCTAATCATAGGTAAGTTAGTTGGAATTTCAAGTACGTCAAGCCCGTAGATAGTTCGAAATTCTTCTTCTTCGGTTTTTGCAGTACCCGTCATACCCGAAAGTTTATCGTAAAGACGGAAATAGTTTTGGAAAGTTATAGTTGCGTGCGTTTTATTTTCGTTTCTAACGGTAACGCCTTCTTTTGCTTCGATTGCTTGGTGAAGTCCGTCACTATATCTACGACCTATCATAAGACGACCTGTAAATTCGTCAACGATAATAATTTCGCCGTCTTGAACAACGTAATCGTTATCCCTTTTAAAAATATGGTGAGCCTTTAAGGCTTGTTGAATATGATGAGATAAATCGGCGTTTTCAATATCGGCAAAATTTGATATACCAAAAAACTTTTCGGCTTTAACTGCACCACTTTCGGTTAATTGCACGCTTTTATCTTTAATATCGATAGTAAAGTCAACGTCTTTGAAAAGAGTTTTTACAAACTTGTTAGATTGAATATACATTTCGCTTGACTTACCACCACGACCAGAAATTATAAGCGGAGTTCTTGCTTCGTCTATTAAAATAGAGTCAACTTCGTCGATAATAGCAAAGGCAAGTCCCCTTTGAACCATATCTTCAAGTTTAACTTTCAAATTATCCCTTAAATAGTCAAAACCAAATTCGTTGTTAGTTCCATACGTGATATCGCAAGCGTAAACTTGCCTTTTTTGGTCGTCGGTTAAATTGTGAACGTTAACGCCAACCGTTAATCCTAAATACTTATAAACTTTGCCCATCCACTCTGCGTCACGGCTTGCAAGATAATCGTTTACCGTAACAACGTGAACGCCTTTACCCGTCAACGCACTTAAATATACGGGAAGTGTTGCCATTAAAGTTTTACCTTCACCCGTTTTAAGTTCGGCTACTCTGCCTTGGAATACGCAAATACCACCCATTAATTGAACTTTGTAATGACGCATATTTAATACACGAAAACTTGCTTCTCTCACCGTCGCAAAAGCATCGACTAAAATATCGTCTAACGTTTCTCCGTTTTTTAACCTTTCTTTTAAAATATTCGTTTGATTTTTAAGTTCTTCTTCAGTCATTGCCTCGTACACGGGTGATAACGCTAAAATCTTATCGGCAAGTTTACCGATATTACGTAAATTAACCCTTGTATCGTGATTAAGTATGTATTTTATAAGTCCCATAACTTTCTCCTATAAAAATAATTATACTTATATATTTTACAACATTTTGGTTCATTAGTAAACACTTTTTTATGTTTTTTAATACCACAAATTTTAAATTTAGTTGATTTTTTTAATAATTTTACAAATTATTATAACTATTTTCCTTTTGTACGGACGATAAAGTTAAAACAAACACCTTGTCCACGCCACTTTTTGCTAGCATTTGACTTATAGTATTACAAGTTGTCCCCGTAGTTAAAACGTCGTCAACAAGTAACACGTTTTTATATTCTAGTTTTCTTTTAGTAGTCTTAAAAACGCCTTTTAAATTTTTAGTCCTTTCGTTAACGTCTAAGGTTGCTTGTCTAGAAGTTTCTTTAATTTTAATTATTACGTCGTTTCTATACTCTAAATTTAAAGCATTTGCAACTTTCTTTGCAATAATTTCGCTTTGATTATATCCCCTTTCTTTTAATGCCTTTTTGGTCATAGGTACACTAATAACTACGTCACAATTCATAAATCTAGAGTAATACAACTTAACTAAGTCATCTATAAAAATATCAATTAAATAAGTCTTTTCATTGTATTTAATATCTTTTATAATTTTAGGTATTCTACCCTTATATTCGTAAACGCTTCTTGCCTCGAAAAAAGCCAAATTTCTATCTATACACGAATCGCAATACTTAACTTTATACGGTGTTTTTCTTCCACAATGATTGCAATAATTTTCGTCGATTTTATAAATTTCATCTCGACAATCCTTGCAAAAATATTCTTTATCAAACACTTCTTTTTCGCAGTAATTACACGTGTAATTTAATGGAAAAACGTTTTCTTTTAATTTATCGATTATATAATTTTTTACCTTTGTTAAAACTTTAAATTTTTTCATCAACAATAACTCTTTGACCACAAAAAACGTAATCAACGTAATTTATTTTTTTAAAAATTTCTTTTTTTATATTAAACTTTTCACACACTTTGTCTATGTCGTCAAAAGGCTGAACGACGTAAATTTCGTTATATCTTTTTATATATAAAATTTTACCACTAACTTCTTGATTTTTCAACATGTTTTCTACAAAAATCACCCTTTCAGTAGTAAAAAATTTTTTAGCAACGTCAGTTAACGTTTCATTTTCTTCTACAGTATAAAATCCTTTTTGATTTTCTAACACTACGTCTTTTAAATATTCCATATTTTAATATATTTTTATTAATTCAAAACTATTCTACTTGTCAAAGTCTTTTAATAAAATATAGGGTACGAGGTGATATTATCAAAAAACTTGCTAAAACAATGTTCATTGTTACTTTATTTTCTTGCGTAGAACGATTTTTAGGTTTCGTTTATAGAATTTTTTTATCAAGGACTTTAACAAGTCAAGGTATGGGAATTTATCAAATTACTCTTTCGGTTATAGGCTTACTAATGACTTTGACTGCGTCTGGGATTCCTATCACGGTATCTAGATTAATGGTAAAATATAAAGCCGAAAGAAAAAACGAAAATAGGTTTACTACGGTATCTTCTGGACTATTTTTATCTTTAATTGTTTCAGTTCCTATCGTTACCTTTTTACTTTTATTTCCCGACTTTTTAAACTTTATGTTTACCGATAAATTATGTTCAAAAGTATTAAGCATAATTTTGCCAGGTGTAATAATAACTTCACTATACGCCGTTATTCGTGGCTATTTTTGGGGTGAAAAAAAGTTTTTAACATATTCTATAATTGAACTTTTAGAAGAAATTGTTATGCTCGTAATCGGTATGATTTTAATTTCTAACGCCGTTTCTATTTACGACGGAGTAATTAAAGCAGGTTACGCAGTACTATTTTCGTATATATTTTCTTTTATTACAGCAACTATTTTATATTTTATTAATGGTGGTAGACTGCAAAACCCTTTTAAAGAGTTAAAACCACTTTTTTATTCTTCAAGTTCAATCACCGTAATGAGAACTACCACTTCTTTAATCAATACTTTAATTGCAATTATACTACCTATGCAATTAGTATTAAGTGGTCTTTCTTCTCAAGACGCACTTTCTCGTTTTGGCGAACTTTCTGGTATGAGTATTCCACTTATATCAATTCCGTCAACGGTAATCGGCTCAATTGCACTAGTTTTAGTGCCTGAACTATCCGACAATTTTTATCGTCATAACGACGTAACCTTAAAAAACAATATAGAAAAGGCTATAAAATTTTCAGTATTTATTGCTTGTTTGATTATACCTTCTTTTATAGCACTTGGCAAAGACTTAGGCATTTTACTTTTCTCTAACGAGAACGCCGGAATTTACGTTTCAAGGGCGTGCATAATAATGTTTCCTATGAGTATAACGCTAATTACTACAAGTATGTTAAATAGTCTTAATTTAGAAAAAAAGACGCTATTTTACTACTTAATAGGAGCAAGCGTCTTACTTTTATGTATTTATTTTTTACCTAGGTTTATAGGCGTTTATTCACTAGTCTTAGGACTACTTTTAAGTTATGTAATAACTTCAGTATTTAACTTGAATTTGCTTAAAAAAACTTGCAAAAAACCACCTAGAGTAATTGCTTTTTTAATAGCAAGTTTAGTCTTTATAATTCCGTCGACTTTACTTTGTTATTTGCTAAACGGATTACTTTCACGCTTTATACCAAGTATATTAAGCGTAATTATTTGCACGATAATAACTACTTTGTTCAGTTATTTGTTTTACAAAGTTTTCGACTTAATTAATATTAAAGATTTCCTTAAATAATGATATTTTATTTAACGCTAACACTAAAATCGACGAAACGACGCAGTTTACTAAAGTATTAATTAATTGAAACGGAAGTCTACCCCATAGATAAACAAAAAAAGTTTTAGTTCCACTTGAATATAGAATATAACAAGCAACGGTATTGATACCTGCCGTACAAATTGTCGTTACCAAGATAAAAGCAATAACGATTGATATGACAAGTGTAAAAATATTTTTATTTTTAACTAACTTTCTATATAAAACGAAAGCAAAACCAAAAATAAAACCACTTAGCCCTGCCGATATATCAAATAGCACGTTATAAGCACCCATAGGACTTATAAAAAAACCTATACAACTACCTAAAAAGCCAACTACAAACGCTAAATATGGTCCTAAAGTTAAGCCTGCAATAAGTGTTATCGTATGAACGAAATTTATTGCGTTTGATGGTGTAATTTGTATTGCAAAAACGTTTACTACTATTGATAAAGCAGTTAAAATACCCATAAGTGCAATTTTTTTAGTTGAAAATAATGATTTTGACATAAGAAAAACCCCCTGAATACAGAAGGTCCGTTAAAATATGGTATTACCCAAAAGCAACGGACGCACCCTCAAACCGCAACAATAATGTTTTCGTTCATAGACAACATCCCATTCTATGACACTTAACGCTATCGGGCTACTCTGCTTAAATAAATAATAACATATTTTTACCTTTTTGAAAAGTAAATAAGTATAAATTTTACTATATTTAGTAATAATTTTAATATGGTACTCGTTTTCGTTCGTTCAGCAATTATATATTTTGCTTGTTTACTTATTATAAGGTTAATGGGAAAGCGTCAAATAGGCGAAATGCAACCATTTGAACTTGTAGTTACGCTAATTATAGCCGAACTTGCTTGCATACCTATGAGTGACGTTTCTATCCCACTATTATACGGAGTTTCTGCAATAATTGCAGTATTTATAATTCATCAATTAATGGCGTTATTATCGGCGTATAAAACCTTTTTTAAAACTATGCTTTCGGGCAAGCCGTCGGTAGTTATTAACAAAAACGGAATTGATTTTTTAGAACTACAAAAAAACAACCTTGACGTTGACGATTTAATTGAGTCACTACGTGGTCTAGGTTACTTTTCGTTAGATAGCGTTAGTTACGCTATTTACGAATCAAACGGAACTTTAACGGCTATTGAAAATCCAAATAAAGAAGGCGAGCAATCACTACCCATCTTAATTTTTAAAAACGGAAAAGAAAATGCCGACAACGTTAAATTAATTAAATTAGAAAAGCAAGATTTTGACACCATTTTTAAAATTTGCAACGTAAAAAACTCTAAGAACGTTAAGGTTTTAACTATTGACGGAAACGGAAATTTCTATCTTCAAGAAAAAGGTAAAAAATTTATTACCGGACAATACGATTTAATAAGGGGGACAAGATGGTAAAATCTATAATTTCTACGATTTTAGCGACGATTTTATTAATATCTTTATCACTTATCGAGCAAAAAATTATTAAAGACACGTTTTACGAATTAGAACAAAATTTAAGCGTAGTTTACTCAAAAACTGAAAACCAAACGGCGACAAAAGACGACGTTTTAGCCTATCAAAAATTTTGGATTAAGAAAAAAGAATTTTTGCACGTTTTTATTCCACATAACGAAATAAAAGAAATTGATTTATGGATAGGCGAAAGTTGTACTTTAATTGAAAATAAAAAATTTGAAGACGCTTTAAGCAAACTTGACGTCGTTATGGAATTAATTGAACAAATTCCAAAAACTTTTGCTTTAAGAATTGAAAATATATTATAAAAAAACGCTACTATGTAGCGTTACTCTTAGGGATTTTTAATCCATAAAAAAAGTGTAGCACACTATACTTCACTAAAAGTGAAATGTAGTGTGCTTTTCTTATCCACAAATAATTAAGTTAAATAAGTTGTATTTTTAGCCTTGTGGCTAAAAGTTATATTGTTTACGTTGCAAACAGTTATATTTTGGCAAAGCCAAAGTTGTATTAAATAAATCCTTAACTTGCCGTTAGGCAAATATAACTGCCGATAGGCAATATCACTCGCCCCTGGCGAATATAACAAATCCGCAAGGATTTATTTAGTTGTCGCAATTCCCTACGGGAAGAGCGACTATGTAGCGTTTTTATTTTTGATTATTTAACTAAACCGTCGTATAATGCTTTAATTGCATTTTCAAAATCATTATTTGAAATACCAACTATTATATCGTATTCTTTAATGCCTTGCGATATAGTTTTTATATTAATTCCATTTTCACCAAATACTGAGAACACTTTACCAGAAATACCTGGTTTTAAAACCATATTACTACCTACTACTGCAACCAAGGCTAAGTCGTTATCAACTTCTACCGAAGTTACGCCGTCAACGTTTTTAATATCACTAATTAAGTCGTAAGTAATTTTTTCAGTACCTTTTCCGTTTACAACGATTGAAAAAGAGTCAACTGCCGTTGGAATATGTTCAACGTCAATGCCGTATTTGTCAAAAACGTTTAAAACTTCTCTAACGATGGCTAATTTACCCCTTGACATTTTTTTCATAATAGTAAACGCCCTAAAATTCTTTTTACCTGAAATTCCCGTTACGAAACAATCTGGATTATCTTGAACTTCACGACAAATTACCGTACCTTCTTCTTCAGGGTGATTAGTGTTTAATATGTAAATAGGAATATTATCTTCTCTAACCGGATGCACCGTATCTTCGTGAAGAACGCTTGCACCCATATAAGAAAGTTCCCTAAGTTCGTCGTAAGAAATTTCTTTTATTCTTCTAGGATTATCTACTATTCTTGGGTCTGCCATTAAAATACCGCTAACGTCGGTCCAGTTTTCATATTTTTCGGCTTTTACTCCCATAGCCATAATTGAACCGGTTATGTCAGAGCCACCCCTTGAAAATAAATGAATTTCGCCCGTTGGATAAGCACTATAAAAACCTGGAACTACTATGTTTTTAAATTCAGTAAACTTATCTAAAACTGCTTGTTTGGTTTTTTGTTTATCGAGTTTGCCGTTAAAATTAGTAAAAACTACTTCGGTAGCGTCAACAAAGGTAAAACCTAAATATTTTGCCATAAGTTTAGCACACAAATACTCGCCACGAGAAACGATATATTCTTCGCCCATACCTTTTTTTATATTATCGACTAAAATTTCCTTTTCTTTTTCAAAATCAAACGGAATATCTAAATCTTTTGCAATTTCAATATATCTATCGAAAATTTGATTTAATACGTTAGTAAAATCAATATGGTATTTAACGTGTGAAGATAAAAGATATAACATATCAGTTATTTTAGCGTCGTTACTATGCCTTTTACCTGGTGCAGAAACGACTACTATTTTCCTTTTTTTATCACTTTCTACTATATTTTTTACTTTGGCAAATTGAGTTGCGTTTGCAACTGAACTGCCACCGAATTTAGTTACAGTTATCATAATATAAGTCCTTATAATTAAATTTTATCGTCATTAACAAGTTTTTTAGCAATTTGTACTGCGTTTGCAGCCGCACCTTTTCTAATATTATCACTTACGCAATAGAATACTATTCCGTTTTCACAAGATAAGTCTTTTCTAATACGACCAACGTATACTGCGTCGTTGTCGTTAGAAATTGTTGCTACTGGATAAATATTATTTTTAGGGTCGTCTAACACTACGATACCTTCTTGACTAGCAAAGGCCTCTCTTATTTGGTCTAAGGTGAAAGGTTTTTCAAGTTCAGCAACGATACATACTGCGTGCGAATTAGCAACGGGAACTCTTACGCAAGTAGCCGAAACTGGTAAATTTGGTAAATGTAAAATTTTTCTAGTTTCATTAACCATTTTAATTTCTTCTTTAGTATAGCCGTTATCTAAAAAAGAATCAATGTGTGGAATACAAGTTTTTGAAATATCGTAAGGATAAAACTCTGGCTTTTCACCTTTTAAAGTTCTTGCTAAATCGTTTTTACCTTTTTGACCACTACCTGAAACGGCTTGATACGTTGTATAAATTACCCTTTTAAGCCCAAATTTTTCTTTTAAAGGTTTAAGTGGCAAAACAGATTGAATAGTGCTACAATTTGGGTTTGCTACGATTTTTCTACCTTTACCAAAATCGTCGATATTGATTTCTGGAACAATTAAAGAACAATCTTCAGCCATACGCCAAGCACTTGAATTATCTATAACTACTGCTCCACTTTTTTCTGCTTCTGGTGCCCATTTAGTACTAATTTCGCCACCTGCCGAAAAAAGAGCAATTTCAATACCTTCAAAACATCCTTCTTTTAATTCTTTAACTATATGCATTTTTCCATTATATTCAATTTCTTTACCCGCACTTTTTGAAGATGCAAATAAAGTAAGTTCGTTTATAGGAAAATCATATTCTTTTAAAACTTTTAAAAACGTAGAACCTACTAAGCCCGTAGCCCCTACTACTGCAACGTTGTACTTTTTCATAATTCCTGTCTCCTTAATTAAAATATTCTTGCAACGAATTTATATTTATTAACGTCGTCCATTTTATCAATAATTTTACCTTTCACTCCGTCGTAAACGTAGTATTTGCTATCGTCAAACCTATCCGTAACGATAAACTTATTATTATTTTCAAAATAATATGGTAACGTGTTATTTTTAATTCTCATTACGTCACCAAGTATTGCCGTAGCCGTTGGAAACCTGCCCGCACCCTTACCGTAAAAACCTAACGTGCCGTTAGTATCGCCATCGTAATAAACTCCGTTAAACTCATAATTTACCTTGGTTAACGGATTATCACTTTGTAATAATACCGGTTCAACTGAAACCTTTACTTGATTGTCACAAAGTTTAGATTCTGCAACGAATTTTAAGGTGTACCCTAAATCACTAACTTCTTTTAAAATAACGTCGGTTACGTTTGATACTCCGTAATGATGAATTTCACTATATGGAACGTAGCCACCGTAAGCAATACTTGACAATATACAAATTTTTCTAGTCATATCAAGCCCTTCTAAGTCTGCCGTTGCATCAAGTTCGGCAAAGCCTAATTCCCTAGCCTCGGCTAATGCGTCTTGCATTGTTAAACCTTCTTCTAACATACGAGTTAAAATATAGTTTGTAGTTCCGTTTATTATGCCGTAAATTCTATTAACTTTGTTAACTTTAATACTATCGATTAACGAACAAATCAAAGGAATTCCACCGCCAACCGACGCTTCGCAAAGGAATTGTACGTTGTTTTGCTTAGCCAACGAATAAAATTCTTCTAAATGCAAACTAACTACTTCTTTATTTGACGTTACTACGTTTTTGCCGTTTTTTAACGCCTTAACGATACACTCGTAAGGAAATTTATTGCCACCCATTGCTTCAACGACTACGTCGATATTAGGATTTTCACAAACTTCTTCAATAGTGCTTGCAAATCTATCTTTAAGTATATCTTTTTTTACGGGTAAATCGAAAACTTTTAAAACTCTAATATCGTTTTTTCCGTTTAAATCGTCTATAAGTTTTAAAACGCCACCACCGATTACACCGCAACCGAGTATTCCTACGTTCATAATTTTCTCCTAATTACTCAAACGCAACCAAAGTTACGTCTTTAATTTTTTGTATGCTTTTTAAGTTAGATATTAATTCGTAAATAGTTATGCTTAAATCAACTGCGTCTATGGTAATAGTTATATACGCAATATTCCTAATAGGCATTTCTTGAGTTATCGTTAATATGTTGCCTTGGTAAAACGCTATCATATTAAGTACGTTAGAAAGCACACCTTTTTGATTTTCAGTTTTTAAATTAATAATTGCTTTCTTACCATTATCACTTCTAAACTCAAAAACCTTGTCCTTATACTTGTAAAAAGTTGAACGGCTTATATCAAGTTCTTTACAAACTTCACTAACGTTTTTACCTTCATCATTTACCATTTCGACAGCCTTGATTACTTTTAAGAAAAAACCAGGTAAAACATCTTTTTTCACAACTAAAAAATCACTGTGTTTCATAATAATTCTACTCCGTCGCTTACCGAAAGTTTTACAACTTTCCATTTAATACCATTTATAGTTTTTGGTACAACTTTTTCAAGCCCGTCTTTTAAACCTACGGCTAATAACGTAGGTCCTGCCCCACTTATTGCAACTGCATATCCGTTATCTTCGGCAATCTTTTTAACAACGTCACTACCTTTAATTAACGAGTAACGATAAGGCTGGTGCAACTTATCGTTAAACACTTCCTTAATAACGTTCAAGTCGGCGTTTTCAAATCCGTAAAAGGCAATTGCCGTACGAGAAACGTTATGAATAGCGTCTTGCCTTGAAATTTGATTTGGCAATATTTTTCTTGCTAATTTTGTTGAAAGTTCAAAATCAGGAATTAACGCATACAAAACAAGTTCGTCACTTATCTTTGAAGTAACGGTTATAACTTCGCCGTCTTCTTTAGTAACTGAAATTGAATATCCCCCTTTAAAGCAAGGAACAACGTTATCTGGGTGACCTTCAATCATAGTTATTAATTTGCAAATTTCATCGTTTGATAAAATATTTTTAAGCATATAGTTAGCACCAAGTACGCCTGCAACGATACAAGTAGCACTACTACCTAAACCACTTGCCGTAGGCACTTGACAATCTAACATACTTATTTTACACGAAATATAATTTTTATTCAACAATTCGAAAGCCTTTTTATAAGAAAATATTACAAGATTATTAGAAATTTCGTTATTTTCAAAGCCTTCAAGCATATCTTGGTCGCTACTTTCAAAAGAAAAGGTGTTATAAAGGGAAAGTGCTAGTCCCATACAATCGAAACCACAACCTAAATTTGCCGTCGAACAAGGTACTTTTACTATTACTTTTCTGTGGTTTTTATACTCGACTAATTTTTTAATCTCGTCCTTTTCCATAACCACTTTTTCTTTGTCGCTACCTATTAATTTTTTAATTCCGTAAGGCACTTTTACGTTTGCTTTTACCGAAATGTCTTTAACTAACTCAAACTCACTTTTACTCTCGTCCATTTCAAGAGCCTTGCAAATAGTAGACGCAAATTTAAACGGGCTTGCAGTTGAAACAATTAAAGTTTTTAAGCCGTTGTCACTTGTTTTTTCATAACAATTATAAGCAACCGCAGTGTGCGGGTCTATTAAATAAGAATATTTTTCAAACACACTTTTTATCGTGTCTAACGTTTCTTCTTCAGTGGAAAAACTTGCTGTAAATTCATTTAAAGTATCTTTTTCATTTTGCGATAAAATATATACACCCTTTTCGTTTAAAGAGTTCATATACTCTTTAACTTTACTACAATCTTGACCTACTGCGTAATATAAAAGCCTTTCTAAATTTGACGAAATTAAAATATCCATAGCAGGCGAATTAGATTTATAAAACTCTCTGTTTTTATCGTATACCCCTTCGTTAAAGAACTTTGTTAAAACGTTATTTACGTTAGACGCACAAGTAAATCTTTTAATAGGAACACCTATTGATTTTGCAAGATAGCCTGCAAAAATATCACCAAAATTACCCGTTGGAACGCTTACGTTAAAACTTTCACCAAATTTTAAATAGCCCTTTTTAACGCTATAACAATATGCGTAAACGTAATAGATTATTTGCGGAATAAGTCTACCTATATTTATCGAGTTTGCACTAGAGAGTATTACTCCGTTATCTTTTGGGTACGACGCAAAAAGTTGTTTTACAAAAGTTTGACAATCGTCAAAATTACCTTTAACGGCAATTGCTTTAGTTTTTTCGTTAGTGTAATAAAGCATTTGCCTTTCTTGGATTTCACTAACGCCACCATCGGGATACAAAACGACGGTATCAAAAACTGGGTTTTGCATAAAACTAGATAACGCAGCACCCCCCGTGTCACCACTAGTTGCAACTAAAATTAAAGACTTATCAGTAACACCGTTTTTCTTCTTAGAAACGTCTATTAAAAAAGGCAACATTGTAAGTGCCATATCTTTAAAAGCAAGCGTTGGACCATAAAACAATTCCAAAAACGAAACTTTACCAAAATCTTTGATTTTACAAAAACCTTCGTTAAAATTTTTTTCGTTGTACGCAAGAGATATTACTTGATTAATTTCTTCGTCAGTAAAATCGTCAAGAAAAATTTTTAACACGTCGTAAGAAATTTCTTTATAATCTTTTGAAACATATTTTTTATCAATATTTAATTTTTCAATCTTAGTTGGAATAAATAAACCACCATCGCTAGCAAGCCCTTTTAGTATCGCTTTACTTGCCGATAATTTTTCTCCACCACGAGTTGATATATACATATTGCCACCTTCTTTTTTATTATTATTTTAATAATAATATATTTGTATTAAAAAAACAAGTGTTTGTGAGCAAAAAACAAAAAATCTTTTTTAGAGCAACAAAAAAGGAGAAATTGTGTTTTCTAGACACACTTTTCCCCCTGTTTGTCTTTATTTATTTTTAGTTTTTAATTAATCAAGTTCAAAATCACCGGTATAAAGTCTATAATAATGTCCCTTTTGTTCAAGTAATTCTTGGTGGGTTCCCCTTTCAATAATTCTACCTTTTTCAAGCACTATTATTAGGTCGGCGTCTCTTACTGTTGAGAGTCTATGAGCAATTATAAACACCGTTCTACCTTCCATAAGTTTGTTAGTACCGCGTTGAACTAAAAGTTCCGTTCTAGTATCAATTGACGACGTTGCCTCGTCTAAAATCATAACGGGTGCTCCCGAAACTGCCGCCCTTGCTATTGACAATAATTGTCTTTGACCTTGCGATAAATTAGTTCCGTCGTTTAATAACATAGTGTTATAACCTTGTGGCAATCTAGTAATAAAATCGTGTGCGTTTGCAAGTTTTGCAGCGTCAATACACTCTTGGTCGGTTGCGTCAAGTCTGCCGTATCTAATATTTTCTAAAACCGTACCCGTAAATAAGCAAGTGTCTTGTAATACCATACCTAAAGAACGTCTTAAATTACTCTTAGTAATTTTATTAATATTTATTCCGTCGTACCTAATTTTTCCGTCGGCAATATCGTAAAACCTATTTAAAAGATTAGTAATAGTCGTTTTACCCGCACCCGTAGAGCCTACGAAAGCAATTTTTTGACCAGGTTTTGCCGTTAAAGTTACGCCGTGAAGAACGATATTATCAGGTCTATAACCAAAATCAACGCCTTCAAGCACTATTTCGCCAGTCAGTTTAGTGTAAGTAGTCGTTCCGTCTTTATGTGGATGTTTCCAAGCCCATAAACCCGTTCTTTCTTGACTTTCACTAATACTTCCGTCTTGATTTTCTTTTGCGTAAACTAAGGTAACGTAGCCTTCGTCGGTTTCTTCCTTTTGGTCTAAAAGGTCGAATATTCTACTTGCACCTGCTAACGCCATAACCACCGAGTTTATTTGGTTTGAAACTTGCCCCGTAGTATTTGCAAAACGCCTTGACATACCTAAGAAAGATACCACCGTGGCTATTTGTAAAATTTCAACCATACTACCCGTAGAAAAAAGTGGTTTAAATCCTATATTAATACCATTTCCACCAGATATTATAATTATTGCCCCACCTATAAATGCAATTAAAACGTACATTATATTTCCTATATTATGAATTATAGGCATAAGCATATTTGAAAATGCGTGGGCTTTATTTGATACGTTATATAAATTTCCGTTAATTTGGTCGAATTTTTCAATTGCTTCTTGTTCGTGACAAAATACTTTAACAACCTTTTGACCGTTAATCATTTCTTCAACGTAGCCTTCCATTTGACCAACAGCCTTTTGTTGAGCCATAAAGTATTTAGCACTATTTCCACCTATTACTTTAGTTACGAATAAAATGACAATTAGCCCAACTACTACTGCAAGCCATAATAATACGCTAATATAAATCATTACGAAAGTTAAAACGATTAAGGTTATTAACGTTGAACAAAGTTGTGGTATGCTTTGCGAAATTAATTGTCTTAAAGCGTCAATATCGTTAGTGTAAACACTCATTATATCGCCACGACTATTCGCATCAAAGTATTTAATAGGTAATTTTTCCATTTTATCAAACAACTTATTACGCAAATCTCTTAAAAACTTTTGCGTTAAAACTGCACCTGCTTGGTTGAATAAAATAGTAGAAATTACGTTAATTATATATACGCACCCCAAAACAACAAGCGTTTTTACAATCGTTGCAAACGCTTGGTCAACCGTTATTATATTTCTAATTAAATAATCGTCCAAAGCCGTATAAATATTATTTAAAAATAAACCACCAACCGAGCCTGCTATAGAACTTATAACTAAACCTATCGCAACAAACAATAAAAGAACCTTATAATCTCTAAAAAGCATTACTAGAAGTCTTTTAAAAGTGCCTTTTTTAGCCTTACCACCTTTACGTGGCATACCTTTTCCACCAAATCTAGCCATTATTCTGCACCCCCTTCTTGTTGTCCTTTATTTTGCGAATAATAAACTTCACGGTAAATTTCGTTATTTTTTATAAGTTCTTCGTGAGTACCAAATCCGTTAACTTTACCGCCGTCTAAAACTATAATTTTATCACTATTTTCAACTGAACTAATTCTTTGTGCTACTATAATTTTAGTAATGTTAGGAATATCTTCAATAAACGCCTTTCTTAAAAGTGCGTCGGTTTTCATATCAACGGCACTTGTCGAATCGTCTAAAATTAATACTTTTGGATTTTTCAACAACGCCCTTGCTATACAAAGCCTTTGCTTTTGTCCACCCGAAACGTTTGTACCACCTTGTTCAATATGAGTTTCATAACCTTCTGGAAATTGCATAATAAAATCGTGTGCTTGTGCAATTTTACACGCTTTTTGAATTTCTTCAAGCGTAGCATTTTTATTGCCCCATCGCATATTCTCTATAATACTACCCGAAAATAGCACGTTTTTTTGGAGTACTACGGCAACGTTATCTCTTAAAACAGCCATATCGTAATCTTTAACGTCAACACCACCAACTAAAAGTTTACCTTCAGTTACGTCGTAAAGCCTTGAAATTAAGTTAACTAAAGTCGTTTTTGAAGAACCCGTTCCGCCTATTACGCCGATTGTTTGCCCCGACTTAATTTCTAGATTAACGTTTTCTAAAACAAACTTTTCAGCGTCTTTTGAATACCTAAAACTTACGTTTTCAAAAACAACGTCACCGTTTTCTACTTGCATAACTGGATTTTCTTTATTTTTTAAATGGCTTTCTTCGTCTAAAACTTCAACGATACGTCTTGCCGATTCCGAAGAAATAGTAATCATAACGAAAATCATTGAAAGCATTTGAAGTGACATTAATATTTGAAGTGAGTAAGTAAGTAAACTCGTAAGACCAAACACGCTTAAATTTTGTTCGCCACGAAGTATTATTTGCGAGCCGAAAAAGGCTATTGCAAGTAACGAAATATTTAAACAAAATTGCATTATAGGTGAGTTAAACGCTAAAATCCTTTCTGCCCTAGTAAAATCTTTACATAATTCGTTTGATACTTTTGAGAACTTTTTACTTTCGTAATCTTCTCTAACGTAGGCTTTAACAACTCTAATTCCGTTTATATTTTCTTGTACCGAACTGTTTAAATTATCGTACTTTTTAAACACCTTTTTGAAAATAGGCATAGCAAGACGCATAAGCGTAAATATACCAAAACCTAAAATAGGTATAGTTATACAAAATATTGCGGGTAAAGTTGTGCTTACGGCAAAACTCATAATTACCGAAAAAACAAACATTAACGGACTTCTTATCGCCGTCCTTATTATCATCATAAACGCCATTTGTACGTTAGTAACGTCGGTTGTTAATCTCGTAACTAAACTTGACGAACTAAACTTGTCAATGTTTGAAAATGAAAAACCTTGTATGTTTCTATACATATCGCCACGAAGGTTTTTTGCAAACCCCGTCGACGCTTTTGCACAAAATTTTCCACCAAGCATACCTGCAAATAATGATATTATTGCACACGCCACCATTAACGAGCCGTATAACAACATACCGTTTGCATCTTTATTTTGCAACGCACCACCAAACCAGTTTATTAATAACGGAATAGTTACTTCCATTGCAACTTCTAAAACCATAAGCGTTGGAGTTAATATCGTTGCTCCCTTGTACTCTCTTAAACTTTTTGCTAATTTTTTTATCATATTACACCTTTTCAACCACAGTTTGCAATTTTTTAATCAATGAAAAGAATAATTCTAATTCTTGCTTTGTTAAGGCACTTTTTAATTCGTTTTCAGTATTTTTAAAACTTTTATCGATAATATTATGCACGGCAATACCCTTTTCTGTTAAAGATATCTTTTTAAGCCTACTATCGAAATTAACGCTTTCACGCTTAATTAGTCCACCTTTTTCCATCCTATTAATAGCGTCAGTCACCGTAGAACGCCTAATTTTAAAGGTTTTTTCTATATCTTTTTGAAAAACGTCTTTACCTTGATTATCACTTAAAAACTTGATAATATAACCTTGAGAACCCAAAATAGGGCCGACTTCATTTAGCGTTTCGTGACTAAACGTTTTTTGCCTAATCAAATTTGTTAACACCCTTAATTCGTGTGAAATCGATATATTTTCCATATTATTTTCCTTATAAGATTGTTAGAACTCTAACATTTTATCATAGTAAAAATTTAATGTCAATTATTTATAATACTTAATATATATATTTATTAAAAAAAATAGATAAAATATTACATAATTATAATTTCTTATATTTTTGTATAGCAAAAAAACACGATAAAATCGTGTTTTTTGTAAAATGAAATGCGGCAACTCCCTATCCTCCCGGGCCGTGTCCAGCCAAGTACTTTCAGCACGATTGAGCTTAACTTCTGTGTTCGGAATGGGTACAGGTGGGTCCTCAACGTTATCGTCACCGCAATGGTTATATAACTGCTCTCGCAGATAATATACTCTCTTTAAATCTATCTCCGTAGATTTACAACTGCATAGTGTCATTTTTATCGTACTTCTTGCATTTCTTTTTGTTCTCTAAGTTTCTATTAAAGCCTTTCTCATTTTATTGAGAATAAGCCCTCGACCTATTAGTATCAGTTAGCTACGTACATTACTGCACTTCCACACCTGACCTATCAACCTTGTTGTCTTCAAGGGGTCTTACTACCTTAAAGTATGGGATATCTTATCTTGAGGCGAGTTTCACGCTTAGATGCTTTCAGCGTTTATCTCTTCCGCACTTCGCTACCCTGCTATGCTGTTGGCACAACAACAGGTGCACAATAGGTGCGTTCATCCCGGTCCTCTCGTACTAGGGACAAAGCCTCTCAAATATCCTTCGCTCACGATGGATAGGGACCGAACTGTCTCACGACGTTCTGAACCCAGCTCGCGTGCCACTTTAATCGGCGAACAGCCGAACCCTTGGGACCAACTACAGCCCCAGGATATGACGAGCCGACATCGAGGTGCCAAACACCACCGTCGCTGTGAACGCTTGGGTGGTATAAGCCTGTTAT
>JAZRIP010000012.1:0-37529 GCA_045645345.1 Christensenellaceae bacterium
TAATTTTCTGTAAATAGTTAAAAGTTCGTTTTCGTCTAACGTTAAATTATTTTTACTTTCAATTATACCAAAATCATTTCCTCTACCTAAAAGATAGTCTATGCTACAACTAAAATAATCGGCGATTTTGATTAATTGATTAAAATTTAATTCGATTTCTTCTTTTTCATATCTACTAATTGATTTTTGTGTCGCTCCTATAATTTCTCCTAATTGTGCTTGTGTTAATTTTTTTTCATATCTAAGTTGTTTAATTATTTTACCGTACATATTTATTCTCCTTTATATTTTTTTAATAATATAAAGCATTAGCATAGCCTATAAGTTTATTTTGTTTCCTTATGTCTAATTTTCTGTAAATAGTTAAAAGTTCGTTTTCGTCTAACGTTAAATTATTTTTACTTTCAATTATACCAAAATCATTTTCTCTACCTAAAAGATAGTCTATGCTACATTCGAAAAACTCTGCAAGTTTAATTAGTTGTTCTGCAGACGGTAAAGAACCTCTTATAAAATAAGATGATATTGTGCTTTGAGCAATTCCTGTTTTTTGCATTAAAATAGTTTGTTTACCTTCGCATTTTAATATTAACAATTCTTGTAATCTTTTTTTAAACATGTTTCTAACCTCCTAAAATAATACAATTGTAATATTTTTTTGAAAAAAATACTTGACATTAACACAAATGTGTTGTATATTATAGTAAAATAACGCAGGTGCGTTAATATTTAATCAAACATTAAGGGGTGGAATAATGTTAACAAGAGAGCAAATTGAACAAATTACAAAAAATGGTATAAGCGTACTTAAAAAGAACGCTGACGCAAGTTTAACGGTAGAAGAACAAGCCGTATATTTTATACACGAAGATTTACAAGATATAAAAAATAAGTTTGTAGATATAGCGTTTAGGCTTGCCGAAGCAGATAATTATCGTTATTACGAAAAGTTTGGTTACGAGAATATAGTAGAGTTTTCCGAGCATTTGTTCGGTATTAAAAAAAGTTCTACGTATTCGCTTTTGCATATAGGCAAGTATTTTTGCTCTGGTATGCACCTTAAAAAACAATATGAAGGCTTTAGCAAATCACAACTTGAAGAATTGACGCGTATGCCAGGTTTTTTAGTTAGTAACGTTAAGCCAGAAATGACGGTACAAGATATAAGAGATTATAAAAAGGCATTGCACGGTAACACGTATTATAAAAATATTTACCAAGATAAACCTTTTGAAATTATAAAAGCATATCGTGAAGACCAACAATTCCAGACGTCTGGAAAAGACGATGGCGTATCGATAGTAGAAGTAGAAGAATCTAAACAAGTCGTAACACAAGTAGAAGAACCTAAAAAGACAATAACGGACAAAGACGTTAGCGATTGTTTGAAGAGAATAGATAAACTTATTAAGCCAGATAGAAAAACAAGACTTGAACGTTTAATGAGTAGAAGAACGTATTTTAAAGATACGGTTTCTGCCCTATTAGAAAAGCAATATAATTCTTATTACGTAGAAATTAAAATGGGTGGTAGAAAACAAAATTTATCAGTCTTTTTAGGCTGTTTGGCTGGTAACGTATTCGATATAATCGAAACGCTTATAAAAGAATAAAAATTTAAAAATCATAAGGGGGCAATTATGAAAAACAAATATTTTTTTTACACAAATCCTAAATCGAAAAAACATAGAACACACAACAGTGAAAAACTTAATAAATTACTAAATAAAAAAGTACAAATAGAATTTAAAGATGGCGAAACAGCGATAGGTTTTTTGGAAAGAGAATCTCTAACTGAAAGATATATAGTAAATGGAATAAGAAAATTATCTTTTTATAAATCATTTGTCAAAAAAATTACCGACATAAGCAAAGTTCACGTTTTAGAACTACAACGAGAATATGCTCAAGCAAAAATAAACGGAATAAAACCATTTGAAATCCGTATAAACGATAGAGATTTTAAAGTTGACGATTTTGTTAAATATATTATACCCAACGACGATATTTTAAATAAAATATTTGAAGATAGACTTTATAGAATTGAATATATAACACATTACAAACAAATGCCTGGATATATAGTTTTTACTGACAGGTTTATTAATGTGGAATAAGATAAATTACTATTAATTTCAAACGTTAAAAAGTGAGATTTTATATAAAAATAAAAATTTAAAAATCATAAGGGGGCAATTATGAAAAGTAGAAAATACTGGTTTACAGTACAAGCAAAGGAATTAGAGCAAAAAGGCATAGACCTTATATCGTTGTTAGAAAATAACGACGATATAAAAAGTTATATTTGTGTAGAACACAAGTTATCTAAAATAAAGTTACAAAACATAGATATATCACATTTTACACATTATCACGTAAGCGTGTCGTTCGACAAAGAAGTTGAACGAACTGAATTAGCAAAAATATTTAACTTAACGCCAGGAATATTTAACCCGGTGTTAAGTACGAAAACGCTGATAGAATTTTTCTTAAAAGTAGATTATTTAGAAGAACGTAAGGTATGGACTTCTAATATAGCAGGCGTATATATTGATACAGCCGAACTTAACAAGGTGGTGTGATATGGAACTTTACAAAGCATACGCACTATTAGACTATGACGTATTAGAAAAAAAATATCGTTTAGAAATATACGATTTTAGAGACGGTTATTTTAAAATTAAAAATTTTGATACTTTTAGTGATTTAGAAAACTATTACCACGATTTTTTACCTGAATTTTTACGTTTAGATTTTAGAGATATATTACAAGTATGTAGCGTATCTTATCAATGACAATTATGTTTAAAGATTTTTAATTAGCGTGATGGCATAACGCTTTCTATAAACTCCTTATTTTTATTTTTTTGTTGTTGTACCGTGCTATAAACAGTACGGTACAAGGCAAAAAAGTAAGTAAAGGAAACAAATCGGTATAATCTAATAGGGGAGTCTGCCCAACGGCAGTAACTCGGTTTATTGCCGTTCTCCCCTATTAGTTATATAAATAAATTTTTTAAGTCCGTATGAACTACGGCAAAGGAGAAACATTATGTATATTTTTAATCAAGCATTTTCGGCAAAGTCGAAAAAAACAAACGAACCTTTTTATCAAATAAGATTATTTGAAAGAAGACAAGCACAAGACGGTAAAACTTATTTTAAAGATTTAGCGTTATTCGTTGAAAAAGACGTATTTGAAAAAATCGTTAAAGAAGAATTCAACTTTGGTGATATCGTCGAAGTAGAAAAAGGTGCTCCACTTTATTTTGGTGGTCCAGAACAACTTATTGGTTTGAAATTAGTGGAATCTTCACCCTATAATGACTAATTTTTATGTAAATATATAAAACAATAGGGAAAAGTAGGGAATAACGGGGAAAACTACCCTTTTATTTTTTTACTTATTATTATTACATAATAATACGTTCGCCCTAGACCTTGTCCAAGGGCGAACGGGGAATTATAGGGAAAAGTAGGGAATAAATTTATTTTTATAAAGGCAGGTAAAAATGAAATTAAAACACTATTGGTTCTCAGTAACTCAAGAGTATTTAGAAGAAAACAACATAGACTTTATAAATGAACTATGTACAAGGCGTACAATAAAGAAATGGGCTTATATAGTACACGATAAAGATTTTTATAATAAATACGACGAAATTGAAAACCCCGAACACAAAGCAGGAACGCATAAACCTAATCACGTACATATTTACGTAAACTTTGGTGATAACGGAATTAATCACCAAGACGTTGCAAAGTGGTTTGGTGTAAACGAACATAGCATTAAGAAAATAAAATCAAGTGCTGCGAATTGTTTACTTTATTTCGTACACGGCACAAAAGACGCTATTGCCGACGAAAAGTATCAATATAGTTGGGATGAAGTTAAGCATAGTCCTAACTGGGACCCCGAACTATTTACTGAAGAAGCACGCTTTGATAGTTTTATAGGCAAGTTTGACGAGTATTCGTACAAACAGCAAATTGAAAAAATACATAGCGTCAAAGATTTAAAATTAAGAATAAAATTACAAAAGCAATTAGACGACGCATTTTTAGGTGAGTTAAAATACCGTTCAACGTTCATAGATAGATTTGTTCAAGTAATGTTTGTAACCGGAGCAACGGGAACGGGAAAAACGACGTTCGCAAGGCAATTTGTTGAAAAGTTAAATTACTTTGATATAGTGCCAGAACAATTTTGGCGTAAAAAGTCGGTAGACGGCGAAAGACCGTATAGACCACTTGACTACGCTGTGTCGGGTTCGTCAAATGACGTTTTTGAAAATTATAAAGGCGAAGACGTTTTTATTCTTGACGATATGAGAGACGATAGTTTTTCGTTCACGGACCTACTTAAGTTTTTAGATAATCACACTAACTCACCTATAAAATCTCGTTTTAGTAATAAAGTTTTTTTTGGTGTATTGATAATAATAACGAGTGAGCAAGAGTTAAGCAAGTGGTATAGATACGAAGACGACGTTAATAAAAAGGCAATAGACCGTAAAACGTTAAAACAACTTTATCGTAGAATATCTAATTACGTAGTTGTAAAGAAAGATAAAATTTATTTATACGACCAAATAAACGATAGTGGCGAACCTACGGGCGATTGTAAAGTGATAGCAAACACAACGCACGAATATTACAAGGACAAGCCAAAGCCTATTAAGGTAAGTAGTTTAATATGTGACGTATTCGAAGAAATAAATCCCACGACAATACAAGTTGGACAAGTAACGTTAACGGAAATAATAGACGATGACGACGGGCAGTTACCGTTTTAGGTGGAATATGAATTTAGAACTTAAAAATTTTAGTTACATAAGAATTGATTTTTTTAAAAATCACAACTGTATAAAACAGTTAATAGGTAGAAATACGAAAAAGGAATTAGAAATTTTTAATAAGAATTTTTTACTTGCAACGCAAGTTAAAGATTACGATTATTACGAAATTTTAGTTTTGTAAAAAAATAACCGTCCAACTGGACGGCTATTAAGGTTAGTTATTTAGACGCTGTTTTAATTATATCTAAAATTGCTTTAACAAACTTAAAAGGGAATAAGAGAACTAAAGCAATAAATTCTAAAACAATAACAATGCAGTCAATAATTTTAGATAAATTATTTAGTTTCTATTTAACTAACTTTAGATATTATTTACATGGTGGTTTATGTCAAAACAAAAAAAGAATAATAGATTTCAACGTCATTTTAGAAAATTTCATAGCAAAGAAACTACAGGACACCCTTCTTATGTTTTTGACGAACAAGGAAAGGTTTATAAAGTTATCGGTATTACAAGTTCAAGTAATACAAATAATGTTTTGAATATAGCCTTAACTAAAAACCCTGAACCTAATAACAATGAGCAGTCTTATATTAATCCTAAAGTTAAAGAGATAAAAAAGGGTACAAAAAATATAAAACTGAAAGGTTGGAAATTTTCTAACGAAGACAAGAAAAAAGTGCAAACCATAATTGATAAGCACTCGAAAAAATAATAAAAAAAGAAAGGTGCGAGTGAATATTTCACTTGTTCGCAACGTTCAAGCCTAAAGGCGAACTAAAACCTTTCAATAGGTATATTTTAATAAATAAATTTTTTTTTGTCAACTAAATTTTAATAAAATAAAAAATTTAATAGTCACGTGGACTTTAAACATAAGGAAAAAATATGGCAAACAAAGAACTTAAACAACACAAGAAAGGTGATAAAATCAAGTGGATTATTACTACCGGTTTAATCGCAATTTTATCAGTAGGTTTAATAGCCGTAGGCGTAAAGGTATCTAATAACGATACAACTAAAACGTTAAACAACAACTTATTTACGTATGAAATCGGTGTATTAGACGACAACGGCGATTATTTAAAAGATACGTCAAGCGTAGTTATGAAAGACTTTGCTAGCGTTGATGGTTTACAAATTGCCCTTAAAGACGACGCAACCGTAACGTATACTGTTCATTTCTTCAACGAAGATAAAGAATATATTAGTTCAACGGAAAATTTAAGCGTAGATTTTGACGGCAGTGCAACTAACGCTATTCCAGAAGGTGCAGAATTCTTTAAAATAGAAGTTAAGCCTACTAACGACGCTGAAGTAAGTCTTTTTGAAATTAACGGTTACGTTGGTCAATTAGTTGTTACCGTAAACAAATAAAAGGCGGTGATACTATGGCGAGATTAAAAAGAAGAACTCGCAATATTATATCTATTATACTTGTAACCCTACTCACTTTTGGCGTAGGGTTCGGTATATATAGTATTGCAAGTGTAAAAACAAAAACGATATCTTCAACTATTTTTGACGTTGGTAGCATTGACGATACCGGCATACATAAGGTTAGTAAGACAACCTTATATACGAAAGATATGTTTGAGTGCCAAGGCTTAAAAATTCAAAGAGATTTTGAAAGCACGGCTAATTATAATATTTACTATTATGACGTTGCCGGTGATTATTTAGGCAAAGACGCTTGTAAAGACGAATATTACGATATAGCAAACTCTGTTTATTCAACTGCTAGATATTGCCGTATAGTTATTCTCCCACAAGACGGTAAAGAAATAGGCTTTTTTGAAAAATATAGCATTGCTAATCAATTTAAAATAACGGTAAACAAAAAACAAGACTATACTGAAAATAACAAATTAAGTCTTAATGAAAATGGTGATTACGTACTAAAAACAACTACTGAAAATTCAACAACTTATAAATATGCAAATAACGGTAAACTAATTGCTTGTAAGCCTATAAATGTTACAACTGCAAATAAATCTGCTTATTATAAAAGACTTGTAATATTATCTAGTTACGTTTTAACTGAAGAAGAAATTTATGTTGCTAATGGTAAACTTGACGCAAGTGGAACTAGTGTTAATAAAAAACTTTTATCTAAAACTGATGAAAGCAAAGACTATTTATCTTCTGGCAATACTACCGACGGCTTATATTATTATACAATTACTTTTACTAGTGACGATTTTGCAAGTTCGTCAACGGATTATTACGTTATATTTAATTTCTTAAGAAATCAAGAGCAACCACAAGTTTATTTGTATTTAGAAACTGCTTTTTCTTCAGGTAGTTAATTAAAGGGGGACTAATAATGAATAAATTAAAATATTTTATCATTACTCTTTTAGTCGTCTTGTTAATTGTTGGTGGTGTTGGCGTAGTTTCTTCGATAAGTAAAAATAAAGACGTTAAAGAAATTACTGCAAGTGATTTTAGCGTTGGTGGAATTGATAGTTTAGGTCAATACGTTAAAAGTGAAACGAGTTTTATAAGTGATAAAATAGGTGCACAAGGTTTAACTATTGTTCCAGAGTTCGACGCTAGTATTACGTATAAAGTTTATTTTTATGATAAATCAATGAAATACGTTGGCTGTACAGACGAGTTTGACGATATTTATAATTATGAAGATAAAGCCAACGTTAAATATTGTAGAATACAAATATTTTTAAATGGCGATAAAGCAACTACTTGGAATAAAAACAAGTACGTTTCTCAATTAGATATAAGTATTAATAAAAAACAAGTAACTATTGCCGATGAAAAAATAGGTTTATTTATAGAGAAAGTAATAATTCACTACTCTAACGGTATGACGTCGACTATTAATACTTTTTTTATAGAAAAGTGGCAACTATATGACGTTTACCAAGTTTACGTTAATGATAGTAGTTTAGCCGTTAAGTCGTATGAAGTAGTTTTTAATAGGAACGTAAACTGCCCTGATGGTATAGGTTTAAATTACATAAAGACTGAAGTTAAAGATAATAGTGTTATATTTAGTTATACCGGTGCTATTTCTCTTTCAAGCGAGACAGCAAAAAACGGCGTATCAATAACCGTACCTATAGACGCTATAACTGATAATTATGGTAATAAAGTTACTAATCGTTTTCATTGTAAAGTAAGATTAAAATAGTAGTAAAAAATAAAAACGCTATTCGTTTATTTATATAAGCGTTTAGCGTTTTTTAAAAAATATTCGGTTGGAGAAAGATTAAGGAAAAAATTATGTTAGAACGCAAAAGAAATGAAAATTTAATACGTAATAGATTAGTAGCGTTATTAGTAGCGTGCTACTTTCTTTTTGCATATTTTATATTTTTACCGGTCAAACCGGTGTATGCTAGTGAAACTTTACAGCACCATTATGAAACGTCTGGCGTTATTGAAGATTTAAAGGAATTAAAAATAAGTGAAAACGCACGTTACGATACGGTAAAAATGTTATATTTTTTAGAATACGGTTATGGTTATGACGGGCTATATTCAATTTATATATATACGTACATACCTTTAAATAATACTTCTATATCTAACATAATTTATGATAGCCCTAAAAATGCTATCACTTTTGGTTTTACTGATATCGAAGAAGACGTTTTACGTGTAGATTATCACAAACTTAAAATATCAACTAAAGGTATTAATGAAGATACCGATGATAAAGTCTGGACTTTAGAAAATAAAGATAAAACAGGTGTTTTTGTAAAGTGGAAAGTTGATTTAAGTGATAATGATTTTATTTTATCTAATTGTGCAGAAAGATATTATTGTGTTTCTGGCGTAGAATTGCACGAAGAACGTAATCCTACTGCAACTGAATTTTTAGTAGGAAATATTTATAAATGTTTTAATGAAAATGGCGAAGATAAAGTTATTACAAGTGAAAATTTGCCTACCGTTTCCGTTGATACATACCATACTTTTTATAGAACTGGGGTAAATCGTAACGATACTTCTCTTAATAGTGGTTGGCAAGACCAAATAAGCAGTTGCTACTTTTCATTACCAGAATATATTGGAAATGTTGATACAAGTTATTTGTCTTCTATAAAAGCAGAATTTGATTATAGATATACTACCCCTATTTTAATTCTTGATGGAGATGATGATGGTTGTTTGCTTAGAACAGTTGCTGCTCGTTTTGCAGAAACTTTACATGGTTCGGTTGACTATTCTAATAATTTGTATTTTTATGCAAATCTTGATTATGAATATTCTACAGATAGTATTGTTTTTCCTACTTCTCATTGTTATTCTTATGATTTTGATTTAATTTATAAACTTTTTAATTTTGGAAGATTTTTAGGCGACTTGCCTGAAGATAATTTCTTTGAAGTTTATAATCGTTCTTTTTCTTACGATTATTCTTTTAACAATTTGGGTTGGTTTTTTCCTGACTCTAATTTAAATAATTATATTAAAGATAATAAAATAACTGAAGATTATTTTTTTGATGGAGATAATTTGTTAAATTATTATTATAAGTATAAAGATAGTCCTAAAATAAAAGATTATTTATTTGAGCAAGTGAGTAATTCTGCCGAAAACAAGTATAGTTTAGTAAATGTAAAATATGGTAAGAATATTCTTTCATATGGTGAAAATAAAGATATTTCAAAAATTACTTTTGCAAATTTAAAACAAAATTCAAACGGTACTTTTTGGGAAAATTTGGGTAACGCTTTGTCTACTTGGTGGGCAAGCCTTTTTAGTCAAAGGGCTTATGATATTGAAGAAATATGTCCTTTTGAAAAAGTAAATTATAGTGATATTTATTCTTTAACCGACGAAGAACTTTCTAATAAATATTTTGTTGATATAAATGAAATATCTTCATTTAGAACTTATTGTGAAGAAAATAAACTTATAAATAAAGAAGTGTGGCTTTTTAGATATGATGCCTCTAACTATTATTCTAATACTGTTTCTTGCTTTTATCATGATGACTCTACACAAAAAACTCACACAGCAACAGGCTTTATTGCAAGACAACCTATTTATTTAGGTTTTGATATTATAGAATTTGGTTTTAATCAAGATGGTAAAGAATTTGTTATTCCGGCAATACACTCACCTAAAGACGTTTTTAATGATTTAACGGCACAACAAGACGTAGATTATTCATTTTTAACAAATTTCTTATCTTCGATTATGATGTTATTATTTTTGCTTGCACTTGTAGTACTTGTAATAGTTTGTTGGCCTTTCTTTAAATTAGTTTTCAACGGAGCAGGCTTAATTATAAAAGGTGCTTTAAAAATAGTATTTTTACCGGCAAAAATAATATTTAGAAAACGTCCAAAAAATGACGACGATAGTTAGGTGAAATATGAAAAACAATAAAAAATTTAAAGGGGCAATAGTAAAAATTATAATAATAGGCGTTGTGCTTATTGTATTGAGTTATATAGTTTTTACTTTTAATAACGTTTTAACAAAATTATGAAAAAAGTTTTAAAAAAATTTAATTACAAGCATTTAATAGCAATAGCGATAACCTTATTGTTTTTGCTATTAAGTGTATTCGTTTATAAAAATAGTTTTATAAGAATAAAAGAAACCGGTTATGACTTATATACGTCGTTTATATATAATTTTCAAACGCTATCTAATAGTTTTGTAACCGTGCCGTCAAGCGTAACTAAAATATCAAGCGTAGATATAAGTTTTGTTTTTCCTATAGACTGGGAAACTTTTACAAAGGCTATAGAACTTACGTGGAAAGCATTATTTACTGAAGAAAATTTATTTGCTTACTTAGAAAAGTTTAGCGACGTTTATTTGATTTTAATAACGCTTGCCGAATTAATATTAATTGTCGTACTGCTTTTAAAAAACGCTATAGACAAAAATATAGAAACGGTAAACACTACTCTAACCGAAACTAAACCCTTAAAGGTTTTTAAGCGTTTAGAAGACAAATTTAAGCCTATAAAAAAATGGTTTAAAGATTTTTGGACCTTTTGTTTTAGTGGGCATTATAAAACGATATGGCTGTTTATTTGGCTTTATAATCTTAACGTGTTCGCTATAATAGGCGAATTTTTGGCTTATTACTTTTATTTTGTAGCAAGTTTTGATATAGGTAATTTATACGTTCAAGTCTATAAACTATTATTTGACGTTGCAATAATGCTAAAAGGTTTACCTTTAATTTTATGGCTTATTTTAGCCGTTATAGTTTTAAATAAGTGGCGTAAAAATAAAGGCTACGAGAACTTAGAACACTTTGAAAGGTATAACACCGGTTTTGTAAAAAACTTGCCTACCGTAAACGTTTTTTACGGTCTTATGGGTGGTGGTAAAGGTCAAATAATGACCGATATTACCCTAACCACTAATAAGATATTTAGGTCCAACGCTAAAGAAACTTTGCAAAAGTTAGACCGTATGTTTATTTATTTTCCTTTTGCCGTTTTAGAGCAAGAGTATAAAAGGCTTGTAAGGACCAGGGTTATATATTCGCTTGCAACTATAGAAAGTTACGTAAGAAAACGCAAAAAGTGGTTTGAACGTGCTTTAAGTATGAATCTTAAAAAGTCTGCAAGATACATATTATACGGCTACGACTTTGAAAAGTATGGCTTGACGTACGATAATAACTTATATTTGCAAGACATATTCGAAGTAATCGAAGAATACTTAAAGGCGTACCGAATTTATACTACTGTTGAAATGAATATAACAAACTACGCTATACGTAGCGACGGCTTATTGCAAGACGTTGGTAACTTTCCTTTATGGGATTTTGACTTTTTTACTCGTAAAAGTGCCGATATACCGTATATATCACGTTACGGCAAAATTCTTGACCAAGATATACTGCGTATGGGTAAAACGATTAAAAAAGATAATCCGTTTGCCAACACGCTTGAATATGGTATTGTCGTTATGACTGAACTTGATAAAGAAAGGGGCAACCAGTTCGTATTGCAGGAATTAAAGGCAAAAGCAGACGATACAAACCAAAAGAACGATTTATTTAATTTTGGTTTAAAACTTGATAGACACCCTTCTACCGTTGATTTTAAGCCGTATATGAGAATTTATTTCGACTTGCAACGTATAGGCTCGACTAACAGCGATTTACACGAGTGTGGTAACCACCTAGGCGTAGGTAAGAAAAATAAAAAAGAATTTGCTATGCCGTTATTTTTTATAGAAGAATTTATTGCCGGTATATTCGATAATTTTTATAATGCTTTCTTTGATAAAAGTAAATATTATCACTCGAATAATACTTTGTTAATTCATTTAATTAAAAAGTATTTAGGTGGCTTTTATAATTACTATGAAAAAATGTATAACTTGTACGGCTATGATTTACACTTTTTGCAAATGGAAGATATGCTTTCTGGACAAGTTACCGAACACCCTTATTACTTATGTTATAAGAAAAACCACGCAAGGCGTTATTATACAGATAGTTTAGTTGACTATTTTAGACAAAATGCTCTTAAAAAGAAAGTGGGCCTTGACGATTACCCAGAATACAAGGGCGTAAAGGCTACTAAAGAAGAATTTGCTATGCAGAACAGTTATTTCCAACACAATTTAAATAACGTTTTTGATAGCGATATAAAGGAATAATATTATGGAATCAAAAATTAATTTTATATTTACAGTTATTTTGATATTTACGATTATAACGATTATCTATTTCGTTTACGAATTAGTAAAGGCGTTTAAAGACGCAAAAAAGGTTGAAAAGAAATATTGCAAGCATTGTGATATTACTTATACTAAAACTTTTGAAAACGAAGAATATAACTATTGTTCAAAATGTGGCGAAAAGTTAAATTCTTTAAATGAAGAAAAAAATTAATAGACGACGGTCTTTAAACGTAAGGTATATATATGGCATTTAGAAATTTTAAAGGCAAAAACGGTAAAGTTAGAACTGAAAGTTTAGACAAAGTTCAAAAAAGACAAGAAAAGCAGGCTACGTCGTATAACGAGTTTTTCAAAGGTTTAGCACCTACACGTCCCTATGGTGGTAAATTTTTGAAAATAGGTAACGATTATGAACTTTTACTGACTAACACTGCAAAAAAAGATGATAACGGCAATACTATTTATGTCGGTACTTTAATGAAACGTAAAGGTTTGTTAAAGAACAAAGTTGAAAAAGCAAGTCATATTGCCGTTAAAAAGTTTTAAAAGTTATTTACAATATTTTGTAAAGGTGGTATAATATGGGTATAAAAATAGATTTTAACCAAGAAGATATTTATTTTAAAAAAGAAGGCGAAAAACAACAACAACGTACACGTACTAATAATCCCATTAGTGGTAAACGTAATTCTAAAATAAGGTTTTTTACTCTTCCTGGTAATCAAGTTTTTAGAATTCGGTATATAGATAATAATGGTATTGCTTATAAAGATTTAGATATTAAAGACAATAAGCACCCTTATAATCATAAGCATATTTTTAAAAATAGATTAAAAAAGCCAAAAAGAGTTCTTGCACCTAATATTTCATGTGCAGAAAGTAAAATTTTATCAAATATAGAAAAACAAAATAAACGTAAAAAAAGTAAAAGGAGAATTAAAAGTGGAAAAAATTAGCGTTTTAAGAAATATATTAGATAGTGGTGGTGATGTAGTTTTTGTCTATAATGGTCAAACTTATTCTATTAACCTAGTTTATATAGTTAAAAACAAAAATGCAGAATTTTACGCATATTCTTTTAACGGTATAGAGTATAAAGATATTGACAGCATGCTAGATAATGCTTTTATTAATAGTATTAGTTTAAGACAAATAATTCACAACGCTACTGATATTTATGAAGACTAAAAAAGAGCCTAAATGGGCTCTTTTTAAAGAAATTATTTTTTGTTATTTCATTTTTAATTAACTGAAAATTCGGCATTATATCTGCAATTTTTCGATTTTTTAATAGGTTCAATTCCCCTTGGGGCTACCAAAAAACACTACAACGCTTGTTGTAGTGTTTTTTTATTCAAACTCCGTTAGTTATTCAACTTAATTACACCTATTAACAACAAGTTCAATCGCTAAGCCGCGACGGCATCCTTTGCAGGACAGCCATCCTTTTGTCGCTTTGCGACATTTCCCTTTTTAAGGGAATTTCCCCTCGCAAACTTTAGTTTGCCTTCCCCTTATTAAGGGGCAGAAACCCCTTGGGGCTACCAAAAAACACTACAACGCTTGTTGTAGTGTTTTTTTTAATTATAGATTTGATATATAATTACGCTTTTACGTTTAAATTAATTAGAGTGATTTTAACGCAACTATCTTATTTTAATAATTTTACCAGTTTTTCTTGATTCTTCGGCACAAATTGCAATTAAGTGACTTTCTATTGACGCTTCTATCGAAGTTTCGGCATTACCTTTGCCAGTAATTAAATTATAAAACGAACGGAAAATTCCTACGTCGCCACCGCCGTGTCCCATACCTTTGTCTTCGTCGTTTTCACAAAGTTCGCTAATTTTTAAAAACTCATCTTCTTTACCATAAACTGAAACTCTTATTTGGTCTTTTTCGTCGTGAAGTTCAATTTCACCTAAAGTTCCGTGAAAAGTCATTTTTCTTCCACTACCACTAGTAAAAGCAGTCATTACGTGCGTTGCTTTTACTCCGTTTTCAAAAATCATATCTACCATTTGATTATCTACAACGTTATTATTGCAAGCAAATACGCATTGTCCGTAACCATTGTTTTTATACGCGTTACGTAAACTTTCTTCAGTTATAGGAACACTTAAATCTACTACGTTATATGGCCAACCTTGAGAACACCCTGCCTTTTTAAATCTTTCAACGTAAAGATTTTCGGCACTATACGTGCAAGTGTGTTTAAATATACAATCAAAGCACCTATCACTTGCTCCTTTTGGTTGATTTTCTTTTTTAAAATATGAAAGTTCGCCAACCGAATACACCTTTTTACATTTTGCTCCCACGTAATATTGAATTAAATCAAGGTCGTGACAACATTTTTGCATAATCATAGGTGAAGTATCTTTATCGTTTTGCCAGTTGCCCCTTACAAAACTATGTGCTTGATGCCAAAATGCAACCTGCTCGATTGAATCAATTCTAATAAGTTTGCCTATTATACCCGAATTTAGCAATTCTTTGATTTTCATAAATCCCGGAGCATAACGAAGTACGTGACAAACTAATATCTTACTATTACTCTTTTTAGATGCATCTAAAAGTTGTAAAAGTTCTTCTTTTACGGGTGAAATAGGTTTTTCGAGCAATATATCGTAACCTAGTTCAATAGCCTTTAAGCATTGTCTAACGTGGTCTCTATCTTGCGTTGCTAATATTAAAACGTCAGCCCTTTTCCCTTTAAAAAACTCGTTTTCGTCTAAAAATAAATTTTCTTTTTTAATATTATACTTATCACCAAATAAATCAAGTTTCTTTTGGTCGATATCACATAAACTTACAATTTCGTAAACGTCTTTATCTTTAAAAAATAGGTTTGCGTACGTTCTACAACCCCTTGAGCCACAACCTATAACTGCAACCGTTATTTTATCTTTCATAATTTCGCCTTATTTTTTTACACTTGTTAAAAAACTTTCCCCTTTAGTATTTTGTTTATTTACGTTAAAATAATCTAATATCGTTGCCGAAATATCTGCAAAAGTTTGCCTTACCTTTAAATTTACGCCACTTTTAATTTGCTTGCCGTAAATAATCATAGGCGTATATTCTCTAGAGTGGTCGGTTGACGGAGTTTGTGGGTCACAACCATGGTCTGCAGTAATTATTAAAACGTCGTCTTTTTTAAGCAACTGAATAAACTCTTTTAACTTTGTATCAAAAGCCGTTAAAGCGTTTGCGTATCCGTCAATATCGTTCCTATGGCCATATTTTGAGTCAAAATCAACTAAATTTATAAAACATAAACCTTCAAAATCTTGTTTTGCTAAATTAACAGCCGTTTGCATCCCGTCGTCGTTACTTTTAGTTTTATATGACGAAGTTATTCCACTACCTGCAAAAATATCGTTAATTTTACCTATCGAAATTACTTGATAACCATTTTTATTTAACAAGTTTAGCATAGTATCGCTTGGCGGAGGCAGAGAATAATCTTTTCTATTTGCCGTTCTAATAAACGGATATTCCCCCGTAAACGGCCTTGCAATTACCCTACCTACGCCGTGTTCACCCTGCAAAATATTCCTTGCAATTTTACAATATTTATACAAATCTTCAAGGCTTACGACTTGTTCGTGCGATGCAATTTGAAATACGCTATCAGCCGAAGTATATACTATTAAATCACCGGTTTTTATATGCTCTTTGCCATAATCTTTAATTACTTCCGTTCCCGAATAGGTTTTATTGCATAAAACCTTTTTACCAGTTTCTTTTTCAAAACGGCTAATTATTTCTTTTGGAAATCCGTTTGGATAAGTCGGCATAGGCGTGTTTGATATAACGCCTGCAATCTCCCAATGGCCAACGGTAGTATCTTTGCCGTTAGAAAGTTCTTGCATTTTTGCAAAACTGCCTTTTGGATTTAAGTCGCCACCTTCTACGCCGTCAATATTAAAAAGTCCTAAACTTTTCAAGGTTGGCGTGTTAAACAATTTTGATTTACTGATAGATTTTAAGGTGTTGCTACCTTGGTCGTTAAACTTATAAGCGTCTGGCAACTCGCCTATTCCTAAACTATCTAATACTATTAAAAATACTCTTTTAGACATATTCACCTATGCAAGTTCAAGGGCTATTTCCATCATTTGAGTAAATGAATTTTGCCTTTCTTCTGCACTTGTAATTTCGTCAACGTTAACTAAACTATCGCTAACCGTACAAATACAAAGTGCTTTTTTATTTGCCCTTAAAGCGTTACAATATAAGGCGTAAGATTCCATTTCAACACCTAAAACGCCTAATTTTGCCCACTTTAAAGTGCTATTTGAATAGTCGTAGAAAGTGTCCGACGATAAAATATTGCCTACTTTAAACCTTATATTATCACGCTTACATATTTCAACGGCGTTTTTTACAAGTTCAAAATCGGCTATTGCCGAAAACGTACCTGGTAACTCAAATTGACTTGCATAATTACTATTAGTACAAGCACCCATTGCAATTACGATATCTCTTAACCTTAAGTCGCCTACTAACGCACCGCAAGAACCTATTCTTATAATAGTTTTAACGTCGTAAAAATTAAAAAGTTCATAAGAATAAATTGCCATTGACGGTTGCCCCATACCCGACGCCATTACTGAAACTTTTTTACCTTTGTAATAACCCGTGTAGCCGTTTATTCCCCTTACGTCGTTAACTAAAACAGCGTTTTCTAAAAAGTTTTCGGCTATAAATTTTGCACGTAATGGGTCGCCCGGCATTAATACCGTATCTGCAAAATCACCTTTTTTTGCCGTTATGTGTGGAGTTGGTATCGACATTTATTTTTCCCCCTTTTTTTCTTTAACTATTTTTACTATTTTACTAGTTCCTAATCTACTTGCTCCAAGCGATAGAAATTTTTCGGCGTCTGCTATTGACGAAATTCCGCCTGCCGCCTTAATTTTCACACCCCTACCAACGTGTTTTTTAAACAACGCAATATCTTCAAAAGTTGCACCCAACGTTGAAAATCCCGTTGAGGTTTTTATATAGTCGGCTTTTGCATTAGTTATTATTTCGCACATTTTAATTTTTTCTTCTTCAGTTAACAAGCACGTTTCAATAATTACCTTTAAAACCTTTTTTTGACATAATTTTTTTATATCACAAATTTCACTATAAACGTAGTCGTAATCTTGGCTTTTTAACTTACCTATATTTATTACCATATCAATTTCGTCTGCACCATTATCTATTGCATTGACGGTTTCTAACATTTTTATTGCCGTAGTTACGTTTCCATTAGGAAATCCTATTACGGTACAAATTTTCAATTTATCTTTGACGTAGTCTTTTGCCATTTTAACGTAGCAAGGTGGAATACACGCCGACGCAACTTTATATTTGATTGCATCGTCTAACAATTCTTTAATTTGACTTTCGGTTGCAGTTTGACTAAGTAAGGTATGGTCGCACGCTTTTAAAATCTTTTCTATTTTCATATTAATCCTTTTTAATTTACAATATCTAAAACTAACGGCGATTTAGCCGTTTTTTCTTGACTGATAATCGTTGCGTCTAATATAGTTTGATTTGCTTTAGTAAATAGGGTTTGGTCGTTAGCGTATAAAAGGGCTATTTGCTCGCCTTTTTTAACGAAATCGCCAACTTTTTTATTTACAACTATTCCCGCAAAGTAATCGATTTTATCTTCTTTAACGTTACGGCCTGCACCTAAACTTAAACTTGCTAAGCCGTATTTTTCAGTATCAACTTTTTGTATATAGCCTTGCTTAGTCGCCTTAACCAAGTAGGTGTATTTAGCATTGTTTTCTTCTTCTAAACAAGTTATATCGCCACCTTGTTTTTCTACCATTTGTAAAAATACTTGATATGCTTTGCCATTTTGTAAAACTTCTTTAACGTCGGCTTTGCATTTTTCAAAATTTCCGTGACCTGCTAAATTGAGCATATGAGAAGATAATTCTACACATATTTCGGTTAAATCTTCAACGTACTCACCTTTTAAAACTCGTACTGCTTCCTTTACTTCTAAAAAGTTACCTATTGCGTTGCCTAAAGGTCTATTCATATCTGTAATTAAAGCAATAGTTTTTTTACCTGCCTTTTTACCTATATCAACCATTAAATTTGCTAAACGCTTGCTTTCTTCTAACGTTTTACAAAACGCACCACTACCACATTTAACGTCTAAAACTATACAATCGTCGTCTGAGCAAAGTTTTTTACTCATTATACTAGAAACAACGAGTGGAATACTATCAATGGTTGCAGTAACGTCTCTTAACGCATACAATTTTTTATCGGCTGGGGCTAAATCTTGATTTTGCGAAATTATTGAAACGCCTACTTCGTTTACAATCTTTTTAAAAGTATCTTGGTCTAAGTTTACGTTAAAATTCCTAATTGATTCAAGTTTATCTATCGTACCACCTGTATGACCAAGTCCACGCCCACTCATTTTTGCAACTTTTACGCCAAAACATGCTACAATCGGTGCGACGATTAAACTAGTTTTATCTCCTACGCCACCCGTTGAGTGTTTATCTACACGAATACCATCAACTCCGTTGAACGATAAAGTTTTACCCGAATCACGCATTGCAAAAGTCAAATCAACCGTTTCTCTAACCGTCATACCATTAAAATAAATTGCCATAAGTAATGCCGATACTTGATAATCGGGAATTTCACCATTTACGTAACCTTGAATAAAATAATTAATTTCGCTAGTTGAAAGTTCGTATCCGTCACGTTTTTTCTTAATAACGTCAAACATTCTCATATTGCACCTTTAAATCAACTCTTGTTGTAATATTCCACCATTATTAGTGATTTTATAACTTTTTCCACCAGACGAAATACTTTTTATTAACTTACCATCAATAAATTCTAAAGCACTATCGTCTTCAATTGCGTATATTTGTTCTATTTTATTCGTAACAACGGCTTTAAATAAATCGTCTTTTCTTAAATTATAATGCGGAGAACAAGCACCCTTTAACACCCCTAAGCCTTTTTGAATAGAGTACTCGTCGGCATTGCCGAACACTTCACTATCGGTGTACATAGTTTCAAACCAACAAACTGCTCCCGCCGAACGACCAACGATAATCACTTCTCTATTGTATGCGTCGAGAATTTTTTGTAACAAATTATCTTGTTGCCACCTATCTAGCATAAACAAAGTATCTCCACCACCGATATAAATAAAATCGGCTTTTGAAAACTTTTCGTTAATTTTTTCTTCGTCCATTTGAGTGTTTATAGTTAATACGACGTCGGCTTTTATATCAAAAACCGAAGTATAAGTTTTTCTAAATGAATTAAAAGCCGGCATAAAATCGTGTGATGCAGTGCCTATAAATAAGCCGTACGCCCTTTTGCCGTTTGCTCTTTCTTTTGCTAAGTTTGATACGTATCTATCAATTTCAATAGTAGTTTTTTCTTTTAAACTACCACCGCCGATTGCGATTATCCTTTTCATATTTACTCCTTTAGTATATTTTAACATAATATTTATTAAATTTAAAGTAAAAATTAAATTTTTATTTTTTATTATAATTGCTTTTTTATAATTTATGTAATATAATATTTCTATAAAAAAATTATTAGGGGTATTATTATGAAATTAACTCATCCATATTTAGTTGACCTTTTAGAAAGAATCGAAAAAAGAAATGCTAACGAACCTGAATTTATTCAAGCAGTTACCGAAGTTTTCGTTTCTTTACAACCCGTTCTCGAACAAAGACAAGATTTAATCGACGCTGGCGTTATTGAAAGATTAGTTGAACCTGAAAGACAAGTAATTTTTAGAGTTCCTTGGACGGACGATAACGGCGTTGCACGTGTGAATAGGGGCTTTAGAGTACAATTTAATAGTGCTATCGGTCCTTATAAAGGCGGTATTAGATTTCATCCATCGGTAAATTTAAGTATTATTAAATTCCTTGGCTTTGAACAAACTTTTAAAAACAGCCTTACTACACTTCCTATGGGTGGTGGTAAAGGTGGTTCAGACTTTGACCCTAAAGGTAAATCTGATAATGAAATTATGAGATTTTGTCAAAGTTTTATGACTGAACTTTTCCGCTATATCGGTAACGATACCGACGTTCCTGCTGGTGATATCGGCGTTGGTGCTAGAGAAGTTGGTTATATGTTTGGTCAATATAAACGTATTCAAAACGAATTTACCGGTGTTTTGACGGGTAAAGGTTTACAATACGGTGGCTCGCTTGCAAGAAAACAAGCAACGGGCTTTGGTCTTTGCTATTTTACTGAAGAAATGTTAAAGGCTAACGGAAAATCGTTTAAAGGTCAAACGGTTGTTGTTTCTGGTTCTGGTAACGTGGCTATTTACGCTGCAGAAAAAGCAACTACGCTTGGTGCAAAAGTCGTTGCAATGAGTGATTCTAATGGTTATATTTACGACGCAAACGGAATTGACCTTGACGCTGTTAAACAAATTAAAGAAGTTGAAAGAAAGAGAATTAAAGAATATCTTTCTTACCACGCCGACGCTAAATTCGTTGAAGGTTGTCACGGTATTTGGACGGTTAAGTGCGATATTGCCCTTCCTTGTGCTACTCAAAACGAAATTAACAAAGAAGACGCTGAAAATCTTGCTAATAACGGATGTTACTGCGTTTCTGAAGGTGCAAATATGCCTTCTACCCCAGAAGCAATTGACGTTTACTTTAAAAACGGTATGCTTTACGGTCCTGCTAAGGCGGCTAACGCTGGTGGCGTTGCAACTAGTGGTTTAGAAATGAGCCAAAATAGTATTAGATATAGTTGGTCTTTTGAAGAAGTTGACCAAAAATTACACGGAATTATGGTTAGCATATTTAAAGCGTGTGACGAAGCGTCTACTACATACGGATTAAAAGGCAATTATATGGCTGGTGCTAACATTGCCGGATTTATTAAAGTTGCCGAAGCAATGAAAGCACAAGGTAACGTTTAATTTAAGTTAAACAAAAAGTCCTAAACAACCGTCTAGGACTTTTTTTATTTTGTTAAACGTATTCTGGCTCGGTTTCTATTACGAAATAGAATTTACCTAACTTAGAAAACTCGTCGTCAAGCAGTTTTATAATTTCTTCTAAATTATACTTTCTATCAAACGGAATTATTAAATCAAAAATTATATTACAATGCGTTACGCCGTCTACAATTCTAAAATCGTGAAATTTAACCTTATTATCGTAACTTTTTAAAACCCTTTCGGTAATTTCTAAATATTTTTGCCTATTTTCGTTGCTAACGTCGATAGGGTCTAAATGTATTGAAAGTTTAATATTTAACTCGTTATAAACTTCCCTTTCAATATTGTCTATAAGGTCGTGTATATCGCTAAAATTTTCTAATCCGTCTACTTCAGCGTGCAAGGTTGCAAAACGAGAAGTTTTGCCGTATTGATGGATAATAATATCGTGTACGCCTAATACCCTTTTATCTTTTAAAACTAAACTCTTAAGTTTTTCAACTTCTTCTTTTTCAGGTAATACGCCAAGTAAAGGATTTATAGTTTCCTTTAACATACTTAAACCCGAATATATTATAAACGCACTAACTAAAATTCCTACGTATGCGTCAACGTTAATAGACAATACGTCAATTAATATAACCGATAATAAAGTTGCAGTCGTTGTAATTAAATCGTTTCTAGTGTCAACTGCCGTTGCTTTTAAAGTTAAAGACTTTATTGATTTTGCAAAGTCCAAATACACAAGCATTTGTGCCGTTTTTAACACCAGCGATATTATTAAGACGATATAAGTAAAGGTAGTAATTTGGTTAAGAGTTTCATTATTTATTATTTTTTCTATACAAGAATAAAAGAATAATATACCTATAGCAAACATAACAAGCGAAATAATAAGTGCCGTAACCTGCTCGTATCTTTCGTGACCGTAAGGGTGTTCTTTGTCTGCCGGTCTACTTGATAATTTAAAGCCTATAAAAGTTATTATCGACGAGCCTGCGTCGGTCAAATTATTAACGCCGTCGGCTATTATTGCTATACTTTTTAATAATACGCCTGCTACTATCTTTAATACGCATACGATTAGATTAGTTATTATTCCAAATAAACTTGCAACAACGCCGTATTTACCCCTAATTTTTAGGTCGTTGACGTTTTGATAGTTTTTTATAAATAACCTTTTTAACATTAATCAAAAATCTCCGTCGAGTAGTATCTATCGCCACTATCGGCAAAAACTACTACTATATTTTTGTCCTTATTTTCTTCTTTTTTCGCTAATTCAATAGCAACAGACAAGGTTGCTCCCGATGAAAAACCCGCTAAAAAGCCTTCGTTTAAAGCAATTTCTTTTGCGTAAAATACGCTATCAGTATCGCTACACGTCATAACACCGTCACAATATTTTGCGTCGTATAAAGGTGGAATAAAATTAGCACCTATTCCTTGAATATTATGCTTGCCACTAAATCCTTTAGTAAGTAATGGCGACGCTGACGGCTCTACGCCGTAAACTTTAACGTTTGGGTTTTGCTCTTTAAGGTATTTTGCAGTTCCTATAAGAGTACCACCCGTACCTACCGACGCAACGAAAATATCTACCTTTTTATTTAAAGATTGATAAATTTCTTTACCCGTAGTTTCATAGTGGGCTAATATATTTGCTTGGTTTGTAAATTGATTTGCTAAAATACTGCCAGCAATTTGCTCGTGAAGTTCTTTTGCCTTATCAATACTTGCTTGCATACCTTGTTGACTATCTGTCAATACTATTTCTGCTCCGTATGCTTTTAATATTTTTTGACGTTCTTTACTCATTGATGACGGCATAGTTAAAATAAGTTTATAACCTTTAATTTTAGACGCCATTGCTAAGCCTATGCCCGTGTTACCGCTAGTTGCCTCGATTATAGTTGCTCCCTTTTTAAGTAAACCTTGTTTTTCGGCTTGCTCAATTATATAAAAAGCAGTTCTATCTTTTACCGAACCCGTAGGGTTTAAGTATTCAAGTTTTGCATAAACATTTGCTTTTAAGTTGTATTTTTCTTTAATATTATTTAGTTTTAATAACGGAGTATTTCCTATTACTTCTAAAATCGAATTAATATACATATTTCACCTTTACGTAATAATAACATTTTTTACGCATTTTTGCAACATAAAAATACGTAGGTGTTGATTTTTTATTGTTTTTAGTATACAATATAATTGTATTTTAAAGTATAAAGGTATTTATGAAAATAAAAACTAAGAATTTAAGCGTAAAAGAAGTAAACGCAATTGAGTTTGAAAAAAGACCTAAACCTATTAAACCTAATTGGCTTTTTAGGACTTTAGTTAGATTATTATCTTACGTCGACTTAAAAGCAACGTCTTTTACCTATCAAACTAACGGCCTTGATAAAATAAACAAAAAGCAACCTTGTTTGATTTTAATGAATCACTCAAGTTTTATCGACGTTAAAATTGCGTCTAAAATTCTAAAAAATATACCGTATAACATAGTTAGTACTACCGATGGTTGCGTAGGCAAAAAATGGCTTATGCGTCAACTTGGTTGTATTTTTACTAATAAATACGTTACCGACGTTTCTCTAGTAAAAGATATAAAATATTGTTTAAACCATTTAAAGACTTCCGTCTTAATGTTTCCTGAAGCGTCCTATTCAATGGACGGTAGACAAGGTCTACTACCCGAAAGTATCGGTAAACTTATTAAAATGTTAAAAGTTCCCGTTATAACTATTATTACCGACGGTGCGTTTTTACGAGACCCCCTTTATAACAACTTGCAACTTCGCAACGTAAAAATAACAGCAAACGTTGACGTTATATTAACTTGCGAACAAATAGAAAAACTAACTAATAGTGAGATTAGCGATATAATATTTAAAAAATTTACCTTTGACGCTTTTTTAAATCAACAAAAAAATAACGTTTGTGTCGACGAGCCTTTTAGGGCTGATTCACTTCAACGAGTTTTATATAAATGTCCAAATTGTAAAGACGAATATTCAATGAAAGGTAGTGGCGTTTATTTAACTTGTGAAAAATGCAATACTAAACATATACTAACTGAAAACGGCACGCTTGAAGGTGTTGACGGCGAAACTTTATTTAGTCATATTCCTACTTGGGTTGACTATCAAAAAGATTGCGTTAGAAAGGAAATTGAAAATAAAACGTATAATTTTAGTGAAAGAGTTAAAATTGCAATTTTAAAAGGGTCAAAATGCTTGTATTTCGTTGGCGAAGGTAATTTAGTTCATAACGAAAATGGTTTTACGCTAAAAAGCGACGATAATTTAATAAACTTTAACCAGCCAGCCCTTGCTACACACACGGCAAATTGCGACTACTTTTGGTACGAAATTGGCGACGTTATTGCCGTGGGTAATGAAAAAATATTATACTACTGTTTTCCTATAAATCAAAAAGTACCCGTTTATAAGGTAAAACTAGCAACCGAAGAAATTTACAAAAAAGCAAAAAGTCAAATTACAAAATAAAAAAACTGCTAAACGAGTGTTTAGCAGTTTTTGTTTTGATTAGTTAAAGGTATTATATCTAGACCATATCAAAATTAATATGGTATTTAAAAACAAATTTAATTAATCTACTAGCCCAAGCAAAAAATCCGTTGACACTTCCATTATTTTTGCAATATCAACTATTACCTGCATAGGCGGCTCATTATTATCGTTCAGCCATTCGCATAGCGTAGTTGGCAAAACGTTAAGTTTTTGTGCAAGCCACTTTTGAGTCAACCCCTGCTCTTTTAACTCTGTTTTAATTCTTTCTCCAAATATCTTCATACTTCATATTATATGAATATTTTTCTAGTTTTAGTTGACAATTCATAAAATATGAATTATTATAGTATTAATTTACTAAAGGAGAACGAATTATGAATACATTTATTAAAAAATTATGCCCTCTTATTTTATCGTTATCAATGATATTTTCTATATCTGGGTGCGATTTTAATAGTGACGATGTAAACAACGTTGTAAATAATGCATTTGAAAAATATGCAGCAATGAACTCAACAGAAACAGGCACTTATTCTAAATTTAAAGATATTAACGTGCAATCTTCATATTTAGGTTATGGCTATGACGTTATAAATTCACCATATATGGACAAAAATGCCATTGACTTTAGCTCCCCTATTTTGGATATGAAAAAAATAGAAAATGCAACTCTTATGATGGTTAAAGAAAACTCCGCTTCCGTTGAAGAAAATACAGGTTCTTCTATAGAAGAGTTGTATCAAAGTTACGCAGCCTCTCTCAACGTATACGGCAAAGCAGGAAAAATGTTTTCTGGAGGGTTAAAATCTGATTTCAATGGTAGCACCAACGAAAAAACTTATTATAAATTCTATAAGAATACTTATAGTGTAAAAACTTTTAATATTTATATGACTAATACTTTATCTGAATTGAGAAATATGTTATCTGAAGAATTTCAATCTGATTTATTAACCTTGAACGCAACTGCTCTATTTGATAAATATGGTACACACCTTATTAAAGAAGCCGTTATGGGTGGACGTATGGAAATTAGTTCAACCTATTCATCTAGCACGGCAACAAATTCTAATTCTGTAGAAATCGCTGTTAATGCACATATAAACTACTTAAAAAATGCCTCAGTAAATATTGAAGCAAGCACAAAATATAACGAAGATTTAACACAAGAAAATATTGAATCAGTCACCAAAATTAAGCAGTTTGGTGGAAAACTTGTTGACGTTCACGACACAGAGGCTCTTTCTAACAACTACGCGTCTTGGGTAGAATCTCTAAATACAAGTTTAGAATATTCAGCCTTATCGGGCATAGTTGGTGATAATTCTCTTTTGGGTTTATGGGAATTATTACCTAGCGATAAAACGCAAAGAGCACAAGAATTACAAAACAAGTTTGTAGAGTTATCAGGCACAAGTTATAATGACCTTTGTTCTAAGTTCAAATTAAAAGATTTTGTTCAATCTGAACCTGAAGATACTAGTTGGGAACCATTAACCTACACAATGGATAGAATTGTTACCAACGATGGCCAACGATATAACCCTGAAAAACCAACGCAAGATACCGGACACATTAATGCACATGCAGGCTTTGAAATGGGCGAACTTATTTTATATGGGTGCAGACAAGATGGTACAGGTTTTAAAGTGGTACAACCTAATGAATTTTCAATTAAATATAAACTTTTACAAAACCCAACTAGTTTGCCTATCTTAAATTCTGGCGTAGGGCTCGTAGAAATATCCAACGATGGGGAAAGTAACATAACAGGAACAAATATAGATAAAGCCATAGGAAATGGTGCATATTGGATAAGAGTTACTTACGCTAACGACACTCAAGAAGAAATCAACGCTGTTAACTTTATGAAAAATAAAACATCAGGCAATTACATAGAATTATTATCGTCTAAAAACTTAAATAACGATAAAACAATTAAAACGATTGAATTAGTCGTTGTATATGAACTTCACCATAGTGGTCCTGGAGTATTTGGTATTTGGTGGCATAGTTATGCAAACCATCGTTGCTCTTATACTTTTAATTTTCAAACGCAATAATAATGCAAGAAAAGCAAAAAGTCAAATTACAAAATAAAAAAACTGCTAAACGAGTGTTTAGCAGTTTTTGTTTTATTAAATTTACAATCTTGGTTTTTTGCCCGTACCTACGAACATTATTCCTTTAAAATCGTCTATATTATTCATAATGATATAATCTATATAAGTTGCGACAATATCGGCAACGTATTTATAGCCTATTGGACTTAAATGTCCACCTAGTCTATACGTTTTTGTGAAATCTTCACCAAAATTACGGGCGTATTTTCTTAAATCTATTACGTATAACGACTTAAAATAGTTTGGTAAACTTCTTAAAAACTCAGCGTGTTTATCACGAAGTTTTGCCTTTTCTTCAGTGTCACGGTCGTCTTTTGGCATGGTTACTACGAAGATTTTTGCGTCTGGTACTAATTCTCTAATTTTTAATATAATTTTAACGTAATAACCTACGAAAGACGGTTTATGATTTTCAATATTTTTAAAATCAACGTCGTCCATAGAGCCAAAACCATATTCGCCGTATACCGTATCAAGATGACTTACGTCGTTTACGCCAAGTGCTATAATATAAGCCTTACACGCTTTTTCTTGATAAAATGCTTTATTATAATAGCCGTATTCGTGCCACGTTTTTGCACTTAGTCCACCATTAGAAAGATTAATTACGTCTAAACCGCATTTTCTTGCCATAAATTGTCCCCAAGAAGCGTCATAAAAATCGTAATACTTAACTTCGCCTTTATCGTTAAGCCACTCGCACTCGCCTGACGATAAACTATCGCCTATGCACGCAACTTTTCTTAAAATTGCAGTCATGCCACCATCAGCAACTATTGTTTCAATAGGATTAAATTCTTTTTCCATAAGTCCCCCTAGTTTACGTTTATATTATTTTCAATTAAATACGAGTATATTGCACTCATACTATTTATGGTTAATGATATTGCCTTATCACTTTCATCTTCAAACAAGTGTAAAATCGTTTTTAGTAAATAACTTACTACTTTTTTAGTATAGCCTTGGTCTTGTTTTTTGTCAAGATATACGGTTAACTTAATTGCAAGCGGAAGATAATTTTCACTGCTCCTAACTGCATCTTCATTTAAAGTGATTTTAAATGCTTTTTTAAAATTCTCATACACTCCAACACTTTTTGCCCTATAACCTAAATATATTAATAAGTCACCTATAGTTTGATTTTTAGTAGGCTTAAAATTTGAAGACTTTGAGAAAACATCATTATACAAATCGTTAATTAGACTTTCGGCAAGTTTAAAATTTGATATACTATCTTTAATTTGCGTTTGTTCTTTTTTAGAGTTTTCTACAAGTTGTTCGTCGTTTTTATCAGTTTGAGTTGTTTCAATACGTTCTTCAACTTGCTTGGTTTTTTCTTGAATTTTTAAAACTTGCTCGTCGATTTTATCAGTTGACGTTTCTTCTAAACGTTCTACTTGTTTGCTATTTTTGTTGTTTTGGGCAAGGAATTCTGCTTGTTTTTCAGTGTTTTTAGATATGCGAAAATCTGTATACGAATTATCGTGTACAGCATTTTCTTCTTCTATTAACTTTCCCTGCCATCTAACGCATGGCATAGTAGACAACTAACGGTTGACAAGTACCTATTGATGATACGTATCTACCTTTCGTCGTCCTACCGTCGATTAAAATTTCGTCCGTACTAACGTGATATACGGCACCTATTCTATCAACGATAACAAGCGTAGACTTTTCACTTTGTTTTACACATTTTGCGAAAACGACTAATTCGTCGGTTACGCCGTTTTTAATTTCTACTATTTTTACGCCCTTTCTTGCTCTTGCAGTTACGGTAATTGCTCCTAAAAGTACCTTTTTGAAAGTGCCAAAACTTGTTCCTACCATAGCAATATCTTCGTCGGCGTTGATTTGAGTTGCGTAAACTACGCTATCGCCAGCGTCTAAATCCATACCTTTTACTCCACCTGCCGTTTTACCGTAAAGTGGAACTTCGTTTTTAGCACGCAAACACATACCCTGTTCACTTACGAAGAAAAGGTCTTTGTTTTCGTCGATTAATTCAACGTTAATCAAACTATCGCCGTCTTTTAACTTAATCGCCGAGCAACTAGTTCTTGTAAATTCAAGTTCACTAAATTCAATTCCTTTAATCGAGCCGTCTTTAGTAAACATTACGAGTTTACCACCTTTTAACTTTTCTTGCTCGGTGAAAAATTTAATAGGAACTTCGTCAGTTAACGCCTCTTTAAATAACGAGTTAAAGGTTACGCCACCTTGACCGACACCCCTTGCTTCAGCAATATTTTGCATTATCAACCTAAAAATATTACCTTTGTTTGTAAAGGCGTACACACTTTCTTGACTAGTTGCGTTTACGCTAAATAAGAATACTTCGGCTGGTGTTGGTTTATCAACCTTGCTACGAGAATAACTCATTAACTTAACTTTTCTAACTAAGTTTTTACCACTAAAACCTAAAACGAAATTTTCAATCGGTTTTTCGTCGTCAAATCTTTCTGGAGCAATATCGTTTTCTTCGCCAACAATCACAGAACGCCTTAAAGTTTTATATTTTTTCTTAACGGCAATCAATTCTTCTTTTACAACGCTATTTAACTTACGCTTACTGTCGATAATTTCTTGTAACGATTTGATTAAATTATCTAAATAAGCAAGTTCGTCTTTTAAATTATCAATTTCTAAACGAGTTAACCTTGCAAGTTTTAAATCAAGAATTGCTTGGGCTTGAATTTCGCTTAAATCAAAGGCTTTTCTTAAATTTTGTCTTGCACTCGTAGTATCTTCAGATTTTTTAATTATTTGAATAACTTTATCTATATTAGTTACGGCAATAATTAATCCATTTACTATTTCACGCCTTGTTTTTGCCTTTTGCAAGTCGTGTTTAGTTCTTCTTAAAACTACTTGTTTTTGATATTCTGTATAGTAACCTAAAATGCTTAACAAACCAAGTTGTTGTGGCTTGCCGTCTGCAATCATTACCATATTAATACCGTACGACACTTGTAGGTTAGTGTTTTTATAAAGCAAGTTAAGTACGTCGTTAGCGTCAACGTCTTTTCTTAACTTTACAACAATACGCATACCGTGTCTATCACTTTCATCGACAACGTCTTGAATTCCACCAAATTCATCCTTTCTATCAACCATTAATTGACCGATTTTTTGTATAAGTTTAGCCTTATTTACTTGATAAGGAATTTGCGTTACTATAATTTGTTGTTTGCCGTTATTTTCGCACTCTACGTTGAGTTTTGAACGAATTAATATCTTACCTTTACCCGTTTCGTATGCACTTTTTAAGCCATCGCCTGCAATAATAAAACCACCCGTTGGAAAGTCTGGGCCTTTTACTATTTGCATCATATCGTCTAACTTAATTTTAGGGTTGTCGATAAAAGCAACTGCTCCGTCGATTACTTCGCAAATATTGTGAGGCGGAATATTAGTTGCTAAACCTACGGCAATACCCATACCCCCGTTTACAAGTATATTCGGGTATCTACAAGGTAAAGTTTTAGGTTCTTTTAAAGAATCGTCGTAGTTATTTTCCCAGTCAACCGTATCTTTTTCAATATCCCTTAAAGTTTCAAGTGCTAACGTATTAAGTCTTGCTTCGGTGTAACGCATTGCGGCTGCCCCGTCGCCGTCTACCGAGCCATAGTTACCTTGACCGTCAACAAGCGTCATCCCCATATTGAAAGGTTGAGCCATATGTACCATTGCCTCGTAAACCGAACTATCGCCGTGCGGGTGATATTTTGCTAGACATTCACCAACAACTTTTGCACTTTTTTTGTAAGGTTTGTCTGGTGTTAAACCTAATTCGTGCATAGCGTATAGAATTCTTCTTTGAACGGGTTTTAATCCGTCTTCTACCCTTGGCAACGCCCTTTCAAGAATAACTGACTCGGCATACGGAATCATTGAATCGTGCATTACCATTTCTATGTCGTGCAATATTACGTTTTTTAAATTTTCTTGTTCTTGCATATCAGTTATCCTTATTTTTTATTTCAAAATTATCTTCCTTATTAAAGTTTGCGTGCTTTTGAATATAAGCCTTTCTATCTTCAACGCTATCACCCATCAAGGTGGTTATTAGTCTTTCGGCGGTTGCTCCGTCTTCAATGGTTACCCTGATTAACATACGCTTTTCAGGGTCTAACGTCGTATCCCATAATTGACTTGGATTCATTTCACCTAAACCTTTATAGCGTTGAATTTTATATCCCCTACCTACTTTTTGCTGAGCAATTTCCCTTTCCTTTTCGTCGTAGGCGTATTCGCAAACCGAGCCGTTATCTTTGTAGACTTTGTAAAGCGGTGGCATACCGATATATAAATGCCCTTCGCTTATTAATTTTGGCATATATCTAAAGAAAAAAGTTAAAAGTAAACATCTAATATGATAGCCGTCAACATCGGCGTCGGACAAAATTATTACTTTGCCGTAATTTAAGCCGTTAATATCAAAATCTTGACCTATACCCGTACCAAGAGCAGAAATTATCGTTTTCATTTCTTCATTTTTTAAAACTTCAATTAAAGACGTTTTTTGTGAGTTTTGTGGCTTACCACGGAGTGGTAAAATTGCTTGGTGCTTTCTATCCCTTGCCTCTTTTGCACTACCGCCTGCACTATCACCTTCAACGATAAATATTTCGTTATTTAATGCGTCTTTACTTGAACAACCTGCAAGTTTACCTAAAAGTCTTGTCGTTTCAGCACCCGATTTAGCCCTATTTAATTCTTTTGTTTTTCTAATTGCTTCCCTTTCTTTTGCAGCGTTTAGGGCCTTTTCTAATATAACGTCAAATACTTTTGATAGTTTTTTGTTTTTAGTTATTTCTAAAAGTCCGTTATACGTCCCACTTTCTACGGCTGGGCGGGCTTCGATATTACCTAACTTGCCCTTAGTTTGTCCTTCAAACTGAACGTTTTTCATTTTAACTACGATTACTGCGGTAATACCTACCCTAAAATCGTCACCGTTAAAAGATACGTCTTTGTTTTTCGAGTTACGATTTTCTTTAAGATAATCGTTAAAAAATTTAGTCATACCCGATTTAAAGCCGACGTCGTGCATACCACCGTCAACGGTTGGAATATTGTTTACAAAAGAAAATATACTTTCAGTATATCCATCGTTATGTTGAAGGGCAATTTCCATATAAATTCCGTTATTTTCACAAGAAATATATAATGGTTGGTCGTACAATACCGTTTTGCCGTCGTTAATATATTTAACGTAGTCACATACGCCACCTTCGCTTTTAAATATTGTCGGCTCTGCCTTTTCGTTTTTTCTTAAATCGTAAAAGACGATTTCCAAACCCTTATTTAAAAAAGACGTTTCCCTTAGCCTTGTTTCGATTATATCACTAGAAAATTCAGTAGTTTCAAAAACTCTTGCGTCTGGTTTAAACCTAACGAAAGTTCCGTGTTTTATCGTTTTAATACCCGTATTTTTTAACGGTGCTTTTCTTATACCAGATAAAATCTTTTTTTGCTCTTTATCTTCATACGAAGAAAATTCCATTTGATATATCGTTTTATTATAAACTTCAACTTTAAGCCACTCGCTTAAAGCGTTGGTAACAGACGCACCTACGCCGTGTAAACCACCCGAATATTGATAATTATCACTATTAAACTTTCCACCTGCGTGAAGTTGAGTAAAGATAACTTCAACGCCACTAATACCAGCCTCTGGGTGAATATCAACGGGCATGCCCCTACCGTCGTCTTCAACCGACGCACTACCGTCAGCGTAAAGGGTAACTATAACCTTTTTTGCGTAGCCGTTAGCAGCCTCGTCAACCGAGTTATCGATAATTTCCCATAAAATATGGTGTAAACCTTTAGAACCCGTTGAACCGATATACATACCCGGTCTAGTTCTAACGGCTTCTAAGCCTTTAAGAATTTGAATATCTTGAGAACTATAAGATTTAGCCAAAACAAATGCCTCCAACACTTAAAATTACACTTTTAAAATTGTATAATTTTAAGCAATACTATTTCATTATAGTATATTTTACCACAATATATAGTATTTTTCAACTAAAAAACAATAAAAAAACGCCAAATATATGGCGTTTTTTATAAACCAAGTTTTGGCGTTATTATAAATTTTTATATATAATAAAAGAGAGTGGGCAAGCCACTCTCTTATCATTTTTTACGCAAAAAATTCTGCGTACGTTTCAATTAATTGACCTAATCTTTCATAGTCAAGTAAACCCTTGCCTATTGCTATTTTAAGGTATTGACCACCACATGCTTCAAACATTTCTTCTGGAACTTGGTATAATTCGTAAAATTCTTCGTACGTAAATAAACCATAAGTTGCTATATCTTCTAAGTATTTTGCTTGATTTATTTGCATTGTCTCGCCGTCAACTTCGAATATATTTATAAGCCCATCTATTCCACCTGGCATTGATAACATTCCGTTTACGTATATACATAAATGGTCATACGTTACAGGACTCCAAGCCGTTGTAACTTCTTGAGTTATAGTTACGTTTGTTAATTGAACTTTAGTCCATATTAAATTTCCGTTTGCATCGGTAGTTTGTTTATTAAACCAATGACCTATATACTTTCCTGCATCTTCCCTTAAATATACGTACTTATTTAAATCACAATCGAAAAATGCGTGTTCGCTTATAACTTTTACTTGCGTTCCGTCACTGAATTGTAAGTTTATTATTTTGTACGTTGCTAATGCGTCGTGGTCTATACACAATATAGGTGCTACGTCAAACGTGCCAGTACGCATATTCCAAACAAGCAACATTTCGTTACCTGTTAACGTCTCTACTGGAACTTGTCTTCCGTCGGCTAAAGTAATTAACGTTCCTGCTGCTACGCATTCATTTTTTGTATAATTCAACGTTATGTAACCATCGCTATAACCCATTGAACCCGTATAATCAGGATTATATATTGTTATTTGTCCCGTTGCATAACTTCTATGTAATTCAAAAGTATACTCTATAATAGTATCTGTGAACGTTTGTCCATTAATTTCCCAACTTTCAAATGTATAGCCTGATATCGCTTCTGCAGTAAGTTTTGTTTTTATGCCGCTTTCTAACTTTATGCTCCTTGTCCCCATTATATCTTCGCCAATACTATACATTTCATACGTATAATTATTAATAGTGAGTTTTTCCCAGTGTGCATACAATATACCATTACTTGCTTGAGTCCAAATTGCACCTGTACTATTTGGAACTAAAAGATAATAACCTGTTTTATCGTCTACTATTGTGTCTACATACTGTGTACCATTACCACCAGGTTCAGAATAAAAGCCTTTAAACTCATAATGTTGTTTTGTAAGCAATGAATCAACAACTACTGGACTACCATAAGTAACTATAATTTCACTAGTTCTACCTTCCCACCAGTAAAGAGTTATAGTATATTCATTTATAATCCATTTTGCTTTCAAAGTAGCCGAACTCAATTTATCCCATTCTTGACTACTTGTCATATTTGGGCCAATATAATATTGTTTATTATTTTCATCATAATAGCCGTCAAAAGTGTAACCTATTTTTGATGGGGCAACAACACCACTAGTTGGCATATCAGAACCATAAGTTACCTCTACACTAGTTGTTCCACCAGTTCCTCCATTTTTGTTGAAAAGCACAGTATAAGTATATCCTATCCAATAAGCATATAGGGTAGTATCTCTTGGTATATCCCAATTTTTTGCACTACTCATATTTTCGTCATAATACATTTCGCCAGTACCGTTTTTACCTGTATAATAACCCTTAAAATCATAACCTGTTCTTGTAGGTGCCGTTACCGTTGCTGTTGGCATAGGTGCTAAATATTCTGCTTGAACATTATCTGAGCCCCCTTCGCCACCATCTTGGTCTAAATCTACGTAATATAGTATTACGTCACCAGATTCTTCACCTTCATAATCTGCTATTAAGGTTAAATTATTTGTTTGTTTCCATATATCGTTTTCATTATAATATATGCCATTTAAATCTTTCCAACCTATAAAAGTAGGTCCTGTTACGTCAGGTACAGGCAACTCTCCTATCGCTTGGTCGTAGGTTACTAACTTGTCTTCAATGCTATCTGTCCCAAAACCAACAAAATTTATGTAACTTTGTCTTGGAGTCCAATTTGCATGTACTGTTAAATTTACCGTACTATCCCAAACCCCTTCATTTTGATAAATATTACCATTGTCGTCAGTCCAATAATTAAAAATATAGCCTACTTTAAACGGGTCAGTAACACCAGCAATAGTTGCACCGTAATAAGTGTCTAGCGTATCGTACACCTCATCGTCAACCATTAACGTTACGTTAATTGCTAATGACGTTATATTGTTAGTATATCCTACAAATTCCGTATTGTACAAATATTGTTTGCTATGCGGCACGTAGAGTGTAAAATTATTATTTAAAAATGCTCCCGCCCCAATTTCAGGTACTTCATACGAATAAAAATAAACCTCATCTAAATTTGTACAGTTATAAAATGCCAAATCATCAATTACCGGCGTCCCATAAATATCTAATCTTTGTAAATTAGTATTGCCGCTAAATGCAGAGGCTCCTATTTCCGTAACTGTATTCGAAACGGTTATATTCGCTGCAATATCACCGGAACCGATTATCTTGGTTTCAGTTTTATTGTACAATATATTCCCTTGCGCACTGTAATTTGGATTGCTTGTACTAACGCTTATATTCAAGTCACTACAACCGGAGAATGCTCCTTCTCCTATATATGTCACGCCCGCAGGGATTGTGATATTCGTTAAGGATGAACAACCTGCAAAGGCTCCTGAGCCTATTGACGTAACGTTTGCTGGTATATTTATGCTTGTTAAACTTGTACAACCTGAAAAAGCGTTTGCTCCTATACTAGTTATTGTATTAGGTAACGTTACGCTTGTTATTTGTGATTGATTCGCAAAAGCGTTTGAAGAAACTTCCACCAATGTTATCTCATTAAGAGTTGCAGGGAGTTCATACGCTCCTTGAACATCCCACTTAACTTTATCTAGACGAATTATATTTTCCCCAATTACCGTTACATCAAACATAATTTGTTGAAAATATTTAGATACTAATCCCGTCCAATCGGTAGGAACTAACTCACCCCCGACAACTTGATTGTTTTCATCAAGTTCCTCGTTGATAATTCGCCAATAATGCCCCAACGAAATACGTTCCACAATCTTTAAAGCAAGTTCATTTTCATCAAGTTCTGCATAAATTTGAGAATCACTTCTTCCCAAAGCGTTGTTACGCAAATCCATTTCTGGATCAATACCTGTTTTTCCATATTCGTGCGCATCAGCAAATTCTTTAGCAAAATCGATTTGAATAGTAGTGTATACGGGAAATTCTGGAGTTCCAGTATTTATAAGGACATCTTTGCTTATTCTTCTATCCATCAACGCATTCCAATATGCATGCCGAAAAGCATCGGCATTGTTCAGTCCAAATCCTCCCTCATAGAAATTGGGAACACACTCCCTAGCATCCTCACTTGCATTGAATGCTATAAGTGATTGCGCTGGATAAGCAACTACTAAAGCAATTTCTGCTGATGTAACTGTTTCCCCAAAAATATTATAACTTGAATCCCCAACAGTACTATCATTGCTTAATAACATTATATTATCTTCTTCCGCCTGATACAGTTCTAAAATCTTATCATCAAGAAATGAAACCATTTGAGTAGGCGTTATATTTGGATTATCTTCCCTATATTTCTTTTCTATATTAGATAAATATTTCCAATTATCTATCACTATATTGTCTACACAAGTTTCCGCCATTGCATTAACTAACCTTTGATTTGTACTTATCCTCGCCATAGAACTTATACACAAACACAAGAATAGCATTGTAATTGCAATTATGTTGATTTTATGAATTTTAAATTTTTTATTCTCCATATCAATCTCCTTTTTAACAATCTTTTTTCGTAAAAATTTATCCATTTCTTATAAGAATTAATGTCATACTTTTTTCAGTTTCATCATATATAACCCTATAAATATCTGTAGTACCACTTTTCTTTCCGCCGCGAAAAAGAACATCCCAAATATCACACCATTTATATCCTTCAAAATATGTTTCGCCATCTTTTTCAACAATTTTTGCCTTATAGTCTACAGAACCACTCGTCCATCGTTGAATTTCGTCGCCTTTTACTTCTATTGCATAAAAATCGCGAACATCGTTTTCGGTTAAGTTATAAATGCTCTCATAAATATTATTATCACCACGCCATCCATAATTACCATTAGGAATAGGTCCTGTTTTTAATTGATTAAAACAACCAAAACTGCAAAACAAAAACAACATTAATATTGTTAAGATAATTATTTTTTTCATAATAACCTCCTCATTTGTTAGATAAAAAAATAATGCTATCTAACCCATTGGACTTTTCTCCTTTTTATTTTATTATACTATACGCTAATAGCATATGCAA
>JAZRIP010000013.1:0-47156 GCA_045645345.1 Christensenellaceae bacterium
TGTGGTTCTCATCCCCTCTCTCATAAACAAAACACCATCAACGAAAGTTAATGGTGTTTTGTTGGTGGGGAGAGGTGGATACAGCCATACTCTACTTTGTAGAGAACTCTGGCTGACCTTTGCCCATCAATGCTAGCCCATCATATGTCGGCCGAACCTGTGGTTCTCATCCCCTCTCTCATAAACAAAACACCATCAACGAAAGTTAATGGTGTTTTGTTGGTGGGGAGAGGTGGATTCGAACCACCGAAGGTGAAAACCGACAGATTTACAGTCTGTTGCCATTGGCCGCTCGGCAACCTCCCCATATATTAAGTTAAAAATGGAGCTGGCGATTGGAATCGAACCCACAACCTGCTGATTACAAGTCAGCTGCTCTGCCTGTTGAGCTACGCCAGCATATTTATTGGTGCCTCGGGGCGGAATCGAACCACCGACACGGGGATTTTCAGTCCCCTGCTCTACCGACTGAGCTACCGAGGCAAAAAAAATGGCGACCTGGAAGGGACTCGAACCCTCGACCTCTAGCGTGACAGGCTAGCGTTCTAACCAACTGAACTACCAGGCCGTAGCCATTTATTATTAAGTTAATATGGTGGGCCTTCAGGGACTCGAACCCCGGACCAGTCGGTTATGAGCCGACCGCTCTAACCAACTGAGCTAAAGGCCCCTATTTTAATGGTCGGGGTGAAGAGACTTGAACTCCCGACCCCATGGTCCCAAACCACGTGCGCTACCAACTGCGCTACACCCCGATAAACTCTACACAAGGTAAAGTTTGAAACTGCTTTAACTAAACGAAAGCAAACTTCGTTTAACTAATGCTTGTTAATAATATAATAAATAAACTTTTTTGTCAAGCGTTTTTTTGCCGTTTTTTTAAAAAAATTTTTATTCTTTTTTAGTCCACTCATTTTATAATATTTTTTAAAATATCATGGCTAAAAACCTAACCTAACCTATCATTATTTAATATTTTTATAGTTTTTTAACGAACTACTTAAAAATCTCATTGCCCTTTCACGAAGATAGTACGGCGAAACGATTTCTGCATCTTTACCAAATTTTATAAAATATTGAAATACTTGTTCGGGTGAACAATTGAAAATATATAAATTTTTATCTATTTGGTCTGGAATAGGCCTATGTACGTAAAATCTTTTATATTTTTTAACTCCGTTTTCCGTTAATTTTATAATCGTCGCCTCATCGCTTGGATTATATAAAAATTGTGGACCGTATTTAATCATTTTATTAAAAACCAACACGTCGTTATTAGAAATTTCTCTCTCACTTTCAAGCATAACTACAGAAGAAATTTTATTTAATTTTACAGTCATTGTATAACTATTTTTAGAACATAATAAATATAAATAAAATTCTTCTTTAGAACGACATATAGCGTATGGCGAAACTTCTATCTTTTCACCACCATTTAACACTATAAATATTTTTTTATTTTGCTTTATTGCATTTTCTATAACGTTATATTGCGTTTTAAAAATAATTTCGGCACGTTTATCTTGTGGCATATACGCATACGAAGTAAACATATTTCTAAAATATTGCGAAAGCGACGCACCATTTAACAAATAGCCTTCAATATAATCAATTAAACTTGCCGTTTCTTTAGTAGGTTTTAACGACACTAATACGTCGTACTTTTCAAGCATAGACGTTGTAGATTCTTTATTAAACGCTTCAATAATTTCGTTTTTAAGTAATAAATTTTTACTATCACTTAGCCCAGTTTGTTTTAATATTTTTTCAACCCTTTCACCTAGAACTTTTTGCTTATTTGTAAAATCATCGTAATAATTAAGTATAAGTGCCGACAAAAATGCGTTTTTGTTAGACGTTATTCCGTCCTTCTTTTTAAATCCAAAAAAATCAGCGTCCCTAACCAAAACGTCGGCAACCGTTTTTGTAACGTAAATTTTTATCTTTTCGTAAAACATTTTTTCTCCTTTTTTATAATTGTACCACAAAAAGTGGGCAAAGTAAATGATTTTTTATATAAAATTTTACTAATATTTACATAATTTTAAACATTAAACCCTTATTTTAACCTAACATTTTTAAATTTTTGGTGGGCAAAAAATAAAATGATTTTGCGTATTTTAAATTCAAAAAACATATAGTACAATGATAGTGCAAGCTGAAAACGCTTACTTTTTATGACTTTTAATCGCTAGCGTTTTGATTTCTTGCAATAACGAACTGAAAACACTTACTTTTACTCAAAGATTACCTATAAATCTAGTGTTTTTATATTTCGTTACAGCAACTGAAAAAACTTACTTTAACTCTAATTGAAGGATGCCACGCATGTGGCCTGTTATAGTTTTTTGATATTTGCTGTTTGGGGCTATAAGCCCCGCTTTTGAATTTGCCCAGCACTAACCGTGCTTTTATATAAGGAGATACGATATGAAAAAATTTAACGAATTTTTTGAAGATTATTTGTTTACTGTTAAAAATTGTTTAGTAGTTTACGGAGAAAAAGCAAACCAACTTGAAACGGTTATTGCTCTTGCAAGAGATTTTGCTATTGAAATACCCGAAGAAAAAATTGAAATTTTAAACGATGGTGTTTTTGATATTGTAAAAAGAACTATACCAACTAGTCTTAAAGGCGAATTTTACCAAGGCTTTCCTGAATCGGTACATAAACTTTCACACTTTCAATTATTATACGACCAACTAAGCCACTACTATAACACTTACGTTTTGGGTGATTTTTCGTCGGCTGGACACTCAAACTACGAAAAAACGATAAAGAGAAGTTTGTTTAAAGGTAAAGGTGAAATTAAATATATTGATATTATAACTGAAAGCCAAGCAGAAGAAATGATTATTAAAACGGCTAAAGACCTTTGCTCGTCTACTAGGGTGCTTAACGACGTTAATTATAATTTTTTAGTAGAATATTTTAAAACTTACAAAGAATTTTACCCTATTGCAGGCAAAACAAACTTAGTTAAACTTGTTTATAATCTAAAAAGGGTAAAACTTTTTAATCAATTATACTTGAGTGACGTTTACAAATTAGTTGAATACGTAGGTTTTAATTTTTACTTTAATAAGTTAGACGCAATAGACGTTAGACTTAAAAGTAAAGATAGACGATTTGTAACTCAAATAATTGATAGAACATTTCTAACTGATAAAGCCGACGTTGACAACTGCTTTGAAAAGCGTGCTTTTTGGTGCGGATTATTACACCAACTTCACTATAAGCCAAAAACTCAAAAAGCCGTTGATTTTGTTAACGACGTTAGAAGCAAAAAAGGAAAGTCTTGCTATTCCCTTTTTAATCGTTTACTTGATGAAGGAAAAATTTTTGAAGCATCGAATTATCTTATTTCTAAAAAAGGCTCTAACTCACTAATTAGAAATATTGATTACGTTTTAAGCCGTGCTACTAATCTTGAAGACGTAGACAAGGTTTTAGACCTTATAGACATTTCTAATCCACTTTGCTCGATGCAACTTCTTTTAAGAAATAGCACCGAAAGCAAAAGCACAAGAATTTTTACCTTTACTAAGAATAATCTTTCAAAAGTTCATTATGAAACTGAAAAAGAAAGCGAAAGAAGAAAAACTATTCTCTCTGCGAGCCTTTCTTCTAGAATAAAAGAAAAAGTTTTAGCATTGCTTTCTAACCTATATAACGGAAAATTTGGTAACGTCTATATTGATGAAAAATTTAAAAAAATAGCACTCCCATTATACGAAAGCGACTCTCAATCTGGTTTAGGCGTTTTAACTAAAGGCTCTAGAATACCTTTTGAAACGAATAAAATTTTACGTGCCTTTATTTACTGGGAAAAGGTTAACGACGTTGACCTTGCTTGCTTTGGTATAAATAAAGAAGGTCAATGTATTGAATTTTCTTGGAGAACGAACGCACGATTTAACGCATTTCAAGCAGTAACGTACTCTGGCGACCAAACTTCAGGCTATAATGGTGGCAGTGAATATTTTGATATAAATTTTGATAAATTTAAAGAAAAATACAAAAACGTTGAATACATCGTATTTACGGCAAACTGCTACTCTTTACTTGAATATAATAAATTTTACTGTAAAGCGGGTTATATGACGAGAGACGATGCAAATGCTGGAAATATTTACGAGCCTAAAACGGTAAATTCTGCGTTTAACGTAACGGCAAACGGAACGTACTGCATATTGTTTGCTATCGACCTTAAAACTAATGAATTAGTTTGGATAAACTCGGCAAAAAACGGCTTTTACGCAGTTGCAGGTGAAGATAAATTAGATTTTATTTACAAATACCTTGAAACAACTAACGTTTTAAGCGTGTATAAATTATTTGAACTTGCAAACGCACGATTTGTTGACAACGTTGAACAAGCCGATTACGTTGTAAGCGACCAAGTAAAACCCGTTAAAGATACTCAAGTTTTAATTACTTCATACGACTACTCTCCACTAATACCTATAATTAACGGCAAAATCTAAAACTTTAATAAAAAAGGATAACGACGTGTCGTTATCCTTTTAACTTGTTGTTTTAAATTATTATTTTTTTAATAATTTTTCGCCTTTTCTAAGTTCGTCTGCGTCTTTAACTTCGCCTATTACTACTTTAGATAAAGCAAATAACGCTATAACGTTCGGTATTACCATTAAGTAGTTAAAGAAGTCTGTAAGTTCCCAAACTAAATCGTTTTGGAATACTGAACCAAGTACGATAAATGCAAGCGAAACTATAGTGTAAATAATAGTTCCTTTCTTTTTGAATAAATATTCAAAGTTAATCTTACCAAATAAGTTCCAAGATAAAATTGTTGAGAAAGCAAAGAAAGTAAGACATACTGCAACGAAAATATTACCGATTGTAGCAACTACGTCACCACCACCAAATGCAATAGCAAAACCTGTAGCAACAGCGTTAGACTTATTAACGGTAGTCCACAAATCACTACTTGCATTTCCGTTAGCGTAAAGCGTCGTGATAACTATTAAAGCCGTCATTGTCAATACTACGAAAGTATCAATAAATACGCCAAACATTGCCGAGCAACCTTGTTCGTGTGCCGTTTTAACGTTTGCTTGTGCGTGTGCGTGTGGAGTTGAACCCATACCTGCTTCGTTCGAGAAAAGACCACGCTTAGCACCTTGTTGAATTGCTAATACGATTGCTCCCCAGAAACCACCGCCGATAATTGCTTGTGGATTAAAAGCATATTCAAAAATCATACCAAATGCCCTTGGAAGAGAAGTAACTCTTAAGCAAAGAATAATTAAGCCACCTACTAAGTAAATTAAAGCCATAAAAGGAACTAATTTTTCAGTAACCGACGCTAATCTTTTTGCTCCACCGATAAATATAAAGCCTGCGATAATTGCTAAAACAACGCCTACGATTAAACTAACCCACCATACGTTTTCACCCATAATCGCATTACTAACTGCACCACCGATTGAGTTAGATTGTACCATACTACCTACAAACCCTAACGCAATAACGGTAGCGATTGCAAAGAATATGCAAAGGAATTTACCAAAGCCGTTATTGAAGGCTTTTTTAATATAGTAAACTGGACCACCAGAAACAGTACCGTCAGCATTAACTTCACGAGTTTTTTGTGCTAAAACTGCTTCCGAATAAATAGTAGCCATACCTAAAAACGCAATAAGCCACATCCAGAAAATCGCACCAGGACCACCCGTTAATATTGCACCCGTAGCACCGATAATATTACCCGTACCAACTTGTGCTGCAATTGCCGTTGCAACTGCTTGGAAGGAACTCATCCCACTTTTTTGTTTTTCGCCGACAAGTTTAATATTTCCTAAAACTTGTTTAGCACCTTGTCCAAAATAACGAATTTGAACAAACTTGGTTTTGATTGTAAAGAATACGCCTACTCCTACAAGCAAAATTACGAGAAAGTAACCCGAAAAATACGAGTTAAAATCTGCAAAGAATTTAAGCAACGCTGCTTCAATTTCTGCCCACATAATAATTTCTCCTTTATATAAAAAAATTTTTAACAATAAAAAATGGAGTTATCTACCTTAGACAACCCCTAACACAAACTAATATACTATATTAATATAAATCAATATAATATAAAATAAATTCTGTCCTTTTACCTGAGAGATTGAGTATTGCTACTTTGCCCCTTCGGTACTCTTTTAAGAGATTCTCCAGATTGCCTAGACGTACGGTCGAAACCTTCCACACGCCGTTAACGGCTATATTTAATTGTCCATATTGTAGCAAATATTTTATTATATTGCAACTATTTTTTATTACTTTTTTAATATTTTTTATTTGTTTAATTTAATTGACAAATTAATATAAAAAAATTAAAATAAATAAGTTGTTTAAGGAGTTTTTATGTTTACGAGAGAAGATATTAGAAACGTTGCTATAATTGCCCACGTCGACCACGGCAAAACTACGCTTGTTGGCGCACTTTTAAAACAAAACGGCATTTTTAGGACTAACGAAGTCGTGCAAGATAGAGTTATGGATAGTGGCGACCTTGAAAAAGAAAGGGGGATTACTATTTTAGCAAAAAACACTGCTGTTCACTATAACGGCGTAAAAATTAATATTATAGATACGCCTGGCCACGCCGATTTCGGTGGCGAAGTTGAACGTATTTTATCTATGGTTGACGGAGTAATTTTATTAGTTGACGCAGTCGAAGGCAGTATGCCACAAACTCGTTACGTTTTAAAAAAGGCTCTTTCATTAAATAAAAAGCCGATTGTCGTAATTAATAAAATCGATAAAGGCGGTAACCTAGATAAAACTATTGATAGCGTTATAGATTTATTTATTGAACTTGGTGCAAACGACGACCAACTTGATTTTAAAACTATTTACGCATCGGCTAAACAAGGTTGGGCTTCGACTACACCAACCCCTACTAGCAATATGTCTGCACTTTTAGATACGATAATTAGTGAAGTCCCTGCTCCCGTTGGCGATAAAGAAGGTGGGCTTCAAACTATTATTTGTAATATAGATTACGACGAATACGTTGGTAGAATAGGTGTTGGTAGAATTATTCGTGGTTCTATAAAAGACGCACAGCAAGTTTCCGTTATTCATACGGACGGCTCTCATTACAATGCAAAAATAGGCAAACTTTATCAATTTGAAGGTTTAAAGAGAGTTGAGGTTGAAAGTGGTAGTCTTGGTGATATCGTAGCCATTTCGGGTATTGAAAAAATTAATATAGGCGAAACGATATGCTCAACTACTTGCATTGAGCAATTACCTTTCGTTGCTATTGACGAGCCTACTATTTCAATGCTTTTTATGGTAAACAACTCGCCTTTTGCCGGTCGTGAAGGCAAATACGTTACGTCAAGACATTTACGTGCAAGGCTTTTTAAAGAAATTGAAACAAACGTTTCAATGCGTGTTGAAGAAACTGATAGTGCCGATACGTTTAAAGTTTTTGGTAGGGGCGAACTTCATTTATCTATATTAATTGAAGAAATGCGTCGTGAAGGTTATGAATTTCAAGTTTCTCGCCCTAAAGTAATTTTTAAAGAAATTAACGGGAAAAGACACGAGCCTATTGAAGAATTAGTGGTTGAAGTTCCTAACGATTACGTTGGTGCAGTTATGAGTAAAATAGGTGAACGTCGTGGCGAACTTATTAATATGGACGCTGACGATAGGGGTACTACTAAACTCGTATTCCATATTCCTGCAAGATGTTTAATAGGATACCGAAACGAACTTTTAACAGATACTAAAGGCTTTGGCACTATGGCGTCAATCTTTTTAGGTTACGAGCCTTACAAAGGCGATATTCAAGAAAGAAATCGTGGCAGTTTAGTTTGTTTTGAAAACGGCGTTACAACGCAATACGGATTATTTAACGCACAAGAAAGAACTACCCTTTTCGTTAGTCCCGGTTTAGAAGTTTACGAAGGTATGATTGTTGGCGTAAACTCTCGTGAAGACGACCTTGTCGTTAACGTATGCAAACAAAAACATTTAACCAACTCACGTGCTAGTGGTAGCGAAGAAGCCTTAAAGTTAGTTCCTCCAACTATTATGAGTTTAGAACAATGTATGGAATTTATTGCCGACGACGAACTTTTAGAAGTTACGCCTAAGTCTATAAGACTTAGAAAGAAAATTTTATCAAAAGATTTAAGAATGAAACAATGGGCTAAAAATAAAAAGTAATTTACAATAAACAAAAACACTGCAAATTTAAGTTTGCAGTGTTTTTAATTATTAAATTATTTTTTTAAATCAATTCCAAGTTCTAAACCTTCGTACATATAATCGTTCCATTTAAAGTTTTTATAAAAGTTTATATGATATCTGTGCATTTCTTCTACTAATAATATAATTTTACCAACAGTTTGGTGTTTAGGGAATACGTCGAAATACTCCCCTTTAAGATAAAAGTTAAAGTAACTTGAATCAACTTCGGTTATTAAAGTATATAAGTTTTTATAGCCAACTGAAAATTCATAAGGCTCGCCGTTTCTAGTACCTTTATAATGCATACCTTGATGGTCTATTCTAATTTTACCTTCGCCTACAATGAAACTCGTTTTATTATTGCCTATTAATTTATATTCGTCTAAATTACCTATTTGACACTCGTCTTCAAAATAATAGTCGGGGTTTTCACGAATTTCTTTAATTATATCTATACGTTCTTGTTGAGCCCAAACACAAGGGTCTTCAGGAATAACTGCGTCTTTATACGGATGAAATACGTAGTAATCGTCCATAGTTGCTCCATTACCACAATTTAAGCACTCGATTTTATTACCTTCACCTTTCATTGTAAATTCTTGACCGCATTTATAACACTTGTAACAATAGTCTTCTAGACGATGACAAATTCTACCTTTAGTATCCCACTTAATTTTCTTTTCTCTATTCCAAGCGTATTCGTTACGTCTAAACTTTTCGTTCATAATATCGTCCATTTCTTCAACGGATAATTTTTCAACGTCTTCTTTAGAAAATAAAAGCGACATAGTAGCGTAAGTTTTACCAAGCCTTTCATCTAAACAAACTTTAGTATTTTGTAAAAACTGTCCTTCAAGGTGGCAAAAATATACGGGAACTTTAAAGTGCTTAAACATCTTACTAGTGCCTGGAACAACGGGTTTATTTTCGCCAAAATCACTTGCTAAACCTTCTGGTGAAAAAGTTACGCACCCACCCCTTTTTATAACTTCACTAACGCCGTGAATAGATATTAAATCGGCTGAATAGTTCTTTTTAGGTATAACTTTACTTAAACCGAATACAAACGAAAACTTTTTACGATAAAATTCACTGCAACCTGCCATCATATTAGTAACCCTTGGATAGCAAGCACCCATAACGTAAAGGTGGTCAATTCTTGATAAATGATTAAAAACGACAAAGCAAGGACCTTTACAATCGTTTACGTCGTCGATAATTTTAAAATTAGGTTTGTATTTACGACCTATTATATCTACCATTATCGTCTTATAAATAGCGTGAATAAACTTTGGTGCAGGACGATATTTTCTTTTAGCAAGTTTCTTTGAAATAGTTAATTTTTGTGCCATAATTTTATTCCTTTTTGTTTAATGGAATTATTATAACATACGTACAAATAAAAATCAAGAGTAAATTTAAACACAAAACCCACTACGATTGTAGTGAGTTAAAATTTTATTTTAAATCAATACCAAGTTCTAAGCCTTCGTACATATAATCGTTCCATTTAAAATTTTTGTAAAAATTCACGTGTAATCTGTGCATTTCTTCTACAAGTAAAAGAAATTTCGCAACCGTTTTATTTTTAGTAAAAAAGTCAAAATACTCGCCTTTAACGAAATAACTAAAAAATTTCATATCGATAGGCGTTATTAAAGTATATAAGTTTTTATAACCTATAGTAAATTCGTAAGGCTCGCCGTTTCTTGTGCCTTTATAATGTAATCCTTTATGATCTACTTTAACTTTACCTTCACCAACGATAAACGAAGTATTCTCCCCCTTGCAAAGTTTATATTCGTTAAAATTGCCTATTTGACACTCGTCTTCAAAATAGTAGTCGGGATTTTCACGAATTTCTTTAATTATATCTATACGTTGTTGTTGAGCCCAAACGCAAGGGTCTATAGGAATAATTGCGTCCTTATACGGATGAAATACGTAGTAATCGTCCATAGTTGCTCCATTACCACAATTTAAGCACTCGATTTTATCACCTTCGCCTTTCATAGTAAACTCATTACCACATTTATAGCACTTATAACAAATTTCATCTAAGTCGTGACAAATTCTGCCGTTAGTTTTCCACTTAATTTTTCTTTCTCTCGTCCAAGCGTATTCGTTACGTTTAAATTTTTCGTTCATAATATCGTCCATTTCTTCAACCGACATTTTTTCAATATCTTCTTTAGAGAAAAGTAACGACATAGTAGCGTGTGATTCGCCTATTCTATCATCTAAACAAACGGTGGTTTTTTGTAAGTATCCCCCTTCAAGATAACACATATAAACGGGAACTTTAAAATGTTTAAACATTTTACTTGTACCTGGAACTACCGGTTTATTTTCGCCAAATACACTTGCTATTCCTTCAGGAGAAAAGGTTACGCACCCACCTGCTTTTAAAACTTCGCCTACGGCGTGAATTGATACTAAATCAGCCGAATAACTTTTTTTTGGTATTGCTTTACTGAGACCGAAAATAAAAGAAAATTTATCACGATAAAAGCAATAGTTGCCCGCCATCATATTAGTAACACGTGGATAACAAGCACCCGTAACGTAAATATGGTCTTCCCTTGATAAGTGGTTAAATACTACGATACAAGGACCTTTGCAGTCGTTTACGTCGTCAATAATATGAAAATAAGGTTTGTATTTGCGACCTATTACATTTACCATTACAAATTTATATATTGCGTGAATAAATTTTGGTGCAGGACGATATTTTCTTTTTGAAAGTTTTTTTGAAATAGATAATTTTGCCATAAATTATTCCTTAGTGAGTTTAGTTAAATTTATTATAGCATATAAATGTTAAAGTAAAGTTAAAAAAACAAATTTCACCTAACTAAAGTGCAAAAAATCTTTTATAAAAAAGACGCCTTACAGCGTCAATTTGTTGGTGGAGATGGTGAGAATCTGCCGAAACTCCACAAGTGGAGACCTCTCGGCAGAGTGTCGTCGCTAACAATCGTCCATTATTGTTTTACTTCTACGTTTTTCACTCCTCACGCGAACTCATACGTTCTTCTCATATTCACCATCTACACCAACAAAAAAAGACGCCTTACAGCGTCAATTTGTTGGTGGAGATGGTGAGAATCGAACTCACGTCTTAATTAGGTCGTTTACGCTTTCTACATACTTATTCCGTCTTTATCTTAATTAACGTGTTTCAACGGACAAACCCACGTTAATGCAAATTGCTAAATACACGTAAAATAGCACAATTAAACTATTATACGAGTTTTTCGTCTACAATTATGCCCTTTATAAACCGACGACGCTTTTATATTGGACAGCCACTATTAAGCAGCTAATGCGTAACTTCTGTTATCTGCATTTATTTTTAATTTCCCCTTTTTAACGAAGACTAGGAGACTTCGGTATGCTTACTATAAAGTTGCTAACTAATCAAATCCAGAGCATCCCCATATATATTAAATTTCTTTTATTTCCCTTTCGGCTTGTCGTTTTAAGTCTTTTTCTTTTAACGATTTCTTTTTATCAAAGGTGTGTTTACCTTTACATAAACCAAGTTCTACTTTTACTAAACTTTCTTTAAAAAATAACTTTAAAGCAATTAAAGTATATCCTTTTTCGTTAATTTTGCCTACGATTTTATTAATTTCATATCTATTTAAAAGAAGTTTTCTTTCCCTTTTACTATCACGGGTATTAAATACGCCCGAGTGGTCGTACACGGCAACGTGCATATTTCTTAAAAAAACTTCTCCATTATAAACAGCACAAAAACTATCTTTTAAGTTAACGCTACCTTTACGAATTGACTTAACTTCCGCCCCCTCTAAACAAATTCCGGCAATATAAGTTTCTTCTACGAAATATTCGTGATACGCCGATTTGTTTTCAGTTATTAACTTCATATTGCCCTCCTTTAGTTTAAATATTGTATCATATCTTTAAAATTTTTACAAGTTTTATTATATTAATTCAAAATCGATTTTTTTAGACGAAAAATCTACGCCTGCAACCATTATTTCAACGCTATCGCCAAGAGTAAATTTAAATTTATTACAACTTAAAGTGTAAGTTGTTTCGTCAAAAGAATATTCGCCACGTGGTAAACTTTCAAGCCTTATAATACCTTCAACGGTGTTTTCAAGTTCAACGAAAATACCAAACGAAGTAACTCCGCTAATTACCCCGGTATAAACTTCACCTATTTTATTTTTCATATAACGGCATTTATAGTAATCGTCCATTTCCCTTTCAACAAGGTCTGCCCTTCTTTCGTTTTTAGAAGAAATACTACTAATTTCGTATACCAAACCTTTTAACCGTTCAAGCATTTCAAAATCATTATTTAATATACTTTTTAAAACTCTATGAACTATTAAATCAGGATATCTTCTTATAGGTGACGTAAAATGACAATAACAATCACTAGATAGCCCAAAGTGACCGAAATTTTCAGGATAATATTCAGCCTTTTGCATTGAACGGAGCATTACCTTATTTACTATTGAAAATATTTTTTCGCCCCTTAATTTTTCAAGTAAAATTTGAAAATCTTTAGAGTGACAATTTTCATAGTTCCATTTTACGTTTACGCCTAAAATTTTTAAAAAGTTCTTAAAACTTTCAAATTTTTCCATTTCTGGCTTTTTGTGAATTCTATAAATAAACGGCAAATTTAAATAATAAACGTATTCGCTAACCGTTTCGTTGGCTAAAATCATAAATTCTTCAATAATTTTATACGCTTGAACGTTACTTCTTGCCGAAATTACTATATTTTTATTCTCATCAACGGTAATATGACTTTCTTTAACGTCTAAATCAATATTACCTTTTTTCATACGCTTTTTATTTAAAATTTGCATTAATTCAAAAGCGTCTAATACAAACGGATAAATATGCCTATTCAACTCAATAGTTTCTTTATGCCCGTCTAACATATTTTGAACTTGAGTATACGTTAAGCGTTTGTTTGATTTTATTACACTTTCGACTATTTCGTAATTAGTAACTTTGCCGTTTAAATCTATATCCATACAAACCGACAAACATAACCTTTTTTCGTTTTCGTTAAGCGAGCAAATTCCGTTTGAAAGTTTTTTAGGTAACATAGGAATTACCCTTTCAGGAAAATATACGCTAGTTGAACGATTTAAAGCCTCTTTATCTAAGTTAGTAAAAGGTTTAACGTAATGAGAAACGTCGGCAATATGAACCATTAAATTATAGCCTTCGTCGGTTTTCCTTAAAGAAATAGCGTCGTCAAAATCACGGGAATCTTCGCCGTCAATAGTTACTGTAAAAATATCAATAAAATCTTTACGACCTTGCATTTCTTCACAAGTAACGTAATTTAAAATTTCGTCAACTTCTTTTTCAACCTTTTTAGGAAATTCTAATTCATAGCCGTGATTTTTAATTATAGATAATTCTTCCGTCTTAAAATCGTGCTTTTTACCTAAAATTTCAGTAATTACACCTTCTGGACGCTTGTTTCCATCGGGATACTTGGTTATTTCACAAACGACTTTTTCACCATTTTTTGCACCACGAGATTTTTTGAAAGGAATATACACGTCGCAAAAATAATTTTTGTCGTCGGCAATAACGAAACCGAAGTTTTCTTCTTTTTGATAAGTTCCAACTAGTTTAACTACACCACGAGTTAATATTTTAACGACTTCACCTTCATCAGTACTGCCACGTTTTGAATAAGATTTTTTAATTAAAACTATATCTTTGTGCAACGCACCGTGCAATTTATTTGAAGGTATGAAAAAATCACCAACGCTTTTATCTATAGGAATTAAAAACGCAAATCCTCTTTCGTTACCTTTAAGTTCCCCTTGAATTAAACTGCTATGTTCGAGTAAAAGATATTTACCATCTTGGTAAACGATTTTTGCTTGGTCTTCTAATTCGTTTAAGATAGCCCTAACGGTATTTTTTTCATAGTTGCTTTTTGCGTCTAATAACTTAAAAATACGTTTTGCTCCTTTATATTCAAATTCTCCATTTAAAAATTTTTCATAAATATAATTTTTTAAATCCATAACACCTAATAAAAAAACGGCTTATAACAAGCCGTTTCGTTTTATCCTAAAATTCTTTTTGCTAAAAGTGTAAGTACGGTAAATAAAATCATACACACTGCAAGTACTATAATCGATATTATAGTGAGTTTTTTCATTTTACTTTCTAACGTTTTAGATTTGTTCTTTCCGTAGAAAGTTTCTTGACGACCACTAATTGCACCTATGCCTTCAGAGTTAGCAGGTTGCATAATAACGACTATTATAACGAAAATTGCTGCTACAACTAATATTAATAAGAATATTCTGCTTAAAAGCAAAAATAACTCGTAACTCATAATTTCACCTATTTTTGTATTACTTTTTTTAATTCTTTAATATTTTAGCATAAAATTATTATTTTTACAACTGTTTTACGCTATATTTTCAACCTTATTTAATAATTAAACTTTTCCCAGTCATTTCTCTAGGAATTTCTTCACCCATTACTTCTAAAAGTGTTGGAGCAATATCGGCAAGCACACCACCCGACGACAACTTAACGTCTTTATATTCATTAGAAACTAAAATAAACGGAACGGGGTTTGTCGTGTGAGCAGTAAACGGTTTTTTAGAAACGCCGTCTTCATACAACTTGTCGGCATTACCATGGTCGGCAGTAATTAAAACAGTACCACCTTTTGCTAAAACTGCATCAACTACTTTTTTGGTACATTGTTCAACCGTTTGAACGGCTTTTACCGATGCGTCGATAAAACCTGTATGGCCTACCATATCGCAGTTTGCAAAGTTTAATATAATAACGTCAAATTTTTCAGTTTCGATTTCTTCTAGAACTTTATCCGTAACCAAATACGCACTCATTTCAGGTTGTAAATCGTACGTTGCAACCTTTGGAGAATTAATTAAATCTCTATATTCGTTTACGGCTGGTTTTTCCACGCCACCATTAAAGAAGAAAGTTACGTGTGCGTATTTTTCAGTTTCAGCAATACGGAGTTGCGTATAACCTTTATTTGAAAGATATTCGCCTAAAGTATTATTCAATAATACTTTTTCAAAAGCAATATCTACTTTTTCAAAAGTTGCGTCGTATTTAGTAAAACCAACGTAACACAAATCTAATAAGCCCGTTTTTCTTTCAAATCCGTCAAAGTCGGCAACCGTCATTGCCCTTGTAATTTCTCTTGCTCTATCTGGTCTAAAGTTAAAGAAAATTACGCTATCGCCCTTTTCAATAAGACCGATAGGCTTGCCACCACTAATAACGTTTGTTGGTAACATAAATTCGTCGGTAACACCCTTTTCATAACTTGCTAAAATAGCATCTTTAGCACAAGTAGTTTGTTCGCCGTTACCTATCGTCATCATATCGTAGGCTTTTTCAACTCTATCCCAACGATTATCTCTATCCATAACGTAGTATCTACCGCATACCGATGCAATTTGTCCTACGCCTATTTTATCAAGTTGGTTTTGTAATTCTTCTACAAAACCTGCACCACTAGTTGGAGCAACGTCTCTACCATCTAAAAAGCAGTGAATATAAACGTCTTTTAAATTATTCTTTTTTGCCATTTCAACGAGTGCGTATAAATGAGAAATATGACTATGTACACCACCTGACGAAAGCAAGCCGTATAAATGCAATTTTTTGCCGTTTATTTTAGCGTTGTTAATGGCTTTTAAAAGTTTTTCGTTTTCAAAGAAAACGCCGTCTTGGATTTCTTTAGTTATTCTAGTTAAATCTTGGTAAACTATTCTACCTGCACCTATATTTAAATGCCCTACTTCGCTATTACCCATTTGACCATCTGGAAGCCCTACACTCATACCACTTGCACCAAGGGTAGTCGACGGATAATTTTTCAAATAGCCGTCTATTACACCGGCGTTAGCAATTGAAATTGCGTTACCTACTTTTTCTTTATTTAATCCGTAACCGTCCATAATTATAAGACAAACAGGTCTAGTTTTCATATTAATACTCCTTAAACTTTTATCTTTGACATTATATATCATTTTATATAAAAAATCAACAAAATAATAGTCAAACGGCGTTTATTAGGTCGATTATTTCTTGCTTTTTTGTTAAAAACTCTTTTTTATAGTCGTTTATAACGACTTCTTCTCTCTGGACAATAGTTTTATTTTTTTCATCAATAAATAAAGGTATAAATTTTAAGTTTTTACCCGTTTGTTTTTTGTAAATTACGCTTAAAAATAAAAAACCGTCGTATATATTTGAAATTTTATCGTAACCACTTTTATAATCTACGTCGGGATAAACTATTAAACTTTCCCCCTTTTTTAAATATTTCATACCTTCCTTTAACGTTTTTATAGGATTTGAATTTCTATAAACGGGGACGCCTTGTATGCTTTTTATGATTTTAGGAACTATAAAACTATAAAATTTAATTAACGGATTAAATTTTGTGTTTGGCTTTCCGTTTTTACTAAAAGTGAACTTTCTAAAATGCTTTTCACTACTTTTCTTATCGAAAAAAACGCTTAAAATTAAGGGATGAACGTCAAAATTTAAAGATTTTAACGTCGTAAAAGGTCCGTGCATATTTAAATGACGACAAACGTAAACGCAAGGTTCGTCCCTTTCAACAACTTGACTTTTATACTTTTTTGTAAAAAGATTGTAAAGCCACTTTACTATTTTAATTAAATTTCCGTAAAAATTACTACTTTTTTCATTTTTAACTATATTTGAGTTTTTGATTTTTATTAATTGTTTTGCTTGCATACTAACTCCTAAAAATTGCATTATAAAAGACAGTTTCAAACTGCCTTTTATTTTTATCATTAGTATGCGTAATTTTATTTAAGATTTTCTGGGTTTAAACATTTTAACTCGTCTAAAACGAAAATTCCGTCTTTTCTAATTAAAACGTCGTCAAAATATATTTCGCCACCACCGTATTCTTTTGTTTGAATTAATACGAAATCCCAGTGAAGTGCCGATTTATTGCCGTTATCACACTCGTCGTAACAAGAACCCGGCGTAAAGTGAATAGATCCTGAAATTTTTTCGTCGAATAATATGTCACCCATAGGGGTATCAATATATGGATTAACCCCGATTGCAAATTCACCATCGTATCTTGCTCCTTCGTCAATATTTAAAAACTCGTTAAGTTTTTCAGTGTAATTTGCCGTAGCGTTTATAATTTTACCATTTTTAAATTCAAGCCTTACGTTTTCAAACTTTAACCCACTTTTAATTGACGGAGCATTATAAGTAATTACCCCGTTTACGCTATTCTTAACAGGAGCAGTATAAACTTCACCGTCTGGAATATTACAACTGCCCGCACATTTTACTGCCGTCATACCTTTTATTGAGAAAGTTAAATCTGTATCTTTTGCTACGATACGCACTTTATCGGTTTTTTCAATTAAAGCACATAAACTATCCATAGCCTTATCCATCTTGCCGTAATCCAAATTACATACGTTAAAATAATAATCTTCAAATGCTTCCGTACTCATACCTGCAAGTTGACTCATTGAGCCGTTTGGATATCTTAAAATTACCCACTTGGTATTTTTTACACGTAAATCGTGATGTACTTGACCAAAATATATAGAATTGTAAAGTTCGTTAGTTTTGCCGTCAACGTCACTAAGTTCAAAAGCGTTATCGCCACCCCTTATACCTATATAAGCATCCATATCTTGCATTAAAAAACTATCATACTTAGACATAAGCGAAATACTTTCTTTATCTGCACCCTTTAAAATTTGACGAGTTACGCTAGTATCTCTTAACCACACGAAAGGAATACCGCCTGCGTTATAAACTTCTTTTACTAATTCTTTTACAAGCATATTTTCAATTCCCGTCGCTTCTATAAGACACTTTTCTCCCTTTTGAATACTAACCGAATAATTAACTAGTCCTTTTGCTAATTTGCTAATTCTTAAATCTAACATAATTTACTCCTTCAACACTATTAGTATTGTAATTGTAGCATTATTATATATTTTTGACAAGGGTTTTTTATAAAATAACCTTTACAAAACACCTTGAATACTTTATAATTAATTTATGAAATTAATTTTAGCAAGTAACTCTCCAAGACGTCAACAATTATTGAAAGACGCAGGGCTTGATTTTATTGTAATTCCGTCTACTGAAAGTGAAAATATAGATAAAAATTTACCACCTACTAGTTACGCTGAAACTCTTTCTTATCTAAAAGCCAAAAACGTTTTTGATAAACATAAAAACGTAGTTATAGGTGCAGATACGATAGTCGTATTTAACGGCGAAATTTTAGGTAAACCTAAAGATGAGCAAGACGCTTTTTTAACGCTAAAAAAGTTGTCTAATAATACCCATCAAGTCATAACGGCCTACACTATTATAAGTGAACGAAAACGACTAACAAGTTACGAAATTACAAGCGTTACTTTTAATGATTTAAGCAACGATTTAATTATTGACTATATAAAAAAGGTTAAACCTTTTGATAAAGCCGGCAGTTATGGTATTCAAGACGGATATCCCCTTGTAAAAAGTTACGACGGTGATTACGACAATATAGTCGGCTTACCAACTAAAAAAATTATTGATTTATTAAAGGTGTTCTAATGAAAAATAAAATTGCAATTGATTTAGGCTCGTCTTATACTAAAATATATAAGTCGCAAGCCGACGTAGTTTTATACGAACCAACTTGCGTTGCTATTGAAAAAAACAATTATTCAAGTCCTATTGCTTACGGATATGAAGCCGAAAAATTAATAGGCAAAACTAATAACAACGTAAAAATTATCTACCCCGTTAAAGGCGTTGAAATTGTTGACGAAAAAGCGTTAAAGGCTTTAATCGTAGAATATATTTCACGCGTACGCACTACTTTCGAATTTAAGCCGGATATTTTATTTTCAGTTTCTTGCGGGGCTACGAGAGAAAGCATAAAAAACTTTGAAAGAGTTTTTAATTTGGCTGGATATTATAACGTTGACTATGCCGAATCGGCGTCGCTTGCAATGATAGGTGCTAACGGACCGCACGACGATGCGTCGACTTCGTTTATTATTGATTTAGGTAGTTCGCAAACAATAGTTTGTGCGTTAACTATGCAAGGCGTTATTTCGGGCGTATCTGCAGAATATGGTGGCAACACTTTAAACGGATTAATAGTAAACCAACTTAGAGGAGAACTTAATTTTAGCATTTCTCATAATCAAGCCGAAATTTTAAAAGTTGCAATAGCAAGTTTAAAAGAAGAAGACGGCACTAAAACGATAGTTTACGGCAAGGACGCATCTTCTTCAAAGCCAAAAACTATGCAAGTTTCTTCACAAGACATATACTCGTCGGTTAAAACCTTTACGGATAAAATCATTGAAATTGCAAATATAATTTTAACTAGTCTAAAAGAAGAAACTATATTAGATATTCACAATAACGGCATACTTTTAGTAGGTGGTGGCAGTTTAATTTACGGTATAAAAGACTATCTTGAAAACGCACTTTCTTTTAAAGTCGTAATACCAAAAGAGAGTGAAATAGTTTGTTCAATCGGTGGAGGAATCGTTATTGAAGACAAAGCGTTATATAATAAAATAAAAATGAAAGTATAAAAAAAGCGTTTGAACGTATTTTGTTCAAACGCTTTCTAATTTTATCGTATTTCTTCCCTACTAATTACTTTCCATTTTCTTTTTTTGTTACTTAAAAAGAAGATTTTATCTTTAAATTTCATAAATATTACTAAGACAACTATTAAAACTGCAAGTCCTACTAGCGTAAAAATTAACCAAGATGGTAAAGTTATGAACTTTACCCTATTCCACATTTCGTTAATTACGGCTAAATCTTCGTCGCTAAAGTTATTCATAACCGTACACCTTTTTACAACGTTAGCGTCTGGAAATTTAGTTGCTAAACTGCCGTATGCCGTAGTAGTTTTTAAAATACACTCTTTGTTAAAAAAGTAACTTAAATCAAGTTCAACTTCACCCTCATCGTCACCTTTTTCTTGTGCGTACGCAATTATTTCGTCACCTGCAACACAACTTGTATAGCCGATATATTCCATATTTCTAATAGCAATATCTGGTCTTGATACGAAATTAATAAATGCAGTTGCTTTTTCTACGTTTGCACCTTTTGGCATAACCCAACCGTCAAACCATACGTTACTACCTTCTTTTGGAACTACGTAACCAAATTCTTTGCCTTGCAATTCGGCTTCTTCAATAACGTAAACGGCGTCGCCACTCCAAGCAAAGTTTACTTGAATTTTGCCATCTAACATATCGTTTTTACCACTATCTACTTCAAAGCCGTAAATATTGTTTTTAATTTTCTTTAAAATTTCTTCAACTTTTTTTACCGTTTCGGCGTCAGTCCTATTGAAAATTTCAGCAAGACGAGAAGAATAGTCGCTAGCATTTTTGTCAAGTGCTTTTAATTCTTCTTCGTAAACTGCACCTACCGCTAAAATATAAGTGTCCCTTATACTATCTTTTATAGTAGCCTTTTTATTAAATTTATAATTTAATAAAGAATCCCACGAACTCAACTCGCCTGCGGTAGTATATTCAGTATTGTATATGTAGCCCATAGTTCCCCACATATAACCGCAAGCGTAAACTTCGTTGCCGTTAGTTAAGCCTAACCTTTCAAACTCGTCTTTAATATACTTTGAGCCGTAAGTTGCCCAGTTTGACGGCATTTCAAAAGACGTTAACATATTTTCGCTTAACATTTTTAAAATCATATATTCACTTGGACAAACAAGGTCTGCTCCTTGTGGATTTTTCTTTAACTCGTTGTACATTTCTTCGTTGGTAGCAAAGGTACAATATTCCACTTCAATTCCCGTTTCTTCGGTAAAAATATCTAAAACGCTTTCTAACAATTCATCGTCGGTAAAACGAGAAGTTAAACTATCGCTTAAACCTTCGTCTAAATCTTCTTGGCTATAACCTAAGTCAACGTAATCTTCCCAACTATATATTACAAGTTTATCGTCGCTTGCGTTTGCTATTATCGTTTTATTAGTAACGTTAGGTAAAACGATAGTTGATAAAATTAATATCAATAAAAATGAAAAAACTTTTTTAATCATACTATCACCTACTTTTTAACGTTAATTTTGCGATTAGTTTTAATATTCATAATTAAAACGCCTGCAACCGTAACGACGAAAATTATAGTCGTTAACGCACGGTAAACTGCAATAGTTTTATTAGAACTTTCCGTACCCCTTGCAATAGCCTTATAAACTGCCGTACTAATCGTTTCAAAATTGCCGTTTATAGGAGCAAGAGTTGCAGTGACGATATAATCGTCAAGAGAAAGAGTAATCGCTAACATAAACCCTGCAAAAATACCTGGTAAAATTTGTGGCATAACTACTTTAAAAAGTGCTTTAAAAGGAGTATCGCCAAGGTCGAGAGCCGCTTCGTATAAACTACTATCCATTTGTTTTAATTTTGGCATAACCGATAATACGACGAAAGGAGCAGTTAATACGACGTGACCTAAATATAAGCCGAATATTGACCTGTTTTCACCCGTAAACAATAATAAAAGCATAACTAACGCACACGCCGTTACGACTTCCGAATTAACAACGGGAATTTGCGACGCCAAATTTGAATATTTACCAAATTTTCCTTTACTATAATATATACCTATAGCACCGAAAGTTCCTAAAATGGTAGATATTGTTGCCGAAATTACAGCAAGTAACACGGTGTTTATAACAACGTCTTTAATAAGATAAATTCTTTCGTACCATTTTAGTGAAAAACCTATCCAAGTACCCGTAGTCACACCTTCGTTAAAGGAAAAAACAACGAGTAAAAATATAGGAATATAAATAAACGCAAGAACTAAAAATATATATCCGCCTGAAAAAAACTTTTTAATCATAAATTAGTCCCCCTACTCGTTTCGTCAGTTTTAAATCCACCCGTTAAAATCATAGTAACAACCATTACTATTAACATAATAAGCGAAATTGCAGCACCTTCGTTTATTCTTATCGACGCACCGCCTTCACCTAAGAAACATTGTGCTATAAGTTTACCTATAATTGAAAAAGTACTATTGCTAAACGCATCAGTTACAACGTAACAACTCATTACTGGTAAAAATACCATTGAAATTCCACTTATAATTCCCGGTTTTGAAAGGGGTAAAGTAATTGAAGTAAAAGTTTTAAATTTGCTTGCACCCAAATCGTTAGCCGCTTCTTCGTAACTTTTATCCATTTTAATAAGCGTAGAATATAAAGGTAATACCATAAACGGCATAAAATCGTACACTAAGCCTATTAAACTTGCTTCAATACCTAGTGGAAAATTAATTAAATGTAAAAATTCCTTCATTGCCATTGCTCTTAATACGAAATTTAACCAACTTGGTAAAATAAATAATAAAAGCAATATAAACGCAAGAGTTGTATTTTTCATCCTTGATAATATATAGGCTACCGGATACGCTATTAATAAGCATAGTAAAGTAACTACTAAACTTACTAATATACTGATTATAAGCGTACTAATGTTAGTTGGATTAGTAAAAAAGGCTAAAAAATTATCAAAGGAAAACGTTCCGTTACTATCCGTAAAAGCGTAAAATACTATTAATAATAAGGGAACGACTACGAACATAGTCAAAAACAACCCGTAAGGAATACATAATTGACTTCTTTTAAACTTAAATAAACCTTTTGAAATTTTATCATTTTTAAAAGGTTCAACGCTTACGACTCTTGCTCCTTTCATCTTTTAATCTCCTGTTTAAGAGTTAATTTGATTTTATCTTTTGGAATTCTTACGCTTACCCTATCGTTTTCGTTCCATACGTATTCGGTGTCGCAAACGTAATCTTCTTCTTCGTCGTCGGTACGAATAATAATTTGATAGTGGTCGCCTTTATAAACAATACTAATTATCGAGCCACATGCGTTACCGTCTTCATCGTTATCAATAATTTCAATATCTTTGAGACCAACTTCAACTTTAACTTCAACGTTAGTTAAGTCTAATTTTTCACCCGTTGCGGTGATCAAATAACCTTCTTCGTCAAGTTTAGAGCCTTCGTAAAGTTGACATACGTCGCACTCAAATTCACCGTCTGCAAAGCATACCGTATTATTTTTAGTAATATAGCCGTCGTAAACGTTTGAAACAAACTCTTTGTGCATTATATGTATACTATCGGGCGAAATCGTAACGCCTACTTTAGAGCCTTGTGGATATTCTTTAATACTTTGTATTACTATTTCAGTTCTACCTACCATTAATACCATTTCATAGTGAACGCCTTTAAATATACACGACGAAATTTCCCCCGAAACCATACCTTCACCAAAAGGAACAATTTCAATATCTTCAGGTCTAACTACTACGTCTACCTTTTCATTTTTGTCAAAATCGTCTACACAATCGAAAATTTTATTAATAAACCTTACTTTGTTTTTACCTACCATAGTTCCACTAAATATATTGCTTTCGCCAATAAAGTCGGCAACGAAAGCGTTTTTAGGCTCGTTGTATATATCTTGTGGAGTTCCTATTTGTTGTATTTTGCCATCTTTCATTACGACGATAGTATCACTCATAGTAAGTGCTTCTTCTTGGTCGTGCGTAACGTATATAAAGGTTATGCCTAACTTTTTGTGCATTTCTTTAAGTTCAAGTTGCATATCCTTTCTCATTTTTAAGTCGAGTGCCCCAAGTGGCTCGTCAAGTAAAAGAATTTCAGGTTCGTTTACGATTGCCCTTGCTATTGCAATTCTTTGTTGTTGACCACCAGAAAGCGTAGTAACGCTTCTTTTTTCAAAACCTTCAAGGTCAACCATTTTTAAGGCTTTTTCAACTTTTAAATCTATTTCTTCTTTCGTGTATTTTTCTACCCTTTCAAAACGTTTACCTAAAACGTCTTCATACACTACTTTTAATTTTTTAAGTTTTAATCCGTACGCAACGTTTTCGTACACGTTTAAATGTGGAAATAAAGCGTATCTTTGGAATACCGTATTAACGGGACGCTTATTTGGTGGCAAATCGGTTATATCTTTTCCGTTAAGATAAATTTTACCAGAAGTCGGCAATTCAAAACCCGCTATCATACGAAGCGTAGTCGTCTTACCACAACCAGAAGGTCCTAAAAAAGTTATAAACTCACCTTTTCTAACGTATAAGTTTACGTCATCTACTGCTGGCGTACCATCAAACTCTTTAGTTACGCCTACTAAATTAATTATTTTTTGGTCTAAAATTTCCCTTTGTTTACTCATTTAAGTTTCTCCCTTGTTTAAAATGTGGGTGGTGTTGAAATCCATAAAAATTTCGCCACTTGATTTGAACCATTTTCAATATAATGTGTCTTGTCTGCAACAAAATAAAAACTATCACCTTGTTTGCAAACGTGTTTTTTCTTACCTATATGAATTACTATTTTACCTTGCAAAACGTAACCGAATTCTTCCCCTTCGTGTGGAACGTCTTCTTGCGTTTGACATTTTGCGTTTAACTCTAATAAAATAGGCTCCATTAAATTTTTTTGTGCGTTAGGAACTAACCAGTTTAAAACCATATCGTCAGTCTTTTTTTCGATAAAATCGTTTTCGGTAAACACGATTTTTTCATCTTCTTTTTCGTCGAAAAACTCTTTAAGCGACGTGCCTAACGCTGATAAAATATCTATAAGCGTTGTTATTGACGGACTCGTTAAATCGTTTTCAAGTTGAGATATGTAACCCTTAGTTAGTTCGCATCTGGACGCTAACTCTTCTTGCGTTAAATCGCATTGCAATCGTAACTGCTTTATTTTATCACCTATTACCATATTGCCTCCCTATAATTTAGAGATTGTAAACTTTTTGTTTAGCAAAACTAAACAAGATTATTATATAAACAACGTTATACTATGTCAACCTTTTTTATATAATTTTTTTACATTTTTATATTTTTTCGTAAAAAAAATACGATAACATGCGTTACCGTACTTAATTTTGCTAATATTATGCTTTTTTATCAGTGTTTACCGAGTCTTGAATAAAGGTTATTTGCGGGCGTTTCGCCTTAATTTCATCAACAAATTTTTCAAACCAAACTTCATCGGTTACTATTACGAAAAAACTTTCGTCTTCAAAGATAAGTTCTAGCCTACGTTTTACAGCCGTTAATTTAATTTGTTTAACTTGTGCAAGTTCTATTTCGTTTTTAATCAAGCCCCACTTTAAAACAACCTTTTTATCCGTAATATAATAATATGAACTTATGAACATTGAAACAACTATTACAATGGCAAATAACGATAACACGATTATTATGCCGTAACTTATCCAGTTCATAACGTTAATTTCGTTATTTTTTACAAGATTATCGATTAATCTATACACGTTTAAGCCTATGCACGCCACTGCTATTAAAATTAATGCAATAAGCAACGCTATAACGATAGGAGTAAATTTATATTTATATTTATTCATTTTTGCACCATCCTTATATTTATTTTAACACATTTTTTAATTAAGTACAATAAACTTGACTAAATTTTTTAAATCTTATAAAATAATATTTATGAGTATTTTAGAAATTAGAAATTTATCGCACAGATACGACGATAGGGATTTATTTTTAAACGCTTTTTTGAGTGTAAATAACGGCGAACACATAGGCGTAGTCGGTCTTAACGGAGCAGGAAAAACTACGTTTATTAATATAATAGCCGATAAATTAATTCAAGACGAAGGCGAAATATTAAAACAACCTAACACTAGATGGGGATATCTTGACCAACACGCAAATATTGATAAAAATTTGACGGTTATGGAATATTTAAAAAGTGCATTTAACTACCTTTACGAAATAAACGCAAAACTTGAAGATTTATATTTAAAAATGGGTGATACAACCGACGATAACGAACTTGAAAAATTAATTAACAAGTCGTCACGTTTACAAGAACTTTTAGACAACGCCGATTTTTACGATTTAGATAGTAAAATTAAAAAGGTTGCAGGCGGGCTTGGAGTTAATAATTTTGGCTACGACACGATAATTTCAAGGCTTTCTGGTGGTGAAAGAGCAAAACTTATGCTATCCAAATTATTACTTGAAGAAGTTGACGTTATGCTTTTAGACGAACCTACTAACTTTTTAGACATTGAACACGTTGAGTGGCTTAAAAAATATTTAAACTCTTACAAAAAAACTTTTATGGTAATTTCGCACGACGTTTCTTTTTTAGATAGCGTTTGTAAGTTTATAGTAAACATTGAAAACGGACAAATTAAAAAATACTCCGGCAACTATACTCAATTTACTCATCAACGTAAAATGAACGCAAAACAATACGAAGACGAATATAATCGCCAACAAGCAGAAATTAAAAAAATGCAAGATTATATCGACAAAAATAAAGCAAGGGCGGCTACTGCGGGTATGGCTAACTCTCGTAAAAAAATGCTTGATAAAATCGAGGTTTTAAAAAAACCCGTTACCTTTCACGACGCTACTTTTTCTTTCCCCTACCTTCCTTTAAATACAAAAGACTTTTTAATAATTGACAATTTAGAAGTCGGTTACGATTACCCTTTAATTCCACCTATTTCACTCCACTTAAAATCTAACGATAAACTTTGGATTAGGGGTACTAACGGGGTTGGTAAATCTACGTTAATTAAAACTTTATTAGGTATTATTCCACAAATTAAAGGACGTTTTTATTTTCACGTTGCGTCTAAACTTGCTTACTTAGAACAAGAACTTTCTTTTACACAAACGACGTTAAACGCTATGCAATATTATAGCGACGCTTTCCCTAGGTCTAACGTAAAGGAACAACGCCAAGAACTTGCAAAAGTAGGTTTAAAAGGCGAACTTTCAACTAAACCTATTTCTAATATGAGTGGTGGCGAACAAGTACGTGTTAAATTAAGCGTTTTGTGTAATACGACTTCAAATTGCTTGATTTTAGACGAACCGACTAATCACCTTGACGTAAAAGCCAAAGAGGCTTTAAAAAAAGCTCTTATTAGTTATGAAGGAGCAATAATTTTAGTTAGCCACGAACAAGATTTTGCAAAAGATATTTGCAACGTTATATTTGATGCGAAAAATAAATAAAATCACCCCTTAGATTATAAAATCTAGGGGTTTTATTTTAGCAGTTTTTCAAAAGCAAGTATTTTGTTTAACGTCGGTTTTGTTTTTTGCCTGTTTTGAGCAAAATTATCACTTTTTGCAACAATAACTAAACTTTTAAAATAAAAATCTACGTCACTTTTGTCAATAACTTTACTAATTTGGTTTTGTTTTTCAAAATATAAATTTATATCTATCAGTCTATCTTCGTCGTTAAAAGTATCGTGATTTAATATTAAGTTTACAATTACGATTTCTTGATTTTTTGTTAAATTAAAAACGTCTTTTACTCTAGTAAAAATTTCAACGCTTTTTAAGTTATGTTTAGGAAATCCGTGATAAATATTACCATTTTTATCAACTTTTTCAACTACTACGTAAGGTTTACCTATATCGTGAAAGAACACCGAAAGCAATACGACTTTTTTTTGCTCGTAAGTAAAACTTTCACATAACTCGTTCGCCTTTTCTAATGCTACGAAGGTATGCTCTAAAACGTTATATAAATGCCATACCGACTTTTGCTCTTGTTTATAACAATTTTTTATTTCAGGCAAAAACTCGTCGATAAATTTTTTAAAATTATCATCGGCATACCATTTAAAAAATTCTATTTTAGGTTGTTTAGAAAATATGATATTTTCTAAAATTTTATAATAACAAGCAATATTTTCCATTTTGATAATTGATATAAAAAACGCTTTGCTACTTGTAAAGCGTTTTAATTGATATAAAAAACGCTTTGCTACTTGCAAAGCGTTTTAATTGCTATAAAATTTCAAGGTTCTTTTTAAATACTCTCTTGAAATCGTTTTTAGCAGAAAGTGCGTCTTTAATTTCAAGCGTACCATCGCTTTCAAGTTCAGTTTTTGCAATTACGCTATCGCCCAAAACGTCACAATTTATGCTTATAACGTTGCTAGACATAGACCTATCTAAACTTTCGGCTATTCTTAAAATTACGCCTAGTTTCCTAATCACTTCAACGTCTTCTTCACCTATAAATTCTTTATATTTTACAAGGTCGTTTAAAGAAAAATCGTCGTTTTTGTAACTTGCAACGACCATAGCGGCAAGCACTATTTCCCTTTGAGTTATTCCGTATAAATTAGAGTTTAATAAAATATAACTCGAGTGTTTTTGATAGTCGTAATACTTAATACTTGTGCCTGCGTCGTGCAAATACGATGCTACTTTTAAAACTTTAAGGCATTGTCTTGGAAATTTATGTAACACCCTAAGTTGTTTGAAAAGTTGCGTTGAAATGTTTGCTACTTGTTCAGCGTGTTTAATATTACAATGATAGTATCTTACAAGCGTTTGTAAACTATAACTTAAAACGTCGGTAATAGGCTTTTCAACGGTAGTTGGAACGGCGTAATTAAACATAATACCTTCTCTAAGCCCAGATGACGCCGTAGTAATAACGTCAAAGTTAAGATATTTAATAAAAGCGTGAGCAACTGCAAATGCAGAAGGCAAAATATCCGCCCTTGCCGACGAAATACCTTTAATGCGTTTCTTTTTATCTAAGTCAAGAGATTTAAGCATATCGTAAACGCCGTTAAACTCATCAAAAGTAATTTCATAGTTATGAATAAGTGGTAACGGACATTTCTTTTTCATTTTAACGATTTTACAAAGATTTCTAAACGAACCACCACTACCTATTAATCTAGTTTCAGGGTCAATATCTTTTAACCACTCGATATTAGCAAGTTGGTCAAGCACGAAATTTTCAATTTTTAACGCTTGTTCTTCTTGCGAAATACCTTCTTCGCTAAATAAATCGGTTAAAGTTACCGCACCGAACGGCAAAGTTTCGTAATTTAATAAATTACGTCTATTATAGTATATAACTTTAGTGCTACCACCACCTATTTCTAAAATAAGCCCTTTAGGAACGTCCATAGTGTTAATAACGCCACGATAAACGTAAGTTGCTTCTTCTTCGGCAGAAAGCACCTTTAATTTAATACCTGTGTTTGCAACGATTTCATCAAGAAAACTTCTTTGGTTTTTTGCTCTACGAACGGCAGCAGTAGCCACCGCAATTATTTTCTCAACTTCGTAAGCATCACAAAGTTTCCTAAACATTTTTAGAGTTTTAATAGTCTCGGCAATACGAGGCGATTTTAAAAAACCGTCCCTTTCCATATCTTTACCAAGTCTTACACTTTCTTTTAATTGGTCGATTACTATAAAATGTCCGTCCCCAAACATTTTAACGATAACAAGTCTAGCAGTATTCGAGCCTAAATCAATAATACCAATCTTTTCCAAAATATACCTCTAACTAATCAATTTGCACGGAAATTTTTGTGCATACCTATTACTATACAAGTATTATACACTAAAATTATACACTTTTCAATAGCAAATTTAAAAATTTTTTTAGTTTTTTCCTTCTTTTTTAATAAATTTTATTTGTATAATTTGGACTATACTCAGTATTAATAAAAATCCACCGAAAAACTTTTGTAATAGACTGCTATTCATACCTTTACTTAAAAGACTACCCAAGTAAGCAAATATTAACGCAGGTATTATTATAAAAAATACTCCCTTAAAATTGATTAATTTGTTTTTTGCGTGTATTACGAGAGCAACTATTGCCATAGGTATAAAAGACACTAAATTTATTCCTTGTGCCAAATGCTGATTAACGCTAAAAAATATTGTTAAACAAGGTATTAAAAGCGTTCCACCACCCATACCCATACCGCCTAAAATTCCACAAATACCACCACAAAGTACGAATAATAAAAATTTCATAATATATGTAAAATTTTAAAAAAACAGCATTTTAATACCTGCAAACGCCATAACTAAAGCAAAAATAATAATTATTATTTTTGAACTTGCTTTTTTGAGTAAAAAAGCACCTAATAGTCCACCTAAAAATACACCTATCGTAGTTGGTAATCCAACGTTAAAATTAAAGTTTCCGTTTAAAAAATAGACTACGCTACTTAATATAGTAATGGGCAATATTATAAGTATTGCCGTTGAGTGTGCTTGCTTTTGCGAATATCCTAAAAATAGCGTTAACATAGGAACTACTATCATTCCACCGCCACCACCAAAAAAGCCGTTAATTATTCCAGTTACAATTCCCGTTAAAATTAGCAGTAAATTTTTCTTTAATGTCATACTATGAGTTTACGTAAAAGCGTAAAATTTATTTATTTTTCGTATAAGTTATAAAAAAAGCCGTAACAAATCTTATTTTTTGGCAAAAATCTTAAAATACTTTGATAATCTTATTGCAATTTATTTCAAAATATATTATACTAAATAAAGTATTATATTAATAATTATAATGGGTAATTCTCATTAACGAATTATAAAGGGTGGCTTATGAATTTAAAAACGTCTTTGAAACTCAAAAAATTGTTTATCACTATGTTATCGTTCTTACTTGCGTTTTGCTTAGTTTTTACTTGTGCTTGTAATGAAACTACTGACGATGACGACGATGATGACGACACTACGCAAGAAGAAACTATTGCCGATGCTCAAATTTTATCTAACGGTGACTTTGAATTTTACACTACTGACGAAACGACTTATCCATATGCGTCGTCAGTTAAATGGACAAGAAGTAACGATGCAGATAAGTCAACTGCTCCTACGTCTTCATACTCGTCTGGTATTATAGACGTTGGCTCTACCGCTTACGGCAAATTAGCCGATAAAAACAAACCGGTTGATAGCAGTGCTACTGAAACTACTTATTTAAATCCACAAACGCCTTATTATTATGGTCTTATTAACGACGCTTACGTTGAAGACGACGAAGATACGCACGTTAACGCTAAAACGAGTGGTTCAAAAATCTTAATGATTCACAATAAACTTGATTCTACTCCTAATCACGGTACTGCACAATACTTTACGTCTTCTGCTACGTTAACCGTTCCACAAGGCGGTTACGGTAAATTTAGCGTTTGGGTAAAAACTCAAGACTTAGTTAGCAATCAAATAAACGACGGCAAATTCGGTGCTTACGTTTTATTAAAAAACACCGTTAACTCTGTAAGTTATAACGACATTGTATTTAACAATATTAACACAAAGGGTGAGTGGTCTTTATTTGAAACATACATTAAAGGTGACGAACTTTTTGAATCAACGTTTAGCGTTGTGTTTGGTCTTGGTCAAGGTAACGGAACAAATCACAAAAGATTTGTTGAAGGTTTTGCATATTTTGATAACGCTAAATTTGAAACGTATACTAAAAAAGAATACGACGCACTTACCTTACCTGCTAACGTTATTGAAAAAGACGTAACTGATGAAAGCAAATATGACGAAGACCTTAGTTCTATCGTTTACGCTGATAACGGCGACGCTAAAACGTACAACGAACAAAACTCGACTTACTATACTACGACGTCTTATCTTTTAAATTATTTGTTTATTCCAAATTATAACAACGTAACTACAAGCGACGCTAATAGCGATTATATTACAAGCGTTCTTTCAAATAATATTACTTATAATTTATCAAACGGAAACAAAATAGGTGCAGGTTCGTTAAATAGCGTTAAATCTACTCTTTCAACTTTAAGCCAAAACGCTTTAACTGACGCTGAAACTGAATTGCAAATTTCTAACCCTAACCTTATTTACTTTGATTTTGTTAACGCATCAACAGCAAAACACGAAATTAGCAATTTAACACTTGCTAAAAAAACACACGTTAGATACACTTTCTATTCTAAAGTGAAGATTACTAACAATTCTTCAAATAAATTTAAAGTAGAAGTTATTGATAACACGGTTAATTCTAGTCCTAAGAAAACTGCAGTATTTAGTTCTATAGGCACTACGACGATTACCGACGGGGATTACGGCAGTTGGATAAAATACGACGTATTTATTGCTAACGCTACTGATAAAGACGTTAACTACTCGTTAAAATTCACGTTTGGTATTGACGAAGGCAAAATTGCACAAGTTAACGCCGACCTTACTAAAGGTTACGCTTTCATTGCAGATTTAAAAAGTTATACAACTCAAAATGAAGACGAATACGAAGATTACGACGCATTATATTCGTCACTTAAAACTTCAACTACACTTTATAAATTAAATTTAACCGGTGTATATTCTAGTTACGAAGAAGAAAAAGAAGAAAGCGAAACTGCAGATTCTTATTCGATTTCAGTTGACTTATCACAACAATTTGAAATTACTAAAAATCCTGTAACTAATATTGATAATAATTACAAATTAGACGGCATTGATAAAACTAATACTGAATATGGTATTTTCAACACTAAGTACTTAGATAATTACGACAACTCTATTAATCTTGGTGATAGAACATATCTTAAAGACACTCTCGCAAGCGATAAAAGTTTACAACTTTTATTACTTAATAACCTTACCGATACTAATTCTTATTACGAAACTTACAAATCTAACTTAGCAATTAATTCAGTTCTTAAAGTTTCGGCAAACGTTGCAGTTGTAGGTAATTCTACCGCTTACTTAAAATTCCTTATTAAGAACGACGACGGCGATTACGAAACTGCTACTATAAACGGCAATGACAATGTGTGGACGGAAAATTTAGTAGTTACCACTACTTCACAAGAATTTACTACTCTTGGTCAAAAATTCTTAACGATAACTATGTATATCGCAACTGGTAACCGTAGCGTAGACTATAAACTGCAAGTTGGTAACCAAGGTCAAGGTACTGTATATATTGAAAACATTTCAGCAGTAAGTTCAGACGCTACCGACTTCGTATTAGACAAAACAACTCTTAAAGACGATTTTGCTACAATTAGCGGTTTAGAATTTACTGAAAGAGAATATACTAGACTTCCTGCAACCGTTACTTCACTTGACGACGACGGCAACGAAGTTACAAGCACTAGAGAGTTTGAACCTAAAGTAATATTTGCAGGTAACAACCTTTACAAGTTTATCGACTACACTACTGTTGACGTTGAAAACACGATTGACGAAACTGAAGTAGAAGATGAAGAAACTGAAGAAGAAACTGAAGACCCAACAAACCCTGTTTATTCAACTTCAAGAAACGTGGCTTTAGAAATTATTTCAATTTTATTATCAGTAGTTCTTTTAGGTGTATTAGTTACGGTATTTATTAGAAATTTAATTAAAAATAGACGTTCTAAAATAGAAACGACAAGAATTTATTATAGTCGTGACTCTAGGGATAAAGCCTTAAACGCTATTTCTAGTAAAAAGAGTAAAATCAACGTTGAAGACGACGACGAAGAATACGACTACACGCTTGCTGAAAAAGCAGACGAAGAAGACGTAGTTGACGAAGAAGTTATCGACCTTGATACTTTAAAACAAGCACCTATCGACGAAAGTGAAACTCCTAGCGATATAACAAGCGAAGAACAAGACGACGATACTGAAACTGCTAGTGAAGAACAAGGTGAAGATACTCCAACTGATAGCGAATAAAATAAAAACGGTGTAGCAAAACGCTACATCGTTTTTTACGTTTAAAAAATTACGACGCAGTTAATATACTGCGTCGTGTTTTTATTTTAAATATTTTTTCAAGTCGTCGACTCTATCTAATTTTTCCCAAGTAAATTCACTTCTGCCAAAATGTCCGTACGCTGCAGTTTGTGAATATATAGGTTTTTTAAGGTCTAACGTTTTTATAATAGAATATGGTCTTAAATCAAATTCTTTTTCAACGATACTTGCAATTTCGTTATCTGCAAGTTTACCCGTGCCGTTGGTGTTTACATATACCGATAAAGGTTTTGCTACGCCTATTGCGTAAGAAAGTTCTAAAGTACATTCGTTAGCAAGCCCTGAAGCAACTACGTTTTTACAAATGTATCTTGCCATATAAGCAGCACTTCTATCTACTTTAGTTGGGTCTTTACCACTAAATGCCCCGCCACCATGAGCACAACTACCGCCGTAAGTGTCAACTATGATTTTTCTGCCCGTTAAGCCACTATCGCCGTGAGGACCACCTATTTCAAATCTACCCGTAGGATTTATGTAATATTTAGTATTTTCGTCTAAAAGTTCATTTGGTAAAACGGCTTCGATAACGAGTTTTTTAACGTCTTTTCTTAATTGTTCAGTAGATATCGTTTCGGCGTGTTGAGTAGAAATTACTACGGCTTCTATTCTTTTAACCTTTCTTCCGTCGTATTCAACGGTTACTTGGCTTTTGCCATCTGGACGCAAATAATCTAATATTCCTTCTTTTCTTACTTGTGCCAACCTTCTTGTAAGTTTGTGTGCTAAAGTTAACGCAGTAGGCATATATTCTTCAGTTTCGTCTGTAGCATAACCAAACATCATACCTTGGTCGCCCGCACCCGTAATATCTGCAATATCGCCCGTTTTTTTGTGTTCTACCGAACTATCAACACCTATCGCTATATCAGGGCTTTGTTCACGAATACTAGTTATAACACCACAAGTTTCACTATCAAAGCCAAATTTAGCCCTTGTATAACCTATTTTTTCTACCGTCTTCCTTGCAATTTGCGGAATATCAACGTAACACGACGTTGAAATTTCACCCATTACTAAAATTAAGCCGGTACAACAACTACACTCGCAAGCAACTCTCGCATCAGGGTCTTTTTCTAAAATAGCGTCTAAAACAGCGTCCGATATTTGGTCGCATATTTTATCTGGATGCCCTTCGGTTACACTTTCACTTGTAAAAAACTTACTCATATTAATAACTCCCAAAATTATTTGTGGTCTTTTGTTATTTTTAGTAAAATTATTATATATTCTTTTAATTCGTTTGTCAAGCAAACGTTATAGTGCTACAATAGATATAAGGTGTTCTATGGAAAATTTTTGTAATCAATGTCCTTTAAAATGCAATATCAACCGTAACTTGTATAAAGGTAGATGTGGCGTAACTAATTCTATTAAAATTGCAAAATATTATCTTCATCCTTTTGAAGAGCCGTTAATTAGTAAAAATAATCGTTCTGGAACTATATTCTTTAGCGGTTGCTCGCTTAAGTGCGTTTTTTGCCAAAATTACGAAATTTCACAAAACGGATTTGGTAAGGAATTTTCCGTTCAAGATTTAGTAGACATATTTAAATTACTCGAAGAACAAGGTGCAGATAATATTAGTTTAGTTACCCCAACCCATTACGTTAAACAAATTTGTTTAGCCTTAGAAAAATATAAACCTAAAATTCCTATCGTTTACAACACTCACTCTTACGAAAATTTAGAAACTTTAAAATTAATAGACCCTTACGTTGACATATATCTTCCCGACTTAAAATTTATTAGCCCCGTTTTATCAAATCGTTACACTAAAGTTGATAACTATTTTCAAGTTGTAGAGCCTATTTTAAATTTTATGATGAACTCTAAGAAAACGAACATTTTAGACGGACAAATGACTAGTGGCGTAATAATTAGACATTTAATTTTACCTTTATCAATAAACGACAGCATAAAAATCGTCGAGTGGTTTAATTTAAATAATAAAAACGACGCTTATTTATCGCTAATGTCGCAATATACGCCTATGAAAAAATTTAAAGACTTAACCGAACTTAATAGAAAAATAACTAATAAGGAATATCAAAAAGTTTTAAATAAAGTTTTTGAACTTAATATTAAAAACGTTATTATACAAGACTTAACGTCTAGCGAGAAAACTTATATTCCTAAATGGGATTTAAATTAAAAAAGTTGCTCTAAAGCAACTTTTTTAATTTTGACTATCTTTTTTTAATTTGAAAAATTTTTTTAAAATTCGTCCAACCTGGTTTGGACTTGCATTTTTTAATTCTTCTAAAACCTTTCTTTTTTCATAATCAATTTTTTTCATACTTTTAGTATGATATAAAAATAAAAAAGTATTCTTATTATTTACTTCCCGTTGAGCCGAAACCACCTTCGCCTCTAACCGTTTCGTCTAATTCTTCACTTTCAATATAATCGCAAGCAAAGTAACTTGTAATTACCATTTGAGCAATTCTTTCGCCCTTTAAAACGATTTGTGGAACTTTTCCGTGATTATGGAGAGCAACCTTAATTTCGCCCCTATAATCGCTATCTATAACGCCTACCTTGTTTGCAGGTGCTAAACCTTTTTTGCACGCTAAACCACTTCTAGCGTAAATTAAGCCAACTAACCCCGTAGGAATTTGCATTGCTAAGCCCGTACCTATAAAAGCAGTTTCCCCTGCGTTTATAACAACTTCTTCTTCAGCACTGTATAAATCTGCTCCTGCCGAATATTCAGTACCAAAGGTTGGCATACAAGCGTTTTGATTTAGTTTTTTAAATTTAATTTGTAATTTTGACATAATTTTATAAATCGTAAAGTACGACTTCTCCTTTTTCTAAACTTTTTTGTACGTCGATTATTCTTTGATTTTTAGAGCCTTTAAATCTTAACGTTATATCTTTTAAACTTTCTACGAATTTACCATCTACCAACACGTCGATAAGTTTTAACATTTCTAACGTATAACTAGTAGTCGCCCTACTTTCTTTTAACAATTCTTGGTCAAATAAATAACCCGTATAACACCATATACTTTTGCTTGGATATTTTTCTTTTACCCTTTTTAAAAAAGGTAATAAGGCTTTTTGATTAGACGGCTCGAAAGGTTCGCCACCAAGTAATGATAATCCGTCGATAAAATCGCTATCTAACGACTTTATTATTTGATTTTCAACTTGGGTAGTAAAAGGCTGACCATAGTTAAAATCCCACGCTTCGCTATTAAAACACCCCTTGCATTTATGAGTACAACCCGAAACGAAAAGAGAAGTTCTAACCCCTATTCCGTTTGCAATATCATAATATTTTATCGTAGCATAATTCATAAATTTACCTATTTTAGAAAATCTTTTAGCAATAGCTAAAAGATTTCTAATCGTTATTTTATAAGTGTAAAACCCTTTCTTTAATTTCTTGCGTTCTACCTTGATTCCAGTATTGCGTGCCTATATAACCACAAGTTCTTCTTGCAACGTTCATTTTAGTTTGGTCGATACATCCGCAATTTGGACATTTCCAAATAAGTTTGCCGTTTTCGTCGGTTACTATTTGAATTTCGCCGTTATAACCACATTGTTGACAATAATCGCTTTTAGTATTTAATTCGGCGTACATAATATTTTCGTAAATAAATTTCATTATTTGTAATACTGCTGGAATATTATGTTGCATATTTGGAACTTCAACGTAACTAATTGCACCGCCTGGAGATAAGCGTTGGAATTCACTTTCTAATTTAAGTTTATTAAACGCATCAATCTCTTCAGTAACGTGAATATGATAACTATTAGTAATATAGTTCTTATCAGTTACGCCCGGAATAATTCCAAAACGTTTTTGAAGGGCTTTTGCAAACTTATACGTCGTACTTTCAAGTGGAGTGCCGTAAATAGAATAGTCGATATTTTCAGCCACTTTCCATTTATTTGTATATTCGTTAAGTTTTTGCATTACTTCTAATCCAAATACTTTACCTTCTTCTTCGGTTAATTTTTTACCCGTCATATAGAAAACAGTTTCCCATAATCCTGCATAACCAAGAGAAATAGTCGAGTAACCGCCGTGAAGTAAACTATCAATAGTTTCGCCCGGTTTTAATCTTGCCAACGCACCGTGTTGCCAAAGTATAGGAGCAGCGTCGGATAAAGTACCCGTAAGCCTTTCGTGACGGGCTTGAAGGGCTTTATGACATAATTCTAACCTTTCGTCGAATATACGCCAAAAATCGTCTATATTCTTCTTAGAAGACAATGCAATGTCAACAAGGTTTACCGTTACTACGCCTTGATTAAATCTACCATAATATTTTGGTTTACCATTTTCGTCAACGTAAGGAGTTAAGAAAGAACGACAACCCATACAAGTATAGCAATGACCTTCACCGTTTTTGTCTTTTTTAAGTTCTAACATAACCTTTTCAGAGATATAGTCGGGAACCATCCTTTTTGCAGTACATTCTGCTGCAAGTTTAGTTAAATAATAGTATTTGCTATCTTCTTTGATGTTATCTTCTTCTAAAACGTAAATAAGTTTAGGGAAAGCCGGTGTTATATACACGCCTTGTTCGTTTTTAACGCCTTTAATTCTTTGAATTAGCGTTTCTTCTATCATTATAGCCAAGTCATGTTTAAGATTTTCGTCTTTTGCTTCGTTAAGATACATAAACACCGTAATGAAAGGTGCTTGGCCGTTAGTTGTCATTAACGTAACTACTTGATATTGAATAGTTTGTATACCCTTTCTAATTTCGTCACGTACCCTTTTTTCGACTATAACTTTTAATTGTTCGTCAGTTGGAGTTACGTTTGCAATTTTAAACTCATCTACAACTTCTTTAGTGATTTTGTCACGAGAAATTTGTACGAAAGGTGCTAAGTGCGTAAGAGATATACTTTGACCACCATATTGAGACGATGCAACTTGTGCTATAATTTGCGTTGCTATATTACAAGCAATAGAAAAACTGTGTGGTTTTTCTATCATTGTACCCGAAATTACCGTACCGTTTTGTAACATATCTTCTAAGTTTACAAGGTCACAATTGTGCATATGTTGAGCAAAATAGTCAGCGTCGTGGAAATGTATTCTTCCGTCGTCGTGAGCAGAAACGATATCTTGGTCTAATAAAATACGCCTAGTAATATCTTTAGACACTTCACCAGCCATATAGTCCCTTTGAACACTATTAACGGTAGGATTTTTATTAGAATTTTCTTGTTTTACTTCTTCGTTATTACATTCTATTAATGCTAAAATGCTTTCGTCGGTAGTATTAGATTTTCTTATAAGTTGCCTTTTGTAACGATAAGTAATATACGACCTTGCTAAGTTAATAGCACCATGACGCATAATTTCAGTTTCAACAAGGTCTTGAATTTCTTCAACACTTAAAGAACGAGTTCTTGACTTACATACGTTTTCAACCTTTAACGCAATTGCTAAAACTTGTTCTTGCGTAAGCCTATCTTCTTCTTCAACCGATAAATTAGCCTTGTTTACGGCGTTTATAATCTTATCTAAATCAAAATCTGTTTCTACACCACTACGCTTAATAATTTTCATAAACTTTATCCTTTTAAGTATAATGTCACCCCACTTATTTAAGGGTGTACGAACATTATACTACATATATATTTTTTTGGCTGTTGCAAATGCAACAAAATTAAAAATATTTCAAAAACAACACAATATATTGTGTTTTGCATAAAAAAATACCCACAACATATCGTAAACAATTTGTTGTGGATATCTTTAAAATCGCTTGATTTTTCTTAAATTTTAAGCATTTATTATTCACCAAATAAACTTTTATATCTATCTTCAAAATATTCAACTTTCTTTAAATATTTTGTGATAAAACTAGTAGATAACGTTTCAACTTCTGCACTTACAATAAGTTCAAGTTTATTTTGCTTAAAGAGTTTAGCAAAAGTGTTTTCTTCGTTACTATTAAGTTCAGCAATAAAGTCAGTCTTACTCATTGCTTGTTCTCCAGTTACACCTAACGAATAAGTACAAAGAATAATATGGTAACCAAATTCAGTTGCAACGATTGTATAGTAACCTGCACCCTTTTCAACTACTTTTTGAGCCGCATCGGCAAACTCTTTAACGTATTGAGTAGCAGAAGTTATAGGTGAATAAACGTAGCCGTAGTTTTCAGATAACGAACCACCATCAGTTGAATAAGCGTAAATTATATCGGTAAATATTTGTTTATGTTCTTCGCTTATTTTCTTAGAACCGACAGGGTCAGCGTTTATGCTACCTATAGTTGAAAGATTATTGTAGTCGATATTTAATAAGCCGTTACTATCAACGTAAGAAGGGTTAAATCCTAATAAATTAGTATTTGCCATTACGTCATTATAGAAATCTTTAAACGACATTTTACTTGCAACAATTTCGTCGAAACTATAACCTATTTCTTCGTCGCCGTCGTCGTTTTTAAATTTATATTGTTTTGCACCAAATAACGTTCCGTTAAAGGTTTTTAAAGCATCGGTACGACAATATGTGTTTTCAAAAGTATAAGTTTTTAAATTTTCGTCGTATTTGCCGTAACCATTATAAATCCAAGATTCTCTTAAATCTTTAACAGTTAAGCCTTTTAAAAGTTGTTGTCTATATTCTTCAACTTCTTCTGCCGTAACGTTCTTTTCTTCTTCTTTTGCACCTAAAAGTTCAGTTTGCTTAGAGTTAAAACCTAATAAAAGATTTGCAACGTAACCATAACCTGCTTCTGGATTGTAAACTAAGAAGGAATTGTCACCGAGTGCTGAAAGTTTTTCTTCAAACGTAGTAACGCTTGAGTTGGTTTCAGCCGATTGAGATTTAAACAAGTTTACGTATTCGTTATATAAGGTGTTTTCATCAAATAAATTTTCTTGTTGGTTTTCAAGAGCCATTTTATATTTTGAAACGACTGCAGTTTCATACTTGTCAATTAACAAGTCTTTAAAGTACGTAAGATTTAATAATTCGTTAACGTTTTTTACGTTTGAAGATTCACTTTCCTTAACAAGTCCTGTTTCTTTTAATTTTTTAATTGCTTTAAATAAAGCGTTTTTAGTTTCTTTTTCTTGAATGAAAGTTTCAAACTTTTCAACGTATTTAGTAAATAAGTTTAAAGATAAATCATATTTGTTATCATAACTTGACGAATCAAAAGCAATATCGTATCTCTTTGCAACTTTGTCTGCTGCTTTTTTATATTCTTCGGTAACTACTTTTTTCTTTTCGTCGTATTTAATTTCGTATTCGTTACCACCTTCGTCTTCAAGTTCTGCCAAAGTTGCCCTAGCGGTAAACGTGCCGTTTTCGTATGCTGGAAGACTTTCATCGTCTTTATCGATAAAAGTTTCAATCAACGCACGAGCCGTAGTTAACACTTCGTATTTTGCACTAGTAACTTCGTAAAAAGTTAACAATTTATCATACTCTTTATTTTCAATTATTGATTTTGCATTTGTGAAATTAACTAACGGAGTCCCTTCATAATTGTCGCCTGCTAATAATTTTTCAACAGAAGTCCTATTTGCGTCGGCAACTTGAGTTGCTTGATAAAAATAACCACCATCGGTATCCTTGTTACCAACTTCGCCCGTTGGTCCTAATAAAGCCTTTGTTGCTTGTTGAAGAATAATTTTATTTTTAACGATATTTTCTAAAACTAGTTCGTAAGCGTCTTTTACAGAATAACCATAATAATTAACGTAATAATATCCATACGAATTATATTCTGCAACCATTTCTCTTTTATAAACGTTTTCTTTAATATCGTCGTCAATACTAACGGTAGCAACGATTAAAGACATATCTTTGTCAACGTCGGTAGTAATTAAACTACAACCAGATAAAGTTGCTACGAATAAAACGCAAGATAAAATTAGCGTAACCATTTTAGTTAAAAATTTCTTCATATAAAATCTCCATTTAGAGTGTTTTTTAGATTATTGTTACATAGTAACACATATAGAACAATTATACAAAATTTTTCGTCTTTTTGCAATACTTTTTTTAACTTTTTAGCCATTTTGAGTAAAAAAAGTATTCTAATTATTCAAAAGTAAAAAATTCAAGCATTATTTTTAGATAATCTTCGGCAAAATACCCTTCTTTAGTAAAAGATAAAATAGGTTCTTGTTCAAAAGTTAACGAAACTTGACGCTTGTATACGTTAAGTCTACCCATAATTTTGCCGTCTTTTAAACTATCAAGATTTTTTAAATAAACTTTTGCTACTTTATTTGATATAACGACCTTTATTGCATCTATTCGTTCAAGTTGCATTTTAAGTAAACTTATATCTATAAGACGTTCAACTTGAATAGGAATTTGCCCAAAGTTATCAATAAGCGAACTTGTAACCCTATCGATATCATGGTCGTTTTTAATTTCGGCAATTTGTTTGTAGGCTTCCATTTTAAGTCTTTCGCTTGAAATATATTTTTCTGGAATATATGCGTCGACTTTTATATCAAGTTCAAGTTGTTGATTTTTAGTTACTTCGTTAAGTTCTTCTTTTAACAACTTGTTATAAAGTTCGTAACCGACTTTATCCATATGCCCGTGTTGTTCTTTACCTAAGACGTTACCTGCTCCCCTTATTTCTAAGTCACGCATTGCTATTTTGTAGCCACTACCCATTTCGGTATATTCCATAAGTGCAGATAAACGTTTATATGCTTGTTCACTTAATAATTTACCTTCGGTATAAGTAAAATACGCATAAGCCATCAAATTACTTCTACCAACCCTTCCTTTCAACTGGTAAAGAGTAGAAAGCCCAAGTCTATCACTACTTTCAACGATTAAAGTATTTGCCCTTTCTAAATCAATTCCGTTTTCAATAATAGTTGTCGCAACTAATACGTTTGCTTTGCCTTGATAAAAATTCATAATATTCTTTTCAAGTTCTTTTTCTTGCATTTGTCCGTGAGCAACTATTATTTTGGCTTCAGGTATTAACGACTGAATTTTACTTGCAAATGAATATATCGTTTCTACCCTATTGTACATTACCAAAACTTGACCGTCTCTTGAAATTTCCCTGTATATTGCGTCTTTTAAAAGAGAGTCTGTAAGTTCGGCAACGGTAGTTTGTACGGGTATTCTGTTTTTAGGCGGAGTATTTATAACGCTAATATCTCTAATTCCTGAAAGCGACATATGTAACGTTCTAGGAATAGGCGTTGCCGATAGCGTCAACGTATCAACGTCTTTACTAATTAATTTTAATTTTTCTTTATGTTCAACGCCAAACCTTTGTTCTTCGTCAATCACCAAAAGTCCTAAGTCTTTAAAAATTATATCTTTTGAAAACAATCTATGCGTTGCAATAATTAAATCGACGTCGCCGTTTTTTAAATCTTCAATAATTTTTTCTTGCGATTTTTTACTTTTAAACCTATTTAAGACTTCAATTCTTACTCCAAAATCTTTAAATCTTTTTTTAGCCGTCATATAATGTTGTTCGGTTAAAATTGTAGTAGGAGCAATTAACGCAGTTTGTTTTGCGTCTAAAATTGCTTTAAAACACGCCCTAAAAGCAAGTTCGGTTTTACCAAAACCAACGTCACCACAAAGTAATCTATCCATTACTTTATCGCTTTCCATATCGGCAAAAATTTCTTCTAAGGATACTTGTTGATCGTCTGTTAAATCAAACTCGAACGCATCACCAAATTCTTGCATAAAAACTTCGTTTTTAGAAAAAACGAAACCTTTCTTTTCTTTTCTGTCTTTGTAAAGTTTTTTAAGGTTAATAGTCATTTTTGAAATAGACTGTCTAACCCTTTCTTTTATGCGTTCAAATTCCCCGCCACCTATTTTGTTTAAGGTTGGAATTCTATCACCAGCAACGTATTTTGAAAGTTTATCCATTTGGTCGGTAGAAACGTATAATCTATCGCCACCATAATATTCAACTTCAACGTAATCTTTGCTACCTTCGATTGTAGAAATACGTTTAACGCCCCTAACTATTCCTACGCCGAAATTTTCGTGTACGGCAAAATCACCTACCGAAGGAGCAGTAAACATATCGCCCCTTTTCTTTTTTAACGACTTTTCTTTTTGTTTTGACTTAAAAAATAAATCGTTAGTACCTATAACGGCTAACTTGCTATCGTGATAAATAAAACCACTATCAAGTTCGTGACTAGTTACTAAAATACCACTAAATTCTTGTGGCATTTGGTCTTTAAGTAAACTTAAAATATTATTTTCTTTTAAAAAATAATATGTTTTTTCAGCGTATTTTTTGTCTCCACAACATAAAATTACCCTATAACCCTTTAATAACCAACCTAAACAATCAACCTTTAATTCGTCTGGTTTTAAAGCGTACTTTCCAAGTGGTGACGATGATATCGAATACGTTTTAAGTGGACTAAAAAACGGAATTATCGTTTTAAAAGATTGCGTTGCTAAACTATTAAATTTACTAAATTCGCTTAATAATATTTGTTTAGAAATAAATTGATTTTTTATAAAATCAAGTCCGTTTCCACCCCTAAATAAACTTTCGCATCTACTTAAATGCTCTTTTTCTAAATTTTCTAAATTATCGTATAAAAACTTGCTTTCGTCAAAGCAAATTATCGTATCTTTTGAAAAAACGTCACTTAAACGATTAGTGCAGTTTTTTATTAAGGGAAAAATATATTGTAAAGCGTCGTCGAATAAATCGTTTTCAAGTTTTTCTACGAGTTTATAATAAATACTTCTTGCATTTTCTATAAAAACTAATTGTCCGTATTTTTTATAGGAATTTCTTAAAGTATTTATTATATTTTCGATTTCTTTTTCGTCAATAATAACGTCGCTAGCCATTACCGCGGTAAAAGAAGAAATATCATTAGCGTCTTCTTGTCTAATTTCTTCTAAAAAGTCGCCGAAAAAGTCTAGTTTATAAGGTTTTTCGTGGTTAATAGCAAAAATTTCAATTATATCGCCACGAATTGAAAATTCACCTTTATTTTCGCAAAATTCCACCCTTTTATATCCTAATTTTAAAAGGTCACGACAAACGACTTCAAAATTATATTCTTGATTTTTATTAAAAGTTATATAGTTTATTTTCTTAGGAAAAAGTTGACATAAAGCGTCAATCGTAGTTACTATTTTTTTAGTGCCTTTAGATATTTTATATAAGGCGGTAATTCTTTTAAATAAATTTTCTTTATTAAAGGTATCTTTATAAAGTAGCGTATCGTCTTTTGCGTTTAAAAAGACAACTTCTTCGCCCGTTATTTGTGAAATTTCTTTAACGGCGTTAAGTGCTTGTAAATTATCTTTAACAATATACAAAACGGGCTTTTCAATTTGCGAAACTATATGGCATTTTGCAGAAAATTGCGTACCGAAAACAGCGACGGATTTACCGTCGCTAATATCGTCAATTATTTGAGAAAAAGTACCACCCACAATTTTAGTGGCTAAAATATTATCAAGCATAATTAACCGTTATATTTATTCATAATATTTTCTAAATTTTCGCCGTTTATAAAATCGTAACAAGCGTCGCTTGCCTTTTTAATTGCACTTTCTAAAAAAGGCAAATCGTCTTTTCTAACGTCACTTAAAACGTAGTCAATTAAATTATTTATAGGATGCGTAGATTTTATACCTACCCTAACTCGTGGAAAATCTTGGCTATTTAAGCAACTAACGATATTACGCATACCGTTATGCGTTCCTGCCGAGCCTTTAAGACGAATTCTAACCTTACCGACTTCAATATCAATATCGTCGTAGCAAACTAAAATATTTTTAGCGTCAACTTTATAAAAGTTAGCAACGGCTAAAACGGAATTACCACTTAAATTCATATAGGTAGACGGCTTTAAAAGTATAACTTTTTGACCTTTAATATTAAGTTCTGCATATTCCCCTTGAAATCCTTTTTTATTAAAACTAACGTTTAATTTTTTTGCTAAATTATCTATAACCATAAAACCAACGTTATGATTAGTTTTAAAATACTTTGGCTCGGGATTGCCTAAACCTACGACTATATACATTTTAATATCTCCTAATTAAAAATTATACAACAAATAATTGTTTTTGTAAAGAAAAAAGCGTTGCTTAGAGCAACGCTTTAAATTAGTCGTTATAAATATCAGACATTTTTCTATCGTGATATACGTTTTCAATAGCAGTAGCAAATAATTTTGCACTTGAATCGATTTCAATTTTATCAATTTTCTTTTCTTCTGGCATATTAATAGTATCTAATACTACGAGTTTTGTAATATGCGAGTTTTTAATCTCATTATCTCTCCCCCCACTTTTTTAATTGTATTTCCAGATAAAATAATTAGGCCCAGTTAATGTAAAAACAACACCTTCAACAGTTTCTTGCCGTAAAGTTTCTCCATAATTAATTTGTGAATTCCAAACTCTAAAACAATAAGCCCCATCATATTCACCGTAAAAAAGAATTTTTTGTATATCGTTTACATTTAAATTAAAAAACTCTTTTTCTCCGTTTTGTAATACCTCTTTTTCTACCGCATTGCAATATAAAGTTTTAACATCTTTTATGATTTCTTTATCAATCGAAGTTACATCTTTTGGTTGTTTCCCGGCTATCGTTTGCAAATTTAAATTAGTAATAATACCTTGATTGTAAGCTTCTTGCAAAGAATACAACTTTCCAAACCCCGTTTTATTACACCCCATAAAACCCATTCCTACAACAAGAGTAAGAATACAACACAAAATCATTGACAAAACTTTAAGTTTTATTTTCACAATAACCTCCTCATTTGTTAGATAAAAAAATAATGCTATCTAACCCATTATTTGAATTGTAGGAACTCTTTCTACATTTTTTACAAAATCCAATTCGTTTACAGATTTCATAACTTCATTTATACATTCTACGTATTGCTCTTTTAATTGCACATAGATATACCCAATTTCTTCCTGTTCATTCGAATACCATATATCATATCGAATACTCTCAATATATTCGTTTTTAAAGTCTTCAATTGTAAATCTTTTCTCACAAAAAACGTTTTTATATTCAGGATTGATACTTACAACAAAAGTGCCTTCAACATATTCTTCTCTTTTGGTGCAAGCCGTTATTGTGAATATAAAACTGAATAAAAAAAACAACATTAATATTGTTAAGATAATTATTTTTTTCATAATAACCTCCTCATTTGTTAGATAAAAAAATAATGCTATCTAACCCATTGGACTTTTCTCCTTTTTATTTTATTATACTATACGCTAATAGCATATGCAA
>JAZRIP010000014.1:0-58703 GCA_045645345.1 Christensenellaceae bacterium
TCGGTTAGTTGCCCTTCTGTCTTTATGGACGTATATTTGTCATTTTGAGTTCTATCTCCATAACAAACACTAAGCTTTTTCATAACAACAAACTCTAATGCCTTGTCGCCATAGAATTCAAGAACCTCGTTATGATGCGCACCGTTCCCTTCGTCTGAATAAGACTTTCTAGTAAATGCCTGTCTTAATAATTTAGGCTCGTTAAAATCATAATCCAAACGCTCTTCAATAAATCTTAAATCCTCATTCGTCATAATAAAATGACCTCCTTGTGTAATTTACAAGAAGGTATAAAAATAGCCCGACAAAAAGCCCACTACGTGCGCTTAATAATTCGAGCACCAGTAAATAAAATAAATCTAAACAAACCAGTCTAACTTGATGAAAACCACTTGCATAGTTTTAATCAAACCTACTTATCTTCTTGTCTAGGAGATTTTACATACCAGTACTTTCGTACCATCCTGTTGTGCTTTTATTATATCAAAAACGAAAAAGAAAGTCAATACGTTTGACCTATCCGTTTTGGATATATAAATAAAAAATTTTAGCCTTTTTACTATGTAAAAAGGCTAACTGGCGTTCGTGATTGGAGTCGAACCAACGGCGTTTCGCTTAGGAGGCGAACCCTCTATCCTACTGAGGTACACGAACATATTTATTAAATTTTAGCAAATTGACTCTATCTAATACTTGTTTTTATTCCGCTTATTATTCCAAAAAATAGGGTCTTTTTTTCTATTCCGTTTCAAAATACCTTTTACACACTTTTGGAATAGTTTAAGTATTCGATTGTGTCAATTTTCACCATTTTTCAAGTTCTAGTCTGCATCAATTCTACATCGTGTTAATACATATCCAAAACTCGACGAAATACCATGCTTTCGGTACTATCTTTAGCCCAAAATCGTGTTTACACGAGTCAATCCCAAAGTTAGGAGGCGATTGCGTTATCCGATTACGCTACGGAAAGATTTTAACGTTTTGAAAGTTATTAAACGGAACAAAAATTATAAAATTTATACCAATTTTTATACCGATTTGTTTTTTTATGTTGACAAAACACAATATATGGTGTATATTTGCTCTATTATGTACCATATTTAGTGATATGTAGTGGATAAGCGATTTCCTTAGGAGGCGAACCCTCTATCCTACTGAGGTACACGAACATATTATTAAATTTTTATCATTTTGACTCTATCTAATACTTATTTTTATTCCGCTTATTATTCCAAAAAATAGGCTCTTTTTTTCTATTCCGTTTCAAAATGCCTTTTGCACACTTTTGGAATAGTTTAAGTATTCAATTGTGTCAATTTTGTGCTTTTTTAGGGGTATTATTCCGCATCAATTCTACATCGTGTTAATACATATCCAAAACTCGACGAAATGCCATATTTTAGATACTACTTTTAGCCCAAAATCGTGTTTACACGAACTAATCCCCAAGTTAGGAGGGGCTTGTTATATCCATTTAACTAAGGAACCAAAGCAACTTTGCAAGTTGAATTTTTAGTTATATTATACAACTTAATTATAAATCAATATTAATCTTTATATGTTAGTCTAGCATAAAAAATAAAAAAAAGCAAATAATTCAAAGCATAAAATTTTGTATATTGTAATATTAAATGCAAAGAGAGATTTTTGCATTTACTCTTGACATTTTAGTTCACTTTTAGTGGGTTAATTGCAAATTAACCAATGAATTGAATTCGACTTTTAACAGTCGAATTTTTTATTGTATTTAAAATAATAGTATGATAAAATATTTCTATAATCGCACAAAAAGTCAAGAAGATACCATCAAAACAAACTATAATAATAGCGTGGAGAAATAGAAATGGATTGGATTCAAACTATACTAAAAGCCGTCGATTATATTGAAGAAAAAATAACCGAAAAAATTGATTACGAGCAAATTGCAAAACAAGCCTATTCTTCTTGCTACCATTTTCAAAGAGTGTTTAGTTTAACGTGCGGTTTTACTCTTGGCGAATATATTCGAAAAAGAAAATTAACACTTGCTGGACAAGATTTATTAAAAAGCAGAACAAAAGTTATTGACGTTGCCTATAAATACGGCTACGAAACACCTGAGAGTTTTTCACGTGCTTTTTATAAGTTTCACGGAATTATGCCGTCTAAAATTACAAAGAAATGTATACTAAAAAATTTTCCAAAACTAACCAAAATAACTATTTTAAAGGGAGACAAGCAAATGAATTATAAAATTGAAGAAAAACCTAGCATAACTTTAATCGGCTATAAAAAAAGGTTTACGGGTGTTCCTTACGGCGAAGAAAGATTACGTCAAGAGCACGCTTTTTTAACTACGACTAGAGCAAAACAATGGCTACTTTTAGGAGCATCGTGCGACTACACTACCGATTATATGATAATAACAAACGTCGACGACGACGGCTACGATTTTTACGTTGCTTACGAACTTGACGAGTGGACGAGAGAAAACCTTTTTAATAAAGACGTAACCGGTGTTGACTTCATAGATAAATTAGATTTTGAAACGATTGTTATTCCTAAACAAACTTACACCGTATTTGAAACTGAAAAGAAAAAATACCCTATTTTAGATTATACTGAACTTCGCAAAAAAATTATCACCGAGTGGTTACCCACGTCAAACCACATTTTCGAAGACGCACCCGAAGTCATAGCAATTCATTGGCGACCAAAAGGCGAGTGGGAAAAAGAAAGATACGTTGAAATTCGTTTGCCTATAAAAAAAGATAAATAGTTTTAGAAAACTAAAAAAGACTAACGATAAGCACTTTACTTTAAGTTAGTCTTTTTATTTAAAATTAAAATCTATTAAATTATCGAACTATATGTTAATTTATATCAGTTACAATAAATTCATTATCATTAGCCCACAAAAAGCCATAGCCATACCTAAAATACTTTTAACACTTGCTTTTTCTTTAAATATAAAATGTGCCATAAGCCCTGATAAAATTAAATTTAATCCTTGTAAAACAGGATAAATTTGTGCTGACTTTAACACCCCTGAAGCAAGCGTTTTTAAGGCTGTGTTTGCAAATAAAAATAAAGACATTGAAAAGTAGGCTAATATATGCTTTTTATTGTATACTTCTTGCGTCAATAGTTCTTTATCTTTTTTTCTATTTATAATGAATAATAAAATAGCAAGAAATACAAATCCTAATAAATAGGTGTAGAAATTAAACGTAGCAGGACTTTCACCACCACTTTTCATATATGCTTTTTGCGAAAAATCGGTAACAGCAGAACCCAAACAGCCTACCACTAAAATGATTATGCTTAATGGATTTATTTTGCCTTTAATATCTTTGTTGTACTTAGACATTGTTATAACAGCACAAAACAAAATAGCCATACCCAGCCACTGATTCCAAGAAACACTTTCTTTATATACTATAACTGTTAAAAAACAAGTAATAACAGAACCAATCATAGTAAAAATATTTAAAAATACATAAGCATTTTGTTTGTATGCATACATCCAACAAACGCAAAAAACCGTCATACCCAAACATGACAAAATATAAATTCCTATATTTTGACCATTTATTTGAAGCGAAGAAAAATTCCACTCAAATAGCACAAATGCAAAACTTATTATTGCACAAAAAAGCATACGCACTAAGTTTATAAACACACAGTCTTTAAAACCATTAATTGAGTTACTTATTTTTTTCCCACAAAAACCTTTTGCTAAACCTGCTATTAATGCCCCTAATATATACAAATACCCTATCATATTATTCACTTGGAGCATCGCCCATATCTGGAACGGGCAATGGTATTCCCCCTTGTTTTAACGATTCAATAGCAATGAGTCCTGGAATATTGCACCTTGCTGCAAACCACGCATTAAGAGCAGGAATTTTACCTGTAACAGCAGCCTTACAAAAATCGTCAATTAAAAATTGATGAGAAGCCATATGTCCATTTTCTAAATTTTGATAAGATAAAGGCAAGCGTACAACTTCTTTTTCTTGTACTTTAGCAAATGAACTCCATTGCCATTTTCCGTTTGCAACCTTTTCTTTAAAATTTATATCATCTTTATTATCTATCATATTTTTAGGATTTACATAATCACTTACATCGGTAAGTTTTATGCTTTCCTTTTCACTTTCTAAGTCTTTTTCACTTAACAAATGTTGAGCATTACTAAACTCATAACTACCTTTTGTACCATAAAATCCTGAAATATATGAACTTGGCCTACCATAACCAAAACCACGGGCTTCGGTAACACGGGCTACACCACCATTAGCAAGTTGCATCATTACAAATTGATTAATATATTCATTACCCCAAACATTACCATTTTTAGTAAATGCAACGTCGCCTGTATTTTCTTTATTACCAAAACACGAAACGTTTGTAACGTAAGAACCTGTTGCCGATAAAATCATTGCTGTTGAATGGGTTGGATAAAAAAGTGGAGGCATACCCCTTTCATCGCTTCTCTTACCATAAGAAATGTCATTAATATGGTGATAATATTGTGATGCCCCGTAAGCAAACTCACCAAACTTGCCTTGCTTATAGGCTTCACGACAATACATTGCACAAGGATAATAGTAACAAGTTTCACCTATAAGATAAATTAATTTTGTTTGTTCAACTAAACGCACTATTTCTTGGCACTCTTCAACGGTAGAAGCCATAGGCACAGCCGAATAAACGTTTTTTCCTTCTTTTAAAGCACGAATAGTTATATCTCCGTGCAAATGTCTTTGCGTAAAATTAGCAATACAATTTATGCTTTTTTCTGCAAGTGCAACTTCAAAACTTTCAATAATATCAACACCAAATTCTTTTGAAAAACTTTGTGCTTTTTCTTTAATTAAATCGCACACGTACACTTTTTTAACGTTAGGGTGATATTTAAACAAATTTATAAATCTATGAGAAAATGCCCCACAACCGATTACTGCAATAGTTAATTTTTTTAACATAATTTTTTCTCCTATTAAGTCTATTATAAATTTTAATGCAAAAAACTAAAATAGCAAAACTCTACAAAAGTTTGTCTTTTTTGTACTTTTTAATAGCCTTTGCTTTACAATTGTGCTTATTATAGGTTATGATAAAAATAAGGAGTTGTTTATATGTTATTTAAAGAAATTAACCCGTTTATACGACAAGCACTTACGGCACAACTTACAAAACAAAATAAGACGGATACCTTTAATAAACTTAAAACGGTTGATGCAAGATTGTTTTATATAATTGACGGAAATGGTAAAATGCGTTTTAAAAACAAAAGTTGTGATTTGCATGCAGACACAATAATTTTATTTAGTGCAGGCACCGAATATACTTGGGAAGTAGACACAATAAATTATTACGCAATAAATTTTGATTACACGCAAAATTATTCGCACGTACAAAAAACGTTTCATCCTATAAAATCAAATTTCTATATAGATGCCGACCTTATTGAAAGACCATATTTTAAAGACGTTACTATACTTAACGAACCCATCATATTATATAACGCCTCAGCATTTGAGGTTGAGATAAAAAAAATTGTAACTGAGTATTTAATTAACGACGCTTATGCACAAACAATAAACTCCGGCACCTTAAAAACTATTATTGCAAAAATTATTCGACTTGTGAATTCCCATTGTTTAAATGCAGATAAAAAAACTACAAGCACTATTAAAAAGGTTGTAGAGTATATAGGCAATCACTACAATAAAAAAATTAACTATCAAACCTTAGAAAAAGAGTTCAATTTTAATCCGTCATATCTAAACAGAATTTTTAAAGAATATACAGGCAAAAGCGTTTATGCTTTTATCTTACAATATAGATTACAAACGGCAATGGAAATTTTACGCACTCAAAACCTTTACGTTAATCAAGTTGCTAATTTATGTGGTTTTCCTAACCCGTACCACTTTACTAAGGCTTTTAAAAAGTTTACAGGTCTTTCCCCGACTGAATATCGTGAAAATAAACAAAAGACCTTTCCTAAACAGTAATGAAAAAAGACTAACTATATGCACTTTGCTTTAAGTTAGTCTTTTTATTTATAATTAAATTCTATTAAATTATCAAACTATAGGTTAATTTTTAATAAAGTAAATTATAGTAATTAACCTTTTAAAAACTCGTTTACGTGGTTTAAAACGTAAGTTGGTTTTTTGTCGCTTTGGTTATAATCGTCAAGCGTTGCTTCGCCACTTAAAACTAAAATCGTATCTACCCCAGCATTTACTCCCGACGCTATATCGGTATAAATTCTATCACCCAACACAACCGTTTGTTCTTTAGTAAAGCCAAACTTTTCCATAACTTTTAAAATCATAGTCGGCCTAGGCTTGCCTATAAATATAGGTTTTTTGCCCGTAGCACGTTCGTAACCTTGGCACATTGAACCACAATCGGGAATATAACCAAATTCGGTAGGGCATACCCAGTCGGGATTAGTCGCATAATAGTCCACTTTATTAAGCGTTAAAGTTTTGCTAGTGTTTACTAATTTTTCTCCATTAATTTCGGTATCGAAACCCACCACAACGCAAGTGGAATTTTCGTCGTATTCGGTAGTAATATCAAGCCCTGCACCCTTTAATTCGTCGATAAAAGATGCCGTACCTTGTGCATATATACGTGCGTTTTTATACTTTTCAATTAGCATCCTAACAGTTGCGTTAGACGAAGTAAAAAAATTGTCTTTATCTGCTTTAATGCCCATTTTGTTAACTTTCGCAACGTAGTCGTTTACCGATTTTGACGAGTTGTTTGTGATAAAAACGTATTTACCACCACTTTTTTCAATTTTATCTAAAAGTTCTAAAACCCCGTCGAATAATTGATTACCAAGATAAATAGTTCCGTCCATATCGAAAAGCCATAATTTTTTACTATCAAACTTAAACAACTCTTTATTAAAATAATCTTTCATTTTAGCCTACTTGTGAAGTTGCTACTAGATTAACACCTTCAACTATATCCTTTAAAATAATATCGCCTATTTTAACTTTTGTATCAATAAAAATTGCATTGATTTTATCCATAACGTCAAAAATTTCGCTTTTTTTAACGGGTGCATCAGTCTTAACTGCAAGCATTTTATCAAAACAAGTTTTAACGGTACTCGTTACTACTCTTTTAGGGCAAAACGCTTCGTTTTCAACGTAGATTTTACCCCTTGCACAATTGTAGCCGTCAACCGATACGACCTTATTATCGCTTATTGCTACTTTTATTGAACAGCCCATAGGACATTCTATACAGGTTAAAATTTTTTCTTCCATTTTATACCTCTACGCTTAAAATTATATCATCTTTTACGTCTTTAATCAAGTTTATAGGCACTATAATGTTTTCCATTTCGCCTGGAACGACTATTTTTTTTGTTTTTTCTAATAAAACTTTATCGCCACTTTTTAAAGTGATTTTAGCATTTTTATAAGAACCCGTTACCCTGAAGAATAATTTTACAAATTTTTCTGCATTTTTATCAATTTTTTGTGGTAACACGTAACTTACGTTTTTACCATTAATAGCATTTACTACGTTCCTTTGTTTCTCACCATTTTTAATATACTCGGCAACTGATTTACCCGTAAGTTCGGCTTCTTCCGAAACAAAATCGACAAGGTCGTGAACTTGAAGTACGTTACCACAAGCAAAAATACCTTCGACCATAGTTTCTCTATTTTCGTAAACTACTGCACCCTTTGTTTTTGGCGACAACTCTACGCCAGCATCTTTTGAAAGTTCGTTTTCGGGAATTAAACCGACAGAAAACAACACCGTATCGCAATCATAATGCTTTTCGGTAGATAAAATAGGTTTTCTATTTTCGTCAACCTTAGCGATTTTTACACCCGTTACCCTATCTTTGCCTTCTATTTCAGTAATTGTATGGCTAAGTAAAAGCGGAATACCAAAATCATCTAAACATTGCGAAATATTTCTTTTTAGTCCCGAAGAATAAGGCATAAGTTCGCATACGGCGTGGACTTTTGCTCCTTCAAGCGTCATTCTTCTTGCCATAATTAAACCTATATCGCCAGAGCCTAAAATAACGACGTTTTTACCCGGCATATATCCCTTTATATTAACGTATTTTTGACAAGTCCCTGCACTATATAATCCCGCAGGACGACTTCCTGCGATATCTAACGCCCCCTTAGACCTTTCTCTACAACCCATAGCAAGAATTATTGCTTTTGCTTTAAGGATAAAAACTCCGTCGGTTTTATTAATTGCCGTAATTTCTTTATCTTTTGTTAAAGACAAAACGGTAGTGTTAATTTTATATGGAATTTTTCTTTCTAAAACGCCTTGAATAAACCTATCGGCGTATTCTGGCCCTGTTAAACTTTCTTTAAACCTTTGAAGTCCAAATCCGTTATGAATACATTGATTTAAGATACCGCCTAAGCAATCTTCTCTTTCAATAATTAATAAATTTTTAACGCCGTTATCGTACGCAGATATTGCTGCCGCTAACCCCGCTGGACCTCCGCCTATAATTATAAGTTCGTACATCATTTAGTTCTCCCTATAATAATATTAGATTTACCGCCGTTTTTAGTTACGTCTTTTAAATCAACGCCTAAAACGTTTGCAATAATTTCTGCAACTCTTGGCTGACAAAACCCCCCTTGACATCTACCCATACCTGCTCTCGTTCTTCTTTTAACGGCGTCAATCGTAGTTGCTTTAGGATTTTCGGTTACTGCCCTTATAATTTCACCTTCGGTAATTTTTTCACACCTACAAACTATATTGCCGTACGAAGGATTTTCCTTTATTATTTTGTTCTTTTCTTCTATGGATAATCTATTAAAGAAATAATCGGGTTTTCTAACTCCGTTAAAATTTTGATTTTTATTAAGTTCAAAACTTTTACTTACTAGTTCTTCAACGACGTATTTTGCTACTCCTGGAGCAGACGTTAACCCTGGCGATTCAATACCCGCAACGTTAATAAAATTTTTAGCAACCTTACTTTCTTCAATAACAAAATCATTGCGGTCACAAAAGGCTCTAACGCCCGAAAATGAGGTTATAGTGTTATAAAACGGCACTTTTTCAGCCATTGACGACGCAATAGTTTTTATTTTTGCTAATCCTAACGCAGTAGTATTCGTATTATTTTCTTGTATTTCTTCTGCCGTTGGACCTAGTAAAATATTTCCGTCTACCGTTGGGGTAATTAATATTCCTTTGCCATTTTTAGTCGGTGTTGCAAATATAGTACGTTTAACAAAATCACCACTTTCTCTATCAAGCAATATATACTCACCACGGCGTGCCCCTATTTTAAAAGAAAAATCTCCAACTAAATTTGCAATTTTTTGACTGCCGTAGCCAGCACAATTTATAATCATTTTGCTTTCTACTTTTTTACCACTTGCACTTTGAATAAGGTAGCCGTTTTGAGTTTTTATAATTTTATCAACTTCAAAATCTAATTCTAACTTAGCCCCGTTATCCATAGCGTTACCAACCGACGCAATAGTTAATTCGTAAGGACAAACTATTCCTCCCCTTTTAGCATATAAAGCCCCTATTGCATTTCTTGAAAGGCTAGGCTCTAAAATAAATAGTTGGTCTTTATCAATAATAGATAAATCTTTAATTTGATTTTGTTTTCCCCTTTCTAATAAAGTATAAAGCGTTTTCATTTGCTCGTCGTCATAGGCTACGACTAAACTACCATTATTAACGTACTTAACGCCAAGTTCGTAGCAATAATCTTGCATCATTTCATTGCCAAGTTTATTAAACTTTGCTTTATTCGTATTAGGAATAGCATCGTATCCTGCGTGGACAATTCCACTATTTGCTCTACTTTGCCCCATTGATACGTCGCTTTCTTTTTCAAGCATTATTACCTTTAAACTAAATTTAGTAAGTTCTCTTAAAATTGTAGCCCCTATAACGCCACCGCCTATAACTGCTATATCAAACATATTTCACCCTTTTTCGATTTTTTATTGACAAGATAATAATAGTATAATATAATTATAATACAAATAATCAAATACGCAATATATAATCCTAAATTTATTAATTTTGATAAGTATTTTGCTTATTTAGTCAATTTTAAAAGGATTTTTTGCTCAAACGGTCAAATATGAACGACAATAAAGAAAAAGAAATTTTAGATTTTTTACAACTTAAACAATTTTCAACGGTAGAACAAATTGCTGAAAGTTTATTTCTTTCGCCTTCAACGGTTAGGCGTAAATTAAACCTTTTACAACAAAACGGTTTAATTACAAGAACTCACGGTGGTGCGAAAATTAACGATAGTAATATGATTTTGCCTGGTTTTACTTTTCGTTTTCACCAAAATATAAAAGAAAAACGTGCTATTGCAAGCGTTGCGTCAACTTTAATTAAAGATGGTGACGTAATATTTTTAGACGGCTCTACTTCAGCCTTTTACGTTGCGACGTTTTTAAAAGCCTTTAAAAACCTAAAGATTATTACTAACGGAATAGACACGTTGTGCGAACTATCTAAAGCCAACTTAAAAGTTTATTCAACCGGCGGTGCAATTTCTCAAAGCAACAATTCCGTTTTAGTTGGATATCAAGGCGAAAGCGTAATTAGTCAATTTAAAGCAGACGTAGTATTTTTCTCAGTTGCGTCGATTACTAGCGACGGTAATTTGTACGACTGCTTTGAAGAAGAAATACCTATGCGTAAAGCAATGTTAAATCATAGCAAAACGAAGGTTTTATTATTAGATAAAACTAAGTTTGACGCACCTAGTTCATATTCGTTATGCCGTTTGAACGACGTTGACATTTTAATTACCAACCACGATTTAGACGGATTTTTCCAAATCCCACCAACTTGTAAAATAATAAAGATTTAATAATAATTATTAACAAAAAAGCGATAGTTAATCAAACTATCGCTTTGTTTTTATAAAAAATTAAGTTATAAAATTATTTCTTCAACGCCCGTATATTTAGTAGTCGTTTCGCCGTCTAAAACAATGTACTCTACGACGTAATCACACTTTGCTGAAAGGGTTAAAAAGTAGCCCTCGTCGCCGTTAAATATTTTTATGGTCTTTGTATTAAATTCGTCGCAATTAACGTTTACGGGGCTAAAAACCTTACCTCCGTCAACTTTAAACGAGGCTTCTTTTTTAGTCCACTCTTTAGCATACGTTTCCTTAGGCAAGTGATACGGAAGCCCCATAAGTTGAGGCAACTTAAACTTTTCAAACCTACTAATTTTTTCAACGTCAATACCCACGGAATTTGAAAAAAAGCATACGCTTGCAACTCCCTTAGTATGCGTTATAGACAAACATAAGTCGTCGAAAAACGGTTTGCCGTCTTGTCCTTTTTTTAAAATTTTTTGACTTAACCCACCATTATAGCCAAGCAAAGTTAAACCTTTATTTAATAACCGATACGCCGAATATTTTTGCTCTTTTAAAGCGACGTTAGTAATTTCTTCAATTTGACTAGCAATATAACTTGGAAGATTATAGTCAAGTACACCTATTTTACTAATAAGCACTAAAACCTTTTCTTTTAACATTTTATAATTCCTAAAAAACAAAAAAGTCATATAAAAATATGACTTTTTCTTTTATTAATCGTTGTTTTTATCAGCAACTTCAATTACTTGTTTACCATCGTAATAACCGCATTTAAGACAAACTCTATGAGATTGTTTCATTTCGTGGCATTGAGGACATTCAACAAGTGTAGGTACGCTTGCTTTATAGTTACTAGCAAATCTTTTATTACCTCTTTGTTTTGATACTTTCGACTTTGGAACTGCCATTTTTAATTACCTCTCTTTTTATTTTTTACAACTACAAGCCGATTGATTAAGATTAACCCCACAATTTGGGCATAAACCCCTACAATCGTCTTTACAATATAACGTAGAAACCATTTCTGTATAAAATACGTCGTTTATAGCATCCGTTAAATCTACCACGCCACTTTTATAATAATAATCGTCTTCATCTGCATCAAAAAGAACGAATTTAAAAGAAAAGTCACGCTTAAAAAAGTATACGGCATCTTCAAGACACCTTGCACATTTACCAACAATGGTGCATTCGACCGTTCCGTCAACGTAAACGTCCTCATCGTGAAGTTCCAAAGAACCTTTTACTTTAACGAGTTTGTCGATACGGGCGTCTGGAATTAATACTATATCGCCTTTCGGCTTATAATCAAATTCAAAATCGCTTTCAAATTTACCGCTGTATTTTAATTTTCTTACATCGATTTTCATTATATTGCTGATTAATTATAATATATTTATACTTTATTGTCAAACTTTTAACTGACCTTTTTCAATAATTTATTACTTAGAAAAGGCTAAGTTTAACGTATCTCTTGCGATAACGAGTTCTTCGTTAGTTGGAATAATAAGCACTTTAACTTTGCCGTCAACTGCAGTAATATCCCTAATTTCGCCGTTGTTTTTAGTGTTATTTTTATCTTGGTCGATTTTAATGCCAAGGAATTCTAATTCTTCACAAATTTCCCTTCTCATATTAGCATCGTTTTCGCCAACACCTGCCGTAAATACGATACAATCAACACCACCCATTGCAGCAGCGTACGAACCGATATATTTTTTAACGCTATAAGAGAAAATGTCAAGAGCAAGTTTTGCCCTATGATTACCTTCGTTAGCGGCGTTACGTAAATCTCTAAAATCCGAACTTACGCCACTAATACCAAGCATACCCGATTTTTTGTTAAGATAATCAACGGCTTGTTTAATATCCATACCCGTTTTCTTCATTAAGAATTCGATAATTGCAGGGTCAAGTTCGCCTGAACGAGTTCCCATAGGTACACCACCAAGCGGAGTGAAACTCATACTAGTGTCAAAACATTTGCCGTCTTTAACTGCTGAAATTGACGAGCCGTTACCAAGGTGACAAGTAATAATTTTGCTACCTTCTTTAAGGTTAAGGTATTTAATTGCTTCGCCCGAAACGAAACGATGGCTTGTTCCGTGGAAGCCGTATCTTCTAATTCTATGTTCTTTATACGCTTCGTATGGTAAACCGAAAATATACGCTTTTTCTGGCATTGTTTGATGGAAAGACGTATCGAAAACGAGTACCATAGGAGTGTTAGGCATAACTTGTTGACAAGCCTTAACACCTGCGATATTTGGTCTTTGATGTAAAGGTCCAAGTTCTGCGTTTGCTAAACAAATTTCAATATTTTCTTCAGTTGCAAGGGCTGGACCACTAAAGTTTTCAGCACTATGAAGAACTCTATGACCAACTGCGTCAATTTCTTCCATTGACTTAATACAACCCATTTTTTCGTCAATTAACGTCTTTAAAACAAGTTTAATTGCTTCAGCGTGAGTTGGCATATCTTCTTTAATTTCATAAGAATTACCATTGTATTTGTGGGTTAACATCGAACCTTCAATACCTATTCTTTCACATAAACCTTTTGCAATTACGCCTTCTGTATCCATATCTATAAGTTGATATTTTAAAGAAGAACTACCTGCGTTTATAACTAAAATTTTCATTTTCTAACTCCTTAAAAATTATTCTGCTTGTAAAGCAGTGATTGCTACTACGGCAATAACGTCTTCAACGTTACAACCACGTGATAAATCGTTAATAGGTTTAGCAAAACCTTGACAAATAGGACCAAGTGCCATATATCCACCAAAACGTTGTGCAATCTTGTAACCGATATTACCTGCGTTAATGTTAGGGAAAATAAATACGTTGGCTTTACCTGCAATTTGTGAATTAGGTGCTTTTAATAAACCTACTTCAGGAGCAACTGCAGCGTCGAATTGAAATTCGCCGTCAATTTTAACGTTAGGTGCAAGTTTTTGAGCAATTAAAGTTGCCTCTTGCATTTTAGGAACTGATTTAAAGAATTTATCGTCGTTACCCGAACCCTTAGTTGAGAAAGAAAGCATTGCTACTCTTGGTTCGATACCTGCAATCTTTTCAGCAGTTTCAGCAGAAGAAATAGCAATATCTGCAATTTGATTTGCGTCTGGCTCGATATTAATAGCACAATCGCCGAATACTGCAACGCCGTCTGGATTATATTCGTTTTCTCTTGGAGAAATCATAATAAAACTACTTGATACAGTATTAATACCTGGTGCAGTTTTAATAACTTGTAAACCTGGTCTTAAAGTGTTTGCAGTTGAGTGACAAGCACCCGATACCATACCATCTACGTCGCCTGCTTTAAGCATTAACGAGCCGTACATAGTATAATCTTTTAAAATGCTTGCTTTTGCGTCTTCAATCGTTGCGTATTCAGGAGCACCTGTTTTTTTATTTATTTTGCCTTTTCTTATATCAAAAAGCATTTGTGCGTAATCCGTTGTCTTTTCATACGTTACAGGATTAATAATAGTAACGCCGTCTAAATTAACGCTAGGATTATCTTTTTTAATACTTTCTTCATTACCTAAAACGATAATTTTTGCAATCTTTTCATCGGCAATTTTTTGTGCCGCAACTACTACCCTACTATCTTCGCCTTCTGGCAAAACGATGGTTTTGTTAAGGGCTATTGCTTTTTGCTTAATTTCGTTAAGAATATCTCTCATACAAATCTCCTTAAAAAAGTTTTAGTTTTACTTTATTATTTTTTATTTTTAGTGTATTATATACGTAAGGCGTTATCGCCAATATATATTATATAACATTATTTTCTAAAAGTAAATTGTTAAAGGGGTTAATTTTGAAAATTTGCACGGTTATAGCAGAATACAATCCGTTTCATAATGGTCACTTAAAACAACTAAGGTACGTTAAAAACAACTTGAAACCCGATTTTATCATAATTATTATGAGTGGTAACTTTACTCAAAGGGGCGACGTTGCTATTTTAGACAAATATACTAGGGCGTCGCACGCCGTTTTAGGCGGGGCTGATTTAGTTTTAGAACTGCCACAAGTATTTGCGTCACAAAACGCCGAAGTCTTTAGCAAGGGTGCGTTAAGTATTCTTTCAAAACTTCCTGGTGAAAAAACCTTGTGCTTTGGTGCAGAAGATGATAATTTAGATGATTTTATTAATCTAGCAAAAATCTTAAGTAACGAAACTGAAGAATATAAACGCTTATTAAAAGAAAACCTTAAAAAGGGAAATTCTTATATAACAGCAAGAAAACAAGCATTAACTGAAATTTATAAAAACGCTAATTTAAACCTTTCGCTACTTGATAAACCAAACAATATCTTAGGACTTGAATACGTTAAGGCTATTTATGAAAACAATTACGATTTTAATATAGAAATATTAAAACGTCAAGACAACGGCTATAATAACGATAATCTTGACGGCGAATTTTCTTCTGCCTTAAGCATAAGAAAATCAATTGTTGACGGAAAAATTCGTGATATTAAGTTGACTATGCCCGATTTCGTTTTTAATGAATTACCATCTTCTATTTACAACGGCGATAGAGAAATTTTATACGCTTTACTCAATTCTAACATAGAAAGTTTAAAGCAAATTACCGATTGTAACGAAGGTCTTGAAAACAAATTAAAAAATGTGTTAAACGACTGCTTGACTGTAGAAGAATTAATAAAAGTTTTAAACACAAAACGCTATACCGATGCAAGAATTAGACGTATTTTAATAAACAATATGCTTAATATTGATAAAAATCTTATAAAAAACTGCTTAAAAAGTCCACTTTATTTTAGAGTGCTTGCACTTAAAAAAGGTAAAGAAAATTTATTAAAACTTATAAGCAACGCTAATACTTTACCCGTTATCGAAAGAAAAAGTTCTTTAAATAAATTAAGCGGAATTGCAATGCGTTGCATTGAAAAAGATATATTTGCAAACGACGTGTACGGGCTTATCAAAAAATGCCGAACAGGTCAATTTATTATGAAAAAAATTTAAAAATCTATTGCAATTTTGTCAACTATGTACTATAATGTTAATATAATACTTTTGTCTTGGTAAGTATTAAAAATATTTTTAAAGGAGATTGTATAATTTTCAAGACAAATTATACAAAGTAATTAATATGGCAACTGTTAACGATTTAATTAATCAAAGTAAATCTATGTCTATGGACCAAAGAGTTTCTATTGCAAATAGTGCAACTAGTACTATTATTGCTCAATTAAAGAAACTTAACGTTAGTACTGAAGCAACTAGTGCTTTCTTAATCAACATTTTTAAATTATTCGTATCTGGCGATAAAAAGACTAGAAACGACGAATATGTTTTATTTAAAAAGTTATTCAACTTAGATATTGATAACGATACTTTCTTCAATATTACTAACTATGGTTCTGATTCTAATTTTGTTAAAGAAATGGATGAACTTGTTGACGCATCGCCAAACGAAGTTGCAGTTGCAGTTGCTACGCTTGGTATTTTAATCATTACTGCTGACGGCGAAGTTACTGATTCTGAAAAAGCATTACTTGAAAGAATAATGAGAAGATAATTACATAGTTTAATTTTAAAGGCGTAGAGTAAATCTCTACGCCTTATTGTTTTATAAATTCAAAAAAAAGTGTTTGCAAAAATTTGCAAACACTTTTAACTTTATAAAATTATCTCTTACTGAATTGTGGTGCTCTACGAGCCTTTTTAAGACCGTATTTCTTCCTTTCCTTCATTCTTGGGTCTCTCGTTAAGAAACCTTCTTTTTTAAGCGTAGCACGTGTTTCTGGCTCTGCTAAAAGTAATGCTCTTGCTATACCGTGACGAATTGCACCTGCTTGACCAGTAAAGCCACCGCCTACAACGTTTACGAATACGTCGTATTTAGAAAGCGTGTCAGTTGCTACTAATGGTTGTTTAATAATAAGTTTAACCGTTTCAAGGTCACAATAATCGTCGATAGGTCTTTTATTAATAACGATATTACCTGAACCTGCTGGAACAAGTCTTACCCTTGCTATTGCTTTTTTTCTTCTACCAGTTCCCCAAAATTGAACTTTCTTTTTATTTGCAACTTTTGCCATAATCAATCTCCTTACCTTTCAATTTTGAGTTCAATAGGTTGTTGTGCAGTATGTTTGTGTTCAGCACCCTTATAAACTCTAAGTTTAGTAATCATTTGTCTACCAAGACTATTTTTTGGTAACATACCTTTTACTGCTTCATAAACAGCAAGGTCAGATTTTTCTGCCATCATCTTGCTGTAAGGAATTTGTTTAAGACCACCGATATATCCAGTGTGGTAAGTATAAAATTTCTTTTCAAGTTTTTTACCTGTAAGAATTACTTTATCTGTATTAATAACAATAACGTGGTCACCCGTGTCAACGTTTGGAGTGTAGTTAGGTTTATTTTTACCCCTAAGTACTGCGGCAACTTGTGATGCAAGTCTACCAAGTACAAGACCCGTTGCGTCTACAACGTACCACTTTCTTTCTACTTGACCTTCTTTGGCCATAAAAGTTTTCATTGTAAAATTCTCCTATAAATATAATATCAAAAATTTTAATTTGGGGGGCTAATCCAAAATAAAATTCTAATTCGCTTGTATATTTTATTAAAAAATACGCTTATTGTCAAGTAATTTTACCATTGTTTTCAATTTATTTTGTTTTTATTCAATTTTAATAGTCACATTATCCTACCGGATATTTAAACTATTAAAAAATATTGACTTTTTTTATTAAAATGTATATAATAATGTAAAGTTTTTTGATAACCAAGAATTTTTATACTTATTAACTAAAACGGAGCATTTATGATAACAAACTTAAGAAACTTTTTAAGCGAAAACGACGCTGTAAAAAAACTGAATAATTTTTACGAAAGCACCTTATATTTGCTTTGCGTATCTTTTATTATTCTTATATCGTATATGCTTGCCATTGAAGTTTTTGGAGTATGTTTATGTTTATTATTGCTAAGCGTTGGGCTTATCGTTTGTAAAGATTTAAAACCTATTATTCCCTTATTGCTAGGTTTTATTTTAATTATTCCATATAGAGAAAATTTTACTGAAGGAGCAACTGCATACGTTGAATACGTTTTAGGTTATTTACCTTATATTATTATTTTTTCTAGTTTTTTAATTGTTTCTATTATTTTTCATTTTCTTTTATGGGGTGGATTTAAAGCAACTTTTACTAAACCAACTAAACTTATTCTTTGTTCATTACCTTTTAGCATTTTAATTTGTTTTAACGGCTTATTTAATCAAAATTATAGTGTAAATAACTTAATATTTGCATTAGTTACGGTTTTTTGCTTGGTTTTTTTAGTGTCTTTATTTAAAAATAACTTAATCTACAACCAAAAAACTATAGATTATTTTTTTAAAAGTTGTGCCTTTTTAGCAATAGTTTTTATTTGTCAATATATTTTCATTTGCCTTACTAGACAAGTAATTGTGGACGGCAAAATACTTAAGTTTGCATTAAACTTTGGTTGGGGTAATCCTAACAACTACGGCAACTTTGGGTGTTATTTAATTCCTGCTATATTTTACCTTGCGTATAAATCACAAAAAAGTTTGCACGCTATTTTATATTACGTTTTAGGCATTTTAACCTACGTTTTCGCTTGCATTTCATTAAGTAGAAACGCAATTTTGACGGGTACTTTATTACTTATATTTATATTAGTTTACTTATGTTTAAAAGGCAATAATAAAAAACTTTTTTTAAAATTAACAATAACGACGATTGTAGTTTTCATTTTGTTGACAGTTACTTATTTAATAATTTCTCAAAAATTTAATATTTTAACCAAACTTTTTGAAGATATTATTCTTTCTGGGTTTTCCGACAACGGACGTTTTGAACTTTGGGGACAAGCCTTTAATTCTTTCCTTTCATACCCTATATTTGGTCAAGGATTTTTCGCTTGTGAATTTGTTTCGTGGACGGGATTTATTCCTGGTATGTATCACAACACTTTTTTCGAACTTCTTGGTACTTGTGGAATTTTTACCCTTTTAGCGTACGGATTATATCGTTATTATACTTTAAAAGTTGTTTTTTACAAATTAAATACTGAAAAAATATTTTTTGGTTTAATAGTTTTTGCTTTAATATTTTCAAGCCTATTTGATAACTTTATTTTCCATATTTATCCAACTTTTTTCTATTCAATTGCTATTGCACTATGTAATTTACATTACGAAAAGGAAAAAGAACTTGAAAAATCATTACTGAAAAATTAAATAACCTTATAAACTAAAATCTCGCTTTTCGTAAAGCGAGATTTTTTATAATTATTTTTTCGTTTGAGAAAAATATTTAACGATAGCGTCTGCTATATATTTACTTGCAAAGCCGTCTCCATACGGGTTTTTTGCCGTACTCATTTTTTGGTATAATTTATCGTCGTTCAATAATTCAAGAATAGATTGATAAATATTTTCTTCACCAGTTCCACAAACCTTTAACGTACCTGCTTTTACCCCTTCTGGACGTTCTGTAGTATCACGCAGAACAAGTACCGGCTTTTCTAAACTTGGTGCTTCTTCTTGCACTCCACCACTATCGGTTAAAATTAAATAACTTTTAGCCATAATATTATGAAAATCAACTACGTTTAAAGGAGCAATCAATTTAATTCTGTCTTGGTCGCCAAGCATTTCGTTAGCAGTCTGTTGAACGATAGGATTTAAATGTACGGGATAAACTACTTTAACGTCTTTTTCAATCTCCATAACACGTTTTAACGCACGAAAAAAACGACGCATAGGTTCGCCTAAATTTTCACGTCTGTGTGCTGTAAGTAAAATTAAACGACTGCCTTTTGCCCACTCTAAAACTTCATTAGTATAATCGTCACGAATAGTATACTTTAACGCATCTATTGCCGTATTACCCGTTACGATTATTTTTTCTCCACTTACGTTTTCTTTCAATAAATTACTCTTACTTAAATTAGTAGGTGCAAAATATAAATCTACTATATCGTCTACGAATACACGATTAGCCTCTTCTGGAAATGGTGATTGCAAATTATAAGTTCGTAAACCTGCTTCTACGTGACCTATTTTTACGTGATTGTAAAAGGCCGCTAAGGCACTTGCAAAACTCGTTGTAGTATCACCGTGAACTAATACGATATTAGGTTTTACTTCTTGTATAACCTTTTCTACGCCCAACATAGCGTTACACGTAATCATTGATAACGTTTGTTTGTCGTGCATAATATTTAAATCGTAATCAGGTTTGATATCAAAAATTTCTAGCACTTGGTCTAACATTTGTCTGTGTTGAGCAGTTACACAAACAATCGTTTCAAATTCTTCTCTTGCTTGTAATTCTTTTACAAGCGGTGCCATCTTTATTGCTTCTGGACGTGTTCCAAAAACAAGCAAAACTTTGATTTTTTCCATTAATAACAAACTCCTAATTATCTTTTGTTAAAGTTTCTTGAGAAATTTCAACGCTAGGCTCTTCGTCTTCTCCGCCTTCTAAAGCAACTACTTTGTGAGCAGTCTTTCTCCAAACCTTTTGGTTAGAGCATTTAAATAAGCCAATAACGTTTGCATACATATATATACCCATAAAAATAGCCATTGCTATCATATTTGGTATAAAATCAATTAAAACCCTTTTCTTTTCTTGTTTGCCACCATCGTATAATGAAGAAACCGGAAACATTAAAATTGAAAATACCGATAAAATTTGAGTTAATATAGACGACATGTCAATTGTAAACCCGTAACAAGCCATTATTACCATTAATATTATAGATATAGGAGTTAACAACATAAAGAGCATCGTACATAAATAAACAAAGTTGTCAAATCTTTTAAAAAACATATGCAACTCTTTAGGATGAAACATTCTTAAAATCATACGCCAACCATATTTAAAAAATATGTACCAGTGTCCTTGAGCCCAACGTGTTTTTTGTACTGCAGATTGCACTACGCCCGTAGGTTTCTCGTCGTAAATTCTTGCGTAATGATTGTACCCTATTCTTCTACCTTTTAGCGTAGCAATAGTTTGAATTTCTAAATCTTCAGTAAGCGATTTACAATGAAAACCACCTATTTCATTCAAAAAGTCAGTCGTAACGATAAAACCAGTACCACCAACGCTTGGTACAAGCCCTAATTTATAACGTGGCAATTGAAAGAAACCGTTAGAAAAACGATATGACACAAAATATCCACGAGAAATAAAATTGTTTTTATTTTTACTATCAAGATAAGTTTGTATCATAACTGGGCGTTTCTTTTCTTTAATTGACCAGTATTGACTATTAAGATGCTTTAAAATATCATCGTCAACGAAATTGTCGGCGTCTAAAACCATAAGTTTATCATATTTTTTATAAAAACCATCACCACTTTCAAGCGTATTAATGCCCCAGTTTATAGCGTGTGGCTTACCTTTTTTATTTGGGTCGTCTTCATGACGTTCTAATACGTAAAAATTTGTTAATCCAAGTTTTTCAATCGTTTGTCTTGCAATTTCTGCCGTATTATCTGCACAATTATCAGCCAAATAATACACGTCGAACAACTCTTTGTTATATTGCATTTTTGCATGATTTTTAATTGTTGACGCAATAACGGTTTCTTCATTGTGGCAAGGAACGAAAATACAAAATTTAGATTTATCTTCAATAATTTTATATTTTTGTTTTCTAGCAAACAATGCAATAATACCTAAAAAGGTATAATAGATTGCAAGAAACGTTGTGGTATAAAAAATAATTTTGTATATAACTATAGCAACTTCTAACATAAATTCTCCTTTGTATAACGACTTTATGTCAACACGTATGTTATATTGTAGCACTTTTTTGATATTATTGCAACCTTTTTAATCTTTTATTAACTTAATAAAAAACCGCTAGGCGAACTTGAGTTAAAAATCGCCTATCGGTTTTTATTAATTTATTAAGTTGAATAATTTTTGAATAGGATAAAAAGCCACTAAAAAAGTTATAGCAATAGCGACGCTTTGCGTAATCATAACGGGCAAGGACGCCGTAAAATACAACTGCCAAGCCTTAATAGAATATCCGTATAATAAAGGCGTTATAACGTCGCTTAAAAGGGTAAAAACCATCGTCATAACAGTTGCTACTAAAACTATTATAACTAGGTTTATAATAGAGAATTTACCCTTAAATATTTTGCCTAAATAGGAAAAAACTAAACATAAAAGTGGGTAATACACTAAATATAGAATAACTACGTCTAAAATAAAACCAAAAATAATGCATCTAAGTAATGAAAAACCTACAGCCAAAACAAGTCCTTTTTTAAAGCCGAATTTATAGCAAAACGATGCAAATAATATCGTTACTATTTCAACCCCACTTATAAAACTTAAAATAAATTGAGAGCCTATAAGTAACGCAATATACATACCTATTAAGGCTATATCTTTTGCAGTTTTCATATTAGTAACCCATAAGTACCCAAATATATGTTTTGTTTTGCTTAACAATTAAACTTTCACAGCCTAAAATCGTTTGATAGAAAATTTTGCCGTTGTACTCAATTTGATAAGCGTCACTAGTAACGTCTTGGTCGTCACTATATAACGCCCACCACTCGTTAGCACCTGCATAAACGCCGTTAATAGCAGTAATATACGCCCCGTACGTACTATCTTGATAATCAAACGTTAAAAGTTCGTCGTCTTTTAAAAGGTTCATAAAAGCAAGCAAATTAACGTCGTCAACAGCATCGGTTATAAAGATAACAACTTTATCTTCGATAGTGTCTACGTTTGCAATTTTGGGCTTGCAACCTACAAATGTCAAACTGCAAATAAGCAATAAGACAAGTAAAAAGTTTGTAAATTTTTTCATAATATTTTGCCGTATAAAAAAGCCCCTATCAAGATAATAGGGGGCAAACACTTTGTGTTTAACGGCACTTGTCTCCTTTGTCCAAAACTTATTACCTTGAAATTTTTTGGTAGGTTATCGGGCTATACCGTAATGACTGTTGCGAAGGAATTTCACCTTACTTCCCCTACTTTCAAACGAAAAAATCGTTTACTCAAAAAATTATATTAAATTTTACACAACTGGGAATATTAAAATTAAAAGTTGTGATAATACCACTATTAAAACAAGTGCAATAGGATACGTTGCTGCATAAGCGTTAGCAACGTCGTCAGTTTTTGAAACGCTTATTAAAGTACCAAGTGCAGGAGTTGAAGTCATACCACCCGTAATCGAGCCTAAGTTATTTAATAACGGCAATTTTAAAACGAATTTTGCAAATATAAATCCAACTACCATAGGAAGTATAGTTATAATAGCACCATACAAGAAATACATAGCGTTTAAGTGTTGTAAGAATTTAGCCCCACCCGGAACGCCTGCACCTATTAAGAATAACATTAAACCAAACTCTCTAAACACTTTTAAAAGTTTCATATCCGGCATAAGTTTAACTCTTTTAATATTATAAAAATGTCCCATAATTAAAGCAACTAAAAGTGGACCACCCGTTATGCCAAGCGAAAACGAGCCTTTACCAAGCGGGATTTTTATATTTCCAAGAGCAATGCCTAATACTACTGCAATAGCAAAAGCAAATATGCCGTAATCGTCAATTTGAAAAAAGTCTTTTCTTCTTTCTTTATTATCAATACTAATAGCCTTAAGTCCTTCTCTTTCCTTGTCCATATCGGCTTTTAATAATTTAGGCATAAGTTGAACGAATAAAACAACCCCTACTACGCCGAATATGTACGATATACCATAACCCGCTGAACAAACTGCTTTAAATTGTTCTGGTAAAGATTCTATTGCGGCTGAATACGCTGGTGTAGACGTTAACGCCCCTGCAAGTAAACCCGTTGCCATTGCCGAATTTACGCTTTTATCAACAAGCATAATACCACTCGTTACCAAACCTGCAGTTACAATAATAATAGCACCAAGCAATACGTAACTAGTTGCATTTTTCTTTAAACCACTAAAGAAATTAGGACCAGCAATAAATCCAACCGAAGTTATAAAAAGTAAAAGACCTATCTTTTGAACGACGTCATATCCTGCCCCAACGTTTACGTAGGTTTTTTCTACGTCTTCATAAAAAAGCATACCGAATACGAGAGAAACTAAAAACACACCTGCCGTTCCAAGTGAAACGCCTTTAATTTTTATTCCACCTAACAAATAACCTATGAAGGTAATAACGAATAAAGTGAATAGAAAAAACGTTACTCCAGTTATTGAATATGCCCCTCCAAACAATTCCATAATTCTACCTCTTATTACATATCTTTACGTGTATAATCTGGTAAAAGTCTTGGAGAAACAATACCCGTATCAACGCCTGCGTCTTTAAGTTCTTGTTCAAACTTAACAACGTGACTTAACGTAAGTTTTCCTACTTTAACGTTTTTACATTTTTCGCTAGCGTTTTTGCCTGCGTTTCTACCAAATACGATAATGTCTAAAAGCGAGTTGCCCATAAGACGATTTCTACCATGAATACCCCCTACGGCTTCACCTGCTACGAATAAGTTTTCTACGCCACTTTGACCATTGGCACTAATATCTATACCACCATTTTGATAGTGTAAAGTTGGGTAAACTAAAATAGGGTCTTTTCTAATATCAATACCATATTTACCAAACATTCTCATCATTGCTGGTATTCTTGCTTCGATAGTACCTTCTCCGTTTAATTCTTCAATTAGCGGAGTATCAAGCCATACGCCTACGCCATCGGTAGTTTTAATGCCGTTATTTCTTCCGTTACATTCTCTAATAATAGTTGACGCAGTAACGTCTCTAGTTTCTAAAGAGTAAACGAAAGGCTCGCCGTCTTTATTAACGAGTTGTGCCCCAAGTGAACGTACTTTTTCAGTAACTAACGCACCGAAAATTTGGGTAGGTTCAGCAACGCCGGTTGGGTGATATTGTAAAGTGTCGGCATATAAAAGTTTTGCACCTGCACGATATGCAAGAACTAAACCATCAGCCGTTGCACCATAGTGGTTGCTTGTTGGAAAACCTTGATAATGAAGTCTACCTGCACCACCTGTAGCAATAATAACCGTTTTAGCCTTAGCAACTAAAATTTCGCCCGTTTCCATATTTTTAAGGACTGCACCTGCCGCTTTTCCTTCTTCATCTTTGATAATTTCAATAGCCGAAGTAAAATCTACTACGGGAATTCCCCTATTTAATACTTCGTCTCTTAAAGTTCTCATTATTTCAGCACCAGAGTAGTCTTTACAAGCGTGCATTCTTTTTCTTGACGTACCACCACCGTGAGTAGTTACCATATTACCTTGTTCGTCTTTATCAAACATAACGCCAAGGTCTGAAAGCCAACGAATTGAATCGGGAGCATCACAAACTAATTTTTCTAAAAGTTCTGGTTTTGCAGCAAAGTGTCCGCCACCGAAAGCGTCTAAGTAGTGAATTGCAGGACTATCGTTAGGTTTATCTGCTGCTTGAATACCACCTTCTGCCATCATAGTGTTAGCGTCCCCTATACGAAGTTTAGTAACAATCATAACGTTTGCTCCGTTGTTATGAGCCGTGATTGCGGCAGAAGAACCTGCACCACCACCACCGATAACTAAAACGTCTACGTCGTAGTTAGGATTTTCTAAATCTGCTTTTTTAACTTCTTCTCTTGAATGCCCTTGTAATAAAGATGCGAGTTCGTGAAGAACTTTTTCTCCCTTATTTGGACCAACTTTAAGCGTTTCGTAAGCCGTTTCTATGTAGTCTGGGTGGAATTCTTGTAAAACTGCTGTTTTTTCTTCGGCAGTCATTCTTCTAAAAAGGTTTTGTTTTCTTTGTTCTCTTGTTTTAGCAACTTTTTCCATTGATTTAAGTTGTTCTTCAGTATATATATACATAACCTATCCCCCCTTACTTTTCTATATTACGTGAATTATAAAGTTCTTTTTGTGTATCAAGTGGCGTAGTCATAATTTTTTTCATATCTTCGTCGTATACGCCGTTATTGATTTCTGCAACTCTATCTAAAAGGTGTTTGCATTCTGGAGCAATATATTTTCCGTATAACCTACGTGCTAATATTGCAACTTGTGGATGCGAAATACCTGCAGGACAACGTGAAGAACAAATACCACACATTACACAGTCAAATGATTCTTCTGCACATTTTTCATATTCGCCCCTTTGAGCATAAGCAATATATTGCATAGTTTTTAAACTTTGTGGACAAGCCTTTGTACAAGCGTTACAACCGATACAACTATAAATTTCTGGATATAATTGCATCATAATTTGTTCAGTTGGCTTAACTTTTTGAATATCGTACACTTGTTTTACGAGTGGGAAGAAAGGAAGCGTTGCAACATACATTCCTTCTTCAACTTGTTGTTGACATGCTAAACACGTTTTAAGTTCTGTTTTACCTTTTATTCTGTATAAAGTAGCACACGCACCGCAAAATCCGTTACGACAACCACAACCACGTATAAGTTGATATCCTGCGTATTCCATAGCCTTCATAATTGTTAGGCTTTGTGGAACTGTATATTTTTTACCGAAAAAATAAACGTTTACCATTTTTTCCATAATCTTTTCTCCATTTAATTAATATTCAGAAGGTAATTCTTCAAGATTGTCCATTCTAAACACCGGACCGTCTTTACAAATATATTTATCACCAACGTTACATCTACCGCATTTACCTACGCCACATTTCATCCTAAACTCTAAAGTCGTATAAACTTGCGTTTTATCAAAACCGAGTTCTAAAAGTGCTTGTAAAGTAAATTTAATCATTATAGGTGGACCACATAAAACTGCAGTTCTATCAGTTGGAATATTTACTTCTTTTACGTATGCTGGAACGAAACCAACGTGGCCGTTCCAACCTTCTTGCTCTCTATCAATCGTCAAATAAACGTTAAAATCTTTTTCGTTAACCCATTCAGTTTGAATTTCGTTAATGTCAACTAAATCGTCCATTGACCTTGCACCGTACACGATATCTACCGTGCCGTAATTTGCCCTATTAGACCTTATGTAATTAATTACCGAACGAAGTGGGGCTAAACCTATACCACCTGCAATAAAAAGCATATTCTTGCCTTTAAAAGCGTCCTCAACCGGAAATCCGTTTCCATAAGGACCTCTTACGGTAATTTGTTGACCTACTTCGGCTTGATGTAACCACGAAGTTACGCAACCACACTTTTTAATAGAAAATTCCATAAATTCGGTATTAGTTGGTGAACTTGTGATAGAAAACATAGCCTCGCCTACGCCTGGAATTGACAACATAGCACACTGACCTGGCATATGCTCGAAAAGTTTTTTGCCGTCAAGTCCTACTACCCTAAAAGTTTTTACGTCGGGCGTGTCTTTTCTAATATCGGTAATAACACCTATACTTGGAATTAAAACTTCATTAATCATTGTCTTTACCCCCGAGTTTTTTAATTACTTTTACAATATTTAAAGATTGTGGGCATTTTTTAACGCATCTACCACATCCTACGCAACTATAAAGTCCGCAGTTATTCGATGGATAATATACGAGTTTGTGCATAAACCTTTGTCTAAATCTTTGCATTTGATTTTTTCTAGGGTTTTCGGCTGCCATTTTAGTAAAGTCGCTATACATACAACTATCCCAACATCTAAAACGCTTAACGCCTTCGTTAGTTTTAAAATCTTTAATATCAAAACATTGACAAGTTGGACATACGAAAGTACAGGTTCCACAACCCAAACAAGCCTTTGACATTTCGTCCCATTCTGCTCTATCGAAAAGCGTCATTAAATTTTCGCCTTTAAATGCGTCGAGTTCAAGGTTTGAAAAAGGAAGTTTACTTATTTTTTCTACTATATCTTTCTTAAGATTTTCAACTACGCTTGTATCGTTTGCGTTTTCTAAATTTAAACTTTCTAATAAGTTTTTACCTTTTTCAGTTTTAGCGTCTAAGTAAAGATATCCTTCTACAATATAACCTTCAATATCCCCTTTTGGAGAAGATGCGTCTATATCGAAAGTTTTACAAAAACACGATTTTTGCGGATTATTACAAGCAAGCGTAATAATTATAGCGTTATCTCTTTTGTTTTTGTACATACTGTCAATCGGTTCTTGTAAAAATACTCTGTCTAAAACCTCAAAACTCTTATTATCACAAGCCCTTACGCCGAAAATTACGAAAGTATCTTGCTTAACTCGTTCGTCTTTGATTTCAATTTGTTTTCCATTAGTTTTAAAAGACATTATGTCTTCGCTTTGTGGAAAAAATAAATCTTTTGGTGATTTTACAGTTTGCAAAGTATTAATATCAACTTGACAACCTTGTTCGTATTTAGCAAAGTTTAACGAACCTGCACGAACTACGGGAAGATAAAGTTCTTGGTTTGAAGATATAAGTTGATATAAACTATCAATATTATTTAAAGCAATTTTCTTCATTATTTTTTACCCCCTACCGAATCGTTTGGGTCAAGGTCTTCTTTATCATACCTTGTTAAAGGACCAACCGAGCAAGCGTCTTCACCTGCTTGATAATCGCCGTAAAGTCTATTGATATCACTTATATATTTTCTATTTATAAGGTGAAGTGGAATATCTTGCGGGCATACCCTTGAACACTCGCCACAATCGGTACATCTACCTGCAACGTGGAACGACCTTATAATATGGAATAATTTTTCTTCAAAACTATCGCTATTTGCTTTTGAAGATATAGTTGAATCGTCGTTATCAAACACGCACTTAACGCAAGTACACGCCGGACAAACGTTTCTACAAGCGTTACAACGAATACATTTTGAAAGTTGTTCCTTCCAAAAAGCAAACCTTTGGTCTGGTGTCATTGCCTCTAACTTTTTGATAGTTTCAAATCTGTCTTTACTTGGTTTTACCTTTTCGTGCAATACGATTTTTTCGTCGCCTGCAACTAATTGTTTTTCGCACACTTGACATTTTGAAAGTTTAAGTTCGTCTTTATCAAAAGTTTGACTTCTTTCACCGTCGGTGAAAGTTACTTCATTAACGCTTTCGGTTACGTTATCAAAATATTCGAAACCATTTTGACAAACTTTATCGTAACTTAACTTACCTTGACATTCTACGCCTACGGCGTAAACGCTATCTTTATTAATTCTATGTTCTTTAATAAGTTGATTAAAACTATAAGTATCGCAAGGTTTTAAAAATACGAGTATTTTTCCACCCCTCTTACTTTCGTTTACGAGATATTTAGATAAATTTGCTCCACAAAAACAATTATAAACGAAATTTTCAAGTTCTTGTTCGCTACTAAATACGGCTGGGGAAACGTCATGATAGAACTCACCCTTTTTCCAACCTAAAACTCTATCAACCGTTCCGTTAGACAAAAGTTCTTTGGCTTTATTTATAAGCATTATTTCTAATTCTTGCATCTTAAATCCTCCAACCTTTTGTTTTCACCAAGTTCGTGTATTGTTTTAGCAAAGTCGTTCATAACTTTTGAAAATTTAACGCCTTCTGCCGCTGAAACCCACTCAACTCTAGTTCTTTCTTTTTCAATGCCTAAAAAGTCAAGCATATTGAAAAGTAACGACATTCTTCTTCTTGCAAAATAGTTGCCCGAAGTATAATGGCAATCGCCCGGGTGACAACCACATATAATTACGCCGTCTGCACCCTTTTGAAATGCTTTTAATACGAAAGTTGGGTTTACCCTACAAGAACAAGGCACTCTTATAATTTTTACGTCTGCAGGATACGAAAGACGTGACGAACCTGCAAGGTCTGCACCTGCGTAACTACACCAGTTACAACAAAAAGCAACTATTAAAGGTTTGTATTCTTTTACTTCTTGCATATTGCGTCTACCTCCGCCATAATTTGTTTAGTAGAAAAACCTTTTAAGTCCATAGCACCCGACGGACAAGTTACCGTACAAGCACCACAACCTTGACATACTGCAGGGTTAACCGACGCTACACGTCTAATTTCAGTTTTCCCACCGCCAAGCCTAAATTCTTTATCGATATAAGTAATTGCACCGTAAGGACAAACGTTTTCACAAACTGAACATCCCGTACAAAGCGTTTCGTCCGAACGAGCAACGCAAGGGTTAGTGCTTAATTTGTTCTTAACGAGTAACGATATAACCTTTGACGCACAAGCACTTGCTTGAGAAATAGTTTCCGGTATATCTTTTGGCCCTTGACATACGCCCGATAAATAAATACCAGCAGTTGGGCTTTCAACAGGGCGTAATTTAGCGTGTGCCTCAGTTAAGAAGTTATTAACGTCTATACTTGCAGTAAGCATAGTTGCAACCTTTCTAACTGAAGGGTCTGGCTCGATTGCAGTTGCTAAAACTACCATATCGCAAGGCTTTATAATTTGTTTATTATTTAATAAGTCTGCTCCTTGAACTACTAATCTGCCGTCTTTATCGTAAACTTTACCGACCATACCTTTAATATAGTCAACGTCGTATTGTTCAACGGCTCTACGATAAAATTCGTCGTAGTTTTTGCCTGGAGTTCTTACGTCTATGTAAAATACCGTAACGTTTACGTTTGGATATTTTTCCCTAATTAACATTGCGTGTTTTGCCGTATACATACAACAAATCTTACTACAATAAGGTTTACCACAGCCTGAAACGTCTCTTGAACCTACGCATTGAATAAACACGATATCTTTTGGCTCTTGGTTATTTGAAGGGCAAACTAAATGGCCACCAGTTGGACCTGCTGCGTTCATTAATCTTTCAAGTTCTAACGAAGTTACTACGTCTTTATACGTATCGTAACCGTATTCGTTAAAGTTTTCAAGTGATATAGGCTTATAACCAGTTGCAACTACGATTGCACCATATTCTCTTTCAATATATTCGTCTTGTTGCGTATAGTCTATTGCTTTTGCTTGACATTTAAGTTGGCAAAGACCACATTTACCCGTTTTAAGTTTAATACATTGTTCTGGGTCTATTACGGCAACGTTTGGAATTGCTTGTGCAAACGGAATATATATTGCAGGTCTAGTGTTTAAATTCATATTAAAATCGTTAAGGCCTTTTTTAGACGGACATTTTTGCATACACTCTGCACAGCCCGTACATTTCTTTTCGTCAACAAATCTTGCTTTTTTCTTGATTTTAACCTTGAAATTACCTACGAAACCTTTAACTTCTTCAACTTCGCTATAAGTTAAAATATCAATTTTTTCGTTTTGAGCACAATCTACCATTTTTGGCGTTAAAATACAAGCCGAACAGTCAAGCGTTGGGAACGTCTTGTCAAGTTTAGCCATATTACCACCGATTGTTGGAGATTTTTCTACTATATCAACTTCAAAACCTGCTTCGGCAATATCAAGTGCAGTTTGAATACCCGCTATACCACCACCTATAACTAACGCCCTTTTAACTACTGGACTTTCACCCGTAATTAACGGCTCGTTAAGTTTTAATTTTGCTATTGCACTTCTACCTAAAATTATTGCTTTTAACGTTGCTTCGTCTTTATCTTTATGTATCCACGAACATTGCTCACGAATATTAGCAATTTCGACCATATATTGATTAAGTCCTGCAAGTTCACAAGTTTTTCTAAAAGTTGCTTCGTGCATTCTTGGAGAACAAGAACATATTACTACGCCCGTAAGATTATGTTCTTTTATAGCGTTTCTTATTAACGCTTGACCGTTTTCAGAACACATATATTGATAATGTTCTGCTATAACGACGCCTTGTTCTAACCTTAAAACTTCTGCAACCTTTTCAACGTCTACCGTTGATGAGATATTACTACCACACCAACATACAAAAACACCTATTCTTTGCATTTTCTCACTTCCTTACTTGTTTAATTTTCTAAACATACTAACTAATAATTGTTGTGGAATAGTTTCGTTAATCATTGAAGGAATATCTTCGCTATTTAATCTATTTCCACCAGCAACCCTTATCGCTTCTTGTCTAACTGCTTCGATTACTTGTACTGGAGCAACACCCCTTGGGCATCTTTCTAAACAAGCAAAGCAACTTAAACACACGTTTAAAGATTTACAATTTAAAAGTTTGTCAATTTCGCCTTTTTCTATCATTGATACGAACTGGTGTGGTTTAATATCCATTTCTTGATAAACTGGACAACGTCCTGAACATTTACCACATTTCATGCATTTTTTAGTATCCGTACCACTTCTTTCTTTAATTAATCTAGTTTGTTCTATTTTATCCATAATTTACTCCTTAACGCCAAGTGCTTCGCAAAGTAATTCGGTAAAATAAACTACCGGAATTTTCTTATTACTATTTTCCGTTAAGTTATACTTACAAAGCGGACAAGCAGTAACTAACATATCTATTTGGTTTTGACTTGCCGAACTCATAATATTATTACATTTTTCAACGGCTAAGTCTTTGTTTGACGGAGCAATATACGCACCACAACACTCGTTCCTAAACGGATATATTACAGGCGTTGCCCCTATGGCTTTTATAAATTCTTCAATAATAGAAGGATTTTCCGGATTGTCAAATGCTAAAACCTTTGAAGGTCTTAACAATAAACAACCATAATACGCACCTATTTTTTTACCTTTTAACGGATTAACCACTTTTTCTTTTATTTTATCAAAACCAACGTAGTCCCTTAAAATTTCAAGATAATGTAAAACGTCTGTTTCCCCGTTATAAGCATTTTCTAACGCTAAATAATTATTAGCCTTTTTATTTATGTTTTCGTCGTTTTTCATATCGTCGTTAACACGCTTTAATACGTGATGACAAGCACTACATAAAGTAATAAGTTTGCCACCTTCGTCCCTTGCAGACGCTAACGTTCTTATCGCCGAAAGTTTAGTAGCAATTTCGTCTTTTGCCATAGGATATACTGCCCCACAACATTGCCACTCTTTAACTTCTTCAAATTCTACGCCTAACGCTTGTAAACTTTTTCTTCCGTATAAATCTAGTTCTTTTGCTTTTGTTTTAAGCGTACAGCCAGGATAATAACTGAACTTCATATTAATCACCTTTTATACCATTTCTTCTGGGTGGAACACTTTATCAAATTCTTCTTCAGTTAAAAAACCAAGTGTTACACACGCTTCTTTTAAACTAACGTTTTCTTTATGTGCTTTTTTTGCCGTTTTCGCTGCATTTTCGTAACCTATGTAAGGATTAAGTGCCGTTACAAGCATAAGCGAATTATATAAATTGTGTTTCATTTTTTCTTTATTTGCTTTAATACCAGAAACACAATTATCGTTAAACGATTTAATGCCGTCTGTAAGCAATCTTACCGATTGCAAGAAATTATAAATAATTACCGGCATAAATACGTTAAGTTCAAAGTTGCCTTGCGACGCACCTATACCAACGGCAGTATCGTTACCCATAACTTGAACTGCAACCATAGTCATTGATTCGCATTGAGTAGGATTTACTTTACCAGGCATAATTGACGAACCGGGTTCATTTTCTGGAATAAATATTTCACCTAAACCACATCTTGGACCAGAAGATAACCAACGAATATCGTTTGCTATTTTCATTAAATCACAAGCAAGAGCCTTTAAACCGCCGTGAGCAAACACTATTTCGTCTTTTGCCGTTAACGAGTGGAATTTATTGTCGCTAGTTTTAAAAGTTTTACCAGTTAAAAGACTAACTTCTTCTGCTACGCTTTCTGCAAAACCTTTAGGTGCGTTTAATCCCGTACCTACCGCAGTACCGCCAAGAGCAAGCATTTTAAGACCGTCTAACGATTTTTCAATCATTGCTTTTGACTTTTCAACCATACTACGCCAACCACTTATTTCTTGCGAGAAACTGATAGGAACTGCGTCTTGTAAATGCGTTCTACCACTTTTTACAATTCCTTCGTTTTCTTTTTCAAGTCTTTTGAAAGTTTCGATTAACGTATCAACAACTGGAAAAAGTTTATCTTCTAACTCTAAAACTGCACTAATGTGCATTGCAGTTGGAAACGTATCGTTACTAGATTGACTTTTATTAATATCGTCGTTTGGGTGAAGAATTTTTGCTCCCGCAATTTCGTTACCCCTATTAGCTATAACTTCGTTTGCGTTCATATTTGATTGCGTACCCGAACCAGTTTGCCATACTACGAGTGGAAAATGTCCGTTCAAATCACCGCTAATAACTTCGTCGCAAGCCTTTTCAATAGCGTCTAACTTTTCACTTGATAATTTACCAAGTTTAAAGTTTGCCCTTGCGGCAGCCTTTTTTAAAATTCCAAAAGCGTGAGTGATTTCCCTTGGCATTACTTCAGTACCTATTTTAAAGTTTTGATAACTTCTTTGCGTTTGTGCTCCCCAGTACCTATCGACAGGAACTTGCATTTCACCCATCGTGTCCTTTTCAATACGATATTCCATAATTACTCCTTTTCAACTTCTTCAATAACTTTTTGCATTGCCTTTGCACTTGCAACGAATTTTTGTTGTTCATCTTCGGCAAGCGGTGGTGTTAAAGTAGATTTTACACCGTTTCTACCAACAATTACTGGGGTACTTAAACATACGTCGTAAACACCGTACTCCCCTTTTAATAAAGTTGACAAACACATAATGTTATCAATTCCACTTAATATATTTTTACATATATGAACAACTGCCGCTGCAACGCCGTTATAAGTTGCTCCTTTGTTTTGTATAATAACGCCACCCGATTTTTTTACGTATTCTAAAACGCCTTCTTTATCAAGAGGTTCAATCTCCGTATATTTCGTATTTATCGATTTTACGTAATCGTCTATATGAACTCCACCTATTCTTACAAGTGACCAAGGAATAAATTGAGTATCTCCATGTTCACCAAAACAACTTGCGTGTATTTGGGCAACGTTAATTTTAAATATTTGAGCAAGTTTTGCCTTTAACCTTGCCGTGTCTAAACTCGTACCCGAACCTAACACCCTATTTGCAGGAATATTAGACGCTTTTATAAATGCGTGAGTTAAAATATCAACTGGGTTAGCAACGATAATATAAATTGCGTTAGGACAAACTTTAGTAATTTCTTTTGCAATGCTGTTTATTATTGCAACGTTAGTTTTCGCAAGGTCAATTCTTGTTTGTCCCGGCTTTCTTGCTAAACCAGAAGTAATAATAACTATATCCGAATCTTTAGCGTCAGCATAATCTCCGTCAATAACCGAAGCAGAGCCTAAATAAGGTGTTGCTTGATATATATCCATTGCTTCACCAAAAGCCTTACTTTTATTTATATCAATAAACACTATTTCGTTTGCAACGTTTTCAGCAACTAAAATGTAACCTATTGAAGAACCTACTGCTCCTGCACCGATAATTGTAATCTTTTTCATTTTAACCTCCTAAACACAAAATATGTTTGTTAAAAATTTAACGAACTTCGCCAAAACATATAGCGTAATAGCAATTACTATTTACGCCATCTTTTATTTTTTAGTTTATTAATTTATTAATAAGTACGTTAATTATATCACATTATTTCAATTGTTCATAATGTTTTTAACTGGTTTTACAAAAATTTTTAATTTTTTTGTTAAATTTTTTGCAAAAATAAGTAATTTTATTAAGTTTTGCTCTTTTATGTAATAAAAAGTACGTTTTTTACTAAATTTTCCCTTTATTTCCCCTTGAGCATTTTTTGCATAACCCGTAAAGTAACGACGACGAACAATTAAGCAAAAAACCGTGTTCTTTTAATATGTGTGATTTAAATTCTTCCATATCGTTGCAACCTAAATGTTCTATTTCCCCACAAGACGAACATTTTAGGTGTAAGTGATTATCACAACCTAAATTTTTATCGTTATACTTGTATAAAGTTTTTTCACCCTTTTCAGCAACAAACTTTAATAAAACGTTGTTTTCGCACAAAGACGAAACGTATCTGTATATAGTGGTTTTATTTGCTACTATTCCTATTTCGTGCAAAATTGACAATATTTCGCTAACCGAATAACTTTTATCTTTATTGCCAACGAAAATGCCGTCAATTGCACTTCTAGTTAGCGTATTATACGAGTTTTTTTTCATTTTACACCTTTACAAAAACTAGGTTTCAATTTATTATACTGCCGTTTCAAAAGTTACGCCGTCATCTTAACGACTACCCTATTGAAACGGCGTTTTTTAATTATCTTCACAACTAGTCTCAACTTCTTTTTTAGATTTTCTTTTTTCTCTTACGCTTTGAGAAAGAATATACTCGATTTGTCCGTTTATTGAACGAAAATCGTCTTCTGCCCATTTTGTAATATCAGCGTATAAACTTTTAGAAATACGCAAAAGTATTTGCTTTTTATCATCCATTTTAACGATTGTTTCTCCGTGTTACATTAATATATAGTTCCCGAATTTACCACCGGTTGTGCATCGTGATTGCCACAAAGAACTACTAATAAATTGCTAACCATTTGAGCCTTTCTTTCAGCGTCTAATTCACAAACGTCGTTTTCTTTTAATCTAGTTAACGCAAGTTCTACCATACCTACTGCTCCGTCGACTATCATTTTTCTAGCGTCGATTATAGCAGACGCTTGTTGTCTTTGTAACATCACTGCAGCAATTTCAGGTGCATATGCAAGATAGGTAATTTTTGCTTCCATTATTTCAATACCTGCAATATTAACCTTCGTTTGAATTTCTTCTTTAATTCTGTTTGCAACTATTTCACTTGAACCCCTTAAACTGCCTTCGTCGGCAATTCCGTCACCAGTAGTATCTACGTTTGGAGCAACGTCGTAAGGGTATATCCTTACGATATTTCTTAAAGCACTATCGCATTGAAGTGATAAATACTCTTTATAATTGTCTACGTTAAATACTGCTTTTGCCGTATCTACAACTTTCCACATAACTGCAATTCCTATTTCAATAGGATTACCTAAACAATCGTTTACCTTTTGTTTATTGTTGTTTAAAGTCATAATTTTTAAAGATATTTTTTTATCTACTAAACTAATTCCGTTTAACGACGCACCCGTTATTGATTGCAAACTATCTCTTGCAACAGTGTTTACGTCACCACTTTGTTTTAATTTTGTTTGAGCCGCAGGATTAAACCCTTGACAAAACGGATTAACAAAATAAAATCCGTCACCCTTAATAGTGCCTACGTATTTACCAAATAAAGTTAAAACTAACGCTTCTTGTGGTTTTAATACTTTAAGACCTAAAAACGGAATCCACCCAAGACTGCAGTACACCATAGTTGCTATCATTATAATTTCGTAATTATCTAACTCTACCTTAGTGTTTACCGCACCATAAATAAACAAGCCAACCGCTACTAAATATAACGCTATAGTTATACATAAAACTAATAAACCACATTTTTTGTTTGTATAAATTTTTTCTTGCATATTAAAACTCCTTTAAAGTGTTATATTATTATGATATCATATTAATATTGCTTTGTCAATAAAAAAAGCGTTTTTATAAACGCTTTTTAAATATTTGTATATTGTAATATTAAATACAAAAGTTATCGATAATATACTTTATTGCGTCATTTTCATTAGAAGGAACGATATAATCGCAAACTTTTTTAACTTTATCTTGGGCGTTATCAACAGCCATTGAAACTGCACCTACCGTTAACATAGCAATATCGTTACCAGAGTCGCCTACGCAAATAATTTGGTTTAAAGGCACGTTTAAAATTCCGCTTATTATTTTAACTGCGTTGCCTTTGTTGACGCCATTAGAATTTATATCTATTTGAATATCGTTACTTCTTACTACTTCGCATTTTGGCGAAAATAACGAATAAATTTGGTCAAAATACTTATCTAACTTTTCCTTTTTGTCGCAAAACATAAGTTTGTACGACTGGCTCTTAGTCTGTTTAAAATACTCGCTTAAAACACCTACTGCTTTATGTTTTACGCCGATTGTCCTTTTATAAAAATCGGTAATTGAATTTTTTTTTGCAGTAATAAAATAATCGTCGTCGTAGGCCTGCAAATTCAAGTCTGTTTTTTCAGCAAAAATTGATGCCTCTACGCAAATATCGTTTTGAATTTTATTAGTAAACAATACTTGATTATTTTGCAAATTTTCAATATAAGCACCATTAAAACAAGCAAAATACCCTTTTATGCCGTCTTTCAATAAAAGGGGTTTTATTCCACTTATCATACGCCCCGTACAAATAACGAAAATTCCACCCCTTGATATAAAATCTTGAACCGATTTTAATTGACTTTTTGAAACTGATTTATCTTTTTTTATAAAAGTATCGTCGTAATCAGCAATTATCACCTTGTATTTCATATTATTGAATAAAATATTGTGCGTCGTAACGCAATACTTCCCCTGCTTTGTGCTTTTTAGAATATACGCAAATTTCTACGCTTGCCTTTTTTTGAATTACGTTATTATAAGTATTTTTAATTGCAAACGACTTTGCTTTTAATATTTTGCCGTGTTGCTTTTTTATTTTTGTTACAACCATTAATTCTGCGTGACAAGTTGCCGTATCAAAATCGTCACCGATATTATATACGTAAATTTCTACGTTATAACCGTATAAGCGTGATAGCATTTTATCATAAACGTCGGTGTAATGATTATTTATTCCTTCAAAAATTAAACTTTCGGCTAAAGAATAATATTCTTTAACTTCTTTTTTCAACACGCTTATTTGCTTTTTTAAATCGTTAAAAGTTGTATTTAACTTTTTAATTTTTGCGTTATAATCACCCGTTTCAAATTTAGAAAAATTTTTACGTACTTCGCTTAAACTTTCTTTAACTTCTTCTAATTTGCCTTTTAATTCTTCTAGTTTAGAGTTAAAATTTTTATATTTTCTTATATTAAGTTCAATAATTTCAAAATTATTGTCCATTTACTTTTTACCACCTTTCTTATAATCGCTAGGATTGCCAAGTTGCCCTTTAATATTACCTAAAACGCTATCTATATATTCTCTACGAAGTTTTGCTTGTTCTATCTTTTCTTCTTCGGTCAAACCAACTTCTTTTGATTTTTTATATAATTCGTTAATTCTTTTAGTATCAACCATACTTTCCCCTTTAACGCTTATAACGTTTAATATTAAAAGTGCAAATTTTTGAAAGAAATTATCAATTTCTTATATTGTATCAAATTATTAAATATTTTACAACAACATTTTGTTATTTCATATAATTTTTTGTATTTGACAAATACTTTTAAAAGGTGTATGCTTTTTATAGATTACACTTAGGAGAAAATAATGATAATTAATAGAAAAAATAAATTGCCTATATTAATAATATTTTTATCTTTACAACTAGTGCTTTACTATTTAACCCTATTTGTTGGTGACGTAATAGGTAATACTTCTTCATTTATAATCGTTGCTTTATCTTTTTTATTTTCTTTATTATTTTTGGACTTTAAAAACTCAAAATTCGTAACGCAAATTGCCTTATTTTTTACTGTAATTGCCGATATATTTTTAGTTTTATTAACTCCTAGAACGGAACTTAACCAAAGTATTGCAATGACTTCGTTTTCTATTGTTCAACTTGCTTACTTATTAATAATTTTAAGCGAGCAAACAAACAAAAAAGTTAACGTAGTAAATTTAATAATTAGAACTTCTCTTACCATTTTAATAATAATTATTACCATAATAGTTTTAAAAGAAAAAATCAACTATTTGGCTATAATATCAATGTTTTATTACGTTAATTTAATTTTAAACGTTGTATTTTCTTTTATAAACGTGAAAAAATCCCCCTTACTTGCAATAGGTCTTTTAGCATTTTTGCTTTGCGATACGGTAATAGGACTCCAAGTTGCGTCAAGTTCGTTTATAACTATAACTAACGAATTTTTGCTTTCAATAATAAACGCTAACTTCAATTTGGCTTGGTTATTTTACGCACCTTCACAAGTTATTTTAGCAATTAACGCTGAAAATCAACCTTCTATATCTTTAAGCAAAAAATCAATTTTTTAAACTTAATAAATTAATTACAAGTTACTAAAATTAACAATACAAAAAAAATTAATATTTTGTTGCAACGGCAACAAGAAAACAATCATTTATATGATATAATTAAACTATGAACAATATAGATAACAAAGCATTATACAATTTTAGTTACGGACTATTCGTCCTTTCATCAAAAGGTGGTAAAGAAAACGGCTGTATAATCAACACGGCTATACAAATTACTTCTTCTCCATTAAAAATAAGCGTTTGCGTTAATAAGTCTAACTACACGCTTGATATGATAATTCAATCGGGCAAATTTAACGTTTCAGTTTTATCACAAGACGCTACTTTTGAAATTTTTAAGCATTTTGGTTTTCAAACGGGTAAAAAGGTGCATAAATTTCCTGCTTTTGAAAATAAATATTCGTCAAACGGAGTGCCTTATATAGAAAAGGGTTGTAACGCTTATTTTTCTTGCAACGTCGACAAATACGTTGACTTAGGCTCGCACGTTTTAATTATTGCAAGCGTAACTGAAAGCAAAGTTTTATCTTCTACCCCGTCTTTGACTTACGAATATTATCTTAAAAACGTAAAACCTAAGCCACAAACAAAACCTGCGACTGACAAAACTTCTACTAAAAAGGTTTGGGTATGTAAAATATGTGGTTACGTTTACGACGATAACGTTGAAAAAGTTCCGTTTGAAAAGTTGGATGAAAATTGGACTTGTCCACTTTGCAAACACCCTAAAAGCGATTTTGAATTACAAAAATAAGGAGTTATTATGAATTTATTTATTTGCTCTCATTGTGGCAATATTATTACGAAAATTGAAGATAAAAAAGTTCCCGTTTCTTGTTGCGGTGAATTGATGAAGAAAATCGAGCCTAACACTTTTGACGGTGCAGTAGAAAAACACGTACCTAAATACGTGGTTGAAGGCAATTTAGTCAAAGTTAGCGTAGGCGAAGTTGCTCACCCTATGCTTGAAGCACACTTTATTAAGTGGATTATTCTTGAAACTAACAAAGGTTTTAATGTAAAATACTTAAATTACGACCAACCCCCTTATGCAGAATTTTTATTAGCCGACGGTGAAAACGTCGTTGCCGTGTATGAATTTTGTAATTTGCACGGAGTTTGGAAAGCATAATTTTTGCGTTGCGATAGCAACGCAATTTTTCAATTATTATGGATAAAGCAAAAAGTTTACAATTACAAAGATATATAACGAACTTAATAATTAACGACGCACCCTACTTTAACTATACTTCACAAGATTTAGAAAAAGAAAAAAGGTTATATTCGTCTACAAAATTACTTGAATTACAAGACGACGGCTTATATGACGGCGATTTTGAAAAGTTTTTCGTTATAAATAATTTTTTAAACGCAACTTTTATAAAAAATTACGCCGATAAAGAGTATATTCGTTTACTTTTTCAAAACGCTAAAAAATTTTCTAAACAAGAGTTTTTACAAGACGAATATTTAAAAGCAATAAAAAAAGTACCAACCGTAAAAGTGGGTAACTTACTTTTAACTAACTGCGAATATTCTAAGGGCGAGTTTTTTCAATACGATTACCCCGACTTTACTCAAAATTTAGTCGTGCCTAAACTAGGATTTTTTACCGACGATATTTCTTTTCCAACAATCTACGAAGGCAATATTCCTTGGATGAGCATTTGTCCTAGCGAAATATACTCAATGAAAGAACAAATGGAGCAAGCGTTTGGTAACGTTTTAGTTTTAGGTTTAGGTCTTGGTTACTATCCTTTTATAATTTCACTTAAAGATAGCGTTAAGTCTATTACTATTATAGAAATTGAGCCTGAAATTATTAATTTGTTTAATCAATATATTTTTCCGTATTTTCCTTGTAAAGACAAGATTAAAATTATTAAAGCCGACGCTATTTCTTATTTAAAAACGGTTAAGCCTACCGACTTTGATTTTGCTTTTTGTGATATTTGGGAAAGTCAAGTAGATGGTGCAGTTCATTATAAAAATATAAAACCCTTTGAAAAACTTTTGCCTAACACCAAATTTACTTACTGGATAGAAGATCAAATTAAATATCATATTGAAAATGAAGAAAAATAAAAAAATGCTATATTCGAGATTGAATATAGCATTTTTATTTAAACTTTAATTAAACGCCAAAATAATTAATAGAGTTGTTGTAAGAAATATCTTCAACTACTTTACCTACTAATTTAATATCTTGCGTCATTTCACCGTTTTCCATCATTTCGCCAAAGTACGAACATAAAATTCTTCTAAAATAGTGGTGACGTGGATATGATAAAAGTGAACGGCTGTCCGTAAGCATACCAACGAAAGCCCCTATGTGTCCAGTAGCAGTTAAGTCTTTAAGGTGTTTTTCCATACCAACTTTGTTGTCTAAGAACCACCAGGCTGGACCATATTGAATTTTACCCCTTGCACTACTATCTTGGAAACAACCTATAAGCGTCATTATTTCGCTATTCATTTTTGGATTTAAATTAAATAATATCGTTTTAGGAAGTGATTTTTCATTATTAAGTCTATCAAGCAATCTTGATAATTCAGTAATAGAATTAGTATCACTTATACTATCAAAGCCAGTGTCTAAACCTAATTTTTCAAGCATTACAGAGTTATTATTTCTCATTGCTCCAACGTGAACTTCCGTTCTAATATCGTATTTAGCGTAAAGTTTCATTAAGAAATAAGTTAAGTAACCTTTGAAAATTTCACTTTCTTGTTGCGTTACGCCGTTACCTAAAAGAGCCTTTTTAAATACTTCGTTTGCTTGTTCTTTAGTAGTTACTACGTACGCCTTTTCTAAAGCAATATCGCTTGCTACCGTACCAACTTTTACAAACTCTTGTAAACGAAGTTCAATGGCTTTTTCTAAATCTTCAATATCGTTAATATCAAAAGTTAAATTAACTAATTTTTCAATAAATCCTTTGTAACCTTTTGCTTCGCAGTTCATTATTTTATCTGCTCTAAACGCTGGAATTACTCTAAATTTATAGTCTTTTTTAGCAATTTCAACGAAAGTAGAAAGGTCGTCGAAAATTTCGTTAGTAGTAAATATAATTGAAACGTTTGATTGTTCTATTAAACTTTGTGGAGTAATTTTATTAAGTGCAATATAATCGTTACACCAGTTCCAAATAAGTTCTGCGTTTTCAGCGTTAATTTCAAGTTCGCAATTAAAAAATTCTTTTAATTCTACTTGCGACCAGTGGTAAAGCGGATTACCAAACGCCGTAGCAAGCGTTGAACAGTATGCAAGAAACTTTTCTTTATTAGATTTAGAACCCGTAATATATTCTTCGTCTACACCGTAATTTCTCATTAAACGCCATTTGTAATGGTCGCCTGCAAGCCAAATTTCAAAAACGTCGTTAAATTGCTTGTTTTCTAAAATTTGTTTTTCTGGTAAGTGGCAGTGATAGTCGAATATAGGCATCTTTGATGCGTATTCAAAATATAATTTTTCTGCCGTTTTGTTTTTAAGTAAAAAATTTTCTTTAACGTAACTCATAAAATTCTCCCTAATTATTAGTTAATAATTATTTATCAATATCGCCTAGCGATTTAAAACCTTTTCCACGAACTTCAACCGATTCGTTTATTATTACGAAAGCAGTTTGGTCAACTGAATATATTATATTTTTAACCTTAGTTAGTTCGCTATTTTTAACGCACGTTAATAAAACGTCGTGTTTTGTGTGGGTATACATCCCTTCGCCGTCGAGTTTAGTTACTCCCCTTGGGCAACGTTCGATTAACGCTTTTGATATTTCTTCGCCCTTGTTTGAAATAACTATACATAATTTTGACTTTTCTAAACCCATTAAAATCACTTCCGAAAGTTTAGTGCTTACGAAAATTACGATTAGTGCGTAAAGTATGTTTTCAATACTAGTTGCAAACGTACCTAATACGACTATTGCTCCGTCTAATAAACCTAAACATAAAGGAATAGCAATAACCCCTTTTAATAATCGTGAAATTAATCTTGCAAGAAGTTCCGTACCTCCACTTGAAAATTGATATTTAACAAATAGACCTATGCCGACGCCTTGAAGAATACCGCCGTATAGCGACGCTAAAATATTATCGGTAGTAATAGGTAAACTAACCCCTAAATCTACTCCCCTAAAATAAACGTTTAAGTATTCGATTAGGTCGGTAACCAAACCTAAAGTTAATATCGTTACTAAACACCTAACTATAAACTTTACGCCTTGCGATTTAACTGCAAAAATCAAAATAGGTAAATTAATAACTATAAAAAGCAAACCAAACGATATGGGAGTATCAAAAACTAAGTTTATAAGTACGGCTAAACCCGTTACTCCACCCGCAACTATACCGTTAGGCTCTAAAAATAACGCCGTGCTAGTGCCATAGGCAATACAGCCTAATAGCATAAAAAGGTATCCTTTTATTTCTTCAAAAACTTCTTTTTTAGTTAGTTTCATAATCAAAAATTAAAGTGTAACACCCGTTTTATAGAAAGCAATTTCTCTAACGTCTTCACTCTTACACTTGTATTCGCCGTTTACTGTTTTTAAAATTAAATCGAATAATCCGTCTTCATCCATAGTATATGCGTTAAAGTCAATCCAGTTATTTTTGAAAGTTGCTAAGTGAGTATTAGTAGAAATTTTCATAGTAGGTACGAAAGTTGAGAACGGAGTTCCCCTACCCGTAGTAAACAATACTATTTGACAACCTGCACCTGCCAAAGCAGTTGATGCAATAAGGTCGTTACCAGGTGCGTTAAGAGCAGTAACACCCGTCTTATTAAGCGTTTCGCCATAGCCTAAAACGTCAACTATTTTAGTAGTACCTGCTTTTTCAACACAACCTAAAGATTTTTCTTCAAGCGTAGTTATTCCACCTTTTTTGTTGCCCGGACTTGGATTTTCGTATACAGGGAAACCTTGTGAAGTGTAGAAATATTTAAAAGCAACAATCATTTCTTTATATCTTTCAAATACTTCTTGATTTTCACACTTATTCATTAAAAGTTGTTCAGCCCCGAACATTTCTGGAACTTCAGTTAAAATTGCCGAGCCACCGTAAGCAACTATTCTATCACTTATTCTACCTACGAGTGGGTTTGCAGTAAGACCAGAATATCCGTCTGAGCCACCACATTTTAAACCGATACAAAGTTCGCTTAAATCGACTTCTTCTCTAACTAAATCTTTTGCTTTATCTGCAAATTTTTCTATAATGCTAAGACCATATGCTATATCGTCTTCAACGTCTTGACAGTTGTAATATTCAATATTATCTCTATTGAAAGGTGCTAAATATTCTTTAATTCCGTCCATGCCATTGTTTTCACAACCAAGACCTACGAACAAAACGTACGTTGCGTTAGGGTTAAGAGCTATTGAACATAATAATTTTTTAATATTTTCATTATCTTGACCAAGTTGCGAACAACCAAATTGATGAGATAAAGTGAAAATTCCGTCAATTGAGCCTTTAACGAATTTTTGAGCCATTTTTTCCATACGAATACAAGTGTTGTTTACGCAACCAACCGTTGGAATAATATAAATTTCATTTCTAATACCTGCTCTGCCGTGTTTACGCTTAAAGCCCATAAACGTGCCTTTTTTCTTTTCAACTTCTACAATTTCTGGCTCGTAAGTATATTCCACGTCTTCGTCAAGGTGTGATTTTACGTTATGAGTATGTACCCAGTCACCTTTTTTAATGTCTTGGCTTGCTCTACCTATAATTTGACCATACTTAATTACAAATTCACCCTTTTTAATATCTTTAAGAGCAAACTTGTGACCTGCAGGTATATTGCCGTTTTCTACAAGACTAATACCAACGTTATCTTTTTCATTAATAATTACCGTGTTGTTCATAAAAACCCTCTCATTTTTTCTTTTAAAGTTAGTTGGCAAGGCATACCTTACCATTTTAAATATTTTAACACACCTTAAAATTTAAGTCAATTCGTTTAAGTATATTTTTAAAAATATACGCTTTTGTTTTTTAAATAAAATAAGCACCTAAATAATAAATTTAAGTACTTTTCATAATTTGTTATTTTTTTGTAAAAATTCTTTAATCAAAGCAAAAACTTCGTCGCTAATAACGTGTTCTACCCTACAAGCGTTATCTTCGGCTAATTCTTGGCTTGCCCCTATTGCTATAAAAGCCTTAGTTATAATTTCGTGACGTTCAAAAATTTTATTCGCCGTATCGTAACCCTTTTTAGTCAATTTTAAAACGTCGTTTTCAGTAGTCGTTAGCAAGCCTTGCTTTTTTAATAAATTAATTCCCCTTGAAACGCTTGACCTTGCATAACTTAATTCTTCAGCAACGTCTATAGCCCTAACTTTACCCCTTTGCTTTTGAAGTTTTAAAACCGTTTCAAGATACATTTCTTGCGATTCACTAGTTTTCATTTTATCACCCTTTTATTATTATAATAAACTTTTGATAAAATGTAAAGAGTTTTATTGTTTATCAACCATTTTGATTGCAGTATAACGAACGCACGCTGCTAACTGCTCAAAGAAATCATGCCCACTAATATCTCCACCTTCAATCAACCATTTTTTTATTGAATAAACTATTGCATCAGCCATAAACTCAACGTAAAAATTGAAAGTTTTAATTTCAGGAATATTTTGAGTTTTCTTTCTAATTATAGGAATTAGCCTATCTTTAATATGTTCTGCTAAGCAATTTTGGTCGGTTTGGCGTAAAACTTTTTTGTAAAAATTTTTATTTTCGTATAAATAATCTAAAATTTCGCTAAACGCTTCAATACTTTTATTGCGTTTCATAATTTCGCCAACTTCGTTATCAAAAATCCAGTTTATTAAGTCGTTTTTGTCTTTAAAATGATAGTAAAAACTTTTTCTGTTCATATCGTACTTTAAACAAATATCTTTTATCGTGATTTTTGATATTGACTTTTCTTTTATCAACTCTTTTAAAGCGTTGGCTAAAACCTTTTTAGTTACGTTTGAATTTGCCATTTTTCTCCCCTATCAAATTTAAAATCGTTTTGTCTTTTATTATATCTTACCTTGTTAACTTTAAATCAACTTAAACTTTTTGTATAATTTTATTCGTCAATACCCAATAACGTTGATGCGTTTTTATTAAATACGTATTCTTTTTCTTCTTCAGTTAATAAAAAGTCAAAAGCAACTGCACCAACGTACATACCCACGTTATACAAAGTATAATCAGTGCCGTAAAGTTGCCTTTCTTTACCGAATAAGTCGATTGCGTGACGTAACGTTCCGTGCCTTAATAATCCACCGCCCGACCAGTCTAAATAATAATTTTCACACTTTTCCATACGATTAAATTGATGTTTAAGCATTTCGCCTTCACAAGGGTGAGCCCCAACAAACGCCATATTTTTAAAGCGACTAACCATTTCGTCCATTCCCTTTACGCTTAACTCGTCGGTAGTTGGTGCGTGAATATTTACAACCATTTTATAATGGTCGCACACTTCTAAAATATCGTATAAATCTTTACCAGCCGTTGCAAAAGACCAGCCGTGTAAATATGGTACTATTTCACCAACTAATTTTACGCCTAGTTTATGCATTCTTTCAACTTCTTCAATTGACTGTTTAACGTAACTTGGGTGTATATGAAAACCCGGAATATAAAAACCTTTATAAAAATCACGTAGTTCTAACGCCGTATCGTTTAGGTCTTTAATATATTCCCACGTTGGATTTGGATTTTTTCCATTAACTACCGAGCCACACGCTTTATAATAGCCGTAATGTTTAAGTTCGGTTAAAATATCTTGGCTAGTTATAGGTAAATAACTTCTTTGTCTAACCCCTTTATGAGGGTGTATGTGAAAATCTATAATTTTATAATCTTTCATAAGTTGCTCCTTATTCTATGCCTAAAAGTCTTGAAGCGTTTTTGTAAAAGATATATTCTTTTTCTTCTTCGCTTAAAAGATAGTTTAACGCCACTCCACCTACGAACATTGCAGGGTTGCAAGTTGGATAATCACTACCAAAAACTTGTCTTTCTTTACCAAACAAGTCAACGGCTTGACGTAAAGTATCACGTCCTAATAAACCACCACCAGACCAGTCAAGATAGTAATTTTCGCATTTTTCCATACGATTAAAGGCACGCTTTAGCATTTCGCCTTCACTTGGGTGAGCCCCTACGAAGACCATATTTTTAAAGCGAGATACCATTTCGTCCATTTTATCAAAAGTCGTTTGGTCGTTAGTAGTCGAGTGAAAGTCAATAATCATATTGTAATGGTCGCAAGCCTCTAAAATTTCGTATAAGCCGTTTCCAGCAGTTGCAAAAGACCAACCTTGCAAATAAGGAACTAATTCGCCAACTAATTTTATACCTAACTTGTGCATTCTTTCAACTTCTTCAATCGACTGCTTAACGTATTTTGGGTGAATATGAAAACCTGGAATATAAAATCCGTCGTAAAGCCTTTGCAATTCTAAAGCCTCGTCGTTCATTTGTTTAACTTCTTCCCAAGACGGATTTCTACTTTTGCCTATAACCGAGCCACACACCTTATAATATCCTAATTTTTTAAGGTCGGTTAAAGTATTTTGCCACGACATATTACAATACGGAATATGCGGACAAATGTTAGAATCGTTAGTTAAAAACGGGTGTATATGAAAATCAATAATTTTATAATCCTTCATAAAATGCTCCTTTTTTTAATTTTACATTACTTTAAAAAATTAATCAAGCACTATTTTGAAAAAGGTGGAATTTTATTACATTTTAAAAAAAATGAGAAAATTTGTAAAATTTTTAAAAATTATCGATTTACTAATGACAAAAAGGTTTTTTTATGTTACAATGATAGCGTATAGTGTAAAAGCGTAAAAAACGCACGCTATTTTAAAAAAGATTATATTTTTAAGGAGAATAAAAATGAACAAAATTTTTGACCCTGCTACAACTTTTAACTTTAAACCGGCAGACTACGTTCCTTTTAAAGATAGGGAACTTTGCGAAAAGTTAAGAAAAATTAGTGGAACTGATTTAGAAAAACACTCTAACCCAGACTTTAACATTAAGGTTATGATGAACCCACACCCAGTACTTATTGCAACTTTATTTGAAAGAATTAAAGCGGCAAGCGACGCTGGTAGAAAAATTACTTTAATTTTAGGTAACCCTGAACCAGATACGTATATTCCACTTGCTCAACTTATCAACTACTTTAAAGTTGATTGTAAAAACGTTCACTTATTTGCTATGGACGAATGGGCTGACCAAGATGGTAATATCGCACCTGAAACTTATCAAGCAGGTTTTGCACACTCAATGCTTAAATATTTGGTATACCAAATTGACGAAAAATTACGTATGCCTTTAGAAAACGTACACTACCCAACTAACAAAAACATCAATAGTTATTCTGATATGATTACTGATTGTGGCGAAGGCGGTGCTGACATTTGTTCTTCTTCACCTGGTTGGACTGGTCATATGGCGTTTATCGACCCAGTTCCAGATTTCTTCCCTAAAGGATTTGACCCAAGCGTTGAACCTACTAAAGAAATGATTGACGAATGGCTTAATATGAAAGCACGTATCGTTGAACTTCATCCATTAACGGTTGCTCAAAACTCACTTCACGGTGTATTTGGTCAATCTGGTTATATGGCTGACGTTCCTCCAAAGGCTGCAACTATCGGTCCTGTTGACGTTAAAAACGCTAGGGAAAGAATTGAAGTTCACGCACTTTTAACTAACGGAACTTTCTCTTCATGGCAAAGAATGACAAGCCGTCTTGTTCTTCACGGACCAGTTACTCCACTTATTCCAAGTTCAATGCTCCAAACTATGAAAACTCAAGTTTACGTAAGCGAAGAACTTGCTGCTCCATTTGAATGTTGGGAAAAAGTTGGTTATTAATTTTTAATTAACTTAATAAAATTTTATAAAATTAAAGCCGATGCGACTGCATCGGCTTTATTTATTTTATTCGGGTTTTCTGCCTAAGGTGTAATTGTCTTTTTTTCTATCTTGCAATTCTTTTATAGGGTGGTCTTTTACCATAAAACGATAGTCTTCGCCGTTAGTTTTAATATAATCGTCAATAACGACGTGGCTTGGAACTTGCGTCTCGTTTTTAATAAATTTGTTTTGATATTTATAAAAATCAGCGTCTTTTGGTAATTGGTTAATATCAATATAGCCTTCTTTGTCTTTGGTGTTAGTAACGGTGTTTTTAAGAACTTTTCTAACGTAGTCGATATTGTCGTGGAATTTTAAAAGTTCAGGAAATTCGCCGTTTCCTACGACTTGCTCGTAGTCTTTGTTTTCATACTTAAATAAAAGTTCTTTCGCTAAATGAAGGTGTGCAATTTCTTGTTCTAAAAGTCTTTCCCAAATACTTCTTATTCGTTCGTCCGTTTCGTCTTTATACATTGAATAGTACAAGTAACACTCGATATATTCGTGCATTAATAAACTTTCATAGTAAGTTGCCGTTGGGTCGATTAAACTGCCGTATTCGGTAACGTGCTGTTCTTCAACTAGGGCAATTTCGGTATATAATTCTCTACCCTTTTGATTTTTATAAAACGCACCTAAATTCATATAATAATTCATTGTTTGTTGTTCGGCAGCCGTAATAATTGATACGTCAAGCCTTGTTAATAAATCGTCTTTTTTATCGTCGATTGAAAAGTTTACGGCGTCGTATGGATGCCTATGGTGTGAAATAGTTGGTCTTGCAGGCATAATTTCGGTGTACTTACCAACAAGCGTTTCGGCCTTTATATGAAAGTCGTTATCAAGCATATCGGCGTAACGATATAAGTGGTCGAAGTCTTCTAAAAGAGCAAAATCAAGTGCTTTTTTAAATTCTCTATTTTTTGCCCTTTGTGCTAAATGTGCAGTCAAGTCAACGGCTAACTGCTCGTAAGCGATAGTCGTTTCAAGCATTGTTTCGTCAATAGGCTTTAAACTTGCTATTAATTTTTGTTGCTGTTGCTCGCTTTTTCTAATTAACGAAACTTGTCTACGTGCGTCGTTATCTAAAACGTGCCTATTAAAATGGTGCTTACACCATACTGCTTCGTATTCAGTACCACACATTAAAATGCATCTTGTTTTTGTGTATGCGTCAGTTTGGTTTTTGTCGTAAGACATAGGTGCTAAGTCGTTTATACTCATTAAAACGCTTTCAACTTTTTTTGCTTTTTCTTTAAATGGATTAAAACTCATATTATTCCCCCTTTTTTATAATTGTTGACCATATTTTAAGTTTTAATACGAAGAATTAGAGTTTTATTATTTGTTTAATATATAAATAAATCCAAAACTTTGCAAAGCAAAATACAACTTTGGCTTTGCCAAAATATAACGCAATAATTTGCATATAACTTTTAACTATAGTTAAAAATATAACTAAAAAATAGTCCATACGGACTATTTTTTATAAAAGTTTATTTGGAATTATTGTTTTATTAAGCCATTTCAACGACGTTACGCTATCAGGTTGAGTAAAGGAATATCTAACGTATTTCATTCTATCTACTACAACGCCGTTTTCTTCTACTTTAATATAAAGTCCTTCCATAAGGGGTGATAGGTCGGTTTCTTTCAAGCAGTCGTCTACGTTAAGAGTTAAGTCGTTAATAGTTTTTAATAAGTTTTGTTTGTTGTTTTCAGTTTTATAGTTTGACGTTGTTATATACGATAAAACCTTTTCCAAACTATCAAACTTGCCACTTGCTAAAATAGGAACGCTATAAATTGGTAAACCTTTTAAAAGTTCACGTCTCGACGGAGTGTCTAAAAATACGCCCTTTTGCTTGTCGTAAACGTCAAACTCTAAAAAGTAACTTGGTAAAGCGTCGTAGTAAATTTTGTGTTTAGCATATAGCCACTCACCGTACATAATATATTTGTCGCCTAAAACGTTGTAAAGCCTTTGATAATTTTCATTTGCGAAAATTTTAAGTAGGTCGTAGTGTCTTTCTTTATAACCCCCGACTAAATAGTGTCCCCTACTTTGTAATAATAATTGACCTTCTTTTGAAAAAGAAATGCCTACGTTTGCTCCATCAACTTTTTCTTCAATAACGATATTTTTGTTTTGAATTTTTGAAAAAGGAATTTGGCTTAAATCATAGTCGCCGTCTTGCAGTTTAGAGCCTTTTATATGTTGTGTCCTTGGATATTTTATAATTCTTTGCATAACTTTATTGTACAACTATATTTTAAAAAATGCAAATGATAATTTTGCCTAAAAATCAACAAAAAGTGGTATTTTTGGCGTGAAAAAGTTTTTTATAATCAAATTATGTTTGGACTATTATATATTTTAATTATTTATATTATTGTTTTTGGGCTATGCTTTTTGTTTAAGTTTTTGTTAAAAAAGTTTACTAAAAAAGAAGAACAAACGCCTTCTTCTTCAAAAATTTATTATATTACTAACAACGCTAAACCTAAACGCAAAAAGAAGGTTAAATCACCAGATATTGCAATTAAAGGAGCAATAGTTGAAAAAGACGAAATTAATTAATTTTCGCCCTTTTTTAAATTGTATTTAAAAGACGAGTTAAACTATTAACTCGCCCTTTTAATTAATTAGTCGTTATTTTCGATTTTTTCGCCTTCGCCCCAAAGTCTTTCTAAATGATAGAAAAGTCTTGTTTCGTCGTTAAAAATATGCAAAATAACGTCGCCAAAGTCGATAATTGCCCATCTGCCGTCTTGCAAGCCTTCTTTTCTTAAAATTTTAGCACCTGCTTTTTCAGCTTCGGCTTCGCAAAATTCAGCAAGCGATTTAACTTGCGTCGTCGACCTTGCACTTGCTATTATAAAATAATCGGCAATAGACGTTTTTTCTTTAACGTCGATTTTTACTATATCGTAAGCCTTTCTTTTAGTTAAACTATCAATAATTACTTGTGCCGTTTGAATTGAATCCATATTTATTCTCCTTTATATATCGTTGCTACGCATATATTTTTAGTATTTTCGTTTATTTTTATTTGCTCGCTAATTTCTACGCCAAAAATTAATAAAACTTGATTGTCTACTGCTATAAGTGGAATTAAATCACGTTTAAACCGTTTGATTTTTTTGTCTATAAAATAGTCTTTTAACTTTTTAGTTCCACCTGAAAATTTAGTGAAAACGTCACCATTTCGACGTGTACGAATTACTGCGTTTTTAGGAATTTTATCGCCGTCAAAGTTTAGTGCATTTTCGTTTATAGTTTGTGAATTTTCTATACAAACTATACTGCCGTTAAACTTAAACGAGCCTAAGCCGTAACTATAAACTTGCTCGTCTTTTTCTGGAAAAGTCGTATAAAAAACTAAATTTTCATATTCTTTTACTACTTTTACGCCGTTTGCTAAGATTATAAACGTTCCGTTTTGATTAGACGCTAAATCAAAGCAAGCGTCGATATGCTTTTTAGTGTAATCTTTTTTAAGCCCACACTCTTTAAGTGCAATTATAATTGCCCTTTTTAGTAAAACGGGCTCGGCGTTTATTTTAACCGATAAATTTTCCTTTTCAAAATCGACTAATTTTATTGCAAGACTATCTAAAAACTCGTCTTCTTCTTGAGCAATTTTTGAAAAGGCGTCGATATTATCTATTGCCATAGGAAACTTTTCGTCAATCTTACTTAAAAGTTCGTTCCTAATAAAGTTGCGAGAGTAAGAATTATCAAAATTAGTTAAATCTTGCACGAAAGGTATATTATTACCTTTAATATACTCGTCAATTTCAGTTTTTTTAACGTTTATAAGTGGACGAATAATTCTATTAACGCTAGTGCTAATGCCACTAAGACCTTTAAGCCCCGTTCCCCTAAACAAGTTAAACAAAACGCTTTCAGCATTGTCGCTAAGGTGGTGTGCCGTTGCAATTTTTAAGTTTTTATCGTTTTGCAATAACTCGTCAAAGATTTGGTATCTTAAAATTCTTGCACCCTGCTCTAAAGAATATCCGTTATCTTTTGAAAATTTTACGGCGTCAACGGTAAATAATTTTATAGGTATATTAAGTTGTTCGCAATAATTTTTAACAAAAATACTATCTTTTTTACTATCTTCGCCACGAATTCCGTGTTCGATATTTACGGCTTGCAAGGTAAGATTATACTCGTCCTTTATACTATATAGTACGTTTAAAAGACACATACTGTCCTTACCACCAGATAGTGCGACCATAATATTGTCGTTTTTGTTAACGTTTGAAAGATTAATCATTTTCTTGTTTTTCGTATTTAAACATTTTGTCCATCATAAGCATCATAAGTTTATGTGGTAAAATTTTTGCTAATATTCTAATAAACGATGCGTAAAATCCTGGAACTACGTACGCACGTTTACTTTTATCTAACGTTTTGTAGGCTTTTTTCACTACGAAATCAGCGTCGTACATAACGTCGAATTTTTTAATTTTTTCCTTTTCGTTGGCTTGTGAGAAAAATTCAGTTTTAACCCAGTAAGGACATAAACATAAAACTCTAATTTTTCTACTTTTAAGTTCGTGGCCTAACGCCCTTGAATAACTTAAAACCCCTGCCTTCGTTGCTGCGTATACGGCTAAGTGTGGAACTGGCTCAAACGAAGAAAGCGAGCCTACTTGTAAAATTTTTCCACCTTCTTTTATGAAAGGTAAAACTATTTGAGTTACTTTTATAAGTGCCTTAAAGTTAAGGTCGCACATATCTTGTAAAGCGTTTATATCTGCGTTTTCAACCTTACCAAATTTACCAAAACCACTTGCATTTACTAAAAGTTTTACGTTAGGATTTTCATTTTGTAACTTTTGTTGTAAAATAGAAAAACTTTCGTCTTTTAAAAGGTCGATTGCGATAGGCACGACTTTTGCTTTACACTTAGGAATAAGAGCATTTAAGCGTTCTTCACGCCTTGCAATAACCCAAATTTCGTCTAAAGCGTAACGCTTGTCCCCTTGAATAACGAACTCGTTACCCATACCTGAAGATGCACCCGTAATAATAGCAATATTCATAAAAATCCCCCAAATAGAATATTTTATTATATATTATCATAATTTATTAATAAATACAACTAATGGCGTTTATTTTTACGTTTAGATAAATAAAAAGTTAAATTACCACTTAAAAAAGTTGTAAATTTGCAAAAAAAAGTGTATAATTTGACTGTACGTGGATATGGCGGGACTGGCAGACGCGTTGGACTTAGAATCCAATGGGCAACCATGCAGGTTCGATTCCTGTTATCCACACCAAAAAATGCAAGGTTTTGACCTTGCATTTTTTATGTCAAATTTGCTAAAATTTGATTATAATGTTGCACAGCAACTATAATTCGAGCATTAGCGAGTTATCATTATTTGCGATAGCAAATTTGAATTATAGTTCACTATCGTTCACATTATAGCGACAAGTCGCATTATAATTCGCTTACGCTCACGTTTAAGGTTTTCCTTTCTTTTATGTGCAAGAATTTTTAATAAAAACTCGTGCAAATTGTCGAAGAAATTTACGTAAAATCGAATATATTAAAAAAACCGAAATTGACTACTCGATTTCGGTTTTTTATTGTTTTCAATTATTCAACGTCAAGATTTTCAAATAAAAACATATCGTTATCTAAAAATTCAAGCATCGTCATTCCAAATCCATTTGCTAAACGCAAAACGGTTGACAACGTTACCGTTTTACTTTTACCACTCATAATCCATTGCATATGCCCATGCTGAATTCCCGAAAGTTGTTCTAAACGATATTGCGTCATTTTCTTTTCTGTAAGCAAATCAACTATTCGTTTTGCTACGGCATCATTAACAGTCATCCTACAACCCCCAAAAAAGCATGTACGAAAGAACTCTTTCATATTTATTATATTCTTTTTATTAAAAAATATAAGAATGAGTACATTCCTAAAATTGATTTTTAGTTTAAACTTTACTATAATATGAATGTACTCATTCTTAATAGGTAAAAACTATGATTATTACTTTTTGTGGACATTCAACTTATTTAAGCAATTTTGAAGACGAAGAACAATTACTTAAACTTTTAGAAATAGTCGCTTGTGGCAATCAAGTTGACTTTTATCTTGGCGGGTATGGTAATTTTAATAATTTTGCCCTTAATTGTGCAATAAAGTATAAACAGCAATGCAATAACGCTAAAATATTTTTTATAACGCCTTATTTAGATGAATGGTTAAACAAAAGAAAAAACATACTTAAAGAAAAGTACGACGAAATTATTTATCCCGAATTAGAACACGTACCAAAAAAATTTGCTATAATAAAACGAAATGAATGAATGATAGACCAAGCAGATTACGTATTTGCTTTTGTTAAAACGCATTATGGTGGAGCATATAAAACACTTCTTTATGCACATAAACGAAAAAAACCTTATATAAATCTATATAAGGGTTCTTACGAATTATATTAACAAAGGTAAGCAAAATTATTAAGCGTTTTGATTAATATGAAGTTAACTCCCCTTCCCTAACCTTGCGTAGAAAGATTTCATTGTGTAACAATTTCACTGACTTTAGTGAATTTTACTCGTTCGCTAGACGGATTTAATTAAAAAAGACTTTCGTTTGAAAGTCTTTTTTTGGTCTACCCGGCTGGAATTGAACCAGCACCTATAAGAGTCGGAGTCTTATTCTCTATCCAGTTAAGATACGGGTAGATAAATTTACCTTACGCAAAAAAGCGTAAGGCGTTTTTTTATTTTATCGTGCTAATATCAAACGGCGTTGATTGATATACGTAGTAGTTAAGCCAGTTTGAATATAATAAGTTTGCGTGTGAACGCCACGAAACTATAGGCTCTTTCGTCGTATCGTCGTTTGGATAATAGTTTTTAGGAATTTTTATAGGTTTATTTTCGTTTAAATCCCTAAAATATTCGTTTGCTAAAGTGTTTGCGTCGTATTCAGGATGTCCCGTAATAAAAATTTGTCTGCCACCGTCGGTTGCTATTGCGTAAACGCCTGCGTCCTTTGAAGTAGATAAAATTCTTAATTCTTTAACGGCTTTTACTTCTTCTTCTAAAATAGTAGTGTGGCGTGAGTGTGGAACTTTAAAAACGTCGTCAAAACCACGGAATAATATTGACCTTTTATTTTTTATAGTATGGTCAAACACCCCAAAAAGTTTTTCGTCTAAATCATACTTTTTAATTCCGTAATGATAGTAAAGTCCTGCTTGAGCCCCCCAACAAATATGCAAAGTGCTATAAACGTGGGTTTTGCTCCACTCCATAATTTCAGTTAATTCTTGCCAGTAATCAACCTCTTCAAACGGCAAGTTTTCAACGGGAGCCCCAGTAATAATCATGCCGTCGTAATTGTTTTGCTTTACGTCGTCAAAAGTCTTGTAAAAGGCAAGCAAATGTTCTTCAGGCGTGTTTTTTGATTTATGTGATTTTGAGTGTATAAGTTCAATATCTACCTGTAGCGGTGTATTTCCAAGTAATCTTGAAAGTTGTGTTTCAGTTTCAATTTTCTTAGGCATTAAGTTAAGTATAAGAATTTTTAACGGTCTTATATCTTGCGTCATTGCCCTATTTTCCGTCATAACGAATATATTTTCGTCGTGAAGTGTTTTTACCGCAGGTAAATTGTTTGGAATTTTTATAGGCATTTTAATTATTCCTCGATTTTATCTAATGCTTGGCGAATATCGTTAATTAAATCTTCTGCGTTTTCTATACCGCAAGAAAAACGTACCATATCTGGATATACGCCTGCTTGTAATAATTCTTGGTCACTCATTTGCCTATGCGTTGCACTTGCTGGATGTAAACAACAAGTTCTTGCGTCGGCAACGTGCGTTTCGATTGCTGCAATTTTTAAGTTTTTCATAAATTTTTCAGCACATTTTCTTCCACCTTTTACACCAAAACTTACTACGCCACAAGTTCCGTTTGGCATATACTTTTTAGCAAGTTCGTAGTACTTGTCCCCTTCAAGTCCCGGATATATTACCCAACTAATTCTATCGTCGCTTTGTAAATACTTAGCAACGCTTAATCCGTTTTCGCAATGGCGTTTCATTCTAACGTGTAAACTTTCAAGCCCTAAATTTAATAAAAATGCGTTTTGTGGCGATTGAATTGAGCCGAAATCTCTCATAAGTTGTGCCGTTGCTTTAGTTATAAACGCACCTTCTTTACCAAATTTAGTAGCGTAAGTTATGCCGTGATAACTATCGTCTGGCGTAGTAAGGCCAGGGTATTTGTCTTTATGAGCCATCCAATCAAATTTACCGCTATCAACAATACAGCCGCCTACGCATGCGCCGTGCCCGTCCATATATTTGGTTGTAGAGTGCGTAACGATATCGGCACCCCACTCTATTGGGCGACAGTTTACAGGTGTAGGGAAAGTGTTATCTATGATTAAAGGAACACCGTGTTCGTGCGCAACTTTACTAAAAAGTTCAATATCTAAAACCGTAAGCGATGGGTTAGAAACAGTTTCACCAAACAATGCTTTAGTGTTAGGTTTAAAGGCTTTATGTAATTCTTCTTCAGTAGCGTCAGGAGAAACAAAGGTAAAATCAATACCCATTTTTCTCATAGTAACGTCAAATAAATTATACGTTCCGCCGTATATTTGTGAACTTGCAACAATATGGTCGCCACAAGTTGCTAAGTTAAAAATACTAAAGAAGTTTGCCGCTTGACCTGATGACGTAAGCATAGCGGCACTACCACCTTCAAGAGCGCATATTTTTGCGGCAACGGTATCGCACGTTGGGTTTTGTAAACGAGAATAGAAATAGCCCGTTGCTTCTAAGTCAAAAAGTTTGCCCATATCTTCACTAGTGTTGTATTTAAACGTAGTGC
>JAZRIP010000015.1:0-5149 GCA_045645345.1 Christensenellaceae bacterium
TGGATAATAGTTGGTTTATTCGTTTTTGATCGTATTCGTAAGAATATAGGCTATAACAACTTAAATCATATGGAAAGCAAAGACTGTGGTTTTACAATCGAAAGGGCTATCGTAAGTTTTATTTGCGGTATTATGGGCAAAAAGAAAACTACTACTTTAACCGATATGGCGCTATCTGAACAAGTTATTTTACGTAATAAAGCTTTTGAGCTTATTTTAGAAAATGACTTGAAGTTTCCTCATTTCCCTTGGATAAATTTTGAAAATCACTTAAAACGTTGTTTTGAAAGTCACGTCATTTATAATCTAGCAACCGCTAGAAAGCATATACGACATATTAGTTTTTTATATAGCGTTTCTAGCGAAGATAAAAAGGTTATTAAAAGCGTTAAACGTAGGCTTAAAAAGTTAGGTTTAGATTATAATAAGCCCTTTTTTGACTATGATTTTAAACGCTATGGATTAACTTATAACGATAATTTAAAAATAATAACTTTGCCAGAAGTTTTAGAATCGTATGCACAGCTTTATTTAATATACGTTATAGAGAGCAGTTTAATCATTTCTAACTATTCCGTTCGTACGGATAACATAAAGCAAGATATTGGCAATTTCCCTCTTTGGGATACTGACTTTTTTAAGCGTGATTCAAGATACGTTGAGGCAATCAGTAGGCATAGTAAAATTCTTGACTTTGATATGCTACGCCTTGGCAAAAAGATTATTCCGGACAACCCTAAATCAAATTTCTTTGAGTTTGGTGTTGTCTTAATAACTGAAGTTGGCAAGGAACGTAAAAACTCACAAACACTTTTAGAAACCAAAATTAGAGATATTTTAGCTAACCAGAAGAATGATGGTTTTAATGACTCACTTAAAATGATACGCCACAGCGCAACGGTAGATAATTTTCCGTTCGTTAAAATTATTACCGATGAGCAACGGCCCGAAAGCTGGGGCGCTGACGCTAGAGATTTAACCGAAATCGTACATATAGAAGAAACGTCAAACGCTAAACTTGCTATGCCTTTCTTCGCTTTAACGGAGCTAATTTACGATTGGCTTTTCCCGAAATTTAATAATTTCTATTATAATTATAGGTTTAATCGTTCAGACAATACTTTATTTTTATATTTAACTAAACGCTTTTTTTCGGCTTTTTATAGATACTATACACGGATATATAACCTTTTCGGATACTGCAAGCTTAACGTTTTAGTTGAAAGCGGAACGCAAGACGGAGATAAAAAGTCTAAAACGTATTATCTTATGTTTAAGAAGATTTATTCTAAACGTTTCTCTACCGACTGTTTTAGCGATTTTTACTATAAGCGAGCTTTACGTTCTGATATTGGTATTGAAGATTTAGAAGAATATCAAACCGAAAAAGCAAGTCTATCAGAGCTTGAAAGTCAAAACAGTTACTTTATGATAGATTTGATGAATAAACACAATATAGACAAGGAGTGAAGTTATGGAATTCAAAATTAATTTTATGTTTATAGTAATGCTAATTTTTACAATTTTATGTACTATTTGCTTTATATATTATTTGGTAAAAGAAATTAAAGATAATCTAAATAGTTCAAAAAACATGGACAAGAAATTGTATTGCCATGATTGTAAAATGTCATATACAGACGCACCAGAATATAAATACTGTCCTTTATGCGGTAAAGAATTGCAGTATTTAGACTCTGAAGAAAATAATGACAGCTTTAATAAAGAGGTGTGAGTATAAATAAAGCAAAAAAGAAATACGTTGGTAAAATAGGTTATTGTGATAATTCTGATTTAGGCATATCTCTTTCGGGCGGGCACTATGTTTACATAAGAAAATATAATGGCTCAACTTGCGATGTAAACGTTGTCACATCTCTTGAAGATAAGGGCTTTAATTCAAATAAACTAAATAAGGTTAAACAAGGTTACCTATATGCAATTCCAAAAAACGATACTAATTTTTCGAAATGGTCTGCGATAAATTTAACAAGTATAAAAGGTGTTAAAACTTCTAAAATAAAAACAATTGGTAACAAGCGTATAAAAACTCGTCACAAATGGTTTGTTGGTAAATTTTACAAATAAAAAAGCGCTCAGATGAAAGAGCGCAATCACTACCATATTTCAGGTAGATATAGCCTTCCGCAATTAAGGGTTGGCTCCATAAGAACATTGTTCTTAATATTATTATATGCAATTTTATAAAAATATGCAAGTGTTTTATAAAAATAGACAGAATTATTTCTGTCTATTTTTCAATTCGTCAATTATCTCAATAATTGTCTCATCTAAAATTCCACGTTTATCTGGCCAAATAAAAGCGAAGTTGTATATTTTATCTTTTATAAAAACTTCTTGTTTGTAAATGTTTTTTCTTTGGTTTTCATTTACTCCGAAATATTCAATAAAAAGATTAAAATCTGTTATATAAAAATCTGGATAATATGTATTACCATCAACCGCTTTATACTTGCGCTCGTATTCGTGACGTATCTTATTGTCATACAAAGTATCATCTATAATTTTTTCGTATGCTGAACGAACATAATGTCCATCTTTACAATGAAAAATTGCTGGATAATTTTTTCTGTAATCATCAATTTCTTCGACAGTAACTTTATCTTTATTTATATAATAGTTTAGTTTTTCAAGTAGTTCTTCGTCATTAAATTGTTTCCAACAATCTTTGCAAAAAGCATATCCTTTACTTTTTGCTCCACATAAAATACAATTATCAAAACCACTTACTGGTAACAAATAATATTTTTTACAAGTCGGACATGCTTCATTAATATAATGAAATGTCATACATTCTTCACATTGAATTATTTCACCTTCTAAAAATTGCTCATAACAGTTTTTGCATAAAGGATAATCTTTTTTTGTTTTTTTACCACATAATTGACACTTTTTCATGATTTTTTTACTTATGCAAAACATCTTTAGGTTCGCCACAGATGGGACAACGAAGTTGTTTTGACATAATTATACTCCTTAAATAAAAAATACACTCTCAGGAACGAGAGTGTATCAAAACGCATCTCTCTTTCCACATTTGTGTTGCTCATACACATAATCTCATCAAGGGCGTGAAAAAAAGAGATACCATTTTAACGGTATAACATCCCCATGATGAAATTTAATTGTATGAGCGTATTAATTATAACTAAATTACCAAAATTTGTCAATATTTACTGACAAGATGTTTTTTGCTTAGGTCTACCGCCCTTGGTTTTAATAAGTTTAGACTCTCTAAGATTTCGTAAATATGCCTTAAAATCTTTGCAGTTTCCTCTACATTTATTTTTATTACAATTAAGACAAAAATCTTCTATTAAATTTGAATTGATACGGTTCATAAATATAATTTCCTTGTAAAGGTCAATGACGTCGTGGGGATATTTAGGGGCGGTTTTACCGCCCCGAGTAACTACCAACTAATATTGTCGTACTTTTCTAAGATAGAAAGAACTAACATTTGCACTAATTCATTAACCTTGCTATGCTGTAATGCGAGTTGTATTTCGTAAAGGTCTAATTTTAACTCGTGAGTTATGTCTTTTACGTCAACAATCTCGTCTGTACCTAAATGAGAATTGAAAATTTCTTTCATATTCTCGCCCGGTTGAACGTCTAAGTTCGCCCTGTCTTTTGTTACTGTTACCACTCTAAATGCTTTCATAAGTATTTCTCCTTGCCTTTCGGCTAAATAGTTTTTTCACAACGCGACCTTCCTATAAAAGGAAGGTACACGCGCGTCGTGTACCTTCTTATTTGCTTTCATTTATAACTGAAATATTTTGTCAAGTAAGTGCCGAAGGTAGAGACCGAATTTCGTTTTATCTTTATGATAAAGGCTAAATGTCGGAGTGTCTGGGTAGTAAATAAGACTACTGTATTTATTTAACTGCTCACTTCTTTACAAAATATTTTAGTTGTGACAGATAAGAAACACTATCCATATTTAATTAAGTTTAGGTTTTACTCATTTGAAAGAGAGAGTGGATTGCATATACGAGTTTTCGTATGTGTTTTTATTCCCCTTGACTTTTAGGTATAATTAAGTCAAAGGGTGGGTGGGAATGCGAAACTATCCGTTAATAATGGTCAGTTCCGCTCTTAGATTTAACGTTAAGTTATAAAAGTTTAACTGGTTATATGCAGTTTCTCTATCGGTAAAAATTAATTTGCGTATAATTAAATTAGTATTTCGATTTATTATATTTACAACGTAGATTAGTGTGTGTTTTCTTCTCATTTTAACCTATCCTTTCTAAGTAATATGAAAACGTAAAACCGCCCGTGCCGTTATGGTCCACGTTGTTATAAATCGTGTCACCGTTTTTATCATCAAGCCTAACGAACTCTTTATAGTGTTCGATAGCAAAGTCTAAAGCTGAACTAAATGAATCAAAGTTATGATACCAATAATCGTAATAAGTTTTATCTTGAAGAATTACTTTATACATAACTCAATCCTTAATTATTTTGAAATACTAATTCTTTTATGTGTTTAACGTCAATTTGATATACCCTATAATCTGTGTTTTTATCGAACGTTTTTAAAACCTTTACTACATCTGTAAAAAGCATATATGCGTAGTTATGAATTTCTCCACCGTAACGCCATTGAACAATATAGTTAGGCGTAGGGAACGGGCTGTATGAACCATAATTTTTTAGTTCGTAATTACTCATTTCTATATTATCTGTTTTATTGCTTTCCGGACGTCTGGAATTTTCTTCTTCTAAAATCTCTTCAGTCTTTAAATTCGAAGATTTTGCAGTTCGATATTGCTCTATCAATACTTTTGGCTCTTTATATGTATTATCAATTACGGTTAAGCTATTGTAGGCTTTTTTATAATCACGAATATCTTGTATTGTCATATCAGAAGTTACATGTTTAAGAAGATATTCTGGCAAAGAACACATTTCAGTAAGTTGCGACTGACTAAATTTTTCATATTTAGGCATTAATTTCATTCCAGAACAAAATCTTTGCGCTATATTTATAAAACTATACGTACTGGATTTCTTAAAACCAAATAGGTGTTCGGAAAAATCTATTATACTTTCATAACCGAATTTTTCGTAGTATTTATAATTGTTAGCTTCGTTTAGTCTAAAAGCGATATCTACAAAA
>JAZRIP010000016.1:0-31164 GCA_045645345.1 Christensenellaceae bacterium
TGATAACGAAGAAGAAAAATCACAAAACTCCCACCTTGCGAAAATCCTCGCCTACGTATACGAGCACTATTCCGACGAGGGCATAAGACTTAAAGAAATAGCCGAGCACGTGCACCTCGCGCCAAACTATTGCAGCAACCTCGTCAAACGGGAGCTTGGCACCACGATATTAAATCTGATTATCGACGAGCGTATTGTGAAGGCGCAGGAATGCATTTATGAAAACAAAATGAGCCTTGACGAGATAGCGAGAGCCTGCGGCTTCAATAGTTATAGCTACTTTTCAACTACCTTTAAAAAAAGGACGGGGTATTCGCCAACCGACCTTAAAAGAAAGTAATAAAATTATAGCGGAGCTACCGAAAGACAGCTCCGCTTTTTATGTATTGAATTATTGATTTTTTGCAGCCTTTGCAGCCTCTCTCGCGCTCGTTTTGCCCGACGGAGTAATATCGCCCGCTTTTGTAAGAGCGATTTTCGTGAGTGTTGGACCAACTATTTCATAAACGAGAACTGCGAAAAGGGTTATACTTTCAACTATATGACCTTTATGACCGAGGTGCGCGGCCTCTTGCGCCATTCCGAGAGCAACGCCTGCCTGCGGAAGAAGGGTAATTCCAAGGTATTTCACTATATTTTTGTCGCATTTTACCGATTTTGCGCTGAGATACGCACCGCTGTATTTTCCTGCCGAGCGCGCAGCGATATAAACGATACCTATCAAAATAATAGCAAAGCTCTTGAATACTTTGAAGTCAAGCTCCGCTCCGCTCAAGACGAAAAACATAATGAAAAGCGGCGCTGTCCACCTGTCAACTCTCTCCATAAGCTCTTCGGAGAAATCGCAGATGTTGCAGAAAATCGTGCCGAGCATCATGCAGGTGAGGAGGGGAGAGAACTTAAGGTGAGGAAGCTCAATCATCGAAAGAGCAACCGTCAACATAACGAAGGTGACCGACATTGCAAGTCTTTTTGAACGGGAGTGGAAAAATCTCTCACAGAATGTGAAGATAACTCCCATTAATGCTCCGAGAAGAAGCGAAGCAAAAACCTCGATAAGCGGGTCAACGATTATAGATACAAGGCTCAACGAACCGACGTTTATCGCTTCGGCAACTCCAAATGAAATTGCGAAAACCACAAGTCCTACGGCGTCGTCAAGAGCAACTACGGGAAGTAAAACGTCGGTTATCGAACCTTTTGCTTTATATTGCCTAACAACCATAAGCGTTGCGGCAGGTGCTGTTGCCGATGCTATTGCTCCTAAAATGATTGCAACAGGGAGAGGTAATATATTAGGACAGAACAATGAAAAAATTATTAACGCAACGTCAACGACAAGCGTTGTGAAGACTGCTTGAAATATACCTATTACGGTTGCTTGTTTGCCTATCGTTTTAAGTTGGGCAAGTCTAAATTCATTACCTATTGAAAAAGCAATAAATCCAAGTGCTACGTCACTAATAATTGAGAATTTTTCAATATTTTCATCACTAGTAAACCCTAAGCCGTCAATTTTTAGCGAGCCTAGTAAAAAAGGACCTATTAAAATACCTGCAACCAAATATGCCGTAACGGCTGGAAGTTTAACTAATTTTGCTAATCTTGATAACATTAAACCTGCAAATATTGCAAGTGCTAAACATAACAAAGTTTGTTCCATAAATTTCTCCACGTTGATTACAACGTTATTGATTTTAATACTTTAAATTTTATTTGTAAAGCGTTTTTTATATGATTAAAAAATTTTATTAAAAAGAAAAAGACTGCTTTTAAAAACCTTAATTTTTTGCAGTCTTTTTTATTTGTTTTATTAATCTAAAAATTCTTTTGCTCCGTTTAAATAATACTCGTCAGTGCTTGCTTGAAAGTCTTTACCTGCAACTAAATCGCCTTTGTAAGCATAAATTCTTTCGCCAAACAACACTTTTTTATCTATAACGTTTCCGTCGCTATCTAAAACGTTTTCAACGTGAGCGCCGTATAAATATTTGGGCTCTACGCCGTTTTCTCGCCACGCTCGTAACATATCTAATTGAGAGCCACCGTTTTCGTCGGCAGTAACAACGCCTAATCCGTATCCACATTCGCCGTGAGCCCTACCTGGTATTACGAAATATTTAAAAAAGTCTTTAACGTTATCGTAGCCACCAAACGCATTACAAACTCTATTGTAATAATTCATTGCGTCAGGCCAAGGTCCTAACGGGTCTGCTCCACCCGAATAGCAAATTATTTTGCCACCACGTTCTTTGAATTTTTGTATATTAGGATTGTTTGCCATATTCGTTAAATAATGTTTTCTAACAAAAATATCGGCATATTTATCAAAATCAAAGTCTTGGTCTTTATATTTTTCACCAAAAAACAACCTAAACCACGGAGAGCCGTATTGTTCTAAACGATTTTCGTCGCCAATAAATTCACTGTTTATTTCTGCACCAAACGGCATACCACAAAAAATACGCTTTTTAGTTCGTGGATTTATAGGTCCTTCGTACAAAGCACGAAGCCCGTCCATTTGCTCTTTTGTAAAGTTAGGCCTTTTTTCTTCAACAAATTTAATAAACTTATCAACGGTATCTTCGCCTATCCACCCGTAAGTTAGGTAACCGTTTTTAACTTTGCCGTACCCACTAAAAAATTCAAGAACAAGGTTATAAATATCTTCTTTTTCTTGTTTTGTAAATAACGGATTGCCTTCTTTACGAAGTTTTGTAAAACACCAAAGAAAATACATTCTTAAACAAAGGGCGTTATTTGACGGCACTCTTGCAATAATTCCGTCAAAATCTTCGGGGTAATTTTGAAATTCTTAAAAGGCTTGAAGTCCGCCTGCCGAACCACCTGAAAAATATGAGTATTTTTGTTTTACTCCGTACCTTGCTAATATAATAGTGTTGGCAACTTCTACCATTTTGTGCGTTGAACGATTGCCGTAATCAGTCCATATAGCGTCGGGCAATAAAACCATAGGTTCGTTCATAAGTTTGTACGTGCCCATATCAGTTTGAGCAACGGCGTAACTGTTAGTCGCTTCGTAAATGTAATTACCAAACTTTCCTGCCGAACCACCGTTACCAACGCCTAAAAATATGCCGTTCCATTTATTAGGTAGCCAAATTTTGTGCCTAACGTAAGAATTTTCTTCATAAGAACATTCAACGGTTACAACAAGCGAAATTAAACCATTACAAGAAGCACCTTCTCGACGATAAAGCCAATCTTCTTCAATGCTTGTTATTTTCCCGTCTTTAATAAAAACGTTAGATATATCGTTTAATTGATAGAACGTATCTTTCATTTTACACCTTTAAACGCAACGCTAAAAAATTGCTTTTTCTATTTATAAATATAACATATTTACATCACAAAAAACAATACAAAACAAAATAAACACACGGATTTTAAAATCCGTGTGCTATATTTTAGTCGTAAATAGGGAATTTTTCGCAAAGGGCGATAACTTCTTTCGTTACCCTATCTTTGCTTTCTTCAAAATTGAACGTTACGTCGTAAATAAAGTCTGCAATTTTAAGCATTTCTTCTTTACCGAAGCCCCTTTGAGTAACGGCTGGCGTACCAATTCTTACACCGCTTGTAACGAAAGGACTTTCAGGGTCGTTAGGGATTGCGTTTTTATTTAACGTAATATGAACTTCGTCTAAACGGCGTTCAAGTTCTTTACCCGTAATGCCTGTGCCTATTAAACTAACAAGCATAAGGTGATTGTCAGTTCCCCCAGAAACTAAATTAAATCCTTTTTCAATAAGTGCTTTTGAAAGAGTTTGTGCATTATCTAATATTTTTTGTTGATATGCTTTAAATTCGTCGGTCAACGCTTCGCCAAAAGCAACTGCCTTTGCTGCGATTACGTGCATTAAAGGACCGCCTTGCGTACCTGGGAATATTGCTTTATCAATTTGCTTAGCGTATTTTTCCTTGCAAAGAATCATACCACCACGTGGACCACGCAAAGTTTTATGAGTAGTAGTAGTTACTACGTCGGCATAAGGAACTGGGCTTGGATGAAGTCCTGCAGCAACTAAACCTGCAATATGTGCCATATCTACCATTAAATACGCACCTGCTTTATCGGCAATTTCTCTAAATCTTTTAAAGTCAATCACCCTTGGATATGCACTTGCTCCTGCTAAAATAAGTTTAGGTTTATGAGTAATTGCTAATTCTTCAATTTTATCGTAGTCTAAAACTTGTTTGTCAAGACTTACTTCGTAAGAAACGATATTGAAATATTTACCCGAAATATTTACTGGCGAGCCGTGAGATAAATGACCACCGTTTGCAAGTGATAATGAAAGTACCGTATCACCTGGATTTAATAAAGCAAAAAAAGTTGCTAAGTTTGCATTTGCACCGCTGTGTGGTTGAACGTTTGCGTGTTCTGCACCAAACAATTTTTTAGCCCTTTCCCTTGCAATATTTTCTACTTCGTCAACGTAAACGCATCCACCATAATAACGTTTTGAAGGATAGCCTTCGGCATATTTGTTAGTTAAAACACTACCCGTTGCTAGCAAAACGGCTTCACTCACTATATTTTCAGACGCTATAAGTTCAATGTTTTGTTGTTGACGATGTAATTCCCTTTCAACCGATGCGTATACTTCGCTATCGTATTCGCTTAATTTTTTAAAAAACATATTTTTTTCTCCTAAAAAAAGTATATTTTTATTATATAATTATTTGTAATTTTTGTCAAAGATAAATAGTTAATTTTAATAAAAAACTGATTATAGGCGTTTCTATAACCAGTTTTTTTCGTTTTTTATTTCTTTTTAGGTTTTGGTTGTTTTATTTTATTGAGCTTGGCGTTCATTTTTAAAAGTTCTTCTTTAGTAAACGTAACGTCTAACATACCTACTAAACTAGTAAGTCTTAAAAGAGTAAAACCTTCCATCATTTTCATCATACTCTTATTAACGGTAAAGCCTGATGCTTTTTTTACTTTCTTTTTACCCTTTTTACCGCCCATAAACTTCTTTAACAAGCCAAGCAAAATAAGTTTGCCCCTAAACGTTGCCATAATGTCACTCATTTTGCTGTTTAAAGAAAGTCTACCTTCTGGACTAGTTACGTCAAACCAGTTAAGAACAACGCCTTTTTCAACCAAACGATATTGAGGATTAAACTCTTCAACCTTTCTAATTTGACTTTCGTCTTGCAAGTCGCCGGATTTTGCAACTATTTTACTTTCTCCAACGTTTTTAACGTCAAAATAAAAGAAATGGTCATCGGCTTCTTTAACACCTATACTTTCACCGTTTACGAAAAGTTCAACAGACTTTTGATTTGAGTATACCGTAATTTTAGTTACGTCTTCAACTCTATCAACGTATCTTTTTGAACAAATGTGAACGAACGGCTCGTCGCTAAGCCAAGCCTTGTAAGCATAGAAACTGTCTTTTTTATACTTTCTGTCGAAAGTTACTAAGCCCTTATGGTTTTGTCCGTTTTCACCACCTTCATTTCTTGCATCTGCACCAAAATCAAACATATTCCAAACGTGCGTTGCCCAAAGGTATTTTCTTGAGAATAGTTGTTTGATTAATTCTTCGTGATAATATGCTTGGTATTCTTCTGTATAATCGCCTTGCATAGGGTTTGAAGTATGCCAGTTAAGTGCTTCGCAACCATATTCCGAACAACCGATAGGAATATTTGGATATTTTGAGTGAAATTCGTCAAACCAAGGTCCGTTCATAGACGTATCGCCACCGTACCAACCAAAATAATGATTGTACGATACGCAATCTGGAATAGAAAGGTATTGTTGCTCGTCCATACCACACATTGAAACGACTGCCATCGTAGTTAATCTGGTTTTATCCATTTCGTGACATAAATCGTTTAAAATTTTATGATTTTCAATCAAGTCTGGGTCTTTTGCTCCTTGCATAGTTATTTCGTTTGAAAGTCCCCAAACTACGATTGACGGATGATTATAGTTTTGAACGATAAGTTCTTTCATTTGAGAAATAGTATTTTCTCTACCCGTAGCCATATGTTGTGAAATATAAGGAATTTCAGCCCAAACAACCATACCCCTTTCGTCACATAAATCGTAAAAATACTGATCGTGTTGATAATGTGCTAAACGAATAGTAGTTGCACCTACTTCGCAAATTAAATCCATATCTTCTTCGTGATGTTCTTTTAAAAGTGCATTGCCCCTTCCCCATCTATCTTGGTGACGTGATACGCCACGAAGTGGATATTCTTCTCCGTTTAAAATAAAACCTTTTTCAGCGTCGATTTTATAACTTCTTACACCAAAACGACTTTCAACGTTATCGATAATTTTACCCTTTCTAACGATAGATACAACGCCTTTATAAAGGTAAGGATTTTTACGTCCGTGCCATAAAGTAGCCTTTTCTATTACAAAATTTTCTTTATCGCTTACGCTTTCTTTTTCGCAAACAACTTTGCCGTCTGCGTCTAAAATTTCATATTTGAAAAGGTCGCCGTCAGCAAGGTTTTTAGCGTATACTACAATTTCTACGTCAGCATTTTCGCCGTTTACGATAGGTGAAATTTGAAGTCCTTTACCACCATAATATTCTAAATCAAAATGAGTATTAGATACGCAGATAATATTTACGTCTCTATACAAGCCACCGTAAAAAGTAAAGTCTGCCACTTGTGGATAAACAACTTCGTTTGCCGAGTTATCTACTGCGATAATAATTTCGTTTTCTTCTTGCAACACGTCGGTTATATCTACCCTATAAGTAGAATACCCCCCATCGTGATGGGTTAAATGCTTGCCGTTAACGTAAACGTCGCTTGACGAGTTTGCTCCGTTAATTTCAAGATAATATCTGTCGCTTTTTGCTAAATCTTTTTTAGAAATACTTTTAACGTATAAGCAAGTTCCCCTGAAATAATCGTTACCACCATCTTGTCCGTCGATTGCGTTCCAAGAGTGTGGAAGATTTACTTGTTCAAAATTTTCTTTTACGCCGTCAAAGGCTATGCCTTTGTAAAATTGCCAAGAACTATTTATATTAATAATTTGTCTCATAACTCTCCTAAAGTTTGAAATTTATTCAATCAAACGCCCGTCGTTTTTGGCGGGCGTTATCATTTTTTTGTTTTAAAAACTAACTTTTTTATTCTTCGTCACCAGAAACTTGACCTTGTTCAAAAACAGGCTCTGTTTGAAGTTTGCTACGTTCATTAAGTTCTGCTTGCATTTTGTCAAGAGTCTTTTTATCAAGGTTGTAAACAAGTGCTAAACCTACGAATTGGAATAACGCTGATACAAGGAATAATACTGCAACTAAAACACGAAGATTGATTGCTACGCTAAAGTCAAGCCAAGCAACGTTGATTGCCGATGCAACTTGTCCAACTTCATCTGGACGGAAATACTCTCCGTTTATTAAAACGGCGTTATTTACGTAACCAAGACTTGTCATTATAACGAGTGCAACTGCAGGGCCGATACCTTGTGCAAGTTTTCTAAAGAAAGAGTGAAGTGAGTAAACCGTACCTTCTTCTCTCTTACCCGTTTTCCACTCGTTATAGTCGATAGCGTCGCCCATCATAGCCCAAGAAACCGTTGAGTAAATACCAAGACCAAGACTATATACAAGTTGACAAAGAACATATAATACTAAGTCTAAACCCGTGTTAGACGGAACGATAATAAATAAACCTGCTGCACCTACTAAGGAAACGATTGAACCTATTACCGAAAGTTCTTTTTTACCATATTTAGTAACCATTTTACGAGCAAGCGGAGTAAACGCAACGATAGGAATCATTGCAAAAAGTTGTACTATACCTGAAATTTGTACGTTTTCAAAATATCTTTGGAACACTACTGAAACTGCCGTAGTTGCACCTTGCATACCTATGAACATACCCATAGCGGCAAGAGTTGCTCCCACTGCAGGACGGTTTTTAACAAAGTTAAGCATTGCTTGAAATACGTTAAATTTAGGTTTTTCTTCAGTAATGCAAATTTCTTTTTCTGCACGAATTTCTGTATTTTTAATCATAAATTGGAAACAGAAAAATCCTATTATACCCATAATTAAAGCGGCAACGAATACCATAGGTCCGTTAAGCGTTTGGTCTTTATTATAGATAATGAAAGGAAGAATTACCATTGGAACCATATTGCCTATCATTGAGCCGATTGAACGCCATGCAGATAAAGATGCCCTATCTGCAGCATCGTTAGAAATTATAGATAATAGTGAACCATAAGGAACGTTTGCTATCGTATAGAAAGCGTCCCAAATAACGTAACCTGCTATAAATATTATAATTTTAGCCCAAATAGGTGCACCTGCAAAAGGTAAAAAACACAACGCACCACCTATAATTAAACCAATTGAACCAAACCAAATATATTGCAAGAATTTATTTCTTTTATATTTGCGTGTATCAGCGTCGATAATACTACCGATAAGTGGGTCGTTGATAGCATCCCATACTTGTACAACGATAAGCAACAAAGAATACCATGCACTTAAACCCATAACTTGAGTCCAGAAAAGAGCCATCGTACCCTTTAATGCAAAACTCATATTGCAACCTAAATCACCCGCAGCATAAGCAATACTATCCCTTATGCTAAAAGGTCTTGTCTTTTTTTGTGTCATAATAACCCCCTTAATTAAAACACTTTTATATTTTTTTTATTTTATACACCTGAATAAGCAGAAAATCCTGCGTCGATAGGAAGAACTACCCCCGTAATTGCCGACGCCGACTTATCGTCACATAAAAATAACGTTGCTCCTAATAATTCTTCAGTATCAACGAACCTATTAGTTGGAGTGCCGTTTAATATTTTTTGAGTTCTTGCCGTTGGAGTTCCGTCTTGATTAAATAATAACGCCCTATTTTGTGCTGAAACTAAAAATCCCGGTGCTATTGCGTTACAACGAATACCCGATTTTGCAAAGTGTGTTGCAAGCCATTGAGTAAAGTTAGAGATACCTGCTTTTGCAGCCGAATAGGCAGGTATTTTAGTAAGCGGAATATATGCGTTCATTGAAGAAATATTTAATATCGAGCCCTTACCCTTTTCAACCATATCTTTTGCAAAAACTTGCGTAGGAAGTAACGTTCCTTGAAAGTTAAGTTTAAATACGAAATCTACGCCGTTAGGCTCTAAATCAAAGAAAGATTTTCCCCCTTCTTTTGCCTCGTGTTGATATTCGTTATCGGTTGTTGCCCTTGGATTGTTTCCGCCTGCTCCATTAATTAAAATATCGCATTTACCTAAATCTTTAATAACTTTTTCGTGAACTTCTTTTAAGGCGTCTAAGTCTAAAACGTTGGCTTTGTAGCCTTCGCAAATAAACCCTTCGGCTTTTAATTCGTTAGCCAAATTTTTAACTGCGTCTTCGTTTAAGTCAAGTGCGGCAACTTTTGCTCCACTTTGACAAAACGCACGAACCATTGTTCCACAAATGAGTCCGCCTGCACCCGTAATTACTACTACTTTATCTTTATAATCAACGTTTAATGGAAGATTTATCATATTTTCCCCCTTTTATTTTTTTAATTTGTCAAGCATATCCCAAACGCCTAACATATACATTATTCCAAGTGCCCTATCGTAAAGCCCGTAACCTGGTCTTACCGTACCAGGTTTTTCATCCCACAAATGTCTGCCGTGGTCTGGTCTAATATAACCGTCGAAACCACAATCGTGGTAGGCTTTTAAAATATCTAAAATTCTAGTATCACCGTCGCAATCACGATGACTTGCTTCGCTAAAATCACCATTAGGATAGTGTTTAACGTTTCTAATATGTGCAAAGGCAATTCTATCACAATGTTTTCTAATTATCGACGCTACGTCGTTATTAGGATTTGCATTTAAACTGCCCGAACATAAAGTTAAGCAGTTGTATGGATTATCCACCATTTTTAAAAAACGTTCAATACTTTTTTCGTCAACTAATAATCTTGGTAAACCGAAAATATCCCAAGGTGGGTCGTCCATATGAATTGCCATTTTTACGTCGCATTCTTCACAAGTTGGCATTATAGCGTCTAAGAAGTATTTTAAGTTAGCCCACAAAACTTCGTGCGTTACGCCTTTATACGCTTTAAACAACTCGTCGAGTTTTGCCATACGTTCAGGCTCCCAGCCAGGAAAACTCATATTATATTTTTCAGTAAAATCTAATATGTATTTTGCCATAGCGTTGTAATCGTCTTGAATCATATTTTTTTGATAAAAGAGTGCCGTTGAGCCATCGTCTAATTTATGAAACAAGTCGCTTCTAGTCCAGTCGAATATAGGCATAAAGTTATAGCAAATTACTTTTACCCCTGCTTTTGATAAGTTTTTGATAGTTTGTTTATAGTTTTCAATATACACGTCTCTAGTAGGAAGACCTATTTTTATATCGTCGTGAACGTTTACAGACTCAACTACGTCGATTAAAAAACCATATTTGTCTAACTGTTTTTTAACTTCGTTAATTTCATCTTCATACCAAATTTCACCCGGCATTTTGTGGTGTAACGCCCAAACTATACTTTGAACGCCAGGTATTTGTTTTATGTCTGCAAGCGATATTCTATCGTTACCCTCACCATACCAGCGAAAACCCATTTTCATTGCCATAGTTAGCCCCCTCGTTTATTTTTAACTATCAGTTAAATTAGTATACTTTTTTGTTCCCTTTATTTAATTATACCAAAAAAGAAATGTAATGTCTATTGTAATTATTGTTTGACATATTACCTTTCTTGCTATATAATAACTATTATAGGAGTGGGTTTTATGGCGGTAGCAATACAAAATTTTGATAGCCGACAAAAAATGAGTCGTAAAGATTTTGAAATTTTTCATTATCGTGAAACAGTACTTAAACAAGTTAATATTCACCATCACGACTTTTATGAAATTTATTTCTTTTTGGGTGGCAACGTAGAATATTTCGTTGACGGCGAAACCTTTAAACTTGCAAAGGGAGATTTACTTTTAATAAACCCTATGCAATTACACCAACCTATAAAAACTCAAGGTGGCGTGTACGAAAGAATAGTGCTTTGGATTGATAGAAATTATTTATCAAGTTTATGTTGTAACGACGACCTTTTATTTTGTTTTAGACAAAATAAATCTAATAGCGTTAATATTCTACACTCTAACGTTATTATGCACGGCAGAGTGCACGAACTTTTTGAACTTTTAAATAAAGAATTTCATAATGATAATTTTGCAAGTAACACGTATAGCCAAAGTTTGTTTTTGCAACTTCTAATAGAAATTAATCGTCTTGTAAAAACAAAAAAAGAAAATGCAACTCCCACTAAAAATCCTAACCTTGTTTCAAGAGTAATTACGTATATAAATAGCAATTTTAACAAAGACATTTCGCTTGATTTGCTTTCTAAAAAGTTTTTCGTTAGCAAATTCCATTTATCACACGAATTTAGCCAACAAGTAGGCATTAGCGTTTATAAATATTTGACGTTAAAAAGACTGCTTATTTCTAAAGAGTTATTATTAAATGGACATAGTGCTAGCCAAGTTGCCGTAGAATGCGGTTTTCATAACTATCCTACTTTTTTTAGAATTTTTAAATCGCATTACGGAATTAATCCCACTAAAATTAGCCAAAAAAAAGCAAATATTGATTATAAATAATTAATTTATTACTAATAAGGAGTTTATTTATGGATAAAGTTTACGCACGTTTTTTAACACCCGTTATGATGCCCGATGCAACTAAAAGGATTATTAGAGTAAAAGGTAAACCTTTTCAATACGTTGATTTAGACGAAAAAACTAAAGCACAAGTTTTAGAAGATGCGTCTTTATATCTTTTTAACGATTGCTACGAATACGAATACGAATATGACGACGACCCACGACCAACTATATCTCGTGGCGTAAAAAATTACGAACTTAAAAATCTTATAAGCATTTCTTCAATGACGTATAGTAGCGACGAGCCAAGAGCCGATATGGTTGTTTTTAACGGTCAATTTATGGGCGTTATTGCTTACGTACAATATAAAGGAGGTAACGGCTTTGACAACTATGACACAAGTGGTTACACCCTCTTTAGTATTGACGGCTCTATTTTAGGCAATAATAAAGCCCTTTATAGTTACTCGGGTGGTAGTTCTTCAAAATGTTACGAGGACGTTTACACTTTAATTAAAAAATAATTTTAAAAAGCAAGTGTCACGCTTGCTTTTTCTTGTAATTTTTAATAAATAATGATATAATAAACTAGAGTATATAATTATGAATAAAAAATTAACGATAACGGCAACGGGCGATTCTTTGTTCGTTGCTAAATTTCCAACCGAATACGAAAGTCAAAAAAATAGCGTGAAAGACTTTATTAACTCTCACCAAATAAAAATCACCAACTTAGAAACTAATTTAAGTGATTTTGGACGTTTTGCTAATCAATTTTCGGGCGGGACTTGGATTAATACTAAAAAAGAATATTTTGGACACTTAGCGTCGTTTGGTTTTAATTTTTACGGCACGGCAAACAATCACGCATTAGATTATTCTTATTACGGATTGCTATCTACTATTGAATATCTTGATAGTTTGAATTTGGCTCACGCCGGCACGGGAAAAGATTTATACGACGCCGAAAAGCCTGCTGTTTTAAACGTTGACGGCAATCAAGTTGCAATTTTTGCAATAGACGCATCTAGCCTTCCACCTGCAATGGCGGGGTATCCTAACAAAGATTTTGAAGGTAGGCCTGGCTTAAACTATTTACGATATACTACCACTTTTTCTGTTGACGAAAATGAAATGCAGTCTTTAAAAAATATTGCTAAAAAGACGTGTATGAATTTTGAAAAAGACCTTTACGTTAAAACGGGTTATGCTAGTAAAGACGCTGAAGGAACTTTTAACTTTGGTGGAATTAATTTTACTACGATTAAAGGTGAGCCTACTACTAAATGCAATAAAAAAGATAAGGAAAGATTGCTTTCATTAATCAAAAAAGCAAAAAATGAATACGAGTACGTTTTCGTTCTTATTCACTGCCACACTAACGATTTAACAAGTCACGCAAATCCGCCTGCCTTTTTAGAAGAATTTTGTCACGATTGTATTGATAACGGAGTTTCGGCAATATTCGGTGGTGGCTGTCATCAACTTAGAAAAATTGAAATTTATAAAAACAAGCCTATTTTTTATTCTCTTGGCGATTTTATTTATCAAGGTCCACAAGTTGAAAAATTGCCCGCCGACTTTATGTACAATATTAACGCCGATATAAACCTTTCGGCAAAAGACGCTTTAAACGTTAGAAGTCAAAATGGTAAAATAGGTTTACACGTAGATAAGGCTAATTACCTTTCAGTTTTACCAAGTTTAACCTTTGACGGCGATAATCTTACTAAAATTAAACTTTTGCCTATTGAACTTAATTTTAATAGCAACAACCTTTTAAACGGACTTCCTAAAATTGCAAGTACCCCTGACGCTATCGAAATTGTAAACATTCTTAACGAGTTAAGCACAAATGGTGAAAAATTCAAGTTGCAAGACGGATTTATTCTTTTAGACTAAGGAGTTTTTATGAAAACCTTTACAAATTTAGTTGAAAAAAACAGAAAATTAATATTCGACGCTGAAAAATATTTGTGGACTATTCCAGAGCCTGGCTATAAAGAATTTAAAACTAACGAATATATGATTAGTCTGTTTGAAAACTTAGGCTACAAAATTGATAGGCCAGCCGATATAACGGGCTTTGTCGCTTATTTTGACACCGGCAAAATAGGACCTACTATTGCCGTTTGTGCAGAACTTGACGCCCTTTATTCAAAAGAACACCCTGCAACTAACGAAGAAACGGGTTGCGTTCACGCTTGTGGTCACCATATTCAACTTGCTAATATTTTGGGTGTTGCGTCTGTAGTAAAAGAGCCTGAATTTTTTAATAATTTATGTGGTAAAATTAAGTTTATTATAGTTCCCGCCGAAGAAGGGATTGACGTTTCTTATAGACAAAAATTAATTAAAGAAGGTAAAATAAACTTTACCTCGGGCAAACCTGAATTTATTTCAAGGGGCTATTTTGACGATATCGATATTTGTTTTATGGTACACGCATCAAGTTTGTCAAAAGAAAAATCCTTCTTTATCAGTGGGGCTTGCAACGGAGTTATTAGAAAAACTACGGAAATTTACGGCAAGGCTTCTCACGCTGGTGGTAGTCCACATAAAGGAATTAACGCTTTAAACGTTGCATCAATGGTGATTTCTGCTATAAATAATTTAAGAGAAACTTTTTTAGACGACGACCATATTAGAGTTCACTCAATTATAACGCAAGGTGGCTCGTCTGTTAACACCGTTCCAGATAAAATAGTTATTGAAAGTTACGTTCGTGGGGCTAATAGTTTAAAACTAAAAGAAGCCAACGAAAAAGTTAATAGGGCTATCGTTTCAAGTTGTGCAGTATTTGGTGCTACTTGTAAAATAAGCGACGTTGCCGGTTCTGAGCCGTTATATAACGACGTTAATTTAAAAACTCTTGCAGGCAAAGTTATGGAAAGTTTAGTTGGTAAAGACGGCTACACGTTAAATGAAAAACACGAAGGTTCGTCAACGGATATGGGCGACGTAAGTCAACTATTCCCTTCTATTCACGCATATTCTGGCGGAACAACAGGTGCTTTGCATAGCAAAGATTTTTCAATATTAGATTACGAAGTTGCTCTTATACACAACGTAAACTTTCAAGTTTCATTACTTTACGCCCTTTTAGAAAATCAAGCAAAAGAGGCACAAAAAATTGTTTCTAATTTTAAGCCGTCGTTTAATAGTCTAAAAGAATTCGTTGAATATAAAAAGGCTATAACTAAAGATTACGACGGCGTTGAATACTTGCCTAACGGCAAAATTCAATTAACTTATAAATAAAATTTAATAGAAAAAGGCTAAGAAAATTCTTAGCCTTTTCTTTATAAATCGTCGGCGTCTTGCACGGGTTTTTCATTTTCATCAAAAATGCTTTGACCCGTATAACTCCCAAAAGGGTCGTATGGCGATTTATAATTTAATTTCTTTTTTTTGCTTTTCTTCATTACTTACAATCTTTAGTTTGTTTTGAAGTTTTAGCGTTTTTAGTATCTTGCTTAGAAGTGTTTTTAGTCGTATTCTTTTTCATTTTGTTTCCTCCCTTATTTAAGTTTGTGCACCTTTTCTCAACTTATACTTTTTTTGTTCTTTTTGTTCTATTCTTGCTTTGTCTTTCATAAATTATAACGTAACGAAAAAAATAAGGAGTATTTTATGAACGACACAAAATATTTAGAAATGTTAGAAATTCCCGTACAATCTTGCGACGTTATTATTAAACCTAAAAAGCACAAGAAAAAAGATATTAAAAGCAAAGTTATAAATATGGTAAATAATGACGAAAACCAAACGTTAACACAAGAAAAAAAGCAAAAACCTAAAAGAAGGTTGCCTAAATTTTCTTCTTTTTTCATATCTAAAAACAAAGAAAAAAATAAAGAGAAAAAGGTTAAAGTTAAAAAAGTTGAAAACGTTTCTTCTCGTAGCGTAAGCGTAAAAAGTTCTCGCTTTGATATAGTTTCAGTGCAAGTAGTTGCAATTTTCGTATTAATTATAGGTATTATTTTAACAAATATTTTTTGGGAAAATAGTGGTATTAATACCCTTTTAAAAAGTGTGTTTCAAGAAAATTCTTCCGTGAACACTGCGACCTATTCAAGTTTTTCTGCTTATTCTCCATCTAAAAACGGCGACATTACCTTAGACGAAGGCGTTATGACTTTACCTAGTGGTAGCGTTTACGCACCATGCGACGGCGTAGTTGAAAAAGTTTCAATTTCTAGCGATGGTTTATTCACCATTACCGTACGCCATAGCAATAGTTTTACTTCGGTTTTTTCTAATCTTGATTACTGTTATTTAGATGAAAATAGCACGGTATTTATGAATATCCCTATCGGGTATTCAAAAAATCAGTCTAACGCTTGTCTTTATTCAAACGATACCCTTTTAACAAATTATTTAATTGACGGTGATTATATCGTATGGCAAAATTAAAAATTACAATACATCCTTTGTTTTTTATTTTTGGATTATACTTTGCTTTTATTGGCAAAGTATTTTCTTTTTTAATTTTTACTTTAACTGCCCTAATTCACGAGTTTGGTCATTTTATTTCTTCAAGTAAATTAGGCTATCAGTTAAATACTATAGTATTAATGCCCTATGGTGCTTTACTTTACGGCGACGCCATTTCTCTTTCGTATAAGGACGAGTGTAAAATAGCACTTGCAGGACCGTTAATTAATTTTATAATTGCTATTTTTTTCGTTGCTCTTTGGTGGTTTTTTCCATCGATTTACCCTTACACAGAATTAATAGTTATGGCTAACGTTTCGTTATGCGTAATTAATTTATTACCTTGTTACCCACTTGACGGTGGTAGATTTTTAATGTCGTCGCTTAGATTGTTCCTTTCAAAAACGACGGCTGAGAAAATCGTTAGATGGCTTGGAATAATTTTTTCAGTTTTATTGTTTGCAATATTCGTTTATTCAATTTTTACCACTTTAAATTTGACAATTTTATTCTTTTCGGCTTTTGCCTTTGTAGGTGCTATTTCTAAAAATCAAAAAACCGAATACGTTAAAATATTTAACGCTTTAAACCCGTTAAAATTGTCCGTACCTAAGCAAGTTAAGAAGATTGCCGTAAACGAAAAAATTAAAATTAAAGACCTTTATCGTTTTTTAGATAGCGATTTTATATTCGAACTAGAAATTTATTCGAGTGACGGAATATATATAAAAACTTTAAAAGGTAACGCTTTATACTCGTTACTTAGTAATTCTTCGCCCTACGACTTCGTTTATAAAAAGTAGTTTTTATAATAATAATTGCAAAATACCAAATTATATGTTAAAATAGTAAGGTTGTAAGGTATTTATGAAAACTATTGACGAAATTTTATTAGCCGTTGAAAAACCTTCTCGCTATATAGGCGGTGAGTTTGGCGAAAGAAGTATTTGTGAATCTAAATTTAATTATTGTATATGTTTTCCCGACGTTTACGAAGTTGCTATGAGTAATTTAGGTATTCGTATCGTTAGCGAAGTTATTAACCAAGTCGACGGGGCTTGTTGTGATAGATGTTTTGCTCCTTGGCACGATTTTGGCACTCTTTTAAAAGAAAACGATATTCCGTTATTTTCTCTTAATCTTAGAAAACCTTTAAAAGAGTTTGATATGCTCGGTTTTTCGCTTCAATACGAAATGAGTTATACTACCATTTTGTATATGCTTGATTTAGCAGGTATTCCACTTAAAAGACAAGATAGAAACGAAAGTTTCCCTATAATTCAAGGTGGCGGTCCTTGTGCAGTAAACCCAGAACCACTTGCCGACTTTTTCGATTTGTTCGTTATAGGCGACGGCGAAGATTCTATGCGTGAGTTAACAGAGTTAAAATTGCAAACTTCTTCTAAGCAAGAATTTTTACAAAAAGCAACTAAAATTAAAGGGGTTTACGTTCCGTCGCTTACCTACCCCGTGTACGAAGATGGTAAAATTGTTAGGTTTGAAGGCGAAAAAGTTGAAAAGGCGTTTTGTCTTGATTTAGAAAACGCAGTTATTCCAGATATCCAAGCCGTTGCTAACACCGAAGCCGTTCACGATAGGGGCGTTATTGAAATTATGCGTGGTTGCTATCGTGGTTGCCGTTTTTGTCAAGCGGGATTTATTTATCGTCCCGTTAGATTTAAAAGCGTTGAAAAATTAACTAAAACGGCGTGTTCTATTATGACAAAATGTGGATACGACAATTTAAGTATTAATAGTTTATCAACAAGCGACTACCCTTATTTAAAAGAGTTAATCACTTCGTTAAACGAAAATTTACCATCTTATTCAACCGTTTCTTTGCCATCACTTCGTATTGATAGTTTTGAAGAATATTACGCCGGCTTAGCCAAGAAAAACTCTTTAACTTTTGCTCCCGAAGGTGGAACGCAAAGGCTAAGAGACGTTATTAATAAAGATATTACCGAGCAAGATATTTTAGAAGGCGTTACAAAAGCATATAATATGGGCTATAACGCCATAAAACTATATTTTATGATGGGGCTTCCTACCGAAACCGACCAAGATATTCAAGGTATTAGCGACGTCGTTAATTTGATTAGGGGCATTTATGGTGAAAATCCTAAAAGACTTCGTTCGTTAAGGTTAACGGTTAGCGTTTCAACTTTTATTCCTAAGCCTTTTACTCCTTTTCAATTTGAAAAGTTTTCTTCAAGAGAAGAAATTGAGCATAAAATTGAACTGCTTAAAAAAAGTTTATATATTAAGGGCGTTTCATTTAACTGGAACGACTACGACCTTTCTATGATTGAAGCAATTTTAGCCCGTGGTGGTAGAGAAGTTGGCAAAGTTCTTTACTCGGCCTATAAAAAAGGTTGTTATTTAGATAGTTGGAACGAACTATTTAAATTTGATAAATATATTGAAGCCATCAATGAAAGTGGTTACGAAGTAAACCTTTCTTTAGGCGAATTAAGTGAAACTACGCCTTTAAGTTGGGATTTTATCGATATAGGTATTAATAAAAAGTTCTTTATTAGCGAAAGACGTAAAGCCTACGAAAACAAATGTACAGGCGGATGTCAAACAGGCTGTAAAGGGTGCGGATTACAAGGTAGGTGCAATATAAAATGATACTTATAAAATACACTAAACTTAAGGGGGCGGAATTTATTCCCCACCTTGACACGTTAAAACACCTTGGCAAAATTATTAGAAGAACTAATATCGACGTTAAGTATTCTCAAGGTTTTAATCCGCATATGCTTATATATATGAGTTCGCCTATTGCCCTTGGACTTAAAAGTTTAAGTGAATATTGCCTTATTAATACAGATTACGCCTGCGAAGATTTCGTTGAAAAGTTTAATAATTCTTCTCCACTTGGAATTAAGGCTACAAATATATTTTTTACTAAAAATAAACTTAATATTGCAAGCGATATAACTAGTGCGACTTACGTAATAAGTGGACTTAATAAATTTGACGTAAATCAAGTCTTAAATGCAAGTTCTTTTACCGTTTTAGATAAACACTCTGGCGAAAAAGAAGTGATAGATAGAATAATTTCGCTAAAATTCGCCGACGACTATTTAATTGCTACTCTAAAGTTTGGTAACGTAACCTTGCGTCCCGACGCTTTTGCAAACAAACTTAAAACACTTTTTGGTGGGGACAAGATTAATATTGTAAAACAAGACGTAAGATTTTTAAATAACTTAACTTGCGAAGAATATATTAAGGAAAAAAACGATGTCTAAAAATATTTTAATCGACACTTTTGGTGGAAATACCATTGGTGCTTTATGTAGTAACGGAAAATTAATTGAATATCATATTGAAAAGTCTAACAAAACGCAAATAGTTGGTAGTATTTATAAAGGCGTAGTTAAAAACGTGCTTGACGGTATGCAAGCGGCTTTCGTAGATATAGGACTTTCTAAAAACGGCTATTTATTCGTTAGCGATATGCTTATAGACACCACGCTTATTGAAGGTAAAACTATTTTACCAAGTCAATTAAACGTAAAAGTTGGCGACGAAATTATGGTACAAGTAGTAAAAGACCCCGTTGGTGTAAAAGGAGCAAGATTAACTAATAACGTTACCTTTGCAGGTAAATATTTAGTTTACGCCCCTACCCTTAATATTAATACCGTTTCACGAAAAATTTTAGACGAGAAAACTCGTCAAAAACTAACTGAATACGCAATTAAATTAAAGCGTCCGTCAGGTGGATTTATTTGTCGTACTGCAAGCGAAAAAGCAACTTATAACGACCTTGTAAAAGAAAGTAAGCAATTAATAAAACTTTATAACGACTTATTGAAAAAATACTCTAAATGCAATCCAACCGAACAAGTTTTTTGCGACGGTGACTTGCCTATGCGTCTTATGCGTGACGTTTTAACCGACGACGTTGACAAAATCTACGTTGCTGATAAAACTATTTACGAAAACTTAAATTCTTTTAAAAAACTTCGTGACGATATAAACAATAGGCTAGTTTTATATGATGAAAACGTTGATATTTTTACTAAATTTAATTTAACTAAAGAAATTGAAAGTCTTGCAAAAAATAGAATAAACTTAACTAATGGTGCTTATTTGATTATTGATAAGACTGAAGCATTAACGGTCATTGACGTTAATACGGGTGGTTTTACCGGCGACGCTAATATTGAAGAAACGGCTTTTTCAACTAATATGCTTGCCACCAAAGAAATTGCAAGACAAGTGCGTTTAAGAAACGTTAGTGGAATAATTATCGTAGACTATATCGATATGGATAAAGAAGAACATAGAAACGCCGTAGTCAACGAGTTAAAAGAAAACGTAAAAGACGATAGAAAAAAATGCAACGTAATAGGTATGACTGGGCTTGGACTTGTAGAATTTACTAGAAATAAAAAACGCCGTTCATTATCGCAATACTTTAATAAAACTTGTCCATACTGCAAAGGGACTGGGGCTATTTATTCAAACGACTTTATTTTAATGAAAATTAGAACTTCACTTTTAGACCTTTTTGCAAACGATTATAATTCTATAGTTATTGACCTTAACGTTGATATTTGCGAATATATTTTACAAACGGGTACGCTAAATAAAGATATTAAAAAATTCTATAGTAATAAGCGAGTTTATCTTGTTCCTCACAAAACCTACCACCAAGAATTTTTTATTTGCCGTGGCGATAATAATCAAGTTTTAGATTTGCCTGAACGAGCAATCTTACTTCACTAAAAAAATTTAACGTTTATCACTCTTTTTATAAAAATTTGAATTGAAAAACTATTTTAACGTAGGAGAAAGTATGGCACCTCAACTTTATGGTATTGAACATATTCTTTACCTTATAATAACAACACTTTTAGGTGGTATAGGCTTGTTTTTTGCTTATAAATACGCAAAAAAAGAAAAAACACAAAATTTAATTTTAAAAATTTTAGCTGTTTTCTTGTTTGTTTCTGTTACGTCTAACAGAATATCTCAAGTTTTTAGATATGATACGATAAGATGGTATTGTATTATCCCCGATAGTTTTTGTGCTATGACAAGTTTGGTCTTATCTTTAGCAGTTCTCTTTGGCAAAAAAAATAATGGTGTATATCATTTCGTATGGCTTTTAGGTTTATTTGGTGGAATTTCTACCGTTATATACCCTACCTTTGTTGGACAAAATATTTCATTTTTCTACATACCAACGATTACGGGATTATTACACCATAGTTTTAGTGCATCTTTAGTGATTGCCTTGTTGTTGTTTAAACAAATAGATATTACCTACAAAAAATGGTATTGTACGTTATTTGGTTTCACTTGTTACTTAACCATTGGTGCATTTTTAATGCACACCTTTAATTTAAGTGACGCTTTCCATATTGCCGAGCCACTTTTATCAGGAACTCCACTTACAGCGTGGGTTATGGCCCCTATGTACGCCGTTGCGTATGCAATTATTTTACTTTTAGTAGAATTATTAAAAAATAAAAAGAAAGCAAAAAAGTTTTAAAAATTACATTTACAACGTATAAAAAATCCTAACTTTTCGTTAGGATTTTATTATTTTATCGTACAAATATGGTTTTACGTTGAAAAGAGAGCAAGTTTTTATATATTCTTGTTTAAGTTTTTCAACTTCTTCTTTACTTATTGATGATTTTTTTACTGCCCTTATAAGCACGTTTTTAGGCGTTTCTTCGGGGTCTATTAATTCTACTGCGTTTACGCTATAACCTGCAATTTCTAGTGCCTTGCAACGAAGTGAGTCTGTTAATGCATCGGCTAACTTTTGCTTTAAAATAGAGTGTTGTAACAACAAGTCTATTTGATTGTTTTGTTTTTTCAACTGCTCGTTTAACTCGTGATGACAACACGGCGTACTTAATATAACTTTTGAATTTGATAAAACGCCTTTTTCTAAGACTAAATCGGTTGCAATGTCGCAAGCGTGTAACGACACCGTTAAATTAGGCTGACGCTTTACGCTAAACTTAGATACGTCGCCGTGAACAAATTTAAGCCCTTTGTAATTTAACTTAAACGATATCTCGTTGCAAAAATCAATTACGTCTTTTTTTAAATCGACGCAGTCCATTTCAACTTTTAAATTTTTAATTTTAGTAAAGTAATAATATACGGCAAAACTTAAATAACTTTTTCCACAACAAAGGTCTAGAATATATAATTCTTCGCCGTCTATAATTTCGTTTTCTACGTCTTTAACAAACTCTAAAAACCTATTAATTTGACGAAATTTAGAAGTTTTTTTATCATAAACCCTACCAAATTTATCTTGCACGCCAAGTTCAACTAAAAAATCAATCGGCTCGCCGTTTGAAAGTATATATTGCTTTTCTTTATTATGTAAAAAAGTTGCCTTTTCAGTTTTATCACGCTTTATGTTATCGCTAATTAAAATTTTTCCTTTTTTAGAAATCTTTATTTCGGCGTTACCACTTGTGGTAAACAAGTTCAGTTGTTTAAAGCCTTGCAAAAAAGTTTGCTCTAAAAAATCTACGGCGTTAACTAATAAAATATTAGTTTGTTTAACTTTATTGTCACTATAAAAAGTTTCTAATTGCAAATTTATTTCGCCTTTTATTTCAACAAGTCTACACTTAGCCTTTAACACGCTACTATTTGTACTTTTACTTAAAACGGCGTTTACAAGCGTTTTATTATTTATTACAAAAGATAATAACTCTTTCATTTTAATCTTCTTTAAAATATTCTATATAGCCTTTTTCTTTTAAGGATATAAAGTCGTTTTTCATACACCAAATATTATGGTTTTCCATATGATAAGGCTCAAAATCTTTAATAACTTCATCACACTTATTAATAAAATAATCGTAATCAACTTTATTTGGCTCTTTTAACAAGTTGTATAAATTATCGTGATAAAGTTTATCAAGCATATCTTGTGGTAAACCTATACCACGATATTTTTTACCTGCGTATTCGTATTCGCCCGTTGTACCAAAAAATCTCTTTACTAAATTAGCACGATTTGTTATTGACGCTTTGAAATATTCTTCTTTATCATACTTAGTATTGTAAAGGTCCGTACCGTAAGTAAATTTGTCTATATGCTTTTTGATAAACGGAACGTAATATTCTTTGTCGGCTAAAATATTAAAGAAGTTTTCCCCACCCGGCGTTACGTCAAGCATTGTGTTCTCATACGATATAAACTTTTCAAGCCTTGATTTAGGAGCAAAGGTTAAAAAACCAAAGTGAGCAAGAGTAAATTTAAGTTTAGGGAATTTTTCAAGCACTCTCATAAATTCTTCTTGCATTTCGTCGAAAGACGGAAATCTTTCGTCAAAGTAACAACCCCTGCCTATCCAGTACGCCGAAATTTTGTTAATATCCCACATGTCTGGCGAATTTGTTAAGTGCATTATAATAGGAAAACCTTCTTTTTCACAAAAATCGTAAAAAAGGTCAAAAATTTCGTCGTCTAACGGACAACCTAGTGCCATCCTAGTATTTGGATGTCCTTCAAACATTTTAATTCCGTCAAAACCTACTCTTTTATATTCCTTTACTTGTCTTAACAATTCTTCTGCCGTTGCTTTTTTGTCTTTAAAATCAACTTTATCGTATTCAAGCCCAGCATAAGCATAACCTTTTGGAGCAAACACGCATTTAAAATACATTGCCCTAGTATTATCAATTCTTTCAGTTTCATCAAAGCCTATTTTACGCAAATTTTCCCTTTCTGGTCTTGCGTGGCAAGGAATTGCTAAAAATCTAACCCTTTCAATTTCGTTTGCCCTAAATTGTTTTTTGTAAACTTCTACGCTTTCTCTAACAGGCATTTTGTTGTTGTAAAACATTTGGTGTGCGTGACCTTCAAATACTTTTGCCATAATTTTTCTCCAAAAAAATAAATTATGTTAAACAATTTAACATAATTTAATTATATCATTATATATAGATTTTTCAAGTGATTTATAAAAACTTTTTCAATCTTTCTTCGTAATTTTCTTCAAGCACTTTTAATTTCTTTGCAAAATTTAAAATTTCTTCTCTTATACAAGAATTTGCGTCGTTAATAAGTGTGCAAAGTTCGGTAATTCCCATAACCGTACCTTTAATCATAATTTCGGCAATATGCGTAACCGAGTCGTCCATAACCGTGTTCATTTTAATCCCCGTTTTCATCATTACCTTTTTCATAACGCCAAGTTCTTTTTTTTCGTAGCCGTTTTCAGTCATATACGCTGAAACTTCGCCTATAAAATTTTCGTATCCTTCGTACTCGTGTTGTAGTTCTTTTTTAAAAGAATTATCGTCTACGTCGTCAAGTACGTTCGAAATTGCTTGAAGTGCTACGTGTGCGTTTCTATATACTTCGTTAATAAAATCTAAATTGTTATCAAAATTTGCCATAATTTTCTCCTTTAATGAAAGTTTACCTAAAAAAATAAAATCTATGCAAAATAATTGACAAAATATTAAAAATAGGCTAATATATATAAGCCGCACGAAAAAGGTAACAAAAGATTTATATAATTTTTATATAAACACCTTGTATTTGGCGAGATTTATTAGGGGGTACATTTAAGTGTACGCAATTATTGAAAACGGTAGCAAACAATACAAAGTAACTGTTGGCGAAACCGTAAGATTTGAAAAACTTGATGCTGAAGTTGGTGCAAACGTAGAATTTAAAGTTTTACTCGTATCTGACGAAAACGGCATTAAAGTTGGCAAGGATGCTGACGCATTCAAGGTAACGGGCAAAGTTCTTGTGCAAGACAAATTGAAGAAAATTATAGTATTCAAGTACAAAGCAAAAAAGAACATTAGAAAGAAACACGGTCATAGACAACCGTTCACAGCAGTAGAAATTACTGACATCTGTGCTAAGTAAGGAGATTAAGGTTATGATGTTTTTAATTAAATTATTCGCACACAAAAAAGGTGTTGGTAGCAGTAGAAACGGTCGTGATAGTGCAGCAAAAAGGCTCGGTATTAAGCGTGCTGACGGTCAAAAAGTTTTAGCAGGAACAATTCTTGTTAGACAAAGGGGTACGAAATTCTACCCAGGTAACGGTGTTAAAAAAGGTAGTGACGATACTTTGTTTGCAACAGTAAGCGGTGTTGTTAGATTTGAAAGATTAGGTAAAGACCGTAAACAAGTTTCAGTTTACGAAGCCTAAAAATTAAACACGTTAAACTAAAAAGCAGTAAACTTTGGTTTACTGCTTTTTTCATTATTCAATTTAAGGTTTTTTAGTATAACAATTTATACAATATTGTGCGTTTTTATTGTTTTGCTCGCCACATTTAGGGCAAATCCATATTTCTTCTTGAGTTTTGCTTTGCGAGTAATATTTTTTTGAGCCTCCCGTAAGACTATAACCCGACTTCCCCGAATCTTCTTTATAAATTACAGTTGTATGTTGATAATTTGGCAAACACAATATTACTATTAACACTGGTAACCCAAATATTAATGCTAATATTACACAAAGAGCAGTATTTAACCCCTTGTCTTTTGCTATATTACCAACAATTACTAAAAAAACAATATCAATTATAATAGCAATTATAATGAACAATCCAACACTTAAACCAACTGCATTGAGAATATCTTCAAGTCCCGAAAATATATTTGAATAAGTAGATGATGAACTTCCGTAATAACTTGAAGACGACCCCCCCGTTACTCCATTAATAACCATAATTAATTCTCCTTTTGTGAAATTACGTCTATTTTATCACACCGTTTGGTGTAATGTCAAATATATTTCACCATTTGGTGTAAAATATAATTATGAACAAAAATTTAAAAAGTGTTTTTGCACAAAATTTAAAACAACTTATAGGAGATACGTCGGTTAGCGAATTTGCCAAAAAGGTAAATATTCCACAACAAACTATATCACGTTATCTGCTTTGTCAGCGTGAAATTACACTTACTAACCTATGTAAAATTGCCGATTATTTTAACGAAGATATCGACGTTTTAATAGGTAGAAAAGATTATTAAAAGACAAAACCCCACTTGCGTGGGGTTTTATTATTTTTTAAATCATTTTATGTGGGTCTAAAATGTCGCTTATTTGTGTTTTATCTATTATGTTTTCTTCAATCAACACGGCTCTTATAGTTTTTCCTTCTTTAAGGGCTTTCTTTGCAAGTTTTGCAGCCTTAGTGTAACCTATAAAAGGACAAAGTGCCGTAACCGTCGTAATGCTTTTTTCAATTTCTTGGTTACAAATATCTTCGTTAACCATAATTCCGTCAATGCACGATTCTTTAAAGGCTATTGCTCCGTTAGTAAGCGTTTCGATAGACTCGAATAAGCAGTAGAAAATTATAGGCTCAAAAGCGTTAAGTTCAAGTTGACCTGCCTCAACTGCCATAGTAACCGTCGTGTCGTTACCTATTATATTGAATGCGATTTGGCTAATAACTTCGGGTATAACGGGGTTTATCTTGCCCGGCATTATCGACGAGCCGTTTTGTTTTGCTGGAATAATAATTTCGCTAAAACCTGTTCTTGGACCAGATGACATAAGTCTTATATCGTTAGCCGTTTTAGATAAAGTCGTTGCACAAGCCTTTATTATGCCCGAAACGAACACAAAAGAATCAAGGTTTTGCGTTGCTTCAACTAAATCTTCGGCTTGAGTAAACTCAAGACCACAAACTTTTGAAAGTTCGGGAACAACGCTTTTGATATATTCTTTATCTGCAGTAATGCCCGTACCAATCGCCGTTCCACCCATATTTAAAACTGAAAGTTCTTTTATTGCTTGTTTAAATCTTTTAACGTCTCTTTTTATAGGTGCCGCCCAAGCCTTAAATACTTGACCAAAACTTACGGGAACGGCGTCTTGCATTTCCGTTCTACCCATTTTAATTACGTCTTCGTATTCAACCGACTTTTTCATTAGTGCGTCGTAATAATTTTCAAGGGCTACGATTGCCTTTTTTAGCAATTTAACGATAGTAATTTTACCAGCCGACGGGTACACGTCGTTAGTAGATTGACCACAGTTAACGTGGTCGTTTGGATGAACTATAGTATAATCTCCCTTTTGACCGCCAAGATATTCAATAGCAACGTTTGCAATTACTTCGTTGGCGTTCATATTAAGCGAAGTTCCTGCCCCACCTTGTATAGCGTCAACGATAAAATTATCTAAATATTTACCCGAAAGTATATCGTCGCAAGCCTTAATAATAGCGTTTGCAATTTCTTCTTTTAACGCACCTGAATTTTTGTTTGCTATTGCCGATGCTTTTTTAGTTTCAACAATGCTTTTAATAAATTCTGGGTGTACTTTGCGACCACTAATTTTAAAATTTTCTTTAGCACGCAAAGATTGTACGCCGTAATATGCGTCGATAGGAATTTGCTTTTCACCGATAGAGTCACTTTCAATTCTAAATTTATACATAACTATCCCCTTAAACATTTTTATTTTCTTATTATATTGTAACATATTGCACTATAAAAAATCACAATTTTTACGCTTTATAAAGCAAGTATTTTTAAGAGAAAAATTAAAATTTTTTAAATTGAAATTAAACAGAACTTAATTTAAACAAGTTTTACTTGTCAAACAACTTCTGCACCTAACATATAAGTTTTTTCAATTAAAAAAGCACCCTTTCTATTGAAAGAGTGCCTTTTAATTTTTAACGATTAGAATAAACCGATAAGTGAACTAAGCATTGCGATTAAAACGAATAAAGTAGTTGCAACCGTTGACATCATTTTTATAAAGATATCAAGAGCAACGCCTACAACGTCTTTTCTAGTATCACCGATAGTGTCGCCCGTTACTGCCGCTTTATGTGCAGAAGAACCTTTGCCGTGACCTATAAGTTTACCTTGTTCAATATACTTTTTAGCGTTATCGAACGCACCGCCCGAATTACCCATAAAGATTGCTCTTGGAATAGCAACTACAGTTGAACCGAGCAATATACCTAAAACGAAATTTACGCCGAATATAGCACCACCAACAAGCGGAACAACTAACGCAATAATCGATGGGAATAACATTCTTTTTAAAGCCGAAGTCGTTGCAATTTTAACTAATTCGTTATAATCTGGGTCTTTTTCACCTTTTAAAATTGCAGGGTCTGCAAGTTGTCTGTCGCCAACGTGTGCAAGTTCTTTTGCAGATTTAATAGTATTGTCTGTAAGAATAGCACTGAAGAATTCAATTAACGCACCACCGATAATTAAGCCTGCAACAACAGGAATTAACGAATTATCTGTAAAACTTGGGGCAACAAGGCCACTTGTAGTATAGTTACCTATAAAAGCAACGATAAGTGAAACGGTTGCAAACGCTGCAGAGCCGATAGCAAAACCTTTACCGATAGCGGCAGTCGTGTTACCAACAGAGTCAAGTTTATCGGTTATAACACGAACTTCGCTTGGTAAGTGACAAGATTCAGCAAGCCCACCTGCATTATCGGCAATAGGACCAAATGCGTCGATTGAAACGGTTGTTCCTACGAAAGATAACATACCAAGTGACGCAATAGCAATACCGTAAAATCCACATAACACTCCCGAAACTAATAACGAAATTGCAATAACTAATATAGGATATAAACAAGAACGTGAACCTACTGCGTCACCTTTCGTAACAACGAAAGCCTCGCCTTCAGTAGCGTATTCTGCAATTTGCCTTGTAGGACTAAATTTATCACTAGTGTAATATTCAGTAATAGCACCTATTGCAACACCACTTGCAATACCTAAAACGGCACATGCCCAAGGTGATGCCCAACCTATTTTCCATCCTAAACCTATAAGCACGTTAGCATCTGTTTTTGCAAATGCTAAGTACGCTGCAACACCACAAGTTATTATTGATACGCCTGCAGAAATATAAGTTGCTAAGTTAAGTTCTTTTGAAGGGTCGTCACCCATTTTCTTAATTTTTGCGTACAACATACCGATAATACAACCAAGTAAACCACCACCTGCTATAACGAGTGGGAATATATAAGACGCTACGAATGAATCACTAAATTGAGACGCAAATCCTACTGCAACTACGATTGATGCAGACATCGTTGCAACAAAACTTTCTAAAAGGTCTGAACAGTTACCTGCGATATCGTTTACGTTGTCACCGATAAAGTCGGCAATTACGTTTGGAACACGGCTATCGTCTTCTGGTAAATCGTTACGGATTTTACCTAAAATGTCGGCAGAAATGTCAGCGGCTTTTGTAAAGTTACCACCTGCTACACGATTAAACATTGCAACGGTTGAACAACCTAACGAATACGCAGTAACTCTCATAATCGATGCGTTTGTAAATAACGATTGAATTGAAATTATACCAGCACCTAATTCTGTTTGTACACCGCTTATTAAAATAACTATTACTAGACCGATTAAACCAAATGCTTGAACTGCTATACCACTAACTGAACCACCACTAAGAGCAACTTTTACCGTTTTGCCGATAGAAAGCGTTTCTTTTGCCATATTTGCAGTTCTTACGTTAGCATAAGTTGCACTTTTCATACCTAAAATACATACCGTACTACTCATTAAAGCACCGAATATGTAAGTTAAACCACTAAACCTTTCTATAAATAAAGAAAGCAACAATGCAACTATTAGTACTACTATACCTATTGTTGTAAATTCTTTTTTGAGGAATACACCTGCACCTTCACGAATAATGGCACTCATTTTTACCATACGTTCGTTACCTTCTTTCAACTTTTTAATGCTTATATAATTATAAACAACGTAAAAAATTGCTAAAACGCAAATCGCAAGAACGACATATAACCACGTTTTGTCCATAAAATAATTCTCCTTTGCAATTATTGACGACCAAATTCCGCCATAGTATATTATATCATACCTTTATGTAAAATGATATAGTTTTTTAAAAATTTTATTGACTTTTTTAAGCCTTTTTGCTACAAAAATTACGTTTTAAAATTTATATAGATTTTATCTTTTTAATTGCTTATTTTTATTATTTTTTTCCTATATGATAAAAGACTTGAAATATTTCAAGTCTTTTAAATATTAAATGGTTTTTCTGTCAACAAGTTCGTCAATTGTTACGTCAAAATAGTTTGCTATTAAAATCAGTTGCGATATAGACGGCTCGGTATATCCCGTTTCCCAGTGAGATATCGTCTTTGGCGAAACGTTAAACAATTTTGCAAAAGCCTTTTGGTCAAGTTTATTTATTTTACGAAGTTCTTTTAAATTTTCACAAAAACCCATAACTCCCCCTACCGTTAAGGCTAAACCGATTTATTTTTAACACTAAAACGTTTAACCAAACGTCAACTATTTATACTTAAATTGTATCAATATTTGAGAAAAATACTTGACTTTCTCAATTATTGAGATTATAATGTTAATTAAAGTCTTGTATAAAAGGGGTAATTTTATGTACTGTTGGAATTGTGGAAAAAAAATAAAAGACAATATAAGTGTTTGCAAACATTGTGGTTGCACTATTAACCAACACACGCAAAGCAATAATGATATTATAGACGAGCAAACGCCACCCGTTTCAAAGTATAGCGAAGGGTTTTGGTACGGTTTTACACATTTTATTGAAGACTTGTCAGCAGTGTTATTATTATTTAAAAAAGGCTCTTACGAAAGAAAAACATTTAAAAAAGGGTTTTGGTTTGGTATATTTGTGAAAATAATAGCAATACTTCTCGTTTTTTCATTGTTAGCAGGTGGCACTATTTATTATTTATTATATTTTAGATAATGCTAATAAAAATGTAGTCATAGATTATTTGTAATAACGGACTATCACACAAAAAAAAGAACTTGACTTTAGTGCGTTCCTATAAGGGAATTTTAATTTAATACAAAAGTGTAGCCCACTATACTTCGCTTTAAGGCGAAATATGGTGGGCTTTTCTTATCCACAAAATCTTAAAATAAAAAAGTTATATTTTTAGCCGTGTGGCTAAAAGTTATATTGCTTGTTTTACAAGCAGTTATATTTTGGCTACGCCAAAGTTATATTAAATAAATCCACAACTTGCCGTTAGGCAAATTTCACCGCCGTAGGCGATATCAC
>JAZRIP010000017.1:0-4711 GCA_045645345.1 Christensenellaceae bacterium
AAGAAGGATTTTTTCTGTTTTTTGTATCTCTCTTTTAATTTTTACTTCTTTATTGTTTGCGGGTTGCTCAAGTTTTGAAAAAAGTGGTGTAAAAAATACTTTAGACGATTATTTTGATTGGTTTGATGATTTTTTAGAAGATGATGACAATGAGCAAGAAGATAAAAATAAAGAAGAAGATAACACATCAACTGATAATAGTGAAGATACTTCATTTGAAATAATACTTGATAAAGACAAAATTATTTTTTAATAAACCGCTGTTTGCGGTTTATATGGGATAAATGGTTTAGCGTAAATCTTTCCCTACGCGTAGGTTCGATTCCTGCATATCCCACCAAGGCATACGGTTTTCATAAGATTGCCTCCTTTTTAATAATTGCGTTGTCAGATACATTGCTGGCAACGTAACGGATATACTGCACCTATGCGTGCTTTATATACAGTTTCGGGACAAGCCTCCGAACTGCGGTCAACGGGCGGATACACAACCGCCCTTGGCCAACCCCATATGTCGTTTAGACAATGGTAATAAAAAAATTAAGTGACGTTAGTCAAGGAGAAAAAACAAATGGTAACTTTATACAAAAAACCCTATACTTACAAAAATAAAGAAGGTAAAGAAGTAAACGCAACTCGTTTTTACGTTAAGTGTGGTGATAGGCTTATCCCTATTGAACCTACGTATTTCAATAGAAAAGACGAGAAAGGCAACGCCGTTGCGGATAACGATTTTTCTGCAAGAAAGGCAGTATTATCTTCTTATGCGGAAGCTCTTCCAGACAGGGAATAATTACGCTTTCACCTTAGGAAACTGAAAAAGTTAAAACAAGGTGGAAAAGGTGGAAAAACCACCTATAAAAACATTAATATAAAAGGCTAAATTCTACGATAAATTCTACAAAAATAAGCGTGAACCGCTAGGGCTTGTCAAGCGGTTCACCAAAAAGGTGGAAAAGGTGGAAAATTTTTATTGTTTTAGCGAAAAGGGGTTAAAAAATGAAACTAAAACAAATGGAAGTAGTTACACAGCCACAATTTTTAAAAGAACCGTTACAAGACATATTAAAACGGTACAAAACGATAAAAAAGTGGGCTTACATACTACACGATAAAGATAAAGATGCTACACCGCATTATGATATATACATAAATTTTGGTGATACTGGAGTAGACACAAGTTTAGTTGCAAAATGGTTTGGGCTACAAGAGTCTCAAATTGAAAAAGTAAAAGGCCGTGCACAAGATATGCTTTTATATCTAATACACGGCAACGACAGTCAAAAACATAAATACCAGTATTCGCCTGATGAAGTAGTTGCTAACTTTGATTTTAAGAGTGAACTTGCAAAGGCTAAAATTCTTGGTAATTTTGATAAATACTCTTACGCTCAACAGTTAAAGTTTATTAAGACTTTACCGAAAGATGAGCAAGTTCGTGCGTATAAGCAACTTAAAGACCATTGGAAACTTCATTGCGAATATCTAACTCTTAACCCAGACCGTGACATACAAGTAATGTTCGTTACAGGTAAAGCTGGTTCGGGTAAAACGTATTACGCTAAAAAGTTTTTAGAAAAACTTGATTACGATTTTGCGGTAAGTTCTTCTAGTAACGACCCGTTTCAAGATTACCAAGGTCAAAACGCTATTATACTTGACGACGTTAGAGATACCGTCTTTGAGTTTCAAGATTTATTAAAAATGCTAGATAACAATACGTCAAGTAGTATTAAAAGTCGTTTTGCTAACAAAGTATTTAACGGCAAAATGATTGTAATAACGTCTAGCATACCACTTCACTATTGGTATAAATCGGCAAGCTCGAGTATGCCAACGTGGTATAAACAAGTCCGGACGTCCGGAAAAGAAGATTTTACACAGCTTTGTAGGCGTATATCTTGTTACGTCGTAGTAACTGAAGAAACGGTTACCGTATATAACGAACTTGACGAGAACGGCAAGCCGTGCGGAAGAAGTTCAGTTTACGAAAACGAACTTAAAAAACTAAAACAAAACAAGCAAAAACAAAAATTTGACTTTAAGTCAGTTTTTGATAGTTTTTGCGAAAAGGCGGAAGTTGAAAAACAGCAATTAACGTTAACGCCTACTGATGAAGTTTTACCGTTTTAAAATAAAATAACCGCCAATAATGGCGGTTAAGTTGTAAAATCTATCCCTAATTAAAACTTTCATGGGTTTTTACAAAAGGTTTCCACTATTGCGAAACTGTCGTGTGCACGACCTTTGAAAGAGTAATAAAAGTATAACATAGGTGGTTTTTTATGTCAAGAAAGTTTAGAGATAAAAATAAAGACTTAATAAATTTAGAAGCTGTAACTGCGGAAAAAGTATGGACTAAAAATAAAAAAGGTAAACCTGTGTTAAGAAAAGATATATCTATTTACGGTAGAGTTGATAAAGGGACAACTGCTTTTGTAACATCTACTAATTTATCAGGTGGAAATCATAAAGTCGTTGACGATACTAATAATTTACCTAAAAAAGTTAAAAACGATATTGTAAATTTAATAAAAAATAACAATAAAAAAGTTGTTTATCTAATAAAAAAGGTGGGAAATAATTATGGCAAAAAATAAAAGATTTCAAAAGAAGTATCAAGGTAATTATAGCGGTTGGAGTTCTCGTGGAACTCATTTAACCGCTATTGCAATTCAAAACGACCAAGCGTTAGGTAATTTTGTTTTTAGAAATAAAAAAGCATTACTAAAACTACCTAAAGCAGACAAAATCTCTTTAATAAAAAATCACGCGAAACAAAATTGGGCTAAAAGCGATTTGAAGCAAGTTAATTCTACTAACGTAAAAGCTAACGAACTTAATTTTATAATTAGAGATTTTGGTAGATAAATTATGTTAAATCGATGTTTAATATGTGGCGAAATAATACCCGAAGGGCTACAAGTTTGCCCGATATGCGAGTTTATAATACTCGGTAATATAGTAATAACCGCTTAAAGCGGAATAATAAGGAGAATTTATTTATGGTAAAAAACGAAACTAAACACAAAATCAAAAACGCGGTAATTATCTTTTTGTCGGGTCTTGTAATTTTAGCGGTAACCGCAGCAGCGCTTGCTTTTTCTAAGGTAGATAGCGTTGACCTTGGAACGATAAACTATCAAATTGCAAGCGTTAACGAAGAAGGCGCTATTGAAAGTGCGGACAAGTCGTCGCTTGTTTCAAGTTTTGTAGAAGTTCAAGGTCTTGAAATTACAGTTGAAGACAACGCAAAAGCAGGTTACGTAGTTCATTACTACGATGAGAATAAAGAATTTATCTCTTCATCGGATAAACTTGACGTAGATTACTCACTTGAAGCACCTGAAACTGCAAAATTTGCGCGCATTGAAATCGTACCTTCTGACGATAATTACATATCTATTTTCGAAAAGGCTGAATACGCAAACCAAGTTAACGTAAGCATCGCTAGATAATTGAGGTGTTTCTTATGAAAAGAAAAACTAAAAAAATAATTTCGATAATCTTATCGATAGTATTAGTTATAGGTCTTATTACTGCGGCAGTAATTTTATTAAAACCGAAAGAAACTAAACGAATTTATCCTACGTTTCACATCGGCAGTCTTGATAGTAATGGCGAATACGTAGAGTCTGACGACGCAATTTATAGTGATTTATTTGAGTGCCAAGGTTTAACCGTAAAGCCGGACTTTACTAGCGACGTTAAATATAGTATTTATTTCTATTATCTTGATGAAACTTTTGCAGAAGCTAAAGAAGACTTAACAGCTTCTTTTACCAGCCCAGTTGATGAAAGTTATAGATACGCGCGTATTCTAATTAACCCCAATAAAAAAGGCAAGGGTTCAGATGATTATAAAATCTATTTCTGGAACGTGCTTGGAATTTCTAATGACCTTGAAATTTCAGTAAAATCTAAACAAACCAAATTAAGCAATCTTGCTGAAGTTAAAAATGTAGGAAGAACATGGGACGAAGAGAGTGCCAAAGGCTGGAATCAGCTTGAAGTAATTGACGTTAGTGAAATGAAAACTCTTGCTATCGTTTGTGAAGACGGCGTTGATAACGTTTTTGACAGTATTGAATTTCAATTCGATAAAAACTCTCAGGGCACTTCACTCTTAAAATCAGATGAACTTACTAAAAAAATTATTACTATTGACGTATCAAATAAAGAAAATATTTATATTTCTGTAAAATCTGATTTAGTATATAAAATTTATAAATTTAACTAAGGCGGTGAATTATGCTAAAAAAAATTAATATTAAAAACCGCAAGGTTTTAGGCGTAATATCAATAATTTTAGCAATTTTACTAACGGTTGGTATTGCTTCAGCGTTAATTTTGTTAAAACCAAAGCAGAATATTGAAATAGATTCTTCTAAGTTTATTGTAGGCAAAATTACAGACAAAGGCGAATTTATGAGTTCGGACGATTATCTTTGCACCGAAGAACTTATTGCGTGCGACGGTTTAATTGTAAAACCTATTTTTAACGCTAAATCTAAATTTCAAATTTTCTTTTACGACGTTAATTATAAATTTATTTACAGTAGTAACGTATCAAGTGAAAAATTTGAGTTTTTAGATTCAGTTCCGTTCGTTGAGTATTGTCGTATTATGATTTTACCAGAACGTGACGGTAAGGCCGCTGATGAGTTTAAGGTTACAATTTTTAATAAATCTAAATACGTTAATGAGTTTG
>JAZRIP010000018.1:0-1985 GCA_045645345.1 Christensenellaceae bacterium
CTTGATTTTTTTGTTAGAGAAATCCGTAGGAGATACTGTTACGGTAAAGGGCAAGGTAACACAAGTTGGGGAAGTTTTGGGTTATATTTAGCCAATTCTTTATAGAAAGCTTCGATAGTATAAATCAAAGGCTCAGTTTGAGCTTTTGCAGCGTAGAACAGATTTTCATATCGAGTATACATCTGTCTACATTCCTTGAAGAAAGGTAAATAGTATATTTATTTGACAACAATAATGCTAAAATTATAAAAGTTACAAGTAGTGAAAATGCGTTTTTAAATAAAAATCCTACTATATTTACGTCTACTGATATAGTCGTTTTATAATAGTTAATTGCAATATTTGTAAAACTTTCTTTTAAATTTTTTCCACCAAATAAACAAAACCCTAAAATACAAAATAAACTAAATACAACTGCACTAATTATGATAATATAAAAATAATTTTTTACTATATTTTTAGTTTTTAAAATAATACTTTTAAACATAAAAAACTCCCATTTATTTTTATGAGAGTTTTTTATATATAATAACTAATTGTTTAACATATTATCTATAGAAATACCAAATCCCCTAGAACTATCGTTTACAAAAACGTGAGTTACCGCACCAACGAGTTTTCCGTCTTGTATTATAGGACTACCACTCATACCTTGCACGATACCGCCCGTGTAATCAAGCAACTCTTTATCGGTTACTTTTATTACTAAATTTTTTAGGTTATTTTTACGATAATCTGTTTTTACAATTTCAATATCGTAATATTTAGGAGTATCGCCGTCTACGGTAGATAAAATAGTGGCACTACCCATACGAGCAACCCCTTTTTCAATTTTTACAGCGTCTTTAATATTAAAATTGTGAAATTTACCATACATTCCTGAATTTGTGTTTTTGTATATTTCGCCTTTATCTTTATCGCTTATAAATATACCTTTCAACTCACCCGCACGTCCTCTAACACCTTTTAATACGCCTAAAATAGACGAATTATACACTTTACCACCATTGATTTCAATTAGTTTTCCGTTAGTATCCGTTACAGGATGCCCAAGGGATGCAAACGAGCCGTCTTCTTTAACGTAAGTTATCGTGCCTATACCCTGCAAGTCGTCACGCAAAAATACTCCTATTTTATAACTGCCGACCACGTCTTTTTCTGGAAATACGTCGAAAAACAATCTATTTCCTCCACGCATAACTTCAACAATTAAATATCCACCTTCGTATTCGGCTAAAATTTCACTAAAATCTTTAGAAGAAGATATTTTTTTGCCATTTACAGATAAAATCACGTCACCAACTACTAGACCTGCACATTTAGACGGAGATACTATTCCTTTATCGCCAACCACTTCAGTTAACGCCACGACTTGACTACCTTGCACGTCTATTGAAAACCCACAAACGTAGCCACCTAAATATAAGTCGTTTTCACCAGCGTATGCTATCGTATAATTGTTAAAGGATATCAATATTAACGATACTATTACTACAAATATTTTTAAAAATTTATTATTAGTCCTTTTCATAACGAAAAGTATTTGCAGTTTTTTTGTTTATATGTACTTTATTTGTTTAATACTTTTATATTTTTATTTGATAAATTATAACAAATATCGTATAAGTCTAAAAGCAATAAAAATCAATCATACTGAAATTAAATTCACAGCCATTTACGGCAAATTACGAATCAGCGTTTTGCGTTAGCAAAATATTCGTAATCATTAAAAAAACGACAAGATTTACTTGCCGTTAATTTGGAGCTACTGGGGGGACTCAGGACGTGCGACCTACTGTTGCCGAGCAAAGCGAACGCATTGCCGTTTACGGCAAATTACGAATCAGCGTTTTGCGTTAGCAAAATATTCGTAATCATTAAAAAAACGACAAGATTTACTTGCCGTTAATTTGGAGCTACTGGGGGGACTCGGACCCCCGACCTGCTGATTACGAATCAGCTGCTCTACCGACTGAGCCACAGTA
>JAZRIP010000019.1:0-141239 GCA_045645345.1 Christensenellaceae bacterium
AAAAAATGGTAATAAAAAGTTTTTTTATTTTTTATCGATTTTTAGTTGTATTTGTATTTTTATGGTGATATAATATGCTAAGCGTTAAGATATTTAAAAAAATAAACGCAAGGGTTTTATTATGAAAAAACATAGTGTAAACATGTTGTCCGGCTCTATTACTAAGGGGCTAATATCAATGTTCATACCTATAATGATAACTAACGTCTTCTCACAAATTGTTAACATTATAGACATGACCGTTTTAAGCAATCTATCAACTAGCACTCACGCAGTTGGTGCAGTTGGTACTTGCGGTTCTTTAATAACCGTCGTTACAGGTCTTGTAGTTTACGTTCCTACCGGTGCAAACGCCGTTATTGCAAGATGTATAGGTGCTAACGACCAAGAAGGAACTGACCGTGCGTTAGGAACTTCGTTGTTCTTTGCTTTATTTGCAGGCATTTTCTTGGCAATTGTAGGAATTGTTTTTGCCGAGCCACTTTTAAAAATGATTAACTGCCCCGACACTCATTTAAGAGAAGCCGTTATTTATTTTAGATTATACTTCGTAGGCGTACCTTTCTTATTAATATATAGTTTCTCGGCAAACGCATTACGTTCAATAGGCGACACTAAACGACCTATGTACTTTATGACGGCTTGCGGATTTTTAAAAATAGCATTAAACCTTTTTGTAGTTGGCGTTTTAAAACTTTCAGTTGAAGGCGTTGCGTTAGCAACTATAGCGTCTTGGATTATTTGTGGTGCTTTATGCTTAAGAATTCTTATTAAAGGCACAGATAAACTTAAACTTAAATTTGAACATTTTCGTTTTTATCCAAAAGAAATCGGCAAAATGCTTTATATCGGCGTTCCACAAGGTTTCCAAAGCGTAATGTATTCGTTTGCAAACGTTGCTATTACTGCAACGGTTAACGCACTTGGCGGTACGGATGGCATTGCTATTGCAAATCAGTTTGACGGTCTTATGTATCAAATTGCTATGGCTCCGTCAATAGGCGTTTTATCATACGTTAGTCAAAATATTGCCGCTAAAAACGTTAAAAGGGCTAAACAAGCGGTTGGCAAAGCGATAACTATTACGATAATTTTAGGTGCGGGTTTAGGTTCGCTTATGGCGATATTCTCAAGTCCATTATGTCAAATAATGACTAAAGACCCATCCGTTATATATTACGCACAACAAAAAATGGTATTAATATCGCCACTTTATTTCTTGCACGGAATTGCCGAAATTTTCAGTTCGTCGCTACGTGCTATGAAAAAACCTATTACACCGGTAATTACGTCAATGATATATATGTGTGCGATTAGATTTCCTTGGACTTGGTACATATTCCCATTATTTGAAAACTTAACTTTCTTATACTGCATTTGGCCGATAGGTTGGATTTTATCAATCGCAACGCTTGCACCTATTTACTTAGTCACTATAAAGAAAGAACAGAAGAAATTAGATAAACTACTTGAAGAAGAACAACCAATTGACCAAACTCCTCAAGTTGCTTAAACATAAAAAAGCGACAATAAAATTTTGTCGCTTTTTATGAATTTATTAATTATTTAGTTGTATTAAAAATTTTAAAGTGATACAATATTTTAAATTAACAATCACTAAGGTCTTATTATGAAAAAACAAAACGTTAATATGCTTTCCGGACCTATAACCAAAGGTCTAGTTTCATTAATTATTCCTATAATGATAATGAACTGCTTTCAGTCGTTAGTTAGCATTATAGATATGTCTATCTTGGGCAGATTAGTAAACGACGATGCCGTTGGTGCTGTTGGAACTTGTGGTTCTTTAATTTCATTAATCACAGGACTTATAATAGGCGTTTCGACGGGTGCAAACGTAATAGTTGCAAAACATATAGGTTCAAGTAACCAAGAAAGAACTGACCGTGCAGTTGGCTCGGCATTATGCTTTGCCGTAACGGCTGGCGTAGTTTTATCTATTTTTGGAGTTGTTTTTGCCGAAAAACTTTTAATTTTAATAAACTGCGACGCAGATTTACTTGAGCAAGCATCAACTTATTTTAGGCTTTATTTTGCAGGTGTTCCATTTCTATTTATTTATAACTTCTCGGCATCTATTCTTCGTGCTATCGGCGACGCAAAAAGACCTATGTACTATATGAGTGCGTGTGGTATTTTAAAAATTTTATTAAACTTTTTATTTATAACGGTTTTTAACGCTACCGTTGAAGGCGTTGGTTTTGCTACGGTTATTTCTTGGATAATTTCCGGTTCACTTTGTGTAAGACTTTTGTTTAATAAAGATAGTAAAGCACACTTTAAATTTAAGTATTTTAAATTTGATTTTAGTGAACTTGGCAGAATGCTTTATATAGGTATTCCTTTTGGTCTTCAAAGCGTTATGTACTCGTTTGCAAACGTTATGATTGTTGCTGAAGTAAACGAGATAGGCAAACAAGCAACGAAAGGTATGGCAATAGCAAATCAATTTGACGGACTTATGTACCAAATTGCAGTTGCATCGTCTTACGCTATTTCACCTTATTTTAGCCAAAATATTGCGGCAAAAAACGTTTCAAGAGCAAAAAAAGCATTAAAATCATCAATAATATTAACAATAGTATTCGGGGCTACGCTTGGTGGGTTAATGGTACTTTGCTCTGGTCCACTTTGCCGTATTATGACTAACGACCCAGTCGTAGTTCAATACGCACAACAAAAAATGCTAATTGCGTCTTCATTATACTTTATAAGCGGTATTTCCGAGTGCTTAGGAGCATCGCTTCGTGCATTAGAAAAACCTATTATTCCTACCCTTACAACCCTTGTGTTTATGTGTCTTATTAGGTTCCCTTGGGTATGGTTTATATATCCGTTATTCCCTGCTAATTTATCGCTTTTATATTTAATTTGGCCGATAGGATGGACTTGTGCCGTCATTACGCTTACAATAGTATATAAGATATTTATCAAGAAAGTTGAAACAAAAATTAACAAGCAACTTGAAGAAGAAAATTCTTTACTTCAAACGGCATAACGAAAAACAAAAGCGACAACCATTAGGTTGTCGCTTAATCTATATTTATTTAGTTGTACTCGCGTACTTAGTTGTCACTAATTAAATAACCTTTGCAATTTTCTGCACTAATATGACCTATTACGCTTTTAGGCTATTTCTAAATTATTCATTGGCCTACTCCTTATCTAAAGTCTAATTCCTTTGTTTAATAAACATAATTTTTTTAGTAAATACACTATAGAAAACCTCCTTTAGTTTATTTGCTAATTTTTTATTAGTTCATTGGCCTATCTCCTATTCTTTAATCGGTTTTGAGTTACTTTGCAATACTTTTACAATCTACTTAAACTTTTGGTCCGTACCCCCTTTTTAGATTCCGATTATTGTTCCTTTTGTACTTTTATTATAAAATTAAATAGCCTTATTGTCAATATTGTTTTTAAAAATTTTACCCAACTTTATTTTTTAGAAACCTATTGACCTACGCTATATTATATGATAAAATGAAATAGTGGGGTGAAATTATTTATAATTTTACCCCTTTTTTACAATCTAAAAGACTAATCGGTTTGATTAGCCTTTTTTTATTACAATTTATCGCTATCTGGAGTAATTAACTTGCATTTAGTTTTACTTATTATATCTAAAAACTCTTTCGGTGGAGTTTTTTCGGTAATTAGATAATCTATTTCGTCGAACCAGAAGTCATGACACATAAAAGTTTTACCAAATTTAGTAGAATCTGCAAGGATTGCTACTTTACTTGAATTTTTACGCATACGCTGTTTTAACTTCGCTTGCTCAATACTTGCGTCGTTTATACCCGTTTCAATAGAAATTCCCGTACAAGAAAGAATTGCTATATCGGCGTGAATTTGCGAAATATAGTCCATCGTATCAGTACCGGTTATAGAGTTTGAGTGATTTGAAACAAGTCCCCCCGCTATATATACTTTAACCTTATCGGTTGAAGATAAAATCGTGGCGTTTCTTATACCCGTAGTCGTTACCGTTATATTAGTAAAATCTTGCAACAATTCCATAACGTAACTAGTTGACGACGACGAATCAACGAAAATTGAATCTCCGTTTTTTATTAATCTTACGACAAGCGATGCAATTTTTCTTTTTGCTTGTGCGTCTTTTTGTTCTCTTACTACGAAACTAGTTTCGGTTGAACTCGACTTAAAAGGCATTGCCCCGCCGTGCGAACGGATTATCATACCTTTTTGTTCCATTTGCTTTAAGTCTCGGCGAATAGTTGCACCCGAAACGTATAAACTATTTGCTAAAAAATCTACCGTTGCCGACTTGTTTTTGTTTAAAATTTCTAAAATTTCTTCTTGCCTTTCTAAACTTAACATTAATTTCTCCATTTTTAAGTAAAATTTGCTCATTTTTGTTTATTTATGTTTATATTTTATCATAAAATGGAGCATTTTGCAACTTTTTTTCAAACAATTACAAAAATAATCAAATAATATATAATATATTAGAATTAATTATTATATTATATAAGGAGAAATTTTTATGGCAAACGGCGTTTTAATGCCTAAACAAGGTATAACCGTTGAAAGTTGTATTTTAACGACTTGGAACGTTAAAGTCGGCGACACGGTAAAAAAAGGTGACGTTTTATTTTCATATGAAACGGACAAGTCTGCTTTCGAACAAGAAAGCGAATTTGACGGCGTAGTTTTAGCACTCTTTTGCGAAGAAGGCGACGAAGTTCCCGTTCTTACGAACGTATGTGCTATAGGTAACGAAGGCGAAGATTTTTCTTCTCTTGCACCTGAAGGAGCATCTACTACGCAAACAACTGAAACTAAAAAAGAAGAAAAAGTGGTTGAACAACAAGAAACTCAAACCGAAGTCGTTTCAACGGCAGTTCAAAGTGACGATGGCAAAATCTTTGCATCTCCAAGAGCTAAAAATTTAGCAAGTAAACTTGGCGTTGATTTACAAACTGCTACCCCAACAGGTCCTAACGGCAGAATTATTGAAAGCGACGTTAGACGTGCAAGCGTTAATCCTACTATTGTTACAACCCAAATAGAACAAGCGAAAGAATATACTATTAGTGACTTTAAGGCGTTTAAGGATGAAAAAATGCCTAACATTAGAAAGGTTATTGCTAAGAGTATGATGAATAGTTTATCGTCTATGGCTCAACTTACGATGAACATTTCTTTTGACTGCACTAATATTAACGAGTTTAGGGCTTTTGTAAAAGCAAACGCTGAAAAACTTAATCTTCCTGCAATTACTATAAACCATATTATAATATTTGCTCTTTCAAGATTACTTAAAAAACACAAAGACTTAAACGCACACTTAGTAAACGGCGATACTATGCGTTACTTCGACCACGTTAATATGGGTATTGCAACCGATACTCCTAGGGGATTATTAGTTCCAACTCTTTTCGGGGCTGACACTTTAAGTCTTTCGCAAATTGCTATTCAAAGCAAAAAATTGTCAAACGACGCTATTCAAGGTGGAATTAACCCTGAACTTTTATCTGGCGGTACGTTCACCGTTTCAAACGTTGGCACTATGGGTATTGAAAGTTTCACACCTGTAATTAATCCGCCACAAACTGGTATTTTAGGCGTTAACACGTTAGAAACTAAAATTAAACTTGGTAAAAACGGGGAAATTATACCTTACACTTCAATGAGTTTATCTTTAACTTTCGACCACAGAGCATTAGACGGTGCTCCTGCCGGCAGATTTTTAAAGGAACTTAAAGAATATCTTGAAAACTTTACGTTTAACCTTTTAGCAGAAGGCAATATTTAAGGAGCAATTATGGAAATTTATGATTTAGTCGTTATTGGTGGTGGTCCTGCTGGATACCTTGCTGGTGAAAGGGCTGGTCACGCCGGTTTAAAAACGGTCGTTATTGAAAAAAGAGAATTTGGTGGCGTTTGCTTAAACGAAGGTTGCGTTCCTAGTAAAACTTTCTTAAACAGTGCAAAAGTTTTAGATTACGCTAATCACGCATCAAACTACGGTGTTAAAATTGACGGAACAACTTCAATTAATCAAAAAGAAGTTGTTGAAAGAAAAAACGGCGTTGTAAAAATGCTCGTTTCTGGAGTTAAAGGTCAACTTAAAAGAAATAAAGTAAAAACTATTAAAGCCGACGCTTATATCGAAGGCAAAACCGACGAAGGTTTTTCTATTAAAGCGGGTGATGAAAAGATTGTTGGTAAAAGACTTATTATTGCAACCGGTTCAATGCCTGTAGTTCCACCTATTACCGGACTTAAAGAAAATATTGAAAGCGGTTTAGTTATGACGAATAGGGAAATTTTAGATTTAGATTATATCCCTAAAACGCTTACCGTTATCGGTGGTGGCGTTATCGGTCTTGAAATGGCAAGTTATTTTTCTTCAGTTGGTACGAAAGTTACGGTGGTTGAAATGCTTAATAAAATTGCCGGTCCTACTGAAAACGAAATTTCTTCTATTTTACAAAAAGCACTCGAAAGTAAAGGCGTTACTTTTAATTTAGGTGCTAAAGTTACTGCTATTGAAAGCGACGGCGTAGTTTACGAAAAAGACGGCAAAGTTGAAAAAATAGTTAGTGAAAAAGTTTTACTTTCAATAGGTAGACGTGCCGTAACGCAAGGTTTCGGTTTAGAAAATATCAACGTTTATTTAGAAAGGGGTGCTATCGTTACTGACGAACAAATGAGAACTAACGTTGCTAACGTATACGCTTGCGGTGACGTAAACGGCAAAGTTATGCTTGCTCACACTGCTTATAGAGAAGCCGAAGTTGCTGTAAACACTATTTTAGGCAAAAAAGACGCTATGCGTTATAACGTTATTCCATCGGTTATCTACACTAACCCAGAAGTTGGTAGCGTTGGCGAAACTGAAGAAAGTGCTAAGCAAAAAGGTCTTGACGTTAAATGCGTTAATATTCCACTTACCTATTCGGGTAGATACGTTGCTGAAAATACCGAACTTAACGGAATTTGTAAACTTATAGTAAACGTTAAAACCAACACTTTAATAGGTGCACATATTATAGGTAGTTACTCTGGCGAATATATCGCTAACGTATCAAGTATGATTGACCTTGAAGTTGATATTGAAAATATTAAAAAACTCGTATTCCCACACCCTACCGTTTGTGAAATTATACGAGAAGCAATATTCCAAATTTAATTAAGGAGATTAAAAAATGAGTAAACAATTATTCGTAGACCCTATTGAACTTCGTAAACCCGGAAAAATTACCTTTGAAGATATTCCGGTAAACACTTATAACAAAACTATTATCGACGAAAAAGCAAATTTCTCAAACGACGATTTCGTTCGTATCTTTAACGATATTGCCGTTCTTAGAGAATTTGAAAGTATGATTATGGATATTAAAGTTAAACAAGAATACCAAGGCTTTAAAACTAATTATCCTGGTCCTGCACACCTTTCTATCGGTCAAGAAGCCGCTGCAGTTGGTCAAGCGTATATTCTTGATTTAGACGATATGACTTTTGGCTCTCACAGAAGCCACAGCGAAGTTTTAGCAAGGGGTTTAAATTCTATTTATAAACTTCCTGACGATAAACTTTATCAAATTATGAAAGACTTTATGGGTGGCGAAACGCTTGCTCCCGTAGAAAAACTTAACAAAACGGGTAACGTTAAAGATTTAGCAGTAGATTTCTTATTATACGGCTTTATGAGTGAAATTTTTGCAAGAAAAACCGGTTTCCATAGAGGTATGGGCGGTTCAATGCACGTATTCTTCTTGCCTTTCGGTATCTACCCTAACAACGCTATCGTTGGCGGTGCTGCTCCCGTTGCGTTGGGTGCTGCTCTTTACAAAAAGAACAATAATAAGCCTGGTATCGTTATTAGTAACCTTGGCGACGGCTCTGTTGGTTGTGGCGTAGTTTACGAATCAATGAACTTTGCATCTATGGACCAAATAAATAAACTTTGGGAGAAAAAAGGTGGTCTTCCTATATTATTTAACTTCTTTAACAATAGTTACGGCATGGGCGGTCAAACTCGTGGCGAAACTATGGCTTACGACTTCTTAGCAAGACTTGGTGCCGGCGTATCACCTACTCAACTTCACGCAGAAAGAGTAGACGGCTTTAACCCACTTGCAGTTATCGAAGCAATGAAGAGAAAGAAAGAATTATTATTAAAAGGCGAAGGCCCTTGTCTTATGGACGTTGTTACTTATCGTTTTGGTGGACACTCTCCAAGTGACGCTATGAGTTATAGAACACAAGAAGAAGTTAACGCTTGGAAGGAATTCGACCCACTCGTAACTTATAGAAAATCACTCGTTGACGCTAAGATTGAAAGCGACGGCAAATTCGACGATATCTTATCTTCTATTAAAGAAAGGATGCTTAAACTTTGTCGCCTTGCTTCTGATACGACGGAATCTCCTTATCTTGACTTTAAAACCGACCCTTACTACGTTGAAAACTTAATGTTCTCTAACGGTCAAATTGAAAGTATGGAAAATCGCCCTGTTGAAGTTGGTAAAGACGTTAAAATGCCTATGGCAGAAAACCCTAGAGTTAAGCAAATTGCAGGCAAAACACGTTATGCTTTCGATGATAAAGGTGCTCAAGTTTCTAACTTAAAACGTTACAATATTCGTGACGGCTTATTTGAAGCAATTATTGATAGATATTATAAAGACCCTACTTTAACTTCTTACGGTGAAGACGTTCGTGACTGGGGCGGTGCGTTTGCAGTTTATAAAGGACTTACAGAAGCACTTCCTTACCATAGATTATTTAACTCGCCTATTAGTGAAGCGGCTATCGTTTCAAGTGCCGTAGGTTACGGTCTTTGCGGTGGTAGAGTTATAGTTGAACTTATGTACGCTGACTTTATGGGTAGAGCCGGTGACGAAATATTTAACCAACTTGCTAAATGGCAAGCAATGAGTTCGGGTATTTTAAAAATGCCTGTAGTTTTAAGAGTTTCAGTTGGTTCTAAATATGGTGCTCAACACTCTCAAGACTGGGTAGCACTTCCTGCACACGTTCCTGGACTTAAGGTATGTTTCCCTGCTACGCCGTACGACGCAAAAGGTTTAATGAACTCTGCACTTAACGGCACAGACCCTGTTATCTTCTTTGAAAGCCAAAGAATTTACGATAAAGGTGAAGAATTCCATAAAGAAGGCGTTCCTGAAGGATATTATGAAATTCCACTTGGCGAACCTGACGTTAAACGTGTTGGTAGCGACATAACTATTTTAACTATCGGTGCTACGTTATATAAAGCAGTTGAAGCGGCTAAAATACTTTCTGAAAAATACGGCATTGAGGCTGAAATTATCGACGCAAGAAGTATCGTTCCTTTCAACTACGAAAAGGTTGTTGAATCAGTTAAAAAGACTGGTAGAATTATCTTAGCGTCTGACGCTTGTACAAGAGGTTCTATCCTTAACGATATGGCTACTAATATTACTAACCTTTGCTTTGATTATTTAGATGCTCCACCTGTTGTTTGCGGTGCTAAAAACTGGATTACTCCTCCGTTTGAATTCGACGCTGAATTCTTCCCACAAGCAAATTGGATTATCGACTATATTAACGATAAAATCCTTCCACTTAAAGGTCACGTTAGCACGACTAATACTTCACAAGCAGAATTTATTAGAAAGTCTAAAAAAGGCGTTTAATTAAAATCATAATAGCCTACTATATTTTGCAAAAATGCACTAATAGTGGGCTATTTAAATACTTTTATGAGAAATTTTAAATTTATTTTATCAAATCAAACTAATCCACAATTTAATATTGCTAGTGAAGAATATCTTTTAAAGCATACCGACGATTTTTATATTTATTTATGGCAAAACGATAAAAGCGTTATAGTTGGCAATAATCAAAACACTATTTTAGAAGTTAATTTAAAAAAGGCAAACGAAAAAAACGTTAGCGTAGTGCGTAGACTTACTGGTGGGGGCACGGTATATCACGACTTAGAAAATATTTGTTACACTATTATTGCTCCTTACGTAAGTGGCGAAAGTTATTATCAAAAGTTTACACGTCCCGTTATAGAATATCTTAAAAGTTTAGGCGTTTTAGCAAAATTTTCAGGTAGAAACGATATTACGATTAACGAAAAAAAGATTTCGGGTAACGCACAAGTCGTTTATAAAAACAGAATACTTCATCACGGAACTATTTTGTTTAATACCGATTTAAACGCACTTGAAGAACTTTTAATACAAAACGATATTAAAGTACTTTCTAAGGGCGTAAAAAGCATTAGAGCAAGAGTTACTAATATTAAAGAATATTTGCCTAATACGACTTGTAACGAGTTTTTAAAAGGTTTAAGCGATTATCTAAAAAAGGACTTGACGCCCTACTCTTTTAGCGAGCAAGATATTTTAAATATTAACAAATTAGTTAATGATAAATATTCTACTTACGAGTGGAATATAGGAAAATCTCCAAAAGGCAACTTGCGAATTGATTTAAGACAAAATTTCGGCACAATGACTATTACTTTCGACTTAATTAACGGCGTAATTAGTAACCTAGAAATATTCGGTGATTATTTTTCAAACAAACCTTTAACGCCTATTAGCGACGCTTTAAACGGCTGTAAATTTGAAAAAGAAAGTTTTACTTTTGCATTTAAAGATATATCGTCTTATATTTTTAACGCAGACGCAACTAAAATTGTAGATAAAATATTTTCATAATAAAAAAGTCTAACGAATTTTCGTTAGACTTTTATCCTTTAACCTACAAATACGTCTTCTTTCCACTCTCCACTTTGTTCTTCGCCGTTTGGCAAAGTACCTATGCCGTAGCCGTGACGTTTACCATTAAGCCACTCGCCTTGATATTTTTCGCCGTCCGAATATACCATTTCGCCATAGCCGTCACGCTTGTCTTCCTTCCACTCGCCTTCGTAGTAACCACCCGTGTACCACTTAGACGCACCATAGCCACAAAACTTGCCGTTTTCAAAATCGCCTTCGTACCAAGTTCCCGTTTTGTAGGTGTATTTGCCTTTGCCGTGCATTTTATCACCTTTCCAGTCACCGTCGTAGGTGTCTTTATTAGGAGACTCCCAGTGTCCTACGCCTTCACGCTTATCGTCTTTCCACTCGCCTTTATAATAATAGCCGTTGTGATAAAACATTTCGCCTTGACCACAGAATTTGCCGTCAACTAAAGTACCTACGTAGTAAGTACCAGACGTGTAGGTGTATTTACCTTGCCCGTGCATTTTATCTTTTTTAAAATCACCTTCGTAAGTCGAATCGTTAGAAAATTTTCTAAAGCCCTTGCCGTCGAAAAGTCCCTTTTTAAAATCGCCTTCGTAGTAACCACCACTATTAAAAACGTATTTGCCTTTGCCGTTTAAATAATCGTCTTTCCACTCGCCTTCTAAACTATCGCCGTTAACGTAATAACTTATTCCGTAGCCTGTAAATTTGCCGTTTTTGTGTTGACCTTCGTATCTGTCGCCGTTTTTAAAATAATAAATGCCGTGACCATTTCTAGAATCACCACTCCACTCGCCTTCGTATCTGTCGCCGTTATCAAAGTGATAAATTCCGTGACCGTGTCTTTTATCGTCAACCCAGTCGCCTTCGTACTTGTCTCCATTTACGTACGTGTGAGTGCCTAAGCCGTTAAATTTGCCGTTTTTAAATTGACCTATATATTGAGCCCCGTCGTCGTAAGTGTAAATTCCATCGCCGTCAAATTTATTTTTAAGCCACTCGCCTTTATATTTTTCTCCGTTAGATGAAATCCACTCACCAAAGCCTTCTTTGTAGCCTTTTACAAATTCGCCTTTATAGGTTGCCCCCGTCTCAAAATAATACACGCCAAAGCCGTTAATTTCATCGTTTCTAAATTCGCCTTCATAACGACTGCCGTCGTTATAAGTCATAATACCTACGCCGTGTAATTTATTGTTTTGAAACTCGCCTTGATATACCGTGCCGTTACTATATTTGCATATACCACGTCCGTGCATTTTATCGTCTACCCACTCGCCTTCGTAAGTAGTACCGCCGTCCCAAAAAAATTTACCATAGCCGTGCGGATTGCCTTTTTTATTTAAAGCACCATCGTAATATCCGCCTTTATATTTTTTAATACTCATATTTTACTCCTTAACGATATTTTAACAAACAATTGCGAAATAGTCAATATTCAAACAAAAACTTATTAAAAATACTATGTCTTTGACATAGTATTAATTTAATTAAATTTTTTAAATTCTTTTTTTAGTCTTTCGACTATCTTTTTTTCAAGTCTTGATATGTATGATTGTGAAATTCCTAATAAATCGGCAACTTCTTTTTGCGTCATTTCATCACTGCCATCTAAGCCGAACCTTAAATTCATAATAGTTCGTTCTCGATTAGATAATTTACTTATTGCGTTACGCAAAATATTTCTTTCAACACTATCTTCGGCACTTTTATAAACGATATCGGCGTCAGTACCTAAAATATCCGAAAGCAAAAGTTCGTTGCCTTCATAATCGACGTTCAAAGGCTCGTCAAAAGAAATCTCGCCTTTTATTTTACAAGTTTTTCTTAAAAACATCAATATTTCGTTTTCAATACATCTTGACGCATACGTGGCTAACTTTATGTTTTTATCTATCTTATAGGTGTTGACGGCTTTAATAAGCCCGATTGCTCCTACCGAAATCAAGTCGTCTAATTCTATACCCGTGTTATCGAATTTTCTAGCAATATAAACGACTAAACGCAAATTATGTTCAATTAATTCTTTTTTTACGCTTTCTTTACCTGAAAGCATTTCAAAAATTTTTTCTTGCTCCTCTTCTTTGGTGTAGGCTTTTGGTAAGGCTTCGCTACTACTCGTATAAAACAATACGTCTTGACTACTTTTAAAAATCCCGTTTAAAAGTTTTTTTACTAATGCTAATACACCCATAATTATTCCCCTTCTATTAATGACGGATTTAAAAGTAACTCATACTTAACTTGGTCGTTAAAATCACTATTTGCCCGTCCTATTAATACGTTATTATATATATTCACGCTTTGCCCGTTATATATCAAAAGTTTATCAAGTAAATAAATTTTTATTTGGCTTTCTCCGTTTACAGTTTTAATTTGAATATTACCTACGTCTTTTATTTTAGCGTTTAAACTTTCTATTTTAATAAACAAAGCCTTTGAACCAACTATTACGGGTAAGCCCGTTTTAGCGTCAAATAATCGGTTACCACTATCAATAAACCCTACTACGCTTATTCTTTTGCCTTGTACGACTAATATACATTTTCTAACGAAAGGACTTATTCCTTTTATTTTTAATAGTTTTACTATTAACCTTTTTAAAAACACGTAGACTATATAAATAATTAATATAGTAAATCCTATAGGAAAAGCACTATCATAATTAAAATTAAATCCTTTTTCAAAATCTACGTCGGCTAAATAAAATATGGCAAAAATTAATCCACCAAACAAAAAGGTTACGCCCAAAAAACTACCTACAGTTATTAAATATTTCTTTATTGAAAGATAACTCCCCGCAACGTAACACATTAATAACGCTAATAAAATTTTTACCAAAAATAAATATAAATAATTAATATTAAAAAAAGGCATAACTACTGCAACTATCGTGCCTATAATTGAAGATAAAATTAGTTTAATTTTATTAGTTTTACAATTAGAAATTCTTAAACTTAACGATAAAATTAAATAATCAATTATTAAATTGTCTATAATAACGTATTCAATATACACCTGCATTTTTTGATTATACTTTTTTACGGCACAAAAAAAAGAGTAATTTTTGTTACAAATTACTCTTTTTTGTCTTAACTATTTATTTTATCTTGCTTTTATCAAAAGTTGATTGTTCGTCGTTTAAATTAGTAAAGGTACGCATCCTTTCTTGCAACTCTTTAGTAAACGTTGCCGTGTATTTATTAGAATTTATAAGTTCTTCATAATTAAATGCTTGATATAAACTATCACCGCTAACTTCTGGAGTGCTACGACGAACTAAATCGTCTACCGTAAAACTTATAGATGGGTCGGTTTTTACGTTGTTAAGAAAAACCACTTCTCTTATACGAATTTTGCTTTTAGTTCCTAAATAAAAATGTTTAGATAAACCTGCCGAAGTTTTAGTTCTATCGTAAATACAAATCCAGCCGTCTTTATCTTTAGAAAGTTCTTTGCCCGATAAAAAATATTCACTCAAGCAAACTAACCCTGCCGAAGAATCCCCACCGTTATAAAGATAAATAGTACTATCTTCTACCATATCCGAAACGTTTATCCATACGTAATAAACGTTACTATTTAAAGCGTTTAAATGCACAAGTTCAATAACGCTAGTAGTCTGTTCTACTTGATAATAAGTTTTAGGGTTTCCGTTTTTATCAAAAGAACCACTAACGCCAGAAAGCCCGAAAACATGATAACACTTTGGATTATAGGGAGCAAAAGAATTAAGTAATAACAAAATGCTAAACAAAAATAAAACTACGGCTAATGCTATTGCTGAAATTTTTACCCACGTTTTAGAGAAAAACTCTTTCATATTAAGACCCCTTAGTAAGTTTTTCAAGTTCTTTAAGGAAAGTTGAAATATCTTTAAAAGAACGATATACCGATGCAAAGCGAACGTACGCAACTTCGTCGATTTCTTTAAGCCCTGCCATAACCATTTCGCCTATTTCTTTAGAAGTTATTTCTTGGTCTAAAGAATTGTAAACTTGCTTTTGTATATCTTCGACAAGTTTTTCAATTTTATACATAGGAACGGGACGTTTTTCACACGCCTTTATTATTCCGTTCTTAATTTTGTTAGGGTCGAACGTTTCACGATTACCACCTGCTTTAATAACTAAAACGGGCGTGGTTTCTACAGTTTCGTAAGTAGTAAATCTTCTACCACATTTAATACATTCACGCCTTCTTCTTATCATTGTGTTTTCATCAGTCGAACGTGAATCGATAACTTTACTATCCACGCAACCACAATACATACATTTCATAATTTATCTCCTTAATAAATATTTTAACATATTTATTATTTTTTGCAAGTATTTTCTATTTTCTTTTTGAGTTTTTTGACGATAAACTCTTTCTAAACACTTCTTGTCCCTTAATTTTTTTCTTAGAAACGTTATTCGTCTTTTTTTCTTTTATCTTTTTATCTACGCTAGATAAATTTGCTAAAACGTACGCTTCTTTAATTAATTCTTTATTTTTAGGTAGCCTATATTGAAGTAACGCCCTTTGCAACTGTTTTTCTTTGCTGTTTGGAACGTATACTTTTTCAAAAGTGTCTGGGTCTACACCCGTAAAATAAATACAAGTTGAACGTGTTGACGGCGTTGGATAAAAGTCTTGAACTTGCTCTGGCATATAATTTATGCTCTTTAAATACTCGGTCAATCTAATAGCGTCGTTTAAACTGCAACCTGGGTGCGACGATATTAAATAAGGCACTAAAAATTGCTTTTTACCTTCTTTTTCGTTAAGTTCTTTATACTTTTTACTAAAGGTAGAATACACTGAAAAAGACGGCTTATTCATTATTTTTAAAGTGTTTTCAGCCATATGCTCTGGAGCAACCTTTAACTGCCCGCTTATATGGTGTTTAATTAGCGTTGGTAATACTTCTTGATTTTTATCGTAAACGACGTAATCGTATCTTATTCCACTACGAATAAATATTTTTTTAACGCCTTTAATTTGTCTTGCCTTTTTAAGTAAATTTAAAAATCCACTATGGTCGACTTTAAGATTTTTACAAGGCTTATACCCTATACAATATTTGCCTTTGCACACGCCTTGCGTACATTGTTTATCACACGCTGGCTCTCTAAAATTTGCCGAAGGCCCTGATAAATCGTGAATATAGCCCTTAAAGTCTTTATCGTGCGTTAGAAGTTCAATTTCTTTTAAAATACTTTCGTCGCTACGCTTTTGTATTCTTCTGCCTTGATGATAATTGATTGAACAAAATGAACAACTGCCAAAACAACCCCTATGGCTAACTACTGAAAATTTAACTTCTTCAATAGCCTTTATTCCGCCTTCACTTTCGTATATAGGGTGATAAGTTCTTTCGTACGGCAAGTCGTAAACGTAATCCATTTGCTTTTCAGTCAAAGGAAAGGCTGGTTTATTTTGCACTACTATTTGACCATTATTTTGCTCTTGAAACAACACGTCGGCATTAATACAGTCGGTATTCATACTTTCAATTTTAAAAGAACGTGCGTAATTTATTTTGTCTTTTAAAATATCGCTGTATGACGGAAGTTGTTTATACCCCTTATTTAAAAGATTTTCCCTTTCAATAGCGTCTACTTTTACGCAAGTTCCCCTAACGTCAACCATTTTAGATAACGGAATATTTTTTGAAAGCCTTTCTAATATATCGAAAATAGGGTTTTCGCCCATGCCGTAAATTAGTAAGTCTGCTCCACTATCAGTTAAAAGGGACGGCATAATTTTGTCAGCCCAGTAGTCGTAATGAGAAAAACGGCGTAAAGAAGGCTCTACTCCACCTATTATTACGAAACTGTTTGGAAATAATCTTTTTAAAGTTTTAGCATACACCGAAACTTGCCTATCGAGACGCTTGTTTTGTTTAGATAACGGCGAATAAACGTCGCCCGTTCTTTTCTTTTTTGCAACGGTATAATTATTAACCATACTATCTACCACGCCCGAAGATATTAAATAGGCGTATTTAGGAGTTGGTAAAGCGTAATAATCTTGGTCGCATAAAGGCTGTGGAATAATTCCTATACTAAAACCTTTATCGTAAATTATACGAGAAATAACGGCGTGGCCAAAAGTTGGATGGTCAACGTAAGCGTCACATGATATTAAAACGAAATCCAAATCGTTAGTTTTTAATTCTTTTTTGTTAATAGGTAAAAACATAGTAATAAACCTTGAATTTTTTAACATACTAGAAGTATGATAGTTTTTTTAAGAACGTTAATTATCGTATATCTTTTAGCAATAAACGTATTTGGTTTTATGCTAATTTTAACGGATAAACGCCACGCTGAACGAGAAAGTACTCAAGAAAACGTAGAAGAAAACGATAATAAAAAAAGTAAAAAAATTTCAGTTTTTAAACTGCTTTTGACGGCGTTTTTAGGTGGTGCATTAGGAATATACCTTTCACTTTTTATATTAAAATATAAAACTAATAGCCTTTTTTTAATGATAACTATGCCGTTAATATTAGTCGTAAACGTTTACGTACTAATATTTATCTTTTCTTATAGTATAGGCGTAATAATGCCTAATTCATTATAAATAGTATATCATACTTTTAAATTTTTTTAAAGTAAAATGCAGTATCTTTTGATACTGCATTATTTTTAAGCATTGTTAAGTTTGTTTTTCTTATAAACAACTAGATGTTGATATACTAATACTCCACCAACAAGAGCAATACCTATTAAGTCAGTCCATAAGCCTGGAATAATTAAAAGTAAACCACCGATTGCCGAAACAATTCTTAATGGAATATTAATTTTACCAAAACTATAACCTTGTAAGCCCATAGATACGCCGAACATACCTATTATAGACGTAATTACAACTAAAATTGCATCGTACCAAATGGTATTAATAAGTAGCATTGATGGGTTAAGAGCAAATATATAAGGAATTATAAACGCACCTATTGCTAGTTTTGTTGCCGTGACGCCCGTCTTCATAGGGTTTGATTTTGCTATTGCCGAGCCGGCGTACGCTGCAAGAGCAACTGGTGGCGTAATGTCTGCAACAATACCAAAATAGAATACGAACATATGTGCTGCAAGCATTTCTACACCCATTTCAGTTAAAATAGGGGCTGTAATAGTTGCCATAATAACGTAGTTTGCCGTCGTTGGAACACCCATACCTAATACGATACAACAAATCATCGTTAAGAATAATGCTAAAAGTAACGACTTTTGTGCAATAGGAACGATTAACGCAACTAACGTTGAGCCAAGCCCCGTCATTGCAACTACGCCTGATATTATACCTGCCATAGCACACGCTATTACTACGCCAAGAGAGTTGTTAGTTCCGCCAAACAAACCTTCCCCTACGACTTTTTCGTCAATAACGCTATCAATTTTTAAACGTTTAGGTATTATCGACATTACCATTGCAACTGCAATAGCAATAAAAATTGATTTTGTTATTCCTTTTGTTCCTAAAATAGCGTTTAAAATAAAGAAAATTACTATAGGAACTATTGCAAGAGCAAGACTTATTAATGATTTTTTAATTTTTTCGCCATTTTTAGAAATAAAATTATCTACAAAATTAACGTCTAACATACTAATAGATAAAGCAAACATTATAGCAAAACTAGCAGATAACGCTGGCGTAAATCTATTCATACATACAACGAGTGCAATTATAGGAATTAATAAATAACCCTTTTTGAAAATCAATTTAAAAAAGTTTGGTATTGATTCTTTTGGTAAACCTTTTAAGCCCATTTTTTTTGCTTCTAAGTGTACCATTATAAATATTCCGGCAAAATATAAGATTGCAGGAAGTACTGCACATACGACTATCGTTGCATAAGAAACACCTGTAATTTGGCTCATTAAAAATGCTGCCGCACCCATAATAGGTGGCATTATTTGACCACCCGTTGACGCCGCCGCTTCTACCGCTGCGGCAAATTCTGGTCTATAACCTGCACTTTTCATTACCGGAATAGTTATTGAACCAGAACCAACCGTATTTGCAACCGACGAGCCAGAATACATACCTTCTAACGCTGAAGATATAACTGCAACTTTTGCAGGCCCACCTGCTTGTTTACCTACGAGTGAGTTTGCTAAGTCAACGAAAAACCCACCTACGCCAGTTTTTTCTAGAAAAGAACCAAATATAATAAATATTACTATAAAACTACAACACACGCTTACAGGCGTTGAAAAAATACCACAATTTAAATTGTAATACAAATTGTAAATTAAATTGTTAACGGTTGTACTTGGGTTATTATCAAAAAGCCATATCGTAGCAAATATAATAAAACCACCTGCAACTACCATTAAAGGTATACCTATTGCCCTTCTACATAATTCAAAAAGTAAAACTATTGCAATTATACCTACGATAATTTGTTCAATTTCTATTTTACCGCCCATATAAATTATATCGTTTTGTCTTATAACGTAATACAAGCAAGTTCCAAGCGATAATAATGCTAATACAATATCATATATAGGAATATAACTTTTTTCGGCATCTTTATTACAAGCAGGAAATTTAATATAACCTAAAAACATTATTAAACCTAAAAATAATGGTAACTTGGTAAATTCGGTTGCCCCTTGAATCATTAAACCTAATATCAATACGAATAAAGCAAACGCCATAAATACTAAGTCGTATATAATTTTATATACTCCCTTAAAATTACGACTTTTACTATCTTTATCGTATTTTTTCATTATTTCGTCAGTCGAAACTTCCGTATTATTGATAACTTCAGTATTTGACATAAAATCTCCTAACTAGGTAAAACGGGGTAAAATTTTTCACCCCGTTTTGAATTTTGTTTTTTGTTTTTAATTAAGCATTTAAAATTTCATCGTAATATCTTTGAGCACCTGGGTGAACTGGAACGTTACCGATAGTAATAGTTGCAGTTGCGGTGTTCATAGTTGATTCAACCGAGTGACCGATACTACCTTTACTTTCCCAAATTGCTTTAGTGATATTATACACAACGTCGTCAGAAAGACTATTTGCTACAATGTAAGTTGCACTAACACCTATAGTATAAATAGTTTGACCTGCTGGGATGAACGAGTATTGTGCGTTAGTTATAGGTTGTTTTGAGTAAACGTCGAATTGATTGTCAATTTTATTATCTGCAATAAATTCGTTAATAACCGTATCGTCTAAACCTATCATATAAATAGTGTTTGTTGTTGCAAGTTCAGTAATTGAAGTTGCTGGAGCACCTGACGTAAAGAAGAATACGTCTAAGTTGCCATCTTTCATAGCGTTTGCAGAGTTAGCAACTGAAAGGTTTTGAATTGTAATATCAGTTGACGTATAAGCATTTCCGTTTAAAGTAATGTTAACACCGTATTTTCTTAAAAGTGCTACTGCGTTTGCTTCAACACCAGAACCTACGTCACCGATAGAAACTCTCTTGTTAGAGCCAACTAAATCATCAAGAGAATTAATACTTGCATCGTTAGTAACTATTTGAACTACTTCTGGATAAACTTGACCTATTACCGAGAAGTTAGTAATCGCACCAGCCGAGAAGTTATTAGTTAAACCATTGTATGCGTTTACCATAGTATCGTTTTGAACGATAGCCATTTTGCAGTCACCTGAACCGATTGCTTTAAGGTTTGCAACTGAACCACCCGTATCACCGATTACAGTATAAGTATATGGCGTTTTGTTACGAAGTTGTGTTGATAAACCATTTGTGAAAGCGTAATACGTTCCACCAGTACCACCTGTGTAAATAGTAATTTTTTCAGTAGAATTACCACAACCTATCATTGACATAGCACATACGCCAAGAACAAGCGTTAAGATAAATGAAATAAACTTTTTCATAATTCAATCTCCTTATAAATTCAGGTTTTAAGCCCTTTTTTTGATTTATGAACTTATTGTAGCACACTTTTTTTAATATAGCAAGTATAATTAAATATATATAATTGTATAACTATTATAATTTTTTTTTATAATACTTACTCGTTTTGCTTGCCATTACGTTTACATATTGATATAATAACTATATTAATATATTATTTTAAACTATATTTATGGAGATTGTAAATTTATTATGACTGAACACGATTATATTTACGAAGTTTACAAGGAACGTAGTTTTTCCGTTGCGGCAAAAAACTTATACGTTTCACAGCCCGCACTTTCGGCGTCGATTAAAAAAGTTGAAGAAAGATTAGGCTTTCAAATTTTCGATAGGTCTACTTCGCCTATAACTATTACTCAAGAAGGTTTAATATATATAGAAAGCATTGAAAAGATTAGAAGAATTAAGGACGAAACTTTAACTAAACTTTCAGATATAGGTAAATTAAAGTATGGCCACGTAACCGTTTGTGGCGAGAATTTCGTTTCGTCGTTTATTATGCCCAAAATTATTCTTAAATTTTCAAATAAATATCCTGGTATAAATATAGAACTAATTGAGTCAAACTCGCCCGACTTACGACTTCAAATTTTAAACGAATCAGCCGACCTTTTAATTGCCCACGATTTTAACGGCAACATTTTTGACTTTGAGCCTTTATTTAGCGAAACTTTATTACTTGCCGTTCCATCTTCATTTGCAATAAACGAAACGTTAAAAGAATATCAATTAACTTCGCAAGACGTAATTAGTGGTAAACATTTGTCTAGCGATTGTCCTAAAGTTAATCTTTCACGTTTTAAAAACGAGCCTTTTATTTTACTTAAAAAAGGCAACGATACTTATAGGCGTGCTAAACAATTATTTGAAGAACAAAATTTTACACCTAAAAACGTAGTAATATATCTTGACCAACTTATCACTTCGTATAATATGGCGTGTGCCGGTCTTGGCGTAATTTTCGTATCAGACATAGTAGTTAAGTCATCTAAACAACAAGGAGTAATATTTTATAAGTTAAGTGGTCATTCAACCTTTAGAACCATGCAAATAGGTTATAAAAAGAATAGATACGTATCAAAGGCAATGAGTGAATTTATTAAAATTGCAAAAGAAGTGTATAAGGACAACTAAAAATACCCGTTATGCTCGTGTTAAGAGTATAACGGGTATTATTTTATTTTTTAAAAGTTTTATTTATTAATTCTTGAGTTGCATCGTAGCCCGTTTGGTCTAATCTAAACTTTCTTGCTGCCGTTTCGATAATTACCGGAATATTTCTGCCTGGCGAAACGGGGATTGTATGTTTAGGCAATTCAATACCTAAAATTGTTTGCGTTTGCTTTACGTCGCCTAACCTTTCGTAACTCTTGCCTTCTTCCCATTTTGCTAAATCAACAACAATATCAACCGTTTTTAATAATCTTATAGCACCTGGTCCAAACATGGTTTGCACGTTGATAATACCTATTCCCCTAACTTCCATATAATGCCTAATATTTTCAGGGGCTTTACTAACTAAGGTTTCACCCATATTTTTTATAACAACGGAATCGTCAGCAACTAATCTATGTCCCCTAGTAATAAGTTCTAACGCAGTTTCGCTTTTACCAACGCCAGCGTGTCCCGTAATTAATACGCCTACGCCGAATACTTCAACTAATACTCCGTGCATTACGATTGTTGGGGCTAAAAGTTCGCCTTGATAAATAGTTAATTCGTGCGTTACAACCGTAGCATTTTGCTTTGACGTAAAAAGCGGACAATCGTACTTTTTAGCGTAATTAATTATTTCGGGCATTACCTCTAAGTTGTCGGTTATTATCATACACGGAATATTTTTGCTAAATAGTATGTCTAAATTTTTTTCTCTTTCTTTATTTCCCATACTAGATAAATAACTATTTTCGGGGCTACCTACGATTTGTACTCTATCATTATCAAAATAACTAAAATACCCCGTAAGTTGAAGTCCTGGTCTTGATACGCTTATTGAAGATATAAGCATATCTCCCCTACCTTCGTTTACTATATTTAAGTTAAGTGCCTTAGCAAATTCTTTTATTTTTACTCTTTCTACGTTTCCCGATAAATCGTGTGTTTCAGTATTAATTACGTTCATTTTTCAAAAACTCCTTAATTAAAATTGCTTGTTTTTCGCCTATTCCTTCTACCTGACAAAGTTCTTCAACCGACGCACTTATTACGCCGTTTATATCTTTAAACTTGTCCATTATAGCGTTTCGCTTTACTTTACCTATACCTTTTATTTTTTCAAGTAAAGACGCTAAATTCTTTTTTATTCTTAAATTTTTATTATAAGTTATAGCAAAACGGTGTGCCTCGTCTCTTATTCTTTGAAGTAGCCTTAAAGAATAGTCGCTTTTATTTAAAATTATAGGCTCTTTACTTTTTGGTAAAAAAATTTCTTCTTCTCTTTCGGCTAGAGATATAACGTCTATATCAATATTTTTTTCATTAAATACTTCTAAAACGCTTGATAACTGCCCTTTACCCCCGTCGATTACTACAAGGTCTGGCTTAGAAAATTTTTCTTCTTTTTCACTTCCTATATAATCTAAACGCCTACTTAAAACTTCTTTAAGACTTTCAAAATCGTTATTCCCTTCAACCGTCTTTATTTTAAAGCGTCTATATTCGCTTTTAGCACTTTCACCGTCGATAAAAACTACCATCGAGCCTACTTTTAACTCACCGCTAATATGCGAGATATCAAAACACTCAATTCGTTTAGGATAATTTTTTAAAGATAAAATTTCTTTAAGACGGCTACACGCAATATGCGTCATATCGTTTTTATGATTAATTATATTTATTTGTTTTGTTAAATACTCGTCGGCGTTTTTTATCGACATTTCAACTAACGATTTTTTTACGCCCTTTATTGGAACTGATATACTAACCTTTTTTTCGTAAATATTATAAAGTTCATTAATTATTTGTTCTTGATTTTCAATAGGTTGAGATAAAATTATTAGGTCTGGCAACTGCCTTTTTTGATTATAATATTGCATTAAAAATGCTGAAATTCTTTCGCCGTCCGTTTCGGCTAAAGTTTCTACTGCAAAACATTTTGAGCCTAAAGTTCTACCATTTCTTATAAATAAAGTATTTATTGCCGAAAAAATTCCGTCGCTTTTTATTGCTATTACGTCGCAAGTTAAATCTCTACTTAAACAAGTTATTTTCTTTTGCTTTATTTTTTCAAGCATTTTTAAGCGGTCACGAAGAATTATAGCACTTTCAAATTCTTGATTTTCTACCGCCTTTTGCATTTTTAAGGTTAAAATTTTTTCAGGCGTTTTATCGTCGCCTTTTAAAAATTCTATTGCTTTTAAAACTTCTTCTTTGTATTCTTTTTGACTGCACTTTTGACTACAAGGCGACAAACATAATCCTAAATGATAATTTAAACACTCTTTTTGTATTTTATCGCCGATATTTGATTTTTGACAAGGTCTTATCTTGTAGGCGTCTTTAATTATAGACAAGACATCGTCAACTTTTACCCCAAGCATAAAGGGACCAAAATATTTTGCCCCGTCTTTTTTAATAGTTCTAGTTACTTTAAAGGTAGGAAATTTCTCTTTTAAATTAATTTTAATATACGGATAACTTTTATCGTCTTTAAGCAAGATATTATACTTAGGTTTATGCTTTTTTATAAGATTATTTTCAAGTGTTAACGCATCGGCTTCGGTATGAGTGATTATATAGTAAAAATCAACTATATTCATTACCATTTTAGCAACTTTTTCAGTTTTATAGCCGTTTCTAAAATACTGCGTTACCCTATTTTTTAAATTTTTTGCTTTACCAACGTAAATAACCTTTTCGTCTTTATCAAGCATAACGTATACGCCAGACTCGTTTGGTAAAAGTTTAATTTTTTCGTTCAAACTATTCATTATATTAATTTTAAAAGACTTTCTTTTTCGTTAATTACCCTTTCGTTTATTACGTCTAATAATAAACTAGTCAACTTTTCATTAATTTCTTCGCCTTTATACCCTTTTTTTATTAAATCGTCACCTTTGATTTTTAAATCTTTTAAAGTAAAACATTCATTATTTAAAATAATTTCATCGATAATTTCTAACGACCTTGTTGCGTCGCCTATTCTTTTTTGCATAAAACTTATTTCGTGTGCTTTTGCATCGGCAATTTTTACTTTAAATAAATTATTAACGTATTCTACCCCGTAATTAAATAACCACTCTTTTATACTTTTTTTGTTTGGCTCTATTCTAATATCGTGATTTTTTATTAAAAAGTATACTTGACGTTTAGTTTTATTATCAACTTTTAATTCGTTTAATATTTCTAGCGCACGATTTGCACTTTTTTCTTGATGCGTATAAAAATGACCAACCCCGTCATCGTCTTGCGAAAAACAACTCGGTTTTTCTACGTCGTGAAAAAGTAAGGCTAAACGAATAACTTTATCGTTTTCGGCAAATTTTATGCTTTTTACTATGTGAGTATATACGTCGTATGCGTGAAACCTACTTTTCTGCTCAAATTTATCGCATTTTTTCAAACTCTCAAATAAAGTAAAAAATATTTCTTTAAAATTAGTTAAAACGTACTCAACGTTTTCGCCCGTTAAGATTTTTGTAAGTTCACTATATATTCTTTCTTTACTTACGCTAAGTAATAGTCGTCTATTATTTAAAATTGCGTTTTGAGTTTTTTCTTCTATTTTAAATGAAAGAGTTGACGAAAATCTTAACGCCCTTAAAATTCTAAGTGCGTCTTCGGTAAATCTTAAATTAGCGTCTCCCACCGTTTTAATTATTTTATTACGGCAATCTTCTTTGCCACCGAATAAATCAATAAACCCTTCAGTTTGATTATAGCATATAGCGTTAATCGTAAAATCACGCCTTTTTAAATCTTGACGTAAATCGTCTACAAACTCTACGCTTTTAGGTTTACGATTTTGAATATATTCGCCGTCTTTTCTAAAAGTTGTAATTTCAAACAACTCCCCGTCTACGTTGACGGTAACCGTACCGTGTTTTAATCCTGTTTTGTAAATTTTATAATTTTTAAAAACTTCTATTATCTCGTTAGGGGTAGCATTAGTCGTTACGTCGACGTCGGTAATAGGCTTACCTATTAAATAATTTCGGCAAGCCCCACCTACGACGTAACCTTTAAAACCTTTATTATGTAATTGTTCTAAGACTAATTTACTTGCTTTTGTTAAAATCATACCGTTAAATTTTCTGCTATTTCTACGATTTTCCTTAACCTATGGTTAAGACAACTTTTGGTTATTTGTAAAATTTTAGACAACTCGTCAAGAGTGCTATCTGCATATTCCTTACGTGCTATTGCTACGACTTTAAGTTGTGGAGATATTCCGTCAAGCCCTATCGTTTTTTCAATTTGTTCAATGCATTTTATTTGTCTAAGCGACGCTTCAACTTGCTTATTCAAATTACTCATTTCACAATTTATTATTCTGTTAGTATCGTTTCTAATATCTTTTTCAAGTGCAATTTGCTCTAAAGTAAAATAAGCCTTCATCGTCTTAAAAAATGCAAGAACTGATAAAACGTCTTCAATTTTATTAAAATACACTACCTTTTGACTTTTTCTATTTACGTTTTTAGGAAAAAATCCACATAAAGAAAGTAAATGACAAAATTCGTCTGCTAACGTGTCGTTTGAAAAAGCAAATTCTAAATGATAGCCTGTCCTTGATTTTTCTTCAACTTTAGGTACGGTTATAACTCCTACTGCTAAAAATACACCTAAAATATACGCCTTTTTACAACAATCGTTTTCAATAACGTATTTATCAATACCTAAAACTATACTGCTACCACCTTTTTCAGTTACTGAAATTATGCCTAAATCTTTTAGAAGTTCAACTGCCTTATCGTTACTTGCGTATAAAATATGCCTTTCCTTTTTAGACATACCATCAACGTATTTGGTATCTTCTACTATTTCACCATACAAGTCTATTATTATGTTTTTTATATAATCTTTTATTAAAATACTTTCAGTTGCAAATTCAAAACCTTTTATAACAACGCCATTACTTTGCATAGTTCCGTCTAATGAGCCTGCACTTCGTAAAAAACCTGAAAGCAACGCCATTTTACAACAGCCTTGCTTAAATTTTTTAGAAAGTATTTCAGTTTTTACTTGTTCCGAAAAACTCATAACATGTCCCCTTTTAACGATTTTTAAAATTGTTAAAACGCATATTTTTTGGTAACTTGCCGTCGATATTGACTATTTTATCAAGTGGAAAATTTAGTCTAGTTATCATTTTTTCGGCTTCGGTAATTACGCCGACGTTGTTTGGAGTATGTGCGTCGCTATCAAGCACGAACTCTACGCCCGTATCAATAATCTTTAACCACTCGTCGTCGGTTATATAATTTTTACGAGTATCTATTTCAAAATAAGTGCCGTAATCTCTACAACATTTAGCAATTTCACTTAAATCAGCGTTAACTAGGTAGCCTGGGTGAGCCAAAATATCGATAGGATTATTTTTTATAGTATTTATATAAACTTGAGTATTTCTTTTAATTTGCGACGCTGACGCTTGCTTTTTAAAAGTCCTACAAAAAGCCTCTCTACCCAAAAGCAAAAACCACTCTTTTATATGGTCGTACAAAATAAACCTATGAATACCTGCTAAAAAGACTTCAAAATTATCGTAATCTTTAACCTTTAAATCAGTTTTACCACTAATACCTAATATATTCGACTCAATACCAAGTTTTACATCTACGCCCGTTTCTATACTTGCTTGACGACATAATTCTTTCATTTTTGGAACTTTATTCTTAGTTAGCCCAAACGCCGGATGTGAAAATCCGTGGTCGGTAATTGCAATTTCTTTTAATCCCTTTTCTTTTGCTGAAATTGCGTTTTCAAGAATTGTTCCCTTGCCGTGACTAAAAACGGTGTGAGTGTGATAATCTGCCGTTAATTTCATTAAAATTCCCCTAAATAAACTACTTCTTCTTGTAATTCTATTTGCTTTTCTTTATAAACTTTTGCTTTAACTTCTTTAATTAAATTATATACATCGCTAGAAGTACAATTTTCTTTTGCTATTATAAAATTTGCGTGTTCGGTCGATATTGACGCATTGCCCACACTATAGCCTTTTAAATTACACTCGTCAATAATTTTACCTGCAAAAAATCCATCGTTTTTAAAAATTGAGCCACAATTTCTTCCTTTAGGATTTTTTCTAAACGCTTTATATTGATTGATTTTTTCTTCAATATTATCAAGTTCGTCTGGAATAAGCGAAAAACACACTTCTAAAATAACTTCGTTGTTTAAAAATCTACTTTTCCTATACTCAAACTCACAATTTTGATTGTTATAAATTCCTTTATTAGTAACAACGTAACTAACTCTTTCTGCAATAGATTTGTTATAACAACCACTATTCATTGCAACGCTACCACCCACGCTTGCGGGAATACCAACTGCAAATTCTAATCCCCCCAAACTATTTAGCGTTGCTTCGTTTATTACGTCTATTAATTTTGCTCCACTTTGAGCAATAAGCAAATTGCCTTTTATTTTTATTTGGTTCAAACGCTTAGTTGCTATTATGACACCATCGTAACCTTTATCGCTTATTAAAACATTACTACCTAGCCCCAAAACGTAATAATTTATATTATTTTCTATTAAACAATTAACTAACCTTGTTACGTCTTGTGCATTACTTGGAAAAACTACGAAAGGTGCGTTTCCACCCGTTTTGTATCTATTTAAATTACTTAGCGAATAATTTTCGTAATATTCAATATTTTCAAGCATTTGTAAAACTATATTTTTTTGAATATCGGTCATTACTTCTCTCCTTATTATAAAGCATTGATTAAATTTTTACAAGTATTTAATATAATTTACTAAATCGGCATCCTTTTCTTTGCTTAAAAAACTCGCCTTGCTTTGATTTTTTAATTTTTCTATTGTTTCTAGTTGTAAAAATGGCGACGTTGTACTTTGTATTTTTGTATTTTCAAAAGCACTAAAATGCTCGTTATCGTTATACAATTTAACGTTAGTTACTGAAAACATTGCAATATCAACTAATTTTTTTTGAACTTCTTCACTTAATAAATAATCGATAAAAACGTTTATATGAACTAATTTTTTATTATCGCTAGTCATAACTGACAAATATTGATAAAGGTCGCTATAAGTATTTATCGGCGTACTTTCAAACTCTACTCCTGCCTTTATAAGTCGTACTATATTTCGTTGATTACCTATTAGCGTTGCATCTTTACTTCTTAAAAATAACGAATAAGCATATTCTTCATTATGAATTTCAAAAGTATTAACTTTTACTTGGTCGCTAATTAATGATAAAAACACATTCCCGCCTTGACAATCTTGAATTATAACTTTTTGACCGTTTCCCTTTTTTATTATAAAATATCCACCTCTACACCAACTAACGGCGTATCTTGAATTGTTATCATAATTGCCGTCAACGATATCGTAGTCTTTAAGTTTTGTGAATTTTTCAATAAAATCAAAACCACAACCGCCATAAGAAATTATATCTGGCATTTTGCCTTCACTTATACTTTTAGATGCACTTTCTACCGAGTGATTTACAACTAAAAATAACGTTTCGGGATGTTTTTTTGAAAAATTATTAGCAACGTTTCTTAAAAATGAAGTTCTTGAACCTTTTCCACCTGAAAAAGTATCGATTTGCCATATACTTAACACTTCGTTATATTCTTTTTTAGGGTAAATTGTAAAAGAATAATTAGTTTTTATCAAAAATATAGAACTTACGCTTATAATTACTAATAAAATACTGCCTATAATTTTTTTTGCCTTATACATATATTAAAAATATGCTAAAAAGATTATTAATATGAAGAAAACAACGCAAAAAAACACTCAAAAGCATTTAACTTTTGAGTGTTTAATTTAAATTATTTTTAATCTAAAAGATGTTTTTTTGCATTTATTGTAAATAAAGCATCTGCCACCTTAATTTTAAACCTTTTTTTAATAAATTCATACGCTTTTTTTAAGTGATTATTATTTTCGTAATGAAGGTCGCTTGATATAAAATCCACTAACCCTTCTTTTATCAATTTCAAAACAAAGGTTTGCGTATGTTTACCCATAAGCCCTAAAACAGCCGCTGCGTTTACTTGAACTAATCCACCATTTTGCTTAATTGCAATTAAAGCGTATCTATCGATATAAACGTATCTTTCAACGTGAGCAACGATAGGATAATACCCTAATACGCTAAAGTTATAAACGTAATCAGGGATATCCGTTTCATCTTTATAATTAAACTCTAATAAAACGGCTTTACTATCACCCAAACAAACAAATTCGCCCTTTTCGACTAAATCATAAACTCTTTCATCACAAAAAATTTCTTGACCTAAATGAAGTTTTGGTAAACCTTCAATTCCATCTAATTTTTTTAAAAAATCGTTATACCTATTAATTATTTCTTGCCTGCTATACTCGTATTCGCCTACTCTATAATGTGGTGTTAAAAACACGTCGGTAACGCCTAATTCGTATTCTTTTTTAAGCATTTGGATTGATTTTTCAATCGAATCGCTACCATCATCAATAAATGGCAAAACGTGTGTATGGATATCTACCATTAATTATTTCTCCTGCCCGTAATTCCCGTAATTTTTTCCGTAATATGCGTATTCGTTATACGATGGCGATTGTTTTTCGTCTTCGTATGTCATAACCGTGCCAAACACTTTAATATCGTTTAATTTTAACATTTTAACGGCTTCTGTTAATTGAGATTTTCTAACGACGCCTGCCGAAACGACCATTATTACAGCATCAGAGTGTTTTGCAATGTGCATATATTCCGAAACTTGTAATATAGGTGGACAGTCAAACAATACTACGTCATACTCTTCACGCAATTTCTCTATCAAATTCTTAAACTTCTCAGCCGTAAATATGATAGACGCATTGTGAGCCGACTTACCCCTATTAACTACGTCTACGCCGTAACTTGATTTTTTAATTAATTTATCAATTTCAGATTCGCCAAGCATATATTCGGCTATACCATTAGTATTTAAAACCCTAAAACACTTGTGCATTTTTGGACTTCTAAAATCCAAGTCAACAACTACGACTTTTTTATCGTTTTTAGCAAGTGAAACGGCTAAATTTGCAACTATTGTAGATTTACCTTCACCCGCGATAGACGATTCAATTTGAAAGACTTTATGCTTGCCATCATCGATGTAATAAATAATATTATCTTTAAGCCTATTATAACTTGAATTTACAGAACCTGCAGTATCACCTACAACTATCGTAGGGATATCGTTAATCCTATCTTTTGGATTTTTACTGTTTTTATGAGAGAACAATTTATGCTTCATTGTTTTGTCCCCCTTCTCTATTAAAGTTTGCACTTATTGAAATCGTCGCAATAACCGGAGCCCCAACGATATCTTCAATAATTTCTTTGTTAGAAAGAGTATCGTCAACGTAAAATCTAATAACTAAAAATACTGCAGATAACGCTAATCCTATCAAAAATGATGTTAATATTGCATCAAGTTTACCCGTTGATGATTTTACAGCGTCTTTTCTCGCTTTATCAAATTTAATACGGTTGCTAAGCGAAGACCATATAGAATCGTTGTTAGTGTCAACGTATTCTATACAAAACTCAATATAGTCGTTAAGTTGGTCAACAACCTTTTGAGATATATCGTCCCTGCTTTGCAAAGCGTACGAAATAATTAAGTCAAAACGTTGTTCTTGCCACGTTACGTTTATTGAATTTACGCTAATTGATTTGCCGGTTGCTTCTTTGTAACGAAGTGCGTTGTTTTGATTTTTAAATACGCCTTCACATAACGGAGCAAGATATACCGAGTAAGAAAAATAGTTAAATTCGTTACTCGATCCACCCGTTTGTAAACCTTCTACTTTTACAACTGCCGTCGTTGATACCGAATACGTCGTCTTTTTTACAAAAAATGCGTATACAGTGCCAAACGCCACGCTAGCCACCACTATTATCATCACAAATATTAAATTCTTTTTGATAACGCCCCAAATATCTTTGAAAGATATTATTTTAGTTTCCTTTTCGCCCATAAAAACTCCTTTAAAAAAACTTGTCTTTATTAGTATATAAATATTCTAACATAAATAATATATTAAGTCAATACCAAAATTCTCGTTATTTTTTACCTTTTTTCTCTCTTAATGCTTTAATTTCTTTTTCAAAACCATTGTCCGTCGGCTTATAATATGTCCTACCTACTAAACTATCTGGTAAATATTGTTGTTCAACGTATCCGCCATAGTCGTGCGGATATTTGTATTTTGCACTTTTTAATTTATCTTCTTTGCTTAAATAAACGGGATTAATTAAATGCGATGGTATATTATCGTCTTTAATCGTTTCAGCGTCTGCCCTTGCACTATTCATAGCCGTTATTACAGAATTAGATTTTGCCGTTTCGCACACGTAAATAATTGCTTGACTTAATGGAATAAGCCCTTCGGGTGAGCCTAACTCTTTATACGCTTGCATAGCACTAGTTGCAATAACCAAAGCGTTAGGGTCTGCAACCCCTACGTCTTCGGCTGAATGAACGATAAGTCGCCTTGCTATTAAAAGTGGGTCACAACCTGCTAAAATTAAACGTTGGCTATAATATAACGCCCCGTCGCTATCACTTCCCCTTAAGCATTTACAAAAGGCACTTAAAAAATGATAATATGCGTTTTCATCAATACTTAAAGCCTTTTTTTGTATTGATTGCTCGGCGTCTTTTAGTTCAACTATAACTAGTCCGTCCTGATTAACGGGAGTAGTTAGTACGGCAAGTTCTAAAGCATTATACGCCGTTCTTAAATCACCGTCACTTATCTTTGCAATATGATTTAAGGCATCGTCGGCAACTTTGCAATTTATTTCCCCAAGCCCCCTTTTCTTATCATTTAACGCCACTATAAGTGCATTTTTAATAGTTCCGGTAGAAAGTTTTTTAAACTCAAACACTCTACAACGAGATATGATAGCAGGCGTCATTGCGACGTAAGGATTTTCTGTCGTCGAGCCTATAAAAACTATCGTTCCACTTTCTATTGAAGGTAGCAATGAATCTTGTTGAGTTTTGTTAAATCTATGACATTCGTCTAATAATAAATAAGTTTTTTTACCATACGTTTTTAAGTCGATATCGGCTTGTTCAACTGCTTTTTTAACGTCGCTAACGCCACTAGTTACAGCGTTTAATTTTACAAAATTACCACTCGTTGAATTAGCAATAATATTAGCAAGCGTAGTTTTGCCCGTTCCCGGTGGTCCGTAAAAAATACAACTACCTAGCCTATCTAAAGTTATTGCTCTGTTAAGTAGACTACCATTGCCTGCAATTTCACTTTGCCCTAAAAATTCCCTTAAACTTAAAGGACGCATCCTTTCTGCAAGTGGTGTGGAATATTTATTCTTTTTTTCAGTTAAATCAAATAGCGTATACATATTTATTTGCCTTTTTAATATAAATTAATATGAGTAATTTTTTAAAAGTTTTAAAAGTTAATATAAAATCGATATTAATTTGTTTGATTTTAATATTTTTTATGGTGATATTTATTTCTTTTCCAGAAAAATATCTAAATAGTTGTTATAAAGGACTAGTTTTGTGGGCGTTAAACGTTTTGCCTTCGTTACTACCTTTTTTCTTTTTGACGGCACTACTTACTAAAACTGCAAAAATAAGTGTGTTTAGCCAAAAACTATCCCCTTTATCAAAGTTTTTATTTGGTTGTAACGGAATTTGTTTTTACCCTTTTATAATGAGTGTTTTATCAGGTTACCCAGTTGGTAGTAGTATCGTAAAAGAATTATACGAACAAAAATTAATTGATAACGACCAAGCAACTAAAATAAGCGTTTTAGCATCGACTTCTGGTCCGTTATTTATAGTAGGAACGGTCGGTATTTGTATGTTTAAAAATAAAACGTACGGATTTATAATTCTAATATCGCATATTTTAGCAACTATACTTTCTGCCGTCACGTTAAAAAATTATAAAAAAACTTCTTTTTTAAACGATAAAATAATTCCATTAAATAAAGTTGATAATATAATTTACGAAAGTATGTATAATTCGGTAATATCGATATTATTAGTTGGTGGTTTTATTGCTATAAGTTACGTTTTAACCGATATTTGTAACGATTTAAATTTGCTTATGCCGTTAGAAAAAGTTTTTTATTTTATTTTATCACCGTTAAATATTGAATACTCGCAAGCAAAAGGCTTTTGTTACGGACTAATAGAGTGTACTAGGGGAAGTCAATTCTTAGCGTCGTCACCTAATTACGCCCTTTCAACCGCACTTACTAGTAGTATTATTTCGTTTGGCGGGCTTTCAATTTTTTTACAATCAATTACCCACCTAAAAAAAGCAAACGTCAAAATAAAAATTTTTTGTTTGGGTAAACTTTTAAGTTTGGTTTACGCATTTATAATTTGTTATTTAATATTTATTATTTTTCGTTTATAACGTCGATTACTTCTTTAGATAAAAATTCGTCAAGATCTTCTTGGTTTTTTATTTTTTCTCTAACAATCGTCGAACTAATTTTAGTAAACTCTTGATTACATGGTAAAAATATAGTAACTAAGTCACTATAAAGGCTATTATTGTATAAGTGCATTTTATTTTCATACTCGTAGTCGGTATCGTTTCTAATACCCCTTATCGTGTATATAATGCCCTTTTCTTTCATTAAATCAACAAGCATACCTTGGTGATAACAAACTTCTACGTTTTTATATTTTTGAGTTACTGCTTTAAGCATTTTTAAACGCTTTTCAACTGAAAAAAGCGTTTGTTTTTCACTATTTACACATAAAGCAACTATTACTTTATCAAATAATTCAACTGATTTATTAATCACGTTTTCGTGTCCTTTTGTTATAGGGTCGAAAGAACCTGCAAATATTGCCGTTTTCATTAATCTACCACCTTATAAAAATCAAATACTGCAATTCCGTATTTTCTACTATCTACTAAATTTACTCGATCAAAATTTTGAGTTTGTCTGTCATTTTTATGTTCGTAAATAATTAAACCATCTTCTTTTAGAAGATTGTTTTTTAATATTAAAGCGACCAAATAATCAACCTTGTCGTATGAATAAGGGGGGTCTAAAAATATAATATCAAACTTTTCTTTCGTCGTAGATAAATAATCTTCGGCACTTATTTTTAAGGCTGTAATTTGCTCTTTTACGCCCTTTAAATTTTCGTTAGTTAATTTGACTGAACGAATATCTACGTCGGTAAAAACAACCTTTTTTGCTCCCCTTGAAATTGCCTCGATACCTATTGAGCCTGTCCCACAAAATAAATCTAAAAACACGCAATCGTTTACTTTTGCATTAATAATATTAAAAATAGATTCTTTTGCCCTATCGCTTGTGGGACGGATATCTTGTCCTTCAAAAGATTTTAATTTTTTACCACGAAATTTCCCACTTATAACTCTCATTTAATGTACACCTTTTTTGCCCTTCTAGAAACATTGACTAAAACTTCGTAAACTGAACGCTTGTGCATTTTTGCATACTTTTCAGCATCGTCTAAAACTATAGTATAATTTTTATCGGTAATCTTTGATACGGCACAAAGTTCCATACATAACGGTTTTATTGAATTATTTATTCCTATACCACAAAAGCCGTCGCTATAACCTAATCTTAATATATACGCCTTATCGTTTAACGACGTATCATCACCGTATAATAAAGTTTTTCCCTTTAAATTCTTCCTTTTAAGTAAAACTTTGGCTTTTATTTTCATTACCTTTTCTACTTTTATTTTAGACGACTTAAAAGGAGTATACCCGTAAAGTAAAAGTCCTACTCTTACCATATCTAACTGATATTTTTTATCTTTTAATAATCCACTACTTGCCGAAATATGTAATATAGCATCGGCGTTATACTCTTTTATAGGCTCTGCTAAATATAAAAATAAATATAATTGATTATCAGTTAATCTCTGGTTTTCCGCCTTTGAAAAGTGTGAAAATGCACCCGTAATTTTCACAAACTTGCTTGCTTTTATTAACTCAACTGCCTTTTTAATAGATAAAAGGTCGTCAAAACCAAGCCTATTCATACCCGAATTTATTGCAATATGAACGTTAGCAATTTTTTCTAGATAATTAGACGCATTTATAACGTTTATAACTTCGTCAATGGTACTTACCGAAACAGTTACGTCGTATTCAATTAATTTCGTTACGTTTTCACTAAAAGACGGCGTTAAAAGTAAAATAGGTTTATCAATACCACTAAGTCTTAAATCGTAAGCCTCACTATCTAACGCACAAGAGTAAAAATCTACAATGTCGTACAATGAGTTTGCTACTTCAATTATTCCGTGTCCGTAAGCGTCAGCCTTTACTACGGCACATAACTTAACGTTAGTGTTTAAACTCTCTTTTACCTTTTTGGCGTTGTTTTTTAAAAGATTTAAATCTATTTCGGCAATTATAGGTAAAGACATAGTTACACCCCTTCACCTATTATATGCTAAAATTTTTTATTTGATTATTTTTTTTATAAACGTCAATAATTAAAATATGAATTTTTTTATAGGTTTGATTATTGGTTTAATTATAGGCGGTAGCGTAGCATTTATTATTACTTGTATTTTTCTTAGCAATAAAATTAATTAATTTTAGTTAATTTGCCGTTTTCATAAGAATAAATGGTATCACAATAATTTTGAGTAAGATTTTTATGTGAAACTGCAATTATAGTAAAATTATAATTATTAAAAATATTTTCTATAATTTGCTTTTCAGTATCTTCGTCAAGACTGCTAGTTGCCTCGTCTAAAACAAGTACTTTAGAATTTGTAAACAACGCCCTTGCAATTGCTACCCTTTGACGCTGTCCGTCACTTAAGGCAACACCTTTTTCGCCGATATAAGTCATATCGCCGTCTGGGAGAGAATTTATCAATTCTTTCAAACAAGCGTTTTCTATTGCCTTATCGTAATCGGCTTGAGCATATTTTCTAAAAAAGCAAATATTTTCTTTTAAAGTCGTAGAAAAAAGCATATTACTATTAAAAACAGGCGAAAACAAATTATAACACTTATATAAATCAACGACCTTTTCATCAGTCATTACTCGTGCAGTGCCTTGATTTACGTTATATACGCCCGTTATAATTTTTAAAAGCGTGCTTTTACCTATTCCAGACTGCCCTTTAATTAAAACTTTTTCACCCTTTTGAACTTTTAAATATAAGTCGTTACAAACGGCTGATTTCTCGTTATAACTAAAAGTTACCCCTTCTAAGCATATTTGATTAAAATCGTCTATTTTTTCATATATAATTTTCTCGTCTGCATTTAAAAGATTTTCTATTCTATCTAACGAAATTTTCATTTCATAATAAGTCGTAACGGCACTACCTAAAAAGGCAAACGGAGAACGAATTTGCATTACGAGTTGCAACATTGCCGTTAATACGCCGTAGTCTACACCTTTAACTCCGTTAAATATAGAAACCACACACCAAATAAGAGTTACAACGTAAAAGCCCATAAACATAAGCCCCGTAGCGTCGCTTATGATTTGATTAAAATATTTTTGCTTCTTTTTTGCTTTTTGATATTGATATAATTTTTGCTCGTTTATATCTATAACCGTCTCTTCACCACGATTAGCCTTTACTATTAAAGTGTTATCTATATTATCGTTTACAAAACTTAAACACTCGCCATCCTTTTTTAAAGTGTTTTTGTATAATTTAGCACTTATTTTTCTTATAAAAAACGTAATTAGTATAATAGAAACGCCAACGAGTAATATTATTAAGGTGAAAATAGGTTGCAATAAATATAAAACTATTATAGTAGTTATAAGTTTTACTATCGTTGAAAAAATTGCCGGCAATAAAGTTACGTAAGCACTAGATAAAAGCACGGTATCGTTATTTAGCACCGATAGTAGTTGTCCACTTTTTACTTTAGTTATAGACGAATAGTTTTTGTAAACGTATCCGTTAAAAACAAGTTTTTTAAGATTTGTTTCAGTTTGAATTTTTAATTTTTCGCTTATAAGTTTAACTAAAATAGATAAAACGTAAGAAACGACTACTGTAACAACGCATATAACACATTTTAAAATTAAATCGTTTACGTCACCTAAATTAGTGGCAACGTTAATTAGGTCTTTTACCGTTATAGCAAAGTATACCGTTATTATCGACTGCATTATTGAAAAAGCGTAAATTAAAAGGTGCAATACGCCAAGTTTACCTATTAAGTTTTTAATTTTTTCAAATACTTTAAACATATTACACTCCACAAAATTAATGATGGTCTATCGTGTAGGTTGGAACAAGTTGTGAAACGAGTTCTTTTATATCGTCGGCTTCTTTATACGCCGACTCCTCTAACAAGTCAAGGTAGGTATATAATTTTTCGTCGTCAAATTCAATAGGTTTGCCTATGCTTATTAACTCATTATCAGTTTTAAGCATACCTTCTTCGTCCATAAGCCTTTCTTCATATAATTTTTCGCCTGGTCTTAACCCTGTAAAAACGATATCAATATCAACGTAAGGCCTATAACCTGCAAGTTTAATTAAATTTTCTGCAAGGTCGAGTATTTTTACAGGAGTTCCCATATCTAGCACGAAAATTTCACCGCCTTTTGCATAAACGCACGCTTGTAAAACTAAACTAACAGCTTCGGGTATCGTCATAAAAAATCTAGTTATGTCTTTATGCGTTACGGTAAGTGGACCTCCTTCAACTATTTGTTGCTTAAAGAAAGGTATTACCGAGCCGTTAGAACCTAAAACGTTACCAAATCTAACTGCAACAAAATTAGTTTTACTCTTTTTTGCATACGATTGAACTATCATTTCACAAATACGCTTAGTCGCACCCATAACGTTGGTTGGATTTACAGCCTTGTCAGTTGAAATTAAGACGAATTTTTTTACGTTATACTTATCTGCCATCCTAACGGTATTATAAGTTCCTATAACGTTATTTTTAACGGCTTCGTTAGGTGACGTTTCCATTAAAGGAACGTGCTTATGTGCCGCAGCGTGAAACACTACGCTTGGTTTATACGTTTTAAATACGTCTTCAATTTTAGTCTTGTCCCTAACGCTACCTATAAGCGTAATATATTTTAAATCGGGATAAGATTTTTTTAATTCCCTTTCTAACGCATAAGTAGTATTTTCATAAATATCGAAAATAACTAAAAGTTTTGGATTTTTACTTGCTATTTGTCTGCAAAGTTCACTACCTATAGAACCACTACCACCCGTAACTAACACAACTTTATTTTCAATAGTTTGAGCAATTTCATCACTATCAACCGTAATTTGCTCTCTGCCTAATAAATCTTTTACGTCTATTTCGTTCATTGTAAACTTGTTTGAAGAACCAAGTTCGCAAATTTCTTTTACGGTATAAACCTTAAGCCCCGTTTTAACACATTGTTCGTAAATTTCTTTTTTACGGAGAACAGACGCACTTGGCAAACATACCACGATAATTTCAGCGTTATATTTTTTAACGAACTTATCAACGTTGTCGATAGGTCCTTCTACTTTAACGCCTAAAAGTTCAGTCTTTTGCTTATTAACGTCATCGTCTAATAAACATACTGGAACTAATTTGTTTTTATTAGATAAACCTATTTCCCTAATAAATAAAGTTGCGGCAACGCCTGCCCCGACTATTATTGCTCTTTTATATTGTTTATCGGTTTTTTCAACGAAGATATGAAGAATATGCAAATACACCCTATAAAATACTCTTGACGCAGTATAAAGTATAAAAAAGACGAGCAAGTAACAAACTAACCATCTATCACCAAGAGAATACCTAGTAAGTAATATTGAAAACGTCAACGTAACGAAAGTTGTTAAAACAAACACGATACAAATTTTTAAAAGATACGACGTAGTTACCGTTGACGGACTAAACAAATACGTTCTAAAAATTATACTAAATAAATAAAAACTACATAGATTTACGAATATAAAAAGCCACCTATCAAAAAACAGCGATTTATCGTCGCCTAAAAGTTTACCTAAATATAGCGAAAGAAAAATAATAGCAAGGTCAAGAACAGCATAACTTATAGCAATAACTATTTTGTTTTTACTAATGCCTTTATTTATCATATATCCCCCCAAAAATCGTACCTTAAATATATACAATATATTTAATTTTACAATATTTTTGTATAAAAGTCAATACGGCTTTAAAATTTAATTAAATTGTGTTGAAAATGCCTAAAATATGTGTTAAAATACCTATATGAGTTATAGTATTTCAACAATGTTCGTATGGCGTTATTTTAATAACGAGTGCGACTGTCCGTTATGTAAATTACAATCTAAAATTGAAAGTGATTTAATAAATTTATATTTGTCCGAAGCCGTTATGGAAGACGATGAACGTAAACTCGTTAATTTATACGGTTTTTGTCAAAATCATTACGACGTTATGTATATGGCAAAAAACAAATTAGGCTTAGCCTTACAAGTTAAATCACGTCTTTATACTTTAAACAAGCAAATAACCTTACCAAAAGACTATAAACACGCAAAAAAACAAGCCGACAATTTAAAAGAAAAAACAGCCGGTTGTATTATATGTAAAAGACTTGAAAACACTATGGAAAGATATTATCAAACCATAGCCAAAATGTACGACAAAGAAGAAAAATTTAAAAATGAAAATTTCAAGCAAATTAACGGAATTTGTTTAACCCATTACACCAAATTACTTGAATTTTCTAACTATGCAAAATCTTCTTGTAACGACTTTTTGCAAGCAATTTATGAAAAAGCAAAAGTTTACGCTGACACTTTGTATGAAAGCGTTGACAAATTTACTTTAGCATTTGATTATAGAAACGGCACAATGCCAGATAAAGAAACTGCGTCGTCTTTAAGACGAGCAAGATATTATTTTTACACTACGCCTACTCCAACACCCGATATTAAATAAAAATTAAAAGCACCTTAAAAGTTTAGCCTTTTAGGGTGCTTTTTAAAATTATTTCTTTTTAACGCAGTCGATTATATCAAAGGAATTAACGAATGAGCAAAATTTATTTTCACCGTGACTATCAATAATTTTATAAATTAAATTAGTTACGATATACGCAATTATACCGGCAAGCGTACCTGCAATAATTCCGCCGAAAATATCCGTAGTATAATGTACTACTAAATATATTCTTGAAAATGCTATTACTATTGCAAATATATACATAGCCCAACTATACCTTTTGTTTTTTGTTAAAAAATATGCCGTTGCACCTGCAAACGCCGCCGTCGTATGCCCCGACGGAAATGAAAATTCACTTTCAACGCTAGCCCCTACTGCTTGCCACAAAATTTTAAATTCTTCTACCATATAAGGACGTGGTCTTTGAACTATATTTTTTAAAATTATATTAGTAAACAACGCACCGACTAGTATTGCAATTAACATACAAACACCTGCTTTACGATGTCTTAAAAATAACAATAAACAAAGTCCTAACGCAATAAAAAACCAACCTTTATCACCAAAAAAAGTAATAAATTTAAGCAAAGGCGTTAAAAAATCACCAACTGCGTTAGATAACGAATTTACGAATAAAAACATTGATTTATCAAGGCTATAAAAAGCCGTATTTAAAAATTCTGCCATAAAACTCTCCCTAACAAAATATATTAAACGATTTTTAATATTATTTCAACTATTTAGAAAAACATCATAAATACAAGCGGAATTGTAATTACTGCTAAAACGTGTGAAAATATAGCAAGTCCCGCAGCGAAAGAAGTGTCTTTCCCATACGCAGTTGGAATAATTACCGTATTTAACCCTAAAGGCATTGCCATATAAGTTAATATGCAAACATTGTAAACAGTGTCTAAATTTAATAATTTTAATAAAAGCCCCGTTAATATAGGAATTATTAAAAGTCTTAAAAAAGTTGCAATATAAAGACCTGCGTCTTTAAAGGCTTTAGTTAAATTATATTTTGCAACTACCATACCCGTAAGCAACATTGCAATAGGCGACATTGATTGTCTTAACGCATCAACTGTATCGACTACGAATTTAGGCATTATTGTCGTTAAACCCGTAATACCTATGATTGCACCTATTACTACTGCAACCACCATAGGATTTAAAAAGGCTTTTGAAAAGTTTAATAAATGACCTGTAAACGTCTGTTTTTTATGTTCGTTTTCTTTTTTTGGAATTAACAACGCACCCACGCCCCAACCAAATATTATTAAAAGTGGTGGCAACGTGAATAAAACGTAACTTAATAAATATTCTGGAAATACTGCTTGAACTACAGGTACGCCAACGTATGAAAAGTTTGAAAAAGCAAGAACGTAAATATACGTTTTTTGTTTAAATTCGTCTTTAGTTAAAATTCTGCTTAGCACAATACCTAATGCTAACGAAATTAAGGCTAAAATTAAACCTGCTATAAGTATTTTGTAAGAAGTTTGAAAAGCCTCGATAGTAAACTCGTGCATAAAAGTTGATAAAGCAAGTGCGGGTATTAATAAAACGCTTTCAAGTTTAGATAATACTTTTGCACTTTCTTCTGGAACAACTTTTAATTTTTGAAGAATAAAACCTACGAATATTAACAAAAACATAAAAAGCATTTGATTAAGCGTTGCTGTAAAAATCTCGCCCATTATTCTTCATCTCCTTCATTAATAGTATCGTCGGGTTTAAAAAAGTCGTCGTTAAACACGTTTAAAACGTGTTCGATTTTTTCTAAAATTGCGTCTTTTCCATACCCCGTTTCACTAGATACTGCAAGTACGCTTTCCCTACCTACTGCAAAAAATTTACCTATTTCAGTACGCCTTTGAAAAATTCTAGTTTTGCCTATTTTATCGGCTTTAGTTGCTATTATAGTAAAAGGCAGTGCGTAATGGTGTAGATAATTTATCATACTTACGTCGTCTTTAGTCGGCTCGTGACGAATATCAACGAGTGATAAAACGTGCGTTATTTTTTGACTGCAACTAAAAAAACTTTCTAAAAGTTCACCCCACTTTTGTTTTTCGCTTTTAGAAACTTGTGCAAAGCCGTAGCCTGGCAAGTCGGCAAGTATAAACTCACCGAAATCAAAGTAGTTTACTAGCCTTGTCCTACCTGGAGTAACCGAAGTTTTTGCAAGTTTTTTTCTGTTTGCTAAACAATTTATTAACGAACTTTTTCCAACGTTTGACTTACCACATATTGCAATTAAAGGTTTATCAACTTTTAAAAAATTCTTTTTGTCTGCAACCGAAGTTATAAATTCGGCATTTTTAATAATCATAATTCACCTTATTTTTCAATACATAAATCAAAAACTTCATCTATCTTGGTTACTGGATAGAAGGTTATTTTTGATAAAACTTCACTTGGTATTTCTTCTAAATCTTTAACGTTTGCTTTTGGAATAATTATATCCTTTATTCCAAGCCTATACGCAGAAAGTGCCTTTTCTTTAAGCCCACCTATCGCTAAAACGTTACCACGCAAAGTAATTTCACCCGTCATTGCAAAGTTGCGTTTAGATTTTTTGTTTGTAAACGCAGAAAGCATTGCCGTGCATATAGTTATACCTGCACTTGGTCCGTCTTTTGGAGTTGCTCCTTCTGGAACGTGTAAATGAACGTCGGTTTCACTAAAAACGTTTTCGCTAATACCATATTTTTTAGCGTTTGCCCTTATATAGTTTAAAGCAGTTTTTGCACTTTCTTTCATAACGTCGCCTAATTTACCAGTTAAAGAAACTTCGCCTTTGCCTTTCATTAAAGCAACTTCAATAGTTAAAGTAGTACCGCCTAAACTTGTCCACGCTAAGCCCGTTGCCGAACCTACTTCGTTCTTTTCAATTTGAGTTTCTTTAATAAATCTTCTTGAACCTAAGTAGTCTACAACCTTATTTTTAGTAATAGTTTGCTTTTTAAAATCTTCATTAGTTGCAACGACTGTTGCAATTTTTCTACAAACTTCGGCTATTTTTTGGTCGAGTTTTCTAACTCCCGCCTCTAAGGTATAACCTTCGACTATTTCCTTTACTCCACTTTCAGTAAAGGTAACGTTTTTAGAAGTAAGTCCGTTTGCTTTAATTTGTTTTGGACATAAATATTTTAAGCCTATTTGTACTTTTTCTTCTAAAGTATAGCCTTGAATTTCTATAACTTCCATCCTATCTAAAAGTGGCATAGGAATAGTATCTACACTATTTGCCGTAGTTATAAACATAATTTTAGATAAATCGTATGGAATTTCTAAATATCTATCTCTAAAAGTTGCGTTTTGCTCAGGGTCTAATACTTCAAGTAAAGCACTTGCAGGGTCCCCCCTTAAATCGCTTGAAAGTTTATCAATTTCGTCAAGCAAGAAAACGGGATTAATAGTTCCAGAATCACGCATACCATAGATAATTCTACCTGGCATAGCACCTATATAAGTTTTTCTGTGTCCCCTAATTTCAGCCTCGTCTTTAACGCCACCTAAACTCATTCTAACTAACTTTCTATTAAGTGACCTTGCAATAGATATTGCTATTGAAGTTTTACCTACCCCCGGTGGTCCAACTAAACACAAAATAGGACCTTTTAAAGAGTTTGTTAACTTTAATACGGCAAGATATTCAACTATACGCTTTTTAACCTTGTCTAAACCAAAATGGTCGTCTTCTAACACTTTTTGACAATCAACCAACTTTTCAGTATCAACGCTTTCAGTGTTAAAAGGCAATTCTAAAATCCAGTCTAAATATGAACGAATTACCGTATAGTCTGGCGAAGAAGGTTGCATCCTTGACATTTTGTTTAATTCTTTAAGCACCTTTTCTTGACTTTCTTTAGGTAATTTTTTATTTATAATTTGTTCACGTAATTTTTCAATTTCTTCTTCGTCGTCGCCAAGTTCTTTGTGGATTGCTTTAAGTTGTTCCCTTAAATAAAACTCTTTTTGACCTTTTTCAACGCTTTTTTTAACGGTATCGGCAATTCTTTTTTCAGTTTTTACAATTTCGATTTCCGTAAGCATTAATTCTTTTAACTTGTTAAGCCTTTCAAACTCGTCGGTAAGTTCTAATAAATATTGCTTGTCTAAAAATTTGAACGGCAAATTAAAAGTAACGGCGTTTACAAATTCTTCTGCGTCTTCAAAGTCCATAATAACGTCGACTAGTGACGACGGCAATTTGTATATAGACGCATTTTCTAAAAAGATTTGTTTAAGCGTTCTTAAAAGGGCTTCAGTTTCAACTTTATCGCCTTTAGTAATTTCAAGTTTTTCAACCTTAAAGCAAAAATAGTTTACACTATTATCTTGCATTAAAATTTTTGCTCTATATAAACCTTCGATTGCAACCCTATAATTTTCGCCGTTTACTTTGCCTAAGTTACCTACACGACAAACCGTACCTATTTGATATAAATCGTCACTTTTAGGCAATTCTAACGTCTTATCTTTTTGGCTTACTACGAATAATAATTTTTCTTCTTTAATCGATGCGTTTATTGCGTTTAACGATTGAATTCTACCAACGTCTAACGAAGTGTATACGTTAGGTAAAACTACTTTACCTTTTAACGCCACTGCCGGCATATATTTAATTAGTGCATCGTTTACTATTTTTAAGTCTTCCATTTTACACCTATATAATTTAATTTTAAAAAAATTAAAAAGTTCTCTATTTTATCTATTGTAATACATTTTTTGATTTTTTTCAAGTATTAAAGGCAAGCAAAATAAATAAAAATTATAGACTAAAATATGAATTTATGCTAAAATATAAATATGAGCAAATATAAATATGATAACAAAATTGCAATAGTTACGGGTGCGTCGTCTGGAATAGGTAAAGAATTTTGCAAAATTTTAATTGAAAAGTACGACGTAAAAGTTATTGCTATTGCAAGAAACGAACAAAAGTTAATAGACTTAAAAAATTCAAGTGAAAAGATTAAAAATAATTTGACTTATAAACTTTTTGACGTTGGCAACCTAGATAGTTGGCAAGAATTTTACGAATATTTATTAAACGAAAATATTAAACCTAATATTTTAATAAATTGTGCCGGCGTATTACCACCCTTTAAAAAGTTTGAAGATACGACTATTGAAGAAGTTGAAAAGGTATTTAAAACTAACTTTTTTTCACAAGTTTATTCGTGTAAACTATTAATTCCACTTTTAAAAAGTTGTGGTGACGGACTAATTATAAACGTTTCAAGTTCGTCAAGTTTATGTACGTTTGGTGGAATTAGCAGTTATTCTTCTTCAAAAAGTGCAAGTGCCTTTTTTACGCAAAGTTTAGCCTGTGAAGAAGATAAAGTTAAGGTTATAGTTGCTATGCCTGGAACTACTAAAACAGACATATTTAAAAGCCAAAATAAAGACGAAAAAGCAAATAAAATTATTAATAAAATAGCCCTTTCACCAAACAAAGTTGCAAGCAAAATACTAAACAAGGCAAAAAGGGGTAAAAAACGCATTATAGTTGGCTTTGACGCCCACTTTATGAATTTTTTATATAAAGTATTCCCTAATTTAGCCCCTAAAATTATAACTAAATTTTTAAAAAATTCTAAATATAAAATTTTTGAGAAATTGTAATTTAATAAATAATTGCACAAAAAAAGTAGCGAAATTTTCGCTACTTTTTTAATTTTAACTTACTTTTTTGTAAACGATTGTTGCTTGTTTTTCGCCACGAACAACTTGGTCGTCAATTACGACTTTTTCAATTTGCTTGTCACTTGGCAAATCAAACATACAATCAAGCATTAAGTTTTCAAAAATTGTTCTAAGTCCCCTTGCACCCGTTTTTAACGATATTGCCTTTTTAGCAATTTCATAAACGGCATCGTCGGTAACTTCTAAGTCGCAATCGTCCATTTTAATTAACTTTTTGTATTGTTTAACGATTGCATTTTTAGGCTCTGTCATAATCTTTACTAAAGCCTTTTCGTCTAACGCCTCAAGTGAAACGGTAATAGGAATTCTACCAACAAACTCTGGAATTAAGCCGTATTTAGTTAAGTCTTGCGGTTGAATATCGTTTAAAACCAACTTGCCTTCAGCCTTACCTACTTTGCCACCAAAACCAAGTGAAGAATTATCAAGCCTTTTTTCAATAATTTTATCAAGACCTACGAACGCACCACCGAATATAAATAAAATGTTAGTCGTGTCAATTCTTATAAGTTCTTGTTGTGGATGCTTTCTTCCACCTTGTGGTGGAACTGACGCAATCGTACTTTCAATAATTTTTAAAAGTGCTTGTTGAACGCCTTCGCCTGAAACGTCCCTAGTTATAGAAACGTTTTCGCTTTTTCTTGCAATTTTATCAACTTCGTCGATATAAACTATGCCCCTTTGAGCCTTTTCAATGTCGTAATCGGCGTTTTGAATAAGTTTTAATAAAATATTTTCAACGTCCTCGCCAACGTAACCTGCCTCGGTTAAAGTAGTTGCGTCGCACGCTGCAAAAGGAACGTTTAACACCCTTGCTAAAGTTCTAGCAAGTAGCGTTTTACCCGAGCCTGTTGGACCTAAAAGTAAAACGTTGCTTTTTTCAATTTCCGTTTCGTCGTCGGCTAAATTTAATAATTGACTATTAATTCTTTTGTAATGGTTGTAAACTGCTACAGACAAAACTTTTTTAGCCTTATCTTGACCTACGATATACTTATCTAACTCGGCTTTAATTTCTTGCGGTTTTTTAAGTTCAATCACGTCTTGATTTTCTAAAATTTCTTCGTCTTTTAAAATGTCGTTACAAATGGTAAGACAATCATCACAAATGTAAAGACCGTTAGGACCTGCTACAAGACTTTTAGCATATTCTTTTGGTTTGCCACAAAAGGCACAAATCTGTCCGTTATGTCTATCTTGGTTATTTGCCATTAAATCTCCTTAAACGTCTTTCCTTGAACTATAAATTTTATCAATGAGACCGTATTCAAGTGCTTGGCTTGCCGATAAGAAATTATCTCTATCAGTGTCTCTTTCAACTTCTTCAAGGCTTTTTCCTGAATTTTGTGCTAAAATTTGGTTTAATTTTGCCTTTGTTCTTAAAATGTGTTCTGCGTGAATTTTAATATCACTTGCTTGACCTTGAGCCCCACCAAGTGGTTGGTGAATCATAATTTCGCTATTTGGGAGTGAATATCTTTTACCTTTTTGTCCGCTAGACAATAAGAAAGCACCCATTGACGCAGCCATACCTATACAAATAGTACATACGTCGCATTTAATATAATTCATAGTGTCGTAAATTGCAAGACCTGCTGAAACAGAACCACCTGGGCTATTAATGTAAAGATAAATATCTTTATCTGGGTCTTTACTTTCTAAAAATAAAAGTTGTGCAACGACGGTATTTGCTAAAGCGTCGTCGATAGGACCTGATAACATTATAATTCTATCTTCTAAAAGACGAGAATAAATGTCGTACGAACGTTCGCCTTTGTTGGTTTGTTCAACTACCATAGGTATTAAAGCCATAATTAACCCCCTTATTAATCAACGATATTATTTTCCATTAAGAACGCAAAAACTTTTTCAATAACTACGTTATTTTCAATGTATTGAAGTTGTCTTGGGTCAAGACCTTTTTTATATTCTTCAACGTCTTTACCTGCGTTCTTTGCTTGTTCAGCAATTTTAGCGTCAATTTCTTCTTCGGTTGCTGTAATGTTTTCAAGAGCAATGATTTTGTCTATAACAAGTTGAACTCTAACTTGTTCTTCTGCTTGCTTTTTGAAACTTTCTCTATACGCTTCCATAGTTTGACCTGTATATTTAAGATAGTCTTCAAGTTTGATGCCTTGATACATCATTCTGTATTCCATATCTTGAATATTATTGTCTATTTGTCTTTCGATAAGTGCGTCTGGAATTTCCATTTGGCTATCTTCAGCAATTTTCTTGATAAGTTTATCTTCAGTTTCGTATTTAGCCTTTTTGTCGTTTGCTTCTTGCATTTTCTTTTTAGTTTCGGCTTTATACGCTTCTAAACTTTCAGCACCCGTTGCGTCTTTAATAAATTCGTCGTCAACTTCTGGAAGTTCTTTAATTTTAATTTCGTGAAGTTTTACCTTAAATACAGCGTCTTTACCTTTAAGTTCTTCAGCGTGATATTCTTCTGGGAATTTAACTAAAACGTCTTTTTCTTCGCCGATATTCATACCAACTACTTGTTCTTCAAAGCCTGGAATAAATTGACCACTACCTAATACGAGTGTTTGCTTTTCAGCAGTGCCACCTGCAAATTGAACGCCGTCAATACTACCTGAATAATCGATAATAGTAATATCGCCACTCATTGCTGGTCTATCGGTGATAGACGTTTCAGTTGAATTTCTTTGACGCAATCTTTCAATTTCGTCTTCAACATCTTTATCGCTAACATTATACTCAACTTTATCAATCTTTATACCCTTATAAGCACCGATTTTTACTTCTGGTTTGCAAGGAACGATTGCTACTAAAGTAATACCGTCTTCAGTAATGTTTTCAACGTCGATTTCAGGACGGTCAATAGGTTCAATAGTAGGTTCTTTATCAAGTATACTATAGTAATATTCTGGAAATGCTATATTAATTGCTTCTTCAAAAAATACGCCTTGACCATATTGTCTTTCAATAATGTGCTTAGGCACTTTACCCTTTCTAAAACCTGGAATACTAAATTTACCTTTTATTTTTTGGTATGCTTTGTTTTGTGCTTCAATCCACTCTGCTTTATCAAGAGTAATTTTAATTTTTACAACTGACTTTTCGCCAGATTCATAAGTATAGTTCATTATAAAATCTCCTTAAACTTTAATTGTTTATTATCTTATATATTTTAGCAAAATTTTACAGCATTGTAAAGGTTTTGTGATTATTATTTATATTTTAATTTACTTTTATTTAATAAAAATGTATAATATTAGTAAGTTATAGTATTTTAAAGGGGTTTTTATGCCACAAGATTTTTTTACGCTAAATAGATTAATTCCAAATTTAGAAAAATCTATTGTAGGTGCAAAAGTAAATAAAATTAACGAGCCAACTAACGACGATTTGTTTATTACCATTTATAATGGTAAAAGTCTTAAGTTGCACATATCTACAAATGCGTCTTTGTGCCATATAGGTATATCTAATACCGAATTTGAAAACCCGCTAGTTCCGCCTAATTTTTGTATGCTTTTAAGAAAATATTTGCTTGGTAGCCAAATTACTAAACTTAACCTACTTAACGAAGATAGAATAGTTGAAATAGTTTTTTCGGTTGAAAACGATTTTTCAACTTCTACTACGCTTTCGCTTATATTAGAAATTATGGGCAAATACTCTAACTGCTTTTTAGTTGAAAAAAATAAAATTATAGGTTGTAAAAAAAATATACCATTATCTAGCGAAGGTAAAAGATTTACTTTATACGGAGCAACTTATACTTTTATAGACAAACAAGATAAGTTATCACCTTTTAAGACCGACGATATAATTTTTGCAATGCAAAAATATCAAAGCATTGTAAATCAACAAGATTTATCAAGTTTTATTTACAATAATTTTATAGGTCTTTCTAAACTTGCTTGTCAAGAAATTGCGTATAGAATTTCTAATGATAAACCAGAAAATTTCGTAAAAATTTTTGAAAATTTTATTAATCAAAAAGATAATCCTTTAACTATTGAAAACAACGATTTTTACGAGTTTTTCCCTTTTGACTATACTCATATTATAGGTAAACGAGAGTATTTTGATAGTTTAAATTTAGCACAAACAACCTATTACGAAAAAGTTACTTCTTTAAAGAATTTTAACCTTTTATTCAATAGTCTTTCTTCAAAACTTAACGCTTACGAGAAAAAATTATTAAAAAAACTTGCTTTAACTGAAGAAAAGCAAAGAGATGCTTTAAGTTATGAAAAACACAAACTTTACGGGCAACTTATTATGGATAATTTATACCTTATAAAAAAAGGTGATAAATTTTTAAAAGCACTAAATTACTATCTAGACCCACCCGTTTTAGTTGAAATTCCACTTAACACAAATTTAACGCCTATTGAAAACGGCAAAAAGTTTTTTAAAAAATATTCTAAACAAAAAACGGCGTTAGAATTTTTAAATCCACAAATAGAACAACTTTTAAATGAAATTGATTATATAAAATCTATCGTTTTTTCTTTAAAAAATAGTAAAACCACTACGGAACTTCAAGAAATTGAAGAAGAATTAATTGAAATAGGCGTTATTGCCCGCAAGAAAACTCAAAAAAAGACTTCAAACGCAAAAAAACAATACTTGTTTAAACGCTACGAAGTTGACGGCTACGTTATTTTAGTTGGAAAAAATAATATTCAAAACGACGCTTTAACCTTTTCTAGTGATAAAAACGACGTATGGTTTCACGTTAAAGATTACCACTCGTCACACGTTATTGTTAAAGGTGCTAGCCCTATACCCGATAACGTAATTTTGGTCGCAAGTAGTATATGTGCATATAATTCAAAAGCAAAACAAAGTGATAAAATTGCCGTTGATTATACCTTAAAAAAATTCGTAAAAAAACCACCTAAAAGCAAATTAGGTAGCGTTATTTATACCGACTATAAAACGATTATCGTTACGCCTAATAGTTTTGAAGAATATTTAAAATAAAACCCTAAAAAGCACTTTGCTTTTTAGGGTTTTTAATCAATTAAAAAAATTGCTTTTCTAAACGTATAGTTTGATTATTTAAGTAATTTAACAAACTTTTTTGAGAAAAATTAAAAGTAATACTTACGGCTATTAAGCGTTGGCTATTTGCTCCTAGTCGTTTATTAATTTTTTCTTTGCCGTACTTTCCGTCACCTATTACGAAATGTCCGTAATAAGCCATATGAGCCCTTATTTGATGAGTTCTACCCGTATATAAGGTAATCTCGATAAAACTTGTTTCTTCATTTTCTGCAATTACTTTATAGCCCGTTTTTACAGTTAAACTATCTACCGTTTTTTCCTTATATATTTTAACTTTAGACGCTATTTTATCTTTAACTAAATAGTCTATTAAAATATCTTCTTTTTTAATAAATTTACCATACACTTCGGCAATATATTTTTTTTGAATTTTACCTTCTTTAAATGCTTTTTTCAACTCGTTTTCGCTATTTTTATTTAAAGCGAAAATCATAAGCCCCGTAGTATTTGTATCTAGCCTATGCACTGCTACGGCGTTTTCGTATTGTTTTTTAACAATTTCTAAAGCCATTGTATAATCGCATTTTTTAGGCTTATTTATCACTAAAACGTTTTCATCTTTATAAATTACGTCTACGATAATTTGCGTTTTTTCGCCGTCGTAATAAACGTCTACCTTATCATTTTCGTAAAGTTCAATATCTTTAGAAACTCTTTTCCCGTTTACTTTTACGTCTTTATTTTTTAAAAGTTTTAAAATAGCCGAATATTTTATACTATCACCGTATTCGTTTTGAATTAATTTTATTAATTTTTGATTTTTTTGTACGATAAAACTTTTCATAGAATCCTTAAAATATTTTAAAAAAGTTACCACAAAAGTGGTAACTTTTTTTATCTATCTTCTTCTTCGGCTTTACCAGTCTTTTTCTTAGGTTTAATAAATATTAAACATATAATCGCTATAAGACAAGTACCCGATACGCAAAGACATATAAACGGCATAGTGTTAACTGATATCCAGTCACCAAAACTCGTCTTAAAGTTTGGATAAATAGGTTCGTCTAAAACTGGAACTACTAAACTTTCTACGATAACCGTATCATTGTCATAACCATCTTCAAGTTGAATTGCTACTTTATAATAACCAACTTTATCTGGTACGAAAGACATACTAACACCATCGAAACCATCTTCAACTTTTACCCAGTTATTATTAGCGTCGTTATCTTTATCGTAAGTTTCAGTATAATATAAAACGTAACTTTCTTGAACTTTATAACCGCTTACGTCAAAAGCACTAATCGTGTAAGTTAGACCAACGTATCCGTTTTCTTGTGCTTTGCCTTTATACGTTGCTCTTGGTGGTAACCCACCTTCTATTTCAAAATTGAACGTAGGAACTACTAATTCGTATTTGGTAATTTCACTTTCTAAAACTTCAGTTTCTTCGTCATCTTTTAAAACGTAAGTATATTCATTATTAAATTTAGTAGCAACAAGTTCTTCGGTTCCCCTAAATGCACGATAGAAACCATCGAAAATAAAATCTGTACCCGTTTGTTTAACGGCTTCAACTAAACCTGCTACGCTAAGAGAAAATTCAGCTTCACCATTAACAAGGTCACTTTCTAAAAGAACGTAATATCTGTATACACCTGCATTAGTAATGCTAAAAGAAAGTTTAGTAGTTGTGTTCGTTATTGAAACCGTACTACTTTCACTATAATAATTTGAACCTGGAGTTGAAACGTAAAGTACCCTTTTATACATATCGAGACCAAGCGAGCCTGCGTCTACGATATCTTTAATTGAAGGAACTTCGTAACTATCACCTTGATATAAAGGTTTAGTAGTATCCCCTTCTTCAAAGGCAGCGTTTTGAGCAGATGTTTGAAAGTTTTGAAGTTTGGTAAGGTCTGTCGTATAAGAAGGACCACTACACTCACTAAAATCGTTAGTTGCTTTAAAATCTTTTACAAAAGTAAATTTTGCGTCCGTTTCATCTTTAACGGTAGTCGTTACCGTATAATTACCTACTTTACCAAAAATAATAGAAATATTACCTTTGCTGTTTGCAACGCTTGATATAGGCGAGTCAACGTCTTTTTGTTTACCTTCTTCGTAAACTAAAATAGCGTCATCAGTTGAACCTGTCGTCTTAACGGTGATTTGAACGTTGTTAGACGATGCGTTTGCAATATCGTCGTTAGTATAATACATATATTTTGCACCGCAATATACCGTTACAACGTCACTTGCCTTGGCAACGCTATTAGAAAATAATGAAATAGGTAAAAGTGCAAAACAAAGTAAAACTATAAAAATTTTATTGATATGTTTTTTAAGCATTTTATACTCCTAGCGATTTTGTGGTAGTTTACACCACAATACAATATACTTTATATATTGTACTCTTAATATTAACTTTTGTCAATAAACTTAACAATTTTTTGTTATGTTTTTTAAATATTTAGATAAATATTTTTTTATTTTTACACTTTTTGATTAACCTTTTTAAATTTTTTAGAATATTTATGTACCATAGGACTTTATTATTACTAATGAACTTATTTATACTTTTACTGACGTCGGTTTCGGTAAGCATTGATTCTTTCTTTTGTGGATTAATATTAAGTTTAACAACCAAAGCAAAATTTAAACCTATTTTAACTATTGCTTTAACGGTTTTTTGTTTATGTTTTTTAGGTTCAAATTTTGGTTTTTTAAGTAGCACACTATTAAAAAAATACTCAAACTTGATAGGTGGGTTAATTCTATGTTTTTTATCTTTTAAGCAAACACCATCTATTCAAGATAATTTTTTTAGTATTATGCAAAATAATCAAACTTCACCTTTTTTCGACTCTTTTTTAATAGGCATATCAATAGGCGTTGACGGATTAATCGGTTGCATATCTTTAACACTTATCGGTTTTAATTATATTTTAGTTACGTTTATTATTACGTCCGTTCACATATTGTTGCTAATTAGTGCTTTTAATTTATCTTCTTTAATAGTAATAAAAAACAAATTGTTGTTTGAACTTATTCCGTCGATTACCCTATTAACGCTTGGAATAACTAAACTGTTAACGATTTAAACCCCCAAATCGTAAGGGGGTTTAATTAATCTAATTATTAAATTCTTTATTCTTTTTTTGTTTAATTTCGTAAACAATTATAGCAACTATATTAGCAACTATTTCAAGAGTATAAGAAATAGTTGTAAATATTGCAGTTTCTACAATAATACAATATGCGACTGACAATACTAACGGCAAAATTAAACTATATCGCATAACACGAATATTTTTAATTGCTACCAAATAAATAAACGAAACGTTTACGGCAATTAGCATTAAGTCAAAAATGCTATAATTTTCTAAAATTATTATATTTAAAACGAAATACGAAGCAACGTTTATTAAAGCAAAAATCGTTTTTATCGTAAAATTAATTTTTTTATCTTTTTTTCTAAATAAAAATAAATTGCTACCCTAATTAAAGCAATCAGCCCCGTAATGCAAGCAAAATATAACTTTAAACTGAAATTTGAAAGCAATATAAATAAGATAGAACTGCCTTGAAAAATAAAATATAGCACTTTATTTTTTGCAAAATAACTTGCAGACGCACAAAACATTCCTATAAAACTTGTAGCAAGTGAAAACATAATATACTCCTATTACAAAGACATTTTCAAAGCCGTAGAAGTGTTAAAAATCTTCCAAGGTGCTAAATGTTTAGGTGGTTCTACTTTAAACACAAGTCGTTCTTTCGTTACAGGATGAGTAAACGAAAGCGACGTTGCAAAAAGTGCTAAATTACCTTTAACTGCATTTTCTCCACCATAACGCATATCACCGTAAATAGGATAACCTAAATGCGACGTTTGTACTCTAATTTGATGAGTTCTACCCGTATGTAAAGTTATTTCAGTCATAGATAAATTTGCCTTTTCTTCAATAACTTTATATTCTAGTTCAGCAAATTTTGCACCTTCAACCGTTTCCCCACATACGTATACCATATTATTTATAGGGTTCTTTTTAAGATAATTAGTTAAAACTTGTTGTTTTTTAGGTAAAATTCCCACTAAAACAGCATAATATTTCTTTTCAAAATCACCGTTTCTAATTTGAGATGAAAGTCTTTCGGCTGCCTTTGACGTTTTTGCATACACCATAATTCCACCGGTTGGTCTATCTAGCCTATGAACAAGCCCCAAGTAAACGTTACCCGGCTTATTATCTCTTTCTTTTATCATTTGTTTAAGATAAGTAAGCAAATCTAAATCTTTGCTACTATCTTCACAACACGGCATATTTTGCGGTTTTAATACTACTAAAATATGATTATCTTCGTGTAAAATTATAATATCTTCCATATACTTACCTTTTAAATATCATTTTTCCAAAGTCCAGAGCAACCGCAAGGGAGAATTATTCCTTCGTTTGTAGGTAGCCCTACTTCGTAACTTTCAACTTGACCACCTAAATCTTTCAACGCTAAAGTTATAATGTTGTTTATAACTTGTGGTTGAAGCCCTGTAGTATAACTATTAATTAAGAAAAATAACGGATTATCACTTAATACTTGTTTACAAGTTTGAACTAAATTGCATATTTCGTTTTCAATCTTCCACGTTTCGCCGTTAGGTCCACGACCATAACTTGGCGGGTCCATTAAAATTGCGTCGTATTTTTTCCCACGCCTTATTTCCCTTTGAACGAATTTTAAACAATCGTCGATAATAAATCTAACCTTGCCTTCGCCTACGTTTGATAAACGGCAATTTTCTCCCGCACGTTCAACCATACCTTTTGATGCGTCGACGTGACAAACAGACGCACCCGCTTTAAGTAAAGCAACGGTTGCTCCACCCGTGTAAGCAAATAAATTTAAAACGCTTATAGGTCTATTTGCTTTTTTGATAAGGTCAGTCATAATATCCCAATTAACCGCTTGTTCTGGAAACAACCCCGTATGCTTAAAACCCATAGGTTTAATTAAAAATTTCAATTCACCATAATTTATAGTCCACTCGTCTGGATAACGTTTATTAACACGCCATTTACCGCCACCTTTTTCACTTCTAACGTATTTTGCGTTAAGGTTTGGATAATTGTCCATATCAACGTCAGTTTTCCAAATAACTTGTGGGTCTGGTCTTAATAATTTAACGCCTTTCCAGTCTTCAAGTTTGTAGCCGTCGCCAGTGGCAATTATTTGATAATCTTTCCAATTACTTGCAACTTTCATTTTATATAGTTTCTACCCCGATAATAAGTTTTCCGTTACCTATTTCCCAAGTTTTTACAAAACCTACGACTGATTCGGTATGAATTAATTGTTCGCAAAGAACGGCTTTTTTAATTGCTTCAGCCCTAGTCAACATAACCTTATCTACGTCGCCACCTGCTAAATAAGTAATTCTTATTCTATCAACAACTTCAAAGCCTGCGTCTTTACGCATCGTTTGAATTTTAGAAACTATTTCTCTTTCAATACCTTCAAGCAATAAATCTTCAGTAATATTTACGTCTAATACGACGGTCATACCATTATCGCTAGCAGATACGAAACCTTCCATACTTTGAGAAGAAATTAATAAGTCGTCGATAGTAAATTCTATTTCAGTACCACCTAATTCAACTTTATACGCTACGCCTTGTTTAACAGTTTTTACCACTTCACTCGCATTGCACGTTTCAAGGAATTGTCTTATTAAGCCAAGTTTAGCACCATATTTTGGACCTAACGTCTTAAGTTGTGGTTTTAGTTTGTAATTTACAAACTTTTCAGCATCTTTAAGCATTTCAATATCTTTGATATTGAGTTCGTCTTTTGCTATTTCTAAAAGTTGACTATCTATAGTAAGTTTTCTTTCAGTTATAACGTAAAGTTTTGAAAGTGGTTGTCTATTTTTAATATTAGAAGTATTTCTTGACGCCCTACCTAACACAACTATTTCTAAAAGTTCTTCCATACCCTTTTCAAGTTCTAAATCTATCATAGACGAGTCTTTTTTAGGGAAAGAACACAAATGAACTGAAATAGGTGCGTCTTTATAGAATTGTGGAACTAAATTAAGATAAATACTTTCGCTTATAAACGGAATATATGGTGCAGATAACTTTGCAAGCGTTACTAAAATAGTGTATAAAGTAGTGTACGCCGAAATTTTATCTTCGGTCATTTCTTTACCCCAGTATCTTTCTCTACCCCTACGAATATACCAGTTTGAAAGGTCGTCAACGTATTCTTGTAAATATCTAGAAGTTTCAAAAATTTGATATTTATCAAGCCCATTATCAATTTTTTCAATTAAAGTATTAAGTTTTGAAAGAGCCCACTTATCCATAAGTGAAAGTTTACACTTTTTAATATCGTAATTTGCAGGATTATATTTATCGATATCTGCATATAAAACGAAAAAGGCGTAAGCGTTCCAAAGCGTACCTATAAACTTACGTTGTGCTTCCGATACAGCTTCTTCGTAAAATCTTGATGGTAACCAAGGTGCTGAACCTGTATAGAAATACCATCTAACTGCGTCTGCCCCTTGTTTATCAAGAACACTCCAAGGGTCGACTACGTTACCTATATGCTTAGACATTTTAAGACCGTTTTTATCGTTAACGTGTCCTAAAACTATACAGTTTTTAAACGGTGCTTTGCCAAACAATATCGTGCTTATTACGAGCAAAGTATAGAACCAACCTCTAGTTTGGTCAATTGCCTCGCTTATAAAATCGGCAGGAAACTGTTTTTTGAACAATTCTTGATTTTCAAACGGATAGTGAAGTTGAGCAAAAGGCATCGAACCTGAGTCAAACCAGCAGTCGATAACGTCTTTTACCCTACTCATAGTTCCACCACAAGAACATTTAAAAGTAGGCTCGTCTATATACGGACGATGAAGTTCTACGTCTTTATCTAAACCACATAAATCTTTAAGTTCTTGTTTCGAGCCTATAACGTGTACTTTATCACATTTATCACAAGTCCAAACTGGGAGTGGAGTTCCCCAGTATCTTTCACGAGAAATACCCCAGTCGATTACGTTTTCAAGGAAATTACCCATTCTACCCGATTTGATAGTTTCAGGCATCCAGTTTACCGAATTATTTGCTTTAATTAACTCGTCTTTAACGGCAGTAGTTTTAATAAACCAACTGCTACGAGCATAATAAATTAACGGAGTATTACAACGCCAGCAGAACGGATAACTGTGCGTAAATTCTTTTACTTGGAATAATAAATTTCTTTTTTCAAGGTCGCTAATAATAACTTTATCGGCGTCTTTAACAAATAAACCTGCAATTTCACCACATTCATCCGTCATTTTTCCTCTTGTGTCAACTAAATTAACGAAAGCAATATCGTACTTTTTGCAAACACGAGAGTCGTCTTCACCAAATGCAGGTGCGTTATGAACTATACCCGAGCCGTCTTCAAGCGTAACGTAATCGTCAACGATACAAATAAAGGCTTTTTTATTTTTTTCAATTGCGTCATTAGTGTAAGAGAATAATGGTTCGTATTCAGCGTATTCGTATTCTTTACCCGTTTTACTGCTTAATACTTGGTAATTTTCAAATAATTTATCACAAAGTGCTTGTGCTAAAATATAAATTTCACCATTTTCAACTTGAATTTCATTATAAATTGCAGTTGGATTAAAACAAAGTGCTACGTTTGAAGGTAACGTCCAAGGAGTAGTCGTCCACGCCAAGAAATACTTGTTTTCTTCGCCTTTAACTTTAAATTTTACGAATACCGACTTTTCAGTTACGTCTTTATAGCCTTGTGCAACTTCGTGAGATGATAAAGCCGTTCCACAACGTGGACAATAAGGTACGATTTTATAACCTTTATAAAGTAAGCCCTTTTTCCAAATTTCTTTTAAAGCCCACCACTCTGATTCAATGTAAGTGTCGTGATAAGTAACGTAAGGATTATCCATATCACACCAAAAACCAAGTCTATCCGACATAGTTTTCCACTCGGTAGTGTATTTAAAAACGCTATCTTTACATTGTTTAATAAAAGGTTCTATTCCGTATTTTTCAATATCTTGTTTGCCGTCTAAACCTAATTTCTTTTCAACCTCAAGTTCAACGGGTAAACCGTGAGTATCCCAACCTGCTTTACGTAAAACGTGCTTGCCTTTCATAGTGTGATATCTTGGAATAATGTCTTTCATTACCCTTGTTAAAACGTGGCCTATGTGTGGCTTACCGTTTGCCGTTGGCGGACCGTCGTAAAAACAAAATTCGTCGTTGCCTTCGTTTTTTGTTATACTTTGTTCAAATACGCCGTTAGCATTCCAAAATTCGATAATTTCTTTTTCTCTTTCAAGGAAATTTAAGGTTGTTTCAACTTTTTTATACATAATTACCTCACATAATTTATTTTTGAATATAAAAAGGGTTTATTCGATAGAGACGAATAAACCCGTGGTACCACTCTTTTTGCAAATAAAATTTGCCTTAATATCGTAACGAGATAAACGGAGAAACTTACTAAAAGTTCAGTTTTCAGCATAAGAAATGATTTGTTATAAAACTTTACTATTGCCGAGTTTCACCACACCCCGTACTCTCTGTTCATAGAAGTTGTATAACCTGTTTTCTATTATCGCCTTTAAAAGTAATATTTTAGTATATTTTAGCAAATAAAAACGTTTTAGTAAAGCAAAAACGACTATTTTTTAATATTCATATTAAATATATTAAAATTATACTTGATATTTTTATGTTTTTGTAGTAAAATTACCTTACTGTGCTAGGTGGGGAGTTAGCAGTGCCCTGAACTTGCAATCTGCTACAGCAAGGCTGAACGCCCTTTTCGATAGTATTTATGGATTGCCGGGCGAAATAAGTAGCGTTGATATCAAGGTCTTATGCAACTGGGCCCTATGAACCGTGTCAGGATAGGAATATAGCAGCACTAAGTAGTCAGTTTGGTGTGCCATAAGGTAGCTTTGAAGTAGCCAACTGTTTCGTTGTCGAGTCGGTAGATATTAACAACGGGGGATGCACAGTACTTTTAAAAGGAGAGAGTTTTAGTTTCTAAAACTCTTTTGTAATATATGAAAGATATTTTAAACGAAATTTTTAATGAAATTAAAGACGGAAATAACTTAGGTGAAAAAATCACGCTTGTTGGTGCAACTAAATTTGTTGAAGTAGAAAAAATTAACAAGGCTATTAGTTTAGGTTTAATTGACGTTGGTGAAAATAAGGCTCAAGAATTTAGAGATAAATTTGATAATCTTTTACCTTGTAATTATCATTTTTTTGGTCGCTTACAAAAAAATAAAATTAAATATTTAGTTGGTAAGGTTTTTTTAATTCATAGCGTTGATAGTATTGAATTAATTAGTGAAATTGATAAAAAAAGTAATGCTCTTGGCGTTACTACTAACGTTTTAATAGAAATTAATATGGGTGAAGAACAAAAAGGCGGTGTTTTGCTAAACGAATTGCCTACCCTTCTAAAAGAAAGTAAAAATTACCCTAACGTTTTAGTTAAAGGCTTAATGGCTGTTATGGAAAATACTGAAAATCAGGAACTTTTAATTGAAAATTACGAAAAATTAAGAAAGGTTTACGACAGTTACAAAGAAGAATATAATTTTGAATATTTATCAGCCGGTATGAGTGGCGATTATAAAATCGCAATAAAACACGGCTCTAATATGATAAGAATAGGCTCGTTGATTTTTGGTAGTAGGTATTAAATTGCAAAACTTGAATAAAACTCAAGGCACGAAAGAAATTAAAAACTTTATAGTAACCGATTTATCTAATATTGAAGAAATTTTAAATTATATCAAACAAAATCCCGCAATTATTTGTTTAAGTAGTTGCAAACAATACCTAAAACAAAGGGTGATTGATATAATTACGGGGGCAATATACGTGCTTGATAAAAACGTATGCCCACTTGATAAAGATACCTATTTAATTATAAAAAAAGATTGTTGAGTTCAACAATCTTTTTGTTTTTTATTTACTTTTTTCAAATAATTCAAGTAACCAGTTTTTACTCGTAACTAAAAATTCGTCTTGGCTATCTTTAATATCTTCGTACATCTTTTTAGCACATTTTAAAAGCAAATCGTAATTTACACGTTTAATTTGTGGTATAAGTTTTTTGTAGTTTTCATAACAAATTTTATTGATAGCGTCTTTTGATAGGTCAAGACCTTTAATTGTCATCCCACCAAAATTAGGTAAGTCAAACTGCGTTTTATCGTGCGAAATAGCACTAAATACAAGTTTATTAAGTCCTATATTACCTTCGTCGCTTTTAATATCGTTACTATCAGTTCCAAAAAATATTCTATCTTTATATTTTTCAAAAAAGGCGTGCCATTTATCAATATCTTTAGAAAAATGAAAAAACATCCTTCTCCCCGGCGTAAGGTCGAAACATACGTTAGGATAAGTATTAAAAATTCTTTCACACTCGTTTATATCTGTTGCAAGAAAATTAAAATGTGCAAAAATCATCTTTAAGTTAGGGTTTTTGTTTAACCTATTATAACTTTGAGTGTGAATTTCTTGTTTTGTAGGATATCCTTCTAAAAATAATCCCCAGTGGCGTCTTATTTCGTTTTCAGTTAACTCTCTAACTGTCCAATAATACTCGTCGTCGCCTAAATGAACTAAAACGGGTATTCCGTTTTCTTCTAAATAGTCGAACATAGCGTCGTAACGGTTATCGTCTATACCGTGTCCAAGCGTTTTTATGGTATGTGCACAAAACATTAGTTTAATTCCGTCACAACCTAAATCCATCAAAATTTCGGCTTGTTTTTTATAAGGAACGTCTTTATAAATATCGTCTGGTTTTCCGTCATAACTAGGCATATTGTGTATCATGCCAAAAACTGAAAGATTAAGTTTTTTGTAATGTTTCTTCCAGTAAAGTGCTGAAAGATTGTAACAAAGTGCCCTATAAGTTAAACAATTTATAGTTGCATCGGTAGCACATTTTGACACTACGTCTAAATAATGCTCACAAACGTCGAAATCAACGTTTGACATATGAATATGTATATCGCTAAACTTTTCTAAATTATGATTTTCCATTATTTTACCCTTTTTTTAATAAATATTATTTACTAACTGCCGTTCCAGTATAATCAAACATATAAAGTTCTGTATTTTTGTTTAACACAAGTAATATTTTACCATCTTTAAATTGTACGTTTATAAAAAGTTCGCCCTTATAAATATCTATTATTTTAACAATCATAATCAAACCTTGTTCTTCCGTCCAACTTAACATATTTATTACGTCATACCCTTTGTGATATGGTGTGTGCACTATTTTACCTGAATAAATTTCTGGAAACTCGTCTTTAATAAACTTTTCGTAACCAAATTTAAGTTTAAATACTCCACGAGCATTTTCGTAATTAAAAACACAATAATCTTTTTTAAAATCAAATTGTACCCATTTAAATCCCATAGGATTATCTTTAAGTTCAAATTTTTTACCATCTATAACTTTTTCATAATCGCTACGTGGTTTTCCGTAGCCCGTAGAACATTCCCAGTTTTCTAAAATATTAATTAATTTATCATAATTTTCTTTGTCTTCTTCAATAGGAGTGTCACTTGCACTTTCGTATATATCAACAAGCAAATCGTATATTACGTTTCTTGCATAATTATCGTAATCGGACATAATTATTGAATTGTATACAAGCATTAAGTTTTTATCTGGTAAACAATGAACTTGTTGACCAAGCATACCATGTAAAGCATAACCCTTTTCTTCTATCCAAATTTGATAACCATAACCCGTCGTATTAATCATTTTAGCCGAATTTTTTAAATTAGTGGTAATTTTAGAAGTGGCTTTTTGCATATAGTCGTAAGGAAGTAATTGTTCGCCTTTATACTTACCTTTATTTAAAATAAGGTTACCTATTTTAGCAAAATCAATAGTCGTTATTAATACGCCACTTGCACCCCAACTATATCCGTCAGGACTTTTAATACACTCTATATCTTTAGATACGCCTATTTTATCAAATTCTGGTCTTAAATACTCTAAAAAAGTCATACCCGTAATCTTTTCAACGATTACGTCAAGTAAATAGGTTGCCGAAGAATTGTATCTAAAAATCATACCGTTAGGATAGTCTGGCTCTTTAACGAAAGAAGATTTAGCCCAGTCGGTTTTCCAACCGCCGTAAGTCGTTGACGGCAAACATATACGCATTGTTAATGCGTCTTCAATAGTTGCTTTTGCAAATTCTTCATAACATATATCTTTATATTCGGGAAAATAATCAACTATTTTATCAGTTAATTTAATTTTACCTTCTTTATAAAGTTTACCAACGGCAAGCGATACGATTGATTTTGAACAAGAATATATTCTATGCTTAAAATCTTTCGTTATGGGCTTACAATAACCTTCACTAATAACTTTATCGTTTCTAACGATTACAAAACTTTGTACACCAAATTTATGTTTTTTAATCGTTTCAATAAATTTAATAATTTTTTTAGATGAAATGCCTTGACTTTCAGGCGTTACCTTTTGAAAATAATTATTCATAATCCCCTCAATTCGTGTTAAAAAAAATTCAATTTAACAAGTGTTTTTTAATTATTAAAAAATTATAACATATCAAAATGTTAATGTAAACATCAACTATAAAAGTTTGCTTTATTTTAAAAATTTTTTAGTTTTTTTAACAATATCGCAAATATTTTTAATTATTTTAATAGTAAAAAATAAAATTACGCTTATCAGGTTATAAATTTTAAATTTTTATTTTTCGTATTCGAATAAACGATATAGTTTTTTCGAAAAATTACCCGCATAAAGTTTTGAAAAAATAAACTTTTCAAACCCTTTCAACTCGTTTATATACTTTTTTGGTATCATTTCGTGTTCTTTTTTAAAAGCAAGTTGGTTGCTTTGATAATCTTGTGGATTATCTATTCCGTAAACCTTAGTAACTCCTACGTCTTTTATAGGGTTTTTCCATTTTGACATTTTGGCGGCAAAAACAGAATAAACGTCCACCAACATCACGACTTGTTCAAAATTTTCGCACAAACTATCTATTAAACCTTTCATTTCATTAGTAGTTAAGTACATACTAACCCCTTCCATAACGACTATGACAGACTTTTTTTCTTTGATAGTAGAAAATAGTTTGCTATCCCTTACGTCGCCTGCAACCATTTTATAATCGTCCGTTTCGACGTAATATTTTTTTCTTTCTTCAATAACTTCTAAAAAATCAACGTCGTACCACTTGCGTTTTACATCACCAACCCTTAAAACACGGCTATCAAGTCCACAACCTAAGTGAACGACTACGGCGTTAGGCAAAATCTCCATTTGCTTTTTCACCCACTCGTCAAATACGGCTGAACGAACGCCCATATAATAAGCAAGCCATTTTGATTTAGATTTACCTTTAAGAGAAAATCCTTCTTTTCCCCAAATTTCTTCGGCTTTTTTATCTATTAAAAACAATCCCTTTTTGCTAACGAAAGATTTTCCGTATAAAGGAATATACAACGTTTTATTTACACTATTCATAGTTCACCTACAAATTTATATTTTATGAAATTATTATACCAAAAAAACCTATTAAATTCAAGTTGTTTACAAAAACAAAAACTCGACTATTTTTAAGTCGAGTTTTAATTATAAATTTTTTATTCTTTAAATCCCGTGCCGTTTTTTAACGCTTCAAGCATAATTACCGCACTACTAACGTTAGTTGCAAGCGGTATACGTTGAACGTCGCAAAGTCTTAAAAGTGCAGAAACGTCGGGTTCGTGTGGTTGTGCAGTTAACGGGTCACGCAAAAATATAATTAAATTAAGTTCACCGTTAGCAAGCATTGCACCTATTTGTTGGTCACCACCAAGCGGTCCGCTTTTCATCCTATAAATTGCTAAGCCCGTTTCACCCATTATTAAAGTACCAGTCGTACCCGTAGCGTAAAGTTGATGCTTTGCTAAAACGTCTTTATAATCTTTTGCTAAAGCAATTATTTCGTCTTTCTTTTTATCGTGTGCTATTAATGCTATTTTCATTTTTACCTTCCTTTATTCTTCGTAACCATTAGGGTTATTAATTTGCCATCTTAATGCGTCTTGACACATATCGTCAAGCGTTTTTTGTGCTTTAAATCCTATAAGTTTATATGCAAGCGACGGGTCTGCGTAACACTCTGCAATATCGCCTGGTCTTCTTTCAACGATTTCGTACGGAATTTCTTTACCATAAGCCTTTGAAAATGCCTTTACCATATCTAAAACGCTATAGCCCGTACCCGTACCTAAGTTTACAATAAATAATCCACTATTAGTTAAAAGTTTGTTTACTGCTAAAACGTGGCCTACTGCTAAATCGACTACGTGAATAAAGTCTCTAACACCCGTGCCGTCTTTAGTTGGATAATCTCCACCAAATACCCTTAATTTAGGTAATTTGCCGATTGCAACTTTGGTAATATATGGACATAAGTTGTTAGGAATACCATTAGGGTCTTCACCTATCGTACCCGATTCGTGTGCCCCAACCGGATTAAAGTAACGTAAAATTGCTATGTTAAAATCTTTATCTGCTTTAGCGATATCTTTTAAAATGTATTCTATAAACAATTTAGTACTACCGTAAGGGTTAGTTGTAGAAAGGTCGAAATCTTCGCTTATAGGTACGCTTTTTGGATTGCCGTACACCGTTGCCGACGAAGAAAATACTAAATTTTTACAATTAAATTCCTTCATAACTTGAACTAAACTAATAAGCCCACCTATGTTGTTGTGATAGTATTCAAGTGGCTTTTCAACCGATTCACCTACTGCTTTATAGCCTGCAAAATTTATTACTGCGTCAATTTTATGATTTGTAAAAATTTTTCTTAAAGCGTCTTTATCTAAAATATCGTCTTCATAAAAAGTAATTGACTTATTTACAATTTTTTCAACACGTTTTACCGCTTCGTATTTGCTGTTATTTAAATTATCAACTATAACTACTTCGTAGCCAGATTTAATTAATTCAATAGTTGTATGAGAGCCTATATATCCTGCTCCACCCGTTACTAAAATTGTTTTCATAATCTCTCCTTAACAATAAAAAACTTCTTTTATATTATACCAAACCTTGCTTTTTTTAGCAATGCTTTTTTAAATTTTTATACCTTTTTTTTATTTGGTTGTAACTATTTTATTTTTACACATATTATATAATATGAAAAACTTAGTTTTGACCGGTGGTGGTACGCTTGGACATTGTACTCCACACTTTGCAATTTTACCTTACGTTAAAAATCATTTTGACAACGTTTATTATATCGGCTCGAAAAACGGCATTGAAAAAGATTTAGTATTAAAAAACAACCTTCCTTACTACTCGATTGACACAACTAAACTTGATAGGTCTAACCTTTTTAAAAATTTTAGTTTGCCTTATAATTTAATAAAATCAATTAACCAAGCAAAACAAATTTTAAAAAATTTAAGACCAAGTGTAGTTTTTTCGAAAGGCGGTTTCGTGGGACTGCCCGTAACTATAGCGTCAAAACTTTTAAAGATACCCGTAATAGTACACGAATCCGACTTAACAATCGGTTTGGCTAACAAAATTGCATCACGATTTGCCGATAAAACCCTTTTTAGTTTTGACAAAGATTTTAAAATTAAAAACCAAATGATAGTTGGTCCACCACTTAGCGATAAACTTTTTAAAACTAGTAAACTTGACGCTTTAAAATATTATAATATTAAAACGGATAAACCCGTTTTATTAGTTACGGGTGGCTCGCTTGGAGCAAGCGTTATTAACGATTATATAAGAAAAAATATCGATTGTTTAACTAAAAAATTTACCGTTTTGCATATTACGGGTAAAGGCAATTTATCTTGTTTAAATAAAAAAGATTATTATCAAAAAGAATTTACTGAAATGCAATATGCTTATAATTTATGCGACGTAGCAATTTCAAGGGCTGGAGCTAATTCAGCATTTGAATTAATATCTTTAAAAAAACCATCTATTTTTATTCCGTTACCCAAAACGGTATCAAGGGGTGACCAAATTGAAAACGCTAATTACTTTGCATCTAAAAATTTATGCAAGGTGTTGCCACAAGAAAATATTAACAACCTAGCTAGCGAACTTTTTTCTTTATACGACAATAGAAATTTTTATATTAACAATTTAAAAAATAATCCTATTAAAATAGGCAATAAAAAAATTGCAAGCCTTCTTAACCTATATTAAGGGCTTGCAAATTTTTTATTTATTATTATATTCTTTTAAAAGTTTTACTGCGTCAACAGGAACAAACTTTTTACTCTTAACCAAATTGTATTTTTGAGCAACTTTATCAATAAGGTATTTAGCGTTACGCATAGCCCTATCTGATTTAATTCTAAGTAAAGTTGGAACTTCTTGATAACATTTTCTATCCGATACGTCTTTACATTTTAAACGACTTTCAACTTCGTTAAAGTCAAGATTTAAATACAATTTTAACGATTTACCACTAGTTGCAAGTTTAAAAAGTTGCAATCTGCCTTGATTAAAACTATCATAGTTAGTTGAAATTCTTGATTTAACTTTTTTATAAGACAATATAATGTTTTTAAGTTCGCAATATCTTTGTAAAACGATAGGTTCTTGTTCAAAGATTTTTTCGGCAAAACTCTTATCGTCGTAAACGAATTTAACGTCTTCAACGAAAGAAATTTTATCACTAACTTCGCCGTCGATAATACTATCTTCAATTAAAGATTTATCAATATCAACGTCGTCATCATCGTCAGTAGAAAATAACGCTTCTTCTTTAACTATTTCTAATTTAATAGGTTCGGTAAAATCCATATATTCTTCACTTATAACCGGATTTTCAACGTTAAATAATTCTTCTACGCCGTGAGTAAATAAAACTTCGGTATCAACGTCTTGTTCTTTACCACCTTCGCCCGGCATAACGAAATCTAATGATTCAACGCCAACACCCGTGTGTTGTTCTTCAAATACCGATTGATGACCCGATTGATTTTTTACAGGCTCGCTAAACGAAATATCTTCAACGGAAGTTTGATTAAATAACGTTTCTTCTTCAATGCTGTCTTTAACTAATAAATTTAAACTTTCTTCATTAATCATAATTGTCTCCTTACGTTTAGTATACCCTATACTTTAAATTTTTTCAAGTATTTTTTTAATAAAAGTTGACCTATAGTCTAAAATTAGACTTTTTCTATAAAAGTAGCGTAGTTTGAGCAACCATCTTTTACGCTTGTTACTACTAATTTTCCGTCCTTAATTTCATACTCTACGTCGTCACTTTTTTCAAGTAACTCAATATCTCCATTTACTAAATAATCGCACTTACCTTTCTTAAAAAAGTCAAAATAAATAAAATTTTTACCTTGATAGTTAACTACGTAACGTGATATCCCGTTTTCAATAGGTTCAAAATATTTTTTATAACCTACACCTTTAACGCTATCAAAATCGCCGTCTTTTACGTTAGGATAAACCTTTCTACTAGAAACTACCGTGAAAGCCGAAGTAACGTTTTTAGCCCTATATTTTGGCTCGCAATCAAAAAGTGGCAAATATCCGCAAGCATAACAAAGTTTATCGTTACCGTCCTTATCTTTAAAATATTCCACAACCCTATCTGGAGGACTGTTTTTATCTTTCCAAAACTCACTTTTTAATTCTAAACGTTTAGGCAATAATTTATCGGTAAGAGGATAGATAGGTGAAGGCTTAGTTAAATCGTAAACGCCTTCGTCGTCAAACAGTGGCTTTGTTTTAGGAATATAACGATATACTCCACCACCATAAACGTTAAATTTAGTTTGACTCATTATACCCATTTGACTTTTCCACGTAAAATCTTGTAATTTTTTGTGATTAAACTCGACTACGATAGTTCCGTCGCTATGTACTAAATGATTAACTTTATAATCAATTAACGCACTACCAAAATTAGAAATATCTATTATTCCTTGATAGCCGTCTTTTGGTCTTTTTTCGGCTAATTCATTTACGCAACTTGCTGGATTTATTACTAAATATTCTTCGGTTATTTTAACCAAATCGCAATCTTTTGCTCCACCGAAAGAGTTAATTTTTTCGCCGTTTTTATAAACGGTTAAATCTTTTTTTAAATATCTATTCGACCTATATAAAAAACCGCAATATTGTGTTAAAAGTTTCACTTCTTTAGTATCGTTGCCGTTTTCTTCATAAGTTAATACACCCGTAATTTTTTTAGTAAACTCACTAGAAAAACACTTATCGGTTGCGTTTTTAGAAACGAAAACTAAACGACTACTATCTAAAACCTTAACTAAAACGAATTTTACGCCGTTTTCATCTTTATAAATAGCACCTACGTCTTTAATCGTTTTGTTATGATTTTCGCAATAAACGTTAATAGCACAAGGCATACCGTGATTACCGCCTATAATAGTGTCGTTAACCATACAAGGTGCAGATTCGTCGGTACACGTTGCAAAAATTAAATCGGTAGAATAATCGTCGTTACTACCACTAAAAATTAAACCCGATTCACTAAATTCAACGACGTTACTTGAAGATAAATCACCCACTTCATTTGCAACGTTTATGACTTTATGAGCGAGATGACTTTGACTATTAAAATTTGTTTTTATTAATGTAAGATGACCTTTTGCAACGTACATAATACTTCTCCTTGATTTTTAGTAAGACGACGCATTTCTAACACTTATTTTTTAATTATTTTTATAGGAATAACGTCTTTTGGAGTTCTGTTTTTATATTTTCCACGTGTAAAATCTGGAATTTCTATAGGAATACTACCCTTTTCAATAGACTCGGCACTTAACGCAGTAATACTCATCCATAACGCCCCGTCGTATACGTCGATAGGCATTTCTTCACCATTGCGAATAGCGTCGAAGAAATATTTAAGCATAATAAAGTCCATTCCGCCATGGCCTGCTTTTTTTTGCTCTTCGGTAATATTTTTCCAGTCGTCGGCAACGTATTCGTCATAATTTTTATCGGTGAAGAAAGCGTCGCTGTATCCGGCAGTTTCGTGGTCAAATTCGCCGTTATCTAAGATTACGGCTTTTGTTGATTGACAATAAAACCCTTTAGTTGCACTTACGGTAATGTTCCTATCGTATAACCTTGGTAAAGTGGTATCGAGTTTAATTAAAATCATTTCACCGTTTTCACACTTAATTAAAGTATTAACAACGTCGCCTTGTTTAAATTCTTTACCCAAAAGTTCGGCGTGATATTCTTTATGGTCTTTAATATATTCTTGCATACCTTGTGCAAGCGAAGCCATAGAAACAAGTGAAACGAGTCTGTTGCCCCTATTTACGTTAAGAATTTTTGCAATAGGACCAAGTTCGTGCGTTGGATAGTTTTCGCAATTTCTATTTAGATAGTTTCTAAGTCTATAGTGGTGCGTAAATATTCCGTCTGCAATTTCTTTTCTTAAATCGTGACAATACGAGCCTTGGCAGTAAGAAACTTTACCTAACACGCCGTTACGAACAAGACTTGTTGCTAAAAGTTCGTCTTTATAATAACAGCAGTTTTCTAAAAACATAAAAGGAGTTTTTGTTCTTTCGTAGCAGTCGACCATATCCCAACAACTTTGTAAATCGTATGCACCACCAACTTCTAGACCAACGGCAATACCTGCTTCCATACATGCGTTAGCAATTTCGGCGTGGACTTCCCACGCTGCCGATATAATAACTGCATCTAAATCTTGTTTTACAAGTTCTTTATAGTCTGTCGTCATAAACGGAGTTGGGTCGCCGTGTGCTTCTACTAACCTTGAAGCCCTTTCAACCCTTTCAATCATAGTATCGCAAACTGCTGAAACAACAACGTCTTTAAACCCAAAAACGTTGCCCATTAATCCACCGACTTTATTATCGGCTTTAGTTTCTTCTCTAGTCATGCCGATTAAGCCCGTTCCACGACCACCTAACCCTATAAAACCTACTTTTAATTTTTTCATAAATACTCCTTAAAACGCATTTATTAATAATTCTAGTATAATTTATTTTAATTACAAAAGCAAGTGTTTTTTTAAACACTTGCTTGTCTTTTTTTATATAAAGTTTACACTATTTTTTAACGTAATAATCATAGGCTTGTTTAGTTAAATAATATATAGGTTTACCTTTTTTTTGCAAATGTTTATACACTTCTTCTAAACAAATTATAAAACCTTTTTCAAAATCTTTATCTACGGCTTTTCGTAAATAATCTACGTCTTCATAGTCCCTACCCTTTTCAATAAGGTCGGCAACGTATATTATTTTTTCAATTATCGACATATTAGCCCTTGCTGTAGTGTGATATTTTACGCTATTTAAAATTTCTATATCGATAACGTTTAACTCTGTTTTAATTAAATATTCGCCTAAAAATTGATGTATCACGCTTTCGGGTACGTCGTCGCCTATAACAAAGTTTTTATAGTTTTTACAATCTTCATACTTTGCAACGTCGTGAAGGAGTGCTGAAATTTCACATTTTTTTACGTCAACGTTTAACTTTTTTGCTAAACTAATTGCCTTCATAATTACGCCGTAAGTATGCTCCCTGCGTTTTAATGGTAATTTTTGACAAACGTAACTATAAAATTCATCTTTTTCGTAAAGCCCGTTTTTTTCTATATAATCGTAAATTTCGCTTGTCGTTTCATCTTTAAAATCTAAGCCTAATTTGGCTTTAATTCTAATTGACGTAGAAGAATAATCTTTCCCTTTTATTTTTGTTATAATAACGGGTTTATTAAATAATTTTTCGTAATCGGCAACGATTTTATTCGTGTCAATATTATCGAAAATTCGTTCAACTAAGACCATTTCAACGTTGCTTGCAATTTGGTTAGGATTTTTCCATTTAGGAAAATTTTCAAGCATATCGCTACCAACAATCAAATAAAACTGGCTATCTTTATATAAATTTTTAAAATATTCAACCGTTAAATAGGTGTAGCTTACGTCTTTTTTAGAAATTTCATAATCGCTAACTATAATTTTACTTTGATTTTTAAATGCTAAATTTAGCATTTCTAACCTTTTAGGTCCATCTGCAACTTCTACGCCTATTTTATGTGGCGATATATACGACGGAATTAGTATTAAAAGGTCTAAATCAAGTTCTTTTAAGACGCTTTTTGCAATATTTATATGTTCTTTATGTGGTGGATTAAAAGTCCCACCGTATAAGCCGATTTTTTTCATAGTTTTATTTTAACATACTTTTATTGCTTTTACAAGTTTATTATTTAATAAAAAAGATAATAATTAATTTATGAAAAAATTAAAATTATCAATATTCGGTGACTTATTCTTTTTCTTTTTTATAGTATTTTTTATTGCTTATTATTATTTAAGGTATAACTTTTTTAATTTTACACTTAGTTTGATATTTTCATCAATTATAAGTGCTATTTTAACCTTTATTTTTGCAACTTTTAGTATTATTCAAAACAATAAAAAATTAACTACGTCATTTGATAAAAAACAAATTGAAAAACTTAAAACAGAACTTTGTTTTTATAATAACGACAATACTAAAAATTTAATTTGCATGTTTTTAGACGCAAAAGAAGTTACTTATACAAAATTAAAAGACAGCGTGTATTTAGAAGAACAAAAAACTTTTATTTACTGGATTTACAAACAAGAAAAATTGCTTTCAACCGATATTATAGAAATTACCAAAAAAAGTAAAGACGAACGTAAAATTATTTTATTTTGCAACGATATTTCTACTGAAAGTATTTCTCTTATTAAAAAATGCAATTTACCTATTAAAATAATAGACGTAAGTCAATTTTATTCGTTACTGAAAAAATATTCGCTTTTACCTGAAATTACTATAAAAACTAACGAAATGAAACCTTTAAAAGATAAACTAAAAAGCATATTTAATAAGAAAAAGGCTAAACCATTTATAATTTCTGGAATTGTAATTATGCTTTCGTCAAGTCTACTTTATAACCCTACTATTTATATAATTATAGGCTCTATTTTGATGATAATCGGCTCGTACTTACATTTTTTTGCAAAAGATACGACGATTTTCGACGATAAAAGTATTTTTTAATTCAATTAAAAACGCAAGGTTGACCTTGCGTTTTTTGTTAAAATTTAATATGTTCGATATCTTTTCTTTTGCTTCTACGATATAAAACGATTTTATGTCCTATAACGCAAACGGGTTCAGCGTTTAACGCATCGGCTAATTCTTGAATTAACTCTTTTGCGTCGCTTTCGCTATTATTTAAAACGGTTAACTTTATAAGTTCCCTTTTTTCTAACGCATCTGAAAAACTATTTATTGCATTTTCTGTAATTCCACCCTTACCTATTTGACCTATAGGCTCTATATTTTGTGCCAAACTTCTTAATACGCTTCTTTGCTTTGACGTAAACATATTTTCTCCTTAATCAATAAATTCAAATTCTATATCGCCGATAACTATTGTATCGCCGTCTTTTGCTCCCTTATCTTTAAGGGCTTTTATTACACCTTTTTTCCTTAAAATCTTTTGCATATAGGCTATTGAGTCAATATCGTCAATAACAATATTCCTTGCAAGCGATTTTACGATGTTACCTAAGACGATATAAGCCCCATCGTCGTCAATTTCAATTTGAAATGAATCGTCGGTTTCAAGATTATATGAAAATCCACTATCTTCTTTTGGTAAAACGACTGGAATTTCTTTTAAAGTTTCATATAAGCATTTAACTAATTCTTCAGTTCCTTCGCCGTTAATCGCAGAAATTGTAAATATAGGATATTTTTTATATTTTTTCTTAAATTCTTTAACGTTTTCTTCAGCACCGAAAATATCGCATTTATTTAATACGACTACTTGTTTTAACGACGCTAAAGTTTTGCTATAATCTTTTAACTCTTTATTTATGGCTTTAAAATCATCAATAGGACTTCTTCCTTCAATACCACTAACGTCTACGACGTGACAAAGCATTCTCGTCCTTTCAATATGCCTTAAAAATTCGTGACCTAAGCCTGCACCTTGCGACGCACCTTCAATAAGCCCCGGAATATCTGCCGTGATAAAGGTGTTATCGTAATAATTTACCACGCCTAAATTTGGCGATAGCGTTGTAAAATGGTAATTCGCTATTTTTGGTTTTGCCGATGAAATTTTAGAAAGTAACGTTGATTTGCCTACGTTAGGAAAGCCTATTAAGCCTACGTCGGCAATAACTTTTAATTCAAGCCCTACCCTTTTAATTTCAGTCTTTTCGCCCGTTTGACAAAAGTGTGGACAATGTCTTCTTGACGTTGTAAACCTTGCGTTACCTTTACCACCACGGCCACCTTGCATTATTAAACGGGTTTGCCCGTCTTCGTAAATATCGCATATAAATTCGCCACTTTCACTATCGGTAATTACCGTACCAAGTGGAACGCTAATATACAAGTCTTTACCATTTTTGCCGTGACAATTTTTCTTATCGCCCTTTGCTCCGTTTTCGGCTAAATATTTATGCTTATATTGAAAGTCGGCTAAACTTGTTTTATGTCTATCTCCAACAAAATAAACGTTACCGCCGTCACCACCATCGCCACCGTCTGGGCCACCATCGGCTACTCCTTTATATCGAATAAACGATATACAACCGTCACCACCGTCACCAGACTTAATCAATATACTCTCTTTATCAATAAAATTATCAGTTATCATCTTTTTTTACCTTATTATAATATTTGCAATAGTCTTTTATTTTACAGTCTATACATTTTGGACTTCTTGCCTTACAAACAAGTCTACCATGCCACAAAATTAAGTGATGTGCCGTAGACCACTCGTTTTTTTCAATCGTTTTCATTAATTGCAATTCCGTCTTATACGGCGTTTTTGCATTTGCTAGCCCTATTCTGTTAGAAACTCTAAAAACGTGGGTATCAACGGGTATAGCGTCACCCAAAAATGCAACTGCAATCATTACGTCTGCCGTTTTACGTCCTACACCCGCAAGCGAAATTAAACTTTCAAAATCGCTAGGAACTTGTCCGTTAAACTTATTTATAATATCTTTAGTTGCCTCTAAAATATGTTTTGCCTTTGCGTTAAACAAACCTACTGAACGAATTTTTTTTGCTAATTCTTCATTAGATAGCGTCAACATTTTTTCGGGAGTAGGATATTCTTTAAATAAAACTTCAGTTACCTTATTCACCCTTTCGTCAGTGCATTGCCCCGATAAGATTACGGCTACTAGTAATTGATAGTTCGTTTCATAGTTTAACGCCGTTTTTGCGTTAGGATATTCATTTTTTAAAATAGATATAATTTCTTTCGCTGTTGCTTTACGCATTATCCCACCTAAAAACGCTTGTTTATACTATTTTAGCATAAACAAGCGTATTATTCAATCATTTTAAGGTCAAATTGTCCTTGTTGAAGTTCTTAATCCGTTTTTTTCTACTATTATAAACTTTTTAAAAGCATCAAACTTGTGTTTATTTATAATGTTTTTAGCAAAATCTAAATAATATAACGAGATAGTTGCACTAATTCCACAACCTAAATTTGCTTCTTTAGGCGTAGAAACGATTTTGCTTGGAATATTATTTTTATTTAGTATTTCAACAAAATTTATCGCTTGTGTTTTTGACCGAAAAATCGCATAACAATATTTCATATTTCTCCTTTTTGCATAATAATTAATTATTAACAATATATTATATTACTTTAACTTTTTTTAGGTGAATTATGATATATTTTGACAACGCTGCAACGGGTGGTTTTAAACCACGAAACGTTCAAGAAACTGCAATCGGTATTATAAAATATCTTCTTGCTAACCCAGGTAGAAGTGGGCATAGACTATCTCTCCGTGGTGCAGAATTCATTTACTCGGCAAGAAAACGCTTGTCTAAATTTTTTAACAACGACTGCATTGAAAAGGTTATTTTTACAAAAAATTGTTCCGAAGCATTAAATATGAGCATTTTAGGTTCTGTTAAAAAAGGTGATAACGTGCTTACTACTATTTTTGAACATAACAGCGTGCTTAGACCTTTATTTTCTTTAAGAGATAAAAATTATATTACTTTGACTATAATTGCTCCAGAAAATAAAAAATTTATTACTAAAGACGACGTAGAAAAACATTTTTCTTCTAATACCAAAGTTGTAATTATAAACCACGCTAGTAACGTTACGGGAGCAATTAACGATATTGAAAATATAGGCGAATTTTTAAAAGAAAAAGGCTGTCTATTTATTGTTGACGGAGCACAATCGGGCGGACATTTAAAAATTGATATGTTAAAGCAAAATATAGATATTTTATGCTTGGCTGGGCATAAAGGTTTATACGCCATAAGTGGCTCTGGAGTTTTGTTAATGCAAAAAAAAGTAGATATTGATAATATCTACTCTGGGGGAACGGGAACGGAAAGTTTTAATCCACATCAACCTGATTGCTACCCTGAAAAACTTGAAGTTGGTACTCTAAATTTAGCAAGTATTTGTTCCCTTGAAGAAGGTATTAGATATATTGAAAATAGCCTTGATTTTATAGGTGAAACTTTACATGATTTAACTAAATATTTAATTGATAATCTTAGAAAAACGCCATTTACTACAATATATTCTAGTCCTAATCAAACGGGAATAGTAGCATTTAGCGTTAATAAAATTTCGTCTATTGAACTTAGCGAAGTATTATCATCTAGATATGATATTTGCGTTAGGGGTGGTTTTCATTGTGCTCCACTCGTTCATAAATTTTTAAAAACTGAATACGACGGACTTACAAGAATTTCACTCTCACCCCATAACACAAAAAAAGAAATTGATTTCTTTTTACACGCACTTAATGAAATTATTAATTCTATTTAATATTTTTTATTTGCATAACTACCTTGTCTAATTCTTTTTGCTGGCTACTATTAAGCATAGGTCTTAACATAAAAACGAAATTATCTATATCGGTGTCGGTTAACGTTCCGTTTCGTCTACCTTTTTCGGCTTCTTTTAATATTGCCGATATAATTTCACTTTGGCTTGCTCCTTCATACTTGCCTGCAAAACTTTTTAAAATTTCCATATAGTCGCCTTGACTACTATCATTAGGGGTATAATCGTTAAATTTACGCATTTTTATCTCCTTACTATACAATTATTTTTATGCTTTCATAAAATATAATGTTACGGAGTGCTTTTTTATGAGTTATATGTTAATAATTTTAATAATTATTTTGTTTTTAAAAGGAAAAGGTGGTAATTTAACCGAATTACTATCTTCTTTAAATATAAACGACGTTGCTCCTTTGCTTCAAACTTTTGGCGTTGATGCGTCTATTTTAGACACGTTACAAAGTCAAGATTTTAAGTCGATACTTTCTGGCAACTTTGACTTAAAAACTATTTTACCATTAATTACTCCTTTTTTAACTAACATTATGCAAAATAATTTTAAACCGTCTACCTCTTTTAATTTTGAGAACAAGTCTTTTGAAGATAATATTTCGCCTATTAAAGATATTGCAAACGAAGACATATCTTCAATTTTTATTGATTACATAACAAATTAATTTAAAAATTTAGCGTTTTTTATTTACTTAAAACCTTTAGTGTTGTATAATAAAATTACTACTTTTAGGAGATTATTATGAAAACACAAATTATTAACGCTAAAATTGTTTTAGAAGACCAAATACTTTTAAATGGAGTGCTTTGTTATGAAAACGACAAAATAACTTACGTCGGTTTAGATAAGCAAAACGCAGATACTACGATTGACGCAAATGGTAAATATATTTTTGCCGGTTTTATAGATATTCATTGCCATGGTGGCGACGGTTACGACTTTATGGACGCAACTAACAAGGAAATGGAAAAAATTGCAAAATTCCATTTAAAGCACGGCACTACTTCTTTATACGCTACAACTTTAACCGATACTATGGAAAATATCGAAGAAGCCTTAAAAGTTTACGCTACTATAGAAAATTTAGGCTCTTTGTGTGGTGTTCATTTAGAAGGTCCTTGGTTTGCTCCTGAACAATGCGGGGCTCAAGATACTTCAAAAATGCAACTCCCTACAACAGAGAAAATGGCTGAGTTAAAGAAAAATTACCCTTTTATCAAAAGGGTAAGCGTTGCTCCTGAACTTAATGGGGCTATGGAAGTTGGTAAATATGGTAGAGATTACGGCGTTTTAATGAGTATCGGTCACACCGACGCTGACTTTGACACCGTTGGTACGGCAACTAAAAACGGCTATAATTTATTAACTCATTTTTACTCTGGTATGCGTGGCGTTGTTAGAAAAAACGCTTATCGTCAAGCAGGTGCTATTGAAGCAGGTTATTTCTACGATAATTTATTCGTTGAAATTATTGCCGACGGCAAACACTTGCCTGCATCTTTATTAAAACTTATTTATAAATTAAAAGGTGCAGATAGAATTTGTCTAATTACTGACGGAACAAGGGGTTGTGGCTTTAAAAACGGCGAAGAATTTATTCTTGGTAAGAAAAACGGTGGTACTTTATCTATAGTTGAAGACGACGTTGCAAAATTACCAGACAGAACGAGTTTTGCAGGTAGCGTTTCAACCTTTGACAGATTAATTAGAACTATGCACGATATAGCCGGCGTTAACTTAGTTGATATAAGTAAAATGGCATCTAAAACACCTGCTACCCTTTTAGGACTTAAAGATAGAGGTATTATTGCAGTTGGTAAACGTGCCGATTTAGTTATTATGGACGAAAATTTATACGTTGATAGCGTAATTTTTAAAGGCGAATTAGTTGATTAATTTTTATATAAAATTAACTTTTAACACATTTTTAAAGATTAAAAAAAGCGAGTTTTAACTCGCTTTTTTTATTAAATTAATCGTGCATTCTAAAGTCTAAACTATATGGTAATGGATATAACCTTTCAACTTCGTCGTCTAAGTCCTTGCCCGTTAAATTCGTTTGCTTTTTAACTATTTCAGTATAAATATCTTTCCAAAGTTTTGAAAGGGCTAATTCGCCTTCTTTTACGTCGTTTAACTCAAAGTCTGGCGTAATAATTTTCGACGCTTCTTCAGCCTTTCCAACGTGTAATAAAGCAAGTGCTAAGTAAACTTTTAAACGTCCGTTTGCTTGCATTTCTTTACTTAACGTCTTATAAGTTTCAATCCATTTTTGGTCTAAACCCATTGAGGTAAGCCATGATGCGTATTCTCGTACGAGTGCTAAACTCTTGAACGCCTCTTTTCTAGCGTAAACCTTTGCTTGATAATATAATGCCTTTTCAACGTCGTTTAACTCGTTTCTATATAAAGCGGCAAGGTTTCTATATGCCCAAACGTTTTCAGTACATTTTATTGAATTTTCCCACGCTTCTTTTGCTTTATCAAAATCACCAAGTGCGTATTCTACCACGCCAAGTTGTAAATAAGTGTACCAGTGATTACCCTTTTCAGTCTTAGCCGACTCGATAAGTTTAGTACGCCAAAATTCGTCAACTACGTAAGATAAAGGCTCGTCTTCAATACTAGGACATGGTAAATAGCCTTCTTTTAATAATTGTTCGAAAGCAAAAGTATTTTGGTCGTCAACTTCAACGTATTTTTCAACGGCACTAATACCTTTTTTACCTTGACTTATACGAATCTTATTTTCTAACGCACCCCAACCACTTGCTAAATGAATTATCTCGCCTTGACTATTCATAGGAATATCCATTAATTTTTCTGGGGCTACCGTGCCTTGTGCAATTTTTTGGTCGAATACTTTTTCAACTTCGGCTATGGCGTCTTCCCACTTGCCGTAGAAATTAGGGTTTGTACCATCAATACCCGTGTAACCTTCAGTCCACTCCCAAACGGTGTTTGGTGCCATAGGTAAATGCTCTAATTGAGTTGTTGCTAAGCCTGCTTGAATTTCAATATACGCTTGTCCTTCTTCAGACAAAAATTCGTTCCAGTGTCTACCACCCGTTTTATTACCCCAAAGGAATAACTTTCTAGTTCTTAATCTTTCACTTGAATAGTGTAATAAACCTACGCCGTTAGGGTCTGCACCAACAATCCATTTACGGTCCTCGTCTGCAATACGATAGAAATAGTCAGCCGATGCACCTAAATTCATAGAATACGAAACGTCTATGCCGTTAGAAACTGGAATAGAAGTTTTATCAACTACGTAATGATTTTCTTGGTAAGAACAATGTATTGCCGAATTTGCAGGAACTATAACACGAGTTTTTTCAGTTTCAGGAAAGGCAATATTCGACCACCAGTACATATAAATTTCGTTATCGCTAGTGTTTTCAATACGTGGACGAATATATAAAGTTTGCGAGTCGCTTGGTAAATACGCCGTAATACAATAGTTTACCTTTCTAATACGTTCAAACTCATAAAATTTAACGGTATTTTCGTCTATTTTTTCACAGAACATTGAAGAGCAAGTAAGTGGTGTATGTCCTTTTATACCAACGTTAAATTCAACGCCACCTGATAGCCAAGCGTTTAAAATTGCAAAGTTACAAGGTTGAATTACCGAGTTTCTGTATAATAATTCACGATTAGCCTTTTTATCGTATAACGACCAAAGTCTTGCACCATATTCTGGTAAGAATATTGCTTTTAAATAATCGTTTTCTAATACTACCGTTTTAATTTTTTGCAATTTCTTATCACGAGTATAACAATCTTGAATCATATAAGGTAATACAGTTTGAATCATACCTTTGCCAAGATATTGTTTTTCTTTTTCGCTTACGTTGTCCGTTACTTCAAAACCTGCGTGTATATACTGCACGTTTTTAATGTCTGGAAGTGGATTTGGTCTACCCATATCGGCAGCCTTAATCTCCATATACTCTACTTTAACCATTGTTTTCTCCTTTATTTTTTAATATTCAAATAAACACTCGAAAATTTTAGTATTTTCTTTAAATCCTTGTATTAATACGCCTTTTTCTATTTTGTTTTTATAAATTTCTATTTGGTCGTTATAAACCGTTTCTTTGTTAAAACGTATCTCAAATCCAGTAAAGTTAAAACTTGTAAATTCATCTGGATTAAAGGCGTTTAATGCCATTTTAACGTAGCAAGCGTTGTTAGTGTGATTGTTAAAATCTATATCACAAAACCCAACCTTGTGAATATACTTTAACGCACCTTTTTCAATACCGTTAAAATTTAAAAAGTTGTCAACCAAATTAGTTTTAGGCAAATAGTCGATATCGTCACAGTATTTTACCGAACTTATCTTTCTTAAAGCCCTTGTGTCGTAATCGAGTACGCACCACTCGCTATGCCCGTAAAGTAAAGGCTTTTCGCCACTTAAAATTTCATAATCTCTATAAAACCTAATAGGCGAATCGACTTTTAAAGGCCACGTTTTAACTTGTACGCTATCACCAAAATTAATATCGCCGTAAAGTTTAAACTTAACTTTCGTTAACACGAAAAAGGCGTTTGAAGAATTTTTAAGAGTGTCTTTATCTAACTTCATTTCATAAGAGTGCATATTTGTTGCGTCTTGAAATAAAAGTAACACGCTATCAAACCTTATTTTGCCGTTTTTAGTGCATTTTTCGGCGTTAATATACGCTGGTAATAGATAATTGTTTTTTATCATTTTTAACCTTATTCTACGTCTTTTTTATGGTAACGTAATGCACAAATATCGTCGCCTTTTGCAATACACTTTGGTAAATCTAAAACGCTACCGTATTTTTCACCTATTCCGTGGTCGCCACACATTGCAATATCGCAAAGCATTGCTATTTCTTCGTCGGTACAGCCTGCTTTTTGCCAAGCCTTAACGAGTGGACAATAACTAAAATCAATAGATAACTTATCGTCGGTACTTTCAACAATCTTCATTTCAAAAACCCATTGTGCCGCTTTTGTAAATAAAGTCTTTTTTAAGCCCTTTAAACTATCGGTTTTGCCTTGATTAACTAAGTTTTCACCGTGAATATGTCCACACCTTTTAATAGCGTCGCTTGCAAACTCTCTTGGGTCTAAACCACGTTTTTTTGCTTCGTCTACTAATAAATAAAGCCATAAAGCCCTATGTTCTAATTGTTCCCTAATTTTTTGTAAAAGTTTCACTTTAATTTTCGGTTGATTTTTTACTATACTCATTTGTATTCCCCTTTTTATTTAATTTCATCAAAAGTCGTTATATATAAATTTGCAGTTTCTTTAAGTTCTTTTGCAAACGAAACGCCTGCATCGTCGTACACGCCTACCGTATAAAGCCCTGCTTGTTTTGCCGTTTTTACCGAGTTTATATTATCGTCGAAAAAGGCAATTTCATCATTTTGAACGCCTATTTTTTCGGCTAATTTATAATATATTTTAACGTCGCTTTTAGTCGTATTAAAATCGTCGCAACTATATACGCCGTCGAAAATATCGTAAGCGTTATTATTCATTAAACAAACGTCTAAAACTAAATGTGGACTTGCCGTTAAAACGTATAATTTTTTACCTAAGGTTTTTAAATTTTTTAAAGCGTTAAAAACGCCTGGCTTTAAAGTAATTTCTTGACTATATTTTTTGTAAAGTCCGTCTTTTAACTTGGTCAAAAGCACTTCTTCGCTTTCGTTCATCTTTAACTCGTTTCTAAAATAGTCGATAGTGCCTTTGTAACCTAGCGGAACAATAATATCGATTACGTTTTTAGGATAAGTCTCACAATATTCTTTGATTAAATCAATCATTACTTGGCTGTAATACGGCATTGAATTTACTAACGTTCCGTCAAAATCAAACACGTACGCTTTTATTTTTTCATTATTTAATAACATAATTTTAAAATCTCTTTTACTTCTTCGTAACCTAAATTAATATAACTTTTTATCTTAAAAGTTTTATTATAAGTACATAATAAGGCTATTTTTTCAACGTCTTTACTAGCAATATTAAATTGACTTAATTTCGTAGGCATTTCAATGCTTTTAAAAAAGTCTTGCAACTTTTCAATACCTAAAAGCGATGCTTTTTCATCGTCTTTTTCTTCTACGTCGAATACCCTTCTTGCAAATTGAGCAAATCTTTGAGTATTATACTTATAAATAAACTTAGCCCACGCTGGATATATTACTGCAAGACCTGCTCCGTGAGCAACGCTATCGTACAGACCACTAACTGCGTGTTCTATTTGGTGAACTGCTAAATAGTTTTCTCTACCACAGCCCGTAAGACCGTTATGTGCTAAACTTGACGCCCACATAATAGTTGCTCTTGCATCGTAATTAGTTAAGTCGTTCATTAAAATAGAGCCTGCGTTTATAATGCTTTTAAGGATACTTTCACTAATTCTGTCAGTTAAATCGGTTGGGGCGTGATTTGTAAAATATCTTTCAAGCGTATGCGTCATCATATCAACTATTCCACACGACGTTTGATATTTACTTACGCTATAAGTTAATTCTGGGTTTAAAATTGCAAATTCACACCTATTAAATTCGGTTGAAACGCCTTTTTTGATATTTAGTTCGGTATTTGTTAACACGGCAGAACTACTCATTTCGCTACCTGCTGCCGAAATAGTTAAAATACAACTTGTTTTTAATACGTCTTTAGGAGTTACTTTACCCGTCATAATATCCCAAATATCATAGTCTGTTTTAGCACCTAACGCCGTACATTTACACGAGTCTATTACGCTACCGCCACCTAAAGCCAAAATCATTTGCACTTTTTCTTTTTTAGCAATTTTAATAGCATTTCTAACAAACTCAACCTTAGGATTTGGTTCAACTCCACCTAATTCAACGAAACTAATATCATTTTGCTTTAAAGAGTAAATTACTTGGTCGTAAAGCCCCGATTTTTTTACGCTACCTTGACCGTATTGTAACATTATTTTATCATAGCCCAAATCTTTTATAATTTGACCTACGTTTTTATGCGTATCTTTACCAAAATAAACTTTTGTTGGCGTGTTGTAAATAAAATTTTGCATAATTATCCTTTAATAATTTTGATATTTATATTTTAACACTAATTTAAGGTTAAGTCAAATATATAAATTAAAAAGAACTTGGCGTACCAAGTTCTTTTTATTAATTGTTTTTTAGTTATTATACAAGTTCAACGATTGCAACTTCAGCAGCGTCGCCACGTCTTTCACCTTTAAGGTATCTTCTAGTGTAGCCACCGCCTTGTTTCAATTCTTCTTTTCTTTCAGCGTATTTAGGAGCAAGTTCATTGAAGATTTTTTCAATAAGTGGGTGGTTAATACCCTTTACTCTGCTTCTAAATTCTGCTTTAGATTCTTTTGCTTCTTTAGTGAATTGAATATCATAAGTTAAACTCATAATTTTTCTTCTTGCAGCAAGTTTCTTTGGACCGTCTTTAATAACCTTTTTAGTTACTTCTTTACCTTTGCTATCGGTAGTAGTTACAGTTTCTTCAACCGTATCAGTATAAGTGTTTATAGCAAGAGTAAGAATTTTTTCAGTATAAGAACGAAGTGATGCAACGTGACCTGCCGTAACTTCGATTTTTTCATACCATAAAAGGTTAGACGCTTGATTTCTAAGAACTGCTTTTCTTTGTTTTGTTGTTAATCCCATTCTACCTGGCATTGTCTTAATCCTCCTGTTCCTTTAATTTAAGACCGTAACTGTTAAGCTTTAAAATAATTTCATCAAGCGACTTTTTACCTAAATTTCTAACTTTAAACATATCGTCTTCAGTCTTTTTAGTTAAATCATCAACCGTGTGAATACCAGCACGTTTTAAACAATTGAGTGAACGAACTGATAAATCCATATCTTCAATACTCATTTCAAGTATTTTTGGAAGTGGGTCTGTTGGTGGCGATACTAAAATACCAAGACCACTTGCAATATCAGATAAATTCATAAATATGCTAATAAGTTCTTGAATAATTTTAGCGGCAAGAGAAATAATTTCTTTACCCGTGAACGCACCGTTAGTCCACACTTCTAAAATAAGTCTATCGTTGTCAAGATTTTGACCTTCTCTTGCATTTTCAACGTTATAACTTACTTTTTTAACAGGCGTATAGATTGAATCGATTGCAATATAATCTATTTCACCCGTTTTATTAAATTCAGCACTTTTATAACCCCTACCTCTACCAACGGTTATTTCTGCATCGAAAAGTCCACCTTCATCAACAGTACAAATTACTTGTTCAGGATTAAGAATTTCAATTTCTGCATCAGGCTCAATATCGCTAGCGTATACGGTACATGGACCTTGTTTTTTAATAGTTAAAACTTTTTTATAGTCCATATCCATGCTGACAGTTTTTATACCAACACTTTTTAAATTAAGCGTTATTTGGGTAACGTCTTCTGTAACGCCTTTAATCGTTGAAAATTCGTGTTTTACGCCAAGTTCAGGAGCATATTTGATTCCTTGAATTGCCGCACCTGGAAGAGCCGATAATAACGTTCTTCTTAATGCGTTTCCTATAGTAACGCCAAAACCTTTTTCAAGTGGTTCTGCTATTACTTTAACGTAACTTTTATCTTCACTTTCTTCAACAACTATGTTAGGCATTTTCATTTCCATCATAGAAAATTTACCTCCTATCTACTAATGATTACTTAGAATATAATTCGACAATCATGTGTTCTGCGATTTGTGAATCAATATCATCTCTTTGAGGAAGAGCAATAACTTTACCTTCAAGTTTGTCAACGTCTAACGTAAGCCACTTTGGAACGTTTACAGTTCTTTCAGTTGCTTTTAATTGAGCAAAGTATTTATTATCCTTTTTGTTTTCTTTAACAGTGATTACGTCACCAACTTTTACTTGGAACGACGCAATATCTACGTTCTTTCCATTTACTTGGAAATGTGCGTGTGTAACAAGTTGACGTGCAGTTGTTCTAGATGGTGCAAAACCAAGTCTGTAAACAACGTTATCAAGACGTCTTTCTAAAAGTGAAAGCATGTTTTCACCTGTGATGCCTTTCATTCTATCAGCTTGTTCATAGTAGCCCCTGAATTGTTTTTCAAGAACACCATATATTCTCTTAGTTTTTTGTTTTTCTCTAAGTTGTAATCCGTATTCAGAAACTTTCTTTCTGCCAGCACCGTGTTGTCCTGGGGCAACAGGTCTTTTTTCAAACGGACAAGAAGTTTTATAACACTTCTCACCTTTTAAGAAAAGTTTACACCCTTCTCTTCTACATAAACGACATTTTGCATCTGTATATTTAGCCATTTCTTATTTACCTCCCCTTAAACTCTACGACGTTTTGGTGGACGACATCCGTTATGAGGAATAGGTGATACGTCTTGAATAAGAGTAACTTCTACCCCACAAACACCCAAAGCTCTAATAGCAGATTCTCTACCTTGACCTGGTCCTTTTACGTAAACTTCAGCACTGCGAAGTCCGTGTTCCATTGCTGCCTTGATTGCAACTTCTGCTGCTTGTTGTGCTGCAAATGGAGTGCTTTTTCTTGAACCTCTGTAACCAAGACTACCTGCACTTGAATGAGAAATAGCGTTTCCGTTCATATCAGTAACCGTAACGATTGTGTTGTTAAACGAAGATTGAATATGAACTTGACCTTTATCAACTTTTTTAAGTTCTTTACGTTTTCTTGTAACTTGTTTAGCCATTATTTCTTATCCTCCCTTCTTATTTACCTGCCGTCTTTTTCTTAGCAACTGTACGACGAGGACCTTTACGAGTTCTCGCATTTCTCTTAGAACTTTGACCTCTAACTGGAAGACCTTTTCTATGTCTTACACCACGATAGCAACCGATTTCTCTAAGTCTTTTGATGTTAAGGTTTACTTCACCACGAAGTTCACCTTCAACTTTGTAATTGTTTTCGATACAAATTCTTAATTTATTTATATCATCTTCTGTTAAATCTTTTACCCTAACGTCAGGATTAACTCCCGTTTCTTTTAAAATTTTAACTGCTGTTGGTCTACCGATACCATAAATATAAGTGATACCAATTTCAACACGTTTTTCTCTAGGTAAATCTACACCGGCAATACGAGCCATTTTTTGTAACCTCCAAATTCCTTTTTAATTTGTTTTTTTAATTTTTTACTATCTTTTCATTTAAGAAAAGTTGGTTTGTAAGAAGTAATTAACCTTGTTTTTGTTTATGGTTTTTATTCTTTGAACAAATAACCATAACTTTACCTTCTCTTCTAATGACTCTGCATTTGTCGCACATAGGTTTTACTGATGGTCTTACTTTCATTTTTAAATCCTCCGATTTTTTATTAGTTTATAAATAATTAGTTTTTACTACGCCATACGATTCTACCTTTAGTTAAATCGTAAGGGCTCATTTCAATTTTAACATTGTCACCAGGTATAATTTTAATGTAATTCATTCTTAATTTGCCTGAAATATACGCCGTTATCATAAATCCGTTTGACAATTTTACTTTAAAAACTGCATTTGGTAACGCTTCGACAACAACGCCTTCTGCTTCAATGACATCATTTTTTGACACCCCGTAATACCTCCAAATTCTTTATAAACCACGCTGTTTAGCGTTTTATTTAATACACGTCTTGCTTCATCCTTTTGAATAAGTTTACGCTTCCATCAGCGTCGACGCATATTAGCCTAATTAAAGCGTAAGTATTTCTACGCCGTTATCAGTAATTACTACCGTATTTTCATAGTGGGCTGACGGTAATTTATCTTGAGTTATACAATCCCAACCGTTGATATCAACTTTATAAGTTCCCATATTTACCATCGGCTCGATAGCAAGCGTAGTGTTTTTTCTTAATCTAACGCCCGTACCTTTCCTTCCAAAATTAGGAACTTGTGGGTCTTCGTGTACCTCACGACCTATACCGTGACCTACCATATCACGAACTACTGAAAATCCGTTTGCCTCTACGTAGGTTTGTATTTGATATCCTATATCGCCTAAACAACTACCTATGCAGACGCCTTCAATACCCTTGAAAAAACTTTCTTTCGTTACGTCGATAAGTTTTTTCTTTTCGGGTGAAATTTCACCAACGTATAAACTTCTTGCGGCGTCGCCGTGAAATCCGTTTTTATAAACGCCTACGTCGACTGAAACGATTTGCCCTGCCTTTATTACCCTATTACCCGGTATTCCGTGAACGACTTGTTCGTCAATTGATATACAAGTTGATTTTGGAAAGCCGTATAAACCTAAAAAGGAAGGTTTCGCACCGCTGTTAATTATATAGTCGTGTATGATTTTATCAAGTTCGCCCGTAGTCATACCTTCTTTGATTTGTTCTTCTGCAAGCAAAAGAGCATCACGAAGGATTTTACAAGGCTCTCTCATTAAATCAATTTCATTATCTTTTTTTATATAAATCATAATTAGCCTAACTTTTTACAAATTTCTTCAAAAACTTCGTTTATAGGCTTATCACCATTTATTACTAAAAGTTTGCCTTGGTCGTTATAATAACTTATTAAAGGTTCTGTTTGCTTTGTATAAACGTTAAGTCTATTTTCAACAGTTTCTTTATTATCGTCTGCCCTTTGAACAAGTTCTTGGCCACATTTTAAACAAGTTGTTTTACCTTTAAGAAAATCTACGTGATAAGATTCGCCACACTTAGAACAAACCCTTCTACCCGTAATTCTATTAAGTAAACTTGAAAAATCTACGTCGATATTCACAACTTTATCTATTTTTGCAAATAAATCAAGTTGCTCTGCTTGAAACAAATTCCTTGGAAAGCCGTCAAGAAGAAAACCTTTTTGACAATCGCTTTCACTAAGTCTTTGTCTTACAATTTCAACGGTAACTTCGTCGGGTACGAGTTGACCTTTATCAATATAACTTTTAGCAACCTTACCGATTTCAGTGCCGTTTTTAATATTAGCCCTAAAAATGTCGCCCGTTGAAATATGTGGAATATTGTATTTTTCAGCAAGTTGTTTAGCCTGTGTACCTTTTCCCGCACCTGGTGCACCAAGTAAAATCACGTTCATATTATTTTAAAAATCCTTTATAGTTTTTCATCATAATTTGAGATTCAAGTGCTGTATTAAATTCAGTTGCAACCGAAACGGCAATCAATAATCCCGTTGCAGTAAACGCACCCGATACAGATGGATTAATTGCTTGGAATACTATTGAAGGTATAAGTGCTAAAAGAGCAAGGAATATTGCACCGAATAAAGTAATTCTATTGCTTATCTTTTTAAGATATTCAGCAGTTGGTTTACCCGGTCTTATACCCATTATGAAACCACCGTTTTGTTGTATGCTTTTTGCTATATCGTCTGGATTAAATTGAATAGACGTATAGAAGTAAGCAAAGAAGACGATAAGTAAGCAAAGTAATATCATATATACCCAAGATTGAGTACCGATATATTGTTGCCACCAAACTAAGCCGTCTTGCCAACCGAATAAAGTCATAATAAGTTCAGGAAAACTTAAAATTGAAAAGGCGAAAATTAATGGAAGAACGCCGTTTGAGTTAACCTTAATAGGAATAACCGTACTTTGACCACCATACATTTTATTGCCTTTAATTTGTTTAGCATATTGAACAGGTATTTTCCTTTCAGCAAGGTCAACGGTAACGATACAAGTAAATATTACTATTATCGCTACTAAGAAGGCAATTAGTTTCCAGAAATTTTCAAGATTATTGCCGATACCACTAATCATTTCAATAACTGCAAGTCCAGCAGATGCTATAATACCTGCAAAGATTAAAAGCGATATACCGTTTGAAATACCATATTCAGTAATTCTTTCACCTATCCACATAGTGATAACAGTACCTACCGTGTAGAATAAGATAAGAACTATTACTGCTAACCATTCTTGTCCAAAAAGCATTGCCGTTATCGAAGTACCACCTTCAACACTAGTTATGCCATCGCCAAAGTTTAATATAATACCGAGTGATTGAATTATTGCAAGTACGATTGTAACGTATCTAGTATATTGTGCAATTCTTTTTCTGCCTTCTTCACCTTGCTTTGAAAGTCTTTCAAGAGCAGGAATTGCAACAGCAAGAAGTTGCATAATAATCGATGCGTTAATATATGGGCCTATACCCATTGCAAATAACGTACCGTTCATTAACGAACCACCCGTCATCATATTCATTATGTTAAGGTAAGATAAACTTTGTAAAGCATCTGAATCTAACATTGTTCCCGAACCTACGCCTGGAACAGGAATATAACATCCTATTCTATAAATTACTAAGAACAAAAGAGTAAGCCAAATTTTTACACGGATTTCCTTAACCTTAAACGCTTGTTTTAACGTTTCAAACATTTTTTACCTCCAAGTAAGGTAATTAAACTTCTTCGCAAGTACCGCCAGCTGCCTCAATAGCTTGTTTAGCCGTTTCAGAGAACTTTGATGCTTTTACGGTTAATGCAACTTCGAGTTTGCCATTACCTAAAACTTTAAGACCAGCAGCACCTTTAACGTGCATTATAAGACCTGCTGATTCAAGAATATCGTAGTCAACTACCGCACCATTTTCAAATGCGTTTAATACGTCAAGGTTTACGATTGCGTATACCTTTCTAAAATGATTGTTAAAACCACGTTTTGGAACTCTACGAATAAGTGGCATTTGACCGCCTTCAAAGCCTGGTCTTACACCACCGCCACTTCTAGCCCATTGTCCTTTGTGACCTTTACCACTTGTCTTACCAAGACCAGAGCCGATACCACGACCAAGTCTTTTTGAAGTAGTTCTGCTACCTTCTGCAGGTTGTAACGTATCAATTCTCATAATTCTACCTCTCAAACGTTTTCAACTTTTACAAGGTGACTAACCACTTTGAGTTGACCTTGTAAAGTTGCTGAGTCGGCAAATACTTTTGACTGACCCACTTTGTGAAGACCAAGGGCTAAAACCGTACCCTTTTGAGCTTTAGAACAAGAAATCGTACTTTTTACAAGTGTAACTTTAATTTGCATAATTCTTCTCCTTAATCTCTAATTTCTTCAACTGTTTTACCACGAAGACGAGCAACTTCTTCAATAGATTTAAGTCCGTAAAGACCAGCGATTGCTGCTTTAACCATATTGATAGGATTGCTTGTGCCATGTGATTTAGTTCTAATGTTCTTAACGCCAACTGCTTCCATAACCGCACGAACAGGACCACCAGCGATAACACCGGTACCTTCTTCTGCTGGGAGCATTACGATTGAACCTCTACCAAATTTACCAACAGTTTCGTGTGAAATAGTAGTTCCTACAAGTGAAACTTTTCTCATAGCCTTTTTAGCTTGAGCAGTTGCTTTATCAATTGCTTCTGGAACTTCGTTTGCTTTACCCATTCCACAACCAACTCTGCCGTTTTCGTCACCAACTACTACTAAAGCGGCAAAACGCATCTTACGACCACCTTTTACTACCTTAGTTACACGATTAACTGAAATAAGTTTTTTAATTAAGCCGTCTTTTTCTTCTTGTTTTCTAGGGGCTCTGTTTTCTCTTGCCATATCCATTTACCTCCTATTAGAATTTAAGGCCGGCTTCTCTTGCGCCGTCTGCTAAGCATTCAACACGACCAGTGTAAATATAACCGCCTCTGTCGAATACTACTTTTTCAATACCTTTTGCAAGGGCCTTTTTAGCAAGTTCTTGTCCTACGACTTTACTTGCTTCTTTCTTTGATAAGTCTTTTACTAATTCAATTACAGCCTTTTCAACAGTTGAACAAGCAACTAAAGTGTTTCCCGTTACGTCGTCAATTATCTGTGCATAAATATGATTAAGACTTCTATATACGCAAAGTCTTGGGCATTCTGCAGTTCCAGAAACCTTTTTTCTTACTCTTGCGTGTCTTTTTAATCTATCAGCATTTTTATCGATTTTTGATATCATATCAGTTTACTCCTTACTTACCTGCAGTTTTACCTTCCTTACGTTCGATTACTTCGTCGCTATAACGAATACCGTATCCGTGGTAAGGTTCAGGTTTTCTTATGGCTCTAATCTTAGCAGCCTCTCCACCAACAAGTTCTTTACTTATACCTTTTACAGCAATTTCAGTAACTGAAACTACGGTTAAAGTAATACCTTCAACAGCCTTATATTCAACTGGGTGGCTTTTACCTACGTTTAAAACGATATCTTTACCATTTTGAGTAACTTTCCAACCAACGCCGTTTACTATAAGGTTCTTTTGATAACCTTTCGTTACGCCGATTACCATATCTGCTAAAAGTGCTCTATATAAGCCGTGTTTAGCCCTTGTAGTATTGATTTCATTTGCTCTTGTTACGATAATTTCGCCATTTTCAACTTTAACACCGATAACTGCGTTATCGAAAGTTTGAGTTAAAGTTCCAAGTGGTCCTTTTACCGTTAAAAGATTACCTTCAATTTTAAGTTCTACGCCCGCTGGCATTTTAATAGGGGCTTTACCAATTCTTGACATAATTTATACCCCCCTATTACCAAACGTATGCGAGAACTTCGCCACCGTGGTTAGCTTTTCTTGCTTCTTTATCCGTCATAATTCCTTTTGGAGTTGAGATAATAGCAATTCCTAATCCACCAAGAACTTTTGGAAGTTCGTCGTGGCCTGCATAAATACGAAGACCTGGTTTAGAAATTCTTTTAAGTCCGTTTATAACTTTTTCACCATTTGGTCCGTATTTTAAAGTGATAACGATTTTACCTTGAACGCCTTCTTCAACAGTTTCAAATCCGTTGATATAGCCTTCTTGTAAAAGAAGTCTAGCAATTTCTTTTTTGATGTTAGATGCCGGAACTTCAACCGTTTCATGCTTTACTACTAACGCGTTTCTTATGCGTGTGAGCATATCTGCAATTGTATCTGTCATTTTATGTTCCTCCTTTTACCAACTTGACTTCTTTACGCCTGGGATTTGTCCTTTATACGCTAAATTCCTGAAGCATATACGACAAATACCATACTTACGTAATACAGAGTGTGGACGACCACAAATACTGCATCTCGTATAAGCTCTCGTAGAGAACTTTGGTTCTTTTTGTTGTTTATTTATCATTGCTTTTTTTGCCATGACTGTATATCTCCTTAATTAGCTTTAAAAGGCATACCCATTGCTTTAAGTAATTCGTATGCTTCTTCATCTGTTTTCGCAGTAGTTACGAAACAAATGTCAAAACCCCTTATTTTATCCACTTGGTCATATTGAATTTCTGGGAAAATAAGTTGTTCTTTAACGCCCATTGCGTAGTTGCCTCTTCCGTCGAAAGATTTTGAAGGAACACCTTTAAAGTCTCTTACTCTTGGAAGTGCTATTGAAACGAATTTATCAAAAAATTGTAACATTCTTTCGCCTCTTAACGTAACTTTTATACCAACCGTCATACCTTCTCTAACTTTAAAGTTAGCAACTGACTTTTTGGCTTTAGTTAAAATAGGTTTTTGACCTGCGATAAGGGCTAATTCCTTTTCAACTTGTTGAACGCTTTTTGCGTTGTCTTTAACGTCACCAAGACCACCGTTAATAGTAATCTTAACAAGTTTTGGAACTTGGTTTACGTTTTTATAGTTAAAGTGCTTCATAAGATATGGTACGACTTCGTTTACGTACTGTTCTCTTACTCTACATGTCGATTCGGTTGCAGTTACTTTAGCAACCTGAGTCTTTTCTGCCATAATAGATTCTCCTTATTTTTTATTCTGCCGTTTCTTCGTCTTTCTTAGCGGCTTTTTTTCTTGTTGAAGCCTTTTTAACTTCTTTAACTTCACTAGTCGTTTCAGTTTCAGTAGAAGTTTTAGTAGTTCTACGCTTTCTTGTAGGCTTTACTTCTTCAGTAGCAGGCGTAGTAGTAACGTCTTGTTCTTTATCTTCTTTTACTACTTTTTTAGTTGCTCTTTTCTTAGTTTCTTCTTTTGGAGCAACTTTAGTATCAAGAGATTGTTTACATTTTTTACAAATTCTTACTTTCTTGCCGTCTACGATTTCGTAACCAACTCTCGTTGCTTTGCCACATACTGGACAAATAACGAGTACGTTAGATGCGTCGATAGGACCTTCTTTTTTAATTTTTTGACTAGTTTCTTGTGCTGAACGTGCTTTACGATTTTTTTCTTGAACGTTTACACCTTCAACAACGATTTTATTGTCTTTTGGAAATGCTACAAGAACCTTTCCCGTCTTTTTAACGTCTTTACCTGTTATAACAACAACAGTATCGTTTTTCTTAACTTTCATAGTCCACTCCTTATAACACTTCTGGAGCAAGAGATACTATTTTCATATAATCTCTGTCTCTTAATTCTCTTGCAACAGGTCCAAAGATACGAGTACCTCTTGGTTGTTTATTATTATCAATAATAACTGCTGCGTTTTCGTCAAACTTAATGTGAGTACCGTCTGGTCTACGAAGACCTTTTGCAGTTCTAACAATTACAGCTTTAACTACGTCTTTTTTACCAACAACTCCGCCTGGAGTTGCACTCTTTACGCTGGCTACAATAACGTCACCGATGTTACCAGTTCTTCTAAAAGAACCGCCGAGAACTCTTATACACATAATCTCTTTTGCACCAGAATTATCTGCCACTTTTAAAATAGTTTGTGGTTGTATCATTTTCGTTCCCTCCTATTACTTAGCCTTTTCTATAATTTCAGAAACTCTCCAATTTTTTGATTTAGAAAGTTTTCTTGTTTCAACTATTCTAACTTTATCGCCAACGCCACATTGGTTATTTTCGTCGTGAGCCTTGAATTTTACGATTTTAGTAATAGTCTTTTTGTAAAGTGGATGTTTGCTTTTGTCAGTAACTTCTACAACGACAGTTTTATCCATTTTGTCAGAAACAACGATACCAACTCTTTCTTTTCTTAAATTTCTATCCATGTTTGTTTCCTCCATTACGCCTTAAGTTCTCTTTCGCGAAGAATAGTTTTAATTCTTGCGATATCCTTCTTAACCGTTCTTAATACGGTAGGGTTTTCAAGTTGTCCCGTTGCGTGACGGAAACGAAGGTTAAATAATTCTTCTTTTAACGAGTCGAGTTTTGCAACTAATTCGTCGTTAGTCATACCTTTAATTTCTTGTATTTTCATTAACCTTCACCGCCTTCTTGTTCGATTTCTTTAATCATGAACTTAGTTTTGATAGGAAGTTTATGTCCAGCAAGACGCATTGCTTCTCTTGCAGTTACTTCATCAACACCGTCCATTTCAAATAATACTCTACCTGGTTTAACAACTGCTACCCAGTATTCAACTGAACCTTTACCTGAACCCATTCTTGTTTCAGCAGGTTTTTGCGTAATAGGCTTGTGTGGGAATATATCTATCCAAACTTGACCACCACGCTTAATAAATCTCGTCATAGCGACACGGGCTGCTTCGATTTGATTTGAAGTAATCCAAGCAGGTTCCATTGCTACAAGACCGTACTTGCCGTAAGTAATTTGGTTACCCTTATTAGCCTTACCAGTCATTCTGCCTCTATGAACTCTTCTTCTTTTTACTCTTTTAGGCATCAACATATTATGCTTCGCCTCCTTCACTTATTTTAGAAACTTTTCCTAAAACTTCACCTTTATAAATCCATACTTTGATACCGATAATACCAAACGTAGTATGTGCTTCACTGAAACCATAATCGATATCAGCCCTTAAAGTTTGAAGTGGAATTGAACCTTCATGGTATTGTTCGCTACGAGCAATTTCTGCACCGTCTAAACGACCGCTTACCATAATTTTAATACCTTTAACACCAAGACGCATTGCTCTTGAAATTGCTTGTTTCATACTTCTTCTAAAAGATGCTCTCTTTTCAAGTTGTGATGCAACGTTTTCAGCAACGAGTTGTGCGTCGCTATCTGGCTTTTTAACTTCTACGATATTAATAGCAATTTGCTTATTTTGAGCAATTTTTGAAAGTTTTCCTTTCATTACTTCAATTTCTGCACCTGCTTTACCGATAAGTACGCCTGGTCTAGCAGTAAATACCGTAATAGTAACTTTATTTGCTGCTCTTTCAATTCTAATTGAAGAAACTGCTGCTTGGAAATAAGTTTCTTTGATATATTTTCTTAATTCGTAGTCTTCTTTAAGATTTACTGAAAAACCCTTTTTATCTGCATACCATTGAGTATCCCAGTCTTTAATAATGCCGACTCTTAAACCATGTGGATTAACTTTTTGTCCCATAATTCCTCCTACTTAGCAAGCACATCAAGAATAACCGTGATGTGACTTGTGCGTTTTAAAATTCTAAACGCCCTACCATGAGCCATTGGTCTCATTCTTTTAAGAGTTGGACCTTGGTCAGCATAACATTCTGCTATTTTTAAATCGTCTTTATTCATGCCAAGATTGTGTTCAGCATTTGCTACTGCAGAAAGAACAACCTTTTTAATTGGGTCTGCACCCGCTTTAGACGTATTCGTTAAAATAGCGATAGCATCTTTAACACTTTTACCTCTAATATTATCAAGTACGACTCTTACTTTGTAAGGAGAAATTCTAACGTATTTAGCAATTGCTTTTGCTCTTTTGTCTTTATTTTCCTCAATTCTTTGAGTCTTTAATTTCATATTCTTAGCCATTTGAAATCTCCTTATTTACCATCAGATGTTTTAGAACCTGAGTGTCCCTTAAACGTTCTTGTTGGAGCAAATTCACCAAGTTTACAACCTACCATATCTTCAGTTATATAAACTGGAACGTGCTTTCTTCCATCGTGAACTGCGATTGTGTGTCCAACCATTTGAGGGAATATCGTAGACGCCCTAGACCAAGTCTTTAAAACCGTCTTTTTGTTTTCAGCGTTAAGCGCTTCTACTCTTTTAAGTAATCTTTCTTGCACGAAAGGACCTTTTTTAACACTTCTACTCATTTTATCTCCCTCCTATTAGTTTACTCTCTTAAGAATCATCTTATCAGTTCTATTCTTCTTCTTTCTCGTCTTGTATCCAAGAGCAGGTTTACCCCAAGGAGTTACAGGACCAGAACGGCCGATAGGTGCTCTACCTTCACCACCACCATGAGGGTGGTCGCAAGGGTTCATAACAGAACCACGAACGGTAGGTCTAATACCCATATGTCTTACTTTACCGGCTTTACCTATTCTAATAATTTCGTGGTCTAAGTTACCAACTTGACCGATAGTTGCTTTACATGTAACGAGAATAAGTCTCATTTCACCACTAGGCATTTTAACTTGTGCATATTTACCTTCTTTAGCCATAAGTTGTGCAGACATACCTGCTGCTCTTACGAGTTGGCCACCTTTACCTGGTTGAAGTTCAATATTATGAATCATAGTACCTACTGGAATATTTTCAATAGCAAGTGCGTTGCCTGGCTTAATATCTGCCGTTGGACCGCTAACGATTTTGTCGCCTACGTTAAGGCCGAGTGGAGCAAGAATATATCTCTTTTCTCCGTCAGCATAAACTAAAAGTGCGATATTTGCCGTTCTGTTTGGGTCGTATTCAATCGTCTTTACTACTGCTGGAATACCGTCTTTATTTCTTTTAAAGTCAATAATACGATATTTTCTTTTGTTTCCACCACCTTGGTGTCTTACAGTTATTTTACCTTGAGCATTTCTTCCGGCACTCTTTTTTTGGTCTTCTAATAACGACCTTTCTGGTTTAGTACAAGTAATTTCTTCGAAAGTACTAACCGTCATAAAACGACGTGCAGAAGAGGTAGGTTTATATCTTTTAATACCCATTTACTTTTCCTCCTTAAGACAATGAGTCAAAGAACTCAATGCTCTTGCTGTCTTGCTTTAATTGAACGATTGCCTTTTTATAGTCTGGAGTATAACCTTCGTTTCTACCCATTCTTCTAAATTTACCATGGCAATTTACCGTGTTAACTGATTGAACTTTTACGCCAAAAAGTTTTTCAACTGCAAGTTTTATTTCGGTTTTGTTTGAATTTTTAGCAACGATAAAAACATATTTTTTAGTTGCTATTTCAGCGTAACTCTTTTCTGTTAAAAGAGGTCTAATAATTACGTCTCTTGCTTCCATTATTCTGCTTGAACCTCCTCATAAAACTTTTCAATAGATTCAACAGCGTCTTTAGCCAAAACTACTACAGCGTTTTTAACAACGTCGTACGTGTTGAGTTGTTCAACAGGCATCGTTGCAAGCGTAGGTATGTTTGCTGCTGCTCTTATTACTTTTACATCATTATTAGACATTACCATTAATACGGTTTTATCTAATTCAAATGCTTTAAGAAATGCTACCATTTCTTTTGTTTTACCATTTTCAACTTCTAATTTGTCGATAACGATAAATTGATTATCAACAATCTTTTTAGAAAGTGCTGATAAAAGTGCTATTCTTTTTGCTCTAACGTTCATCTTCTTAGAGAAATCTCTTGACTTTGGAGCAAAAACTACGCCACCTTTAATCCATTGTGGTGCTCTTGTAGAACCTTGACGAGCACTACCCGTACCTTTTTGTCTATAAGGTTTTTTACCACCACCTCTTACTTCCGACCTAGTTAAAGAACTTTTAGTTCCTTGACGTTCGTTAGCAAGTCTTGTAACTACTGCTTGGTGTATTAAAGGTTCGTTATATTCAATAGCAAAGATGTCACTTAATTCCATACTGCCGGTCTCTTGACCTTTCATATTATAAATTTTAACGCTTGGCATATCTCTACTCTCCTTATGCTTTTACACTGTTAGAAATAACTACGATACCGCCGGTAGGACCTGGAATTGCACCTTTAATTAAAAGTGCGTTTCTTGCTTCGTCTACTCTTACGATTTCGAGATTTTGAACAGTTACTCTTTCATGTCCGTATTGACCAGGCATGTGTTTGTTCTTAAATACTCTTGATGGAGAACTGATTGAACCCATTGAACCTACTTCTCTGTGTACTGGGCCAACACCGTGTGTCATTTTCAATCTTTGTTGATTCCATCTTTTGATTACGCCACTAAAACCGTGACCTTTCGTTGTTCCCGCAACGTCAACCTTATCACCTTCAACAAATTGCGTAACAGTTAAAACCGAGCCTACTTCGTAGCCCTTAACGTCGTCAAATCTAAATTCTTTAAGAATTTTCTTTGGTTCAACGCCTGCTTTTTTAAACTGACCTTGCTCAGGTTTGTTGAGGTTTGATTCTTTTACGTCACCAAAACCAACTTTTACTGCCTCATAGCCGTCCTTTTCAATCGTCTTAATTTGAACGACTGGGCATGGACCTGCTTCTACTACGGTAACAGGGATTACTTTTCCGTCTGCAGAAAAGACCTGTGTCATACCTAATTTCTTACCAATGATTGCTTTATTCATAGATAAAGTTCACCTCCATAAAATACTTTTAATTTTTGATTATAACTTGATTTTTACGTCTACGCCTGCTGGCAAATGTATACTATCAAGTATTTTTGCGTTTGACGAATAAATGTCAATTAATCTCTTGTGAGTTCTAATTTCAAATTGTTCTCTGCTATCTTTATACTTGTGTGGCGACCTTAAAATAGTAACTATTTCCTTTTCCGTAGGAAGGGGAATAGGTCCACTAATCTTTGCACCTGCTTTTTTCATCGCTTCGACGATTCTTTCAGTTGCTTGGTCAACCATTCTGTGGTCGTATGCAGCCAATTTGATTCTAATTTTTTGTCCTGCCATTGATTTTCTCCTTTTTTTATACTAACTGTTAATGTGGTCAACATTGCCGTGTGTGTCACACCTTAAGACATAAAAAAATCACTCGCTGCTGTGTGTTTTTTGCGAATGACATTATACGCCCTTGGGTGGTTAGTCGCAAGAGTTTAACCCTCACATTTGTCAACAAAAATTATCTATGCCCTAACTGATTTCCGGATTCAGAAAAGCATTTAAAGTAACTTTTTGTCTCTACCCTATTTAACACAGCCTCTGTATAATACTATATATACATTTAAAAGTCAAACGTTTTTTGCAACTTTTTTTAAATTTTCTAAATATTTTTATATTTTATTTTTTCGACACAATATATAGTATATTATCCTAAATTAATTAACGATTTAATGATAAAAAATGATGAAAATCGTTGCCAAAATTTAATATTAGTGCTACAATTTAGAAAAAAGGAGAATTGATTATGACATCCGATGGCGTGCGAAGTAGAAAATTTAATAACCTTGTACGCAAAAATTTGCGTACTTTGTAGTGGGCAAATTGTCGATTATTTTATTATATATTATATATAGAAAAGCGAATTAGTTATTTGTCCGTCTTATCACGGGCTTTTTTTATGCCCTAAGGAGACTAATTATGAGTGAAAAAAACAACCTTATAGAAAATAACGAAATTACTATTCCTGAAAAAAGAAATTACGAAGAAGAATTGCTTTTATTAATTAGAAGTGATTTAACTAAAAAACAACTTAAAGAAGCGTTAAGCGATTATCACGACAACGATATTGCCGAAATTATTCCTAAACTTTCTTCGCTTGAAAGAAAAAAATTGTACTTAGTTTTAGGCGTTGACGGCACTAGTGACGTTTTTGCTTATCTTGACGACGTTGAAGAATATATAGGTGAACTTGAAATTGAAAAAGTTGCAGATATTATCGAGTCGATGGACGCAGACGACGCAGTTGAAGTTTTAGACGAATTAGAAGAAGACACTAAACAAGAAATTATCAAGTTAATTGACGACGAAGTTTTAGAAGATATTGAACTTATTAATTCTTACGAAGATAACCTTATAGGTAGCAAGATGACGACTAACTTTGTTACCGTAGACAAAGACGTTACGGTTAAAAAGGCAATGTCTTCGGTAATCAAGCAAGCCGCCGATAACGATAACATTTCGACCATTTACGTTTTAAACGGCAACGTTTTTTACGGAGCAGTTGAACTTAGAGATTTAGTCGTAGCAAGGGACACGACGCCTTTTGAAAGTATAATTTCTACCAACTACCCTTACGTTTATGCAAACGAAACGATAAGCGATTGTATTGAAAAATTAAAAGATTATCAAGAAGACTCAATTCCCGTACTTAACGAAAACAACGAGTTAATAGGAGTTATTACGTCTAGCGACGTTACTGAAGTTGCCGTTGAAGAAATTAGCGACGACTACGCAAAACTAGCCGGTTTAACTAGTGAAGAAGATTTGGACGAACCTATTTTTAAAAGCGTTAAAAAACGTATTCCTTGGCTACTAGTATTACTTGTCGTTGGTTTTGGCATTTCTTACGTTACTCAACTTTTTCAAACGGTAATTCCACTTTCGCTTATTATAATTTACTCTTTCCAAACGCTTATTTTAAGTATGAGTGGTAACACTAGTACGCAAAGTCTTGGCGTAACGATTAGGGTTGTTTCTGACGAACAATTAACGACTAAACAAAAACTTTCGTTTATACTAAAAGAATTAAGAGTTAGCGTTTTAAACGGGCTTATAGTTGGATTAATTTCATTTTTATTCGTGGGACTATACCTTACGTTTATTATTCCAAACGACATTGCACACTTAAACGTTTCTCCTTTTGCAATATCGGGTTGCATAGGCGTTTCGCTTTTTATCGCAATGATAATTGCAGGACTTATAGGTACGCTTATTCCTATGTTCTTTAAAAAAGTAGGTATTGACCCCGCTATTGCGTCTGGTCCGTTAATCACTACCCTAAACGACTTTATTTCAGTTTGTTGCTACTACGGAATTTCATTTTTAATGCTTGTTTCTTTACTTGGCTTAGCGTAAAACAAAAGACTAACGAAAATTTTCGTTAGTCTTTTTGATTATAAAGTAGTTTTTGAATTACAATATTGACACACTACATCATGCCCTTGTAGCCCAGTTAATTGAGCCCCACAGCAAAAACAATATTTGGTAACAGATTTTTTATGAACAAACAACTCATGCCCACACAAATTACAATATGATGCGTTATATAAATTTTGAGTACCGCAATTTTTACACTTTGTATGCTCATTTTGTCGCATTTCTTCTTTACTTTTTAAAACACTTTTCAAAGTTCTTATTTCTTTTTCTCGTTCATAATCCTTTGTTTGTGTTTCTTTTAACTCTTTTTCTAGTCTTATTATTTTTTGCTCACGCATTTCTTTCTCTTCTTTCTTTTTGGCAAGACTAGATGCTACAGTTGCTGCACCTGCAACCGTTATTGCCAAACCTATAAGTTTACCTATTATTCCCATATATTTTTACCTATTAAACTAAGAATGTTAAAACTTATTTAAAAATCCGCAACTAGGGCAATTTGCACTGCTCCCCTTACACCCTTGTATTTGCGTACCACAATTTATACAATAACGAGTTAACGTACTGTTTTTGGAAATAGCACCTAAACCATACTCCGTTTCATATATTGCTTTTATTTTACCTACCCACAATTTAATAATTTTTTCTTTTTCTTTTTTTTCTTCAGGACCATTATAGTGAAAATATATTCCCTTCATAGTTGAACTAAACTGTATAGTAAAACCTATGAATCCATTTTCGTACTCTGTGCCTTCTTCCCTTAAATTTTTTTTAATAGTAAAGAATTCTGGAATATTGTTTTTTATCCTTATCTCGTTTAAATTAAATTTTCTTAATACTTGAATTCCATTGAAAATCCCTTTTTCTTTAAATACAATAAATGATTTTTTTGTTAAAAAAATATAATATCTATTATAATTTTTTTGGTCAGCAAAATCAAAATAATCATCGCATTGAGTTTCTAAAAAAACTTCCTCTGTTTCGCCATGCGTTCTCAACTTATCAATAATACTCATGTTTTAACCTATGTATACTAAAATTACTTAAATTGTACAATAATATTATACGGAACATTTTGTTCCGTGTCAAGTAATTTAGAACAATTTGTTCTACAATAATAATATGAAAAACAAGTTTGCCGAAAGGTTTTATGAATTAAGAATAGAAAAAAATTTATCTCGTGCTGAAATAGGCACTATTTTAAACGTTTCAACAAGGTTAATTTCTTATTGGGAAAACGGAGAACGACAATGCGATTTTAATATGCTTATTAAAATTGCTAACACATTTTCAGTAACAATCGATTATTTGCTAGGAAAAACTGATTATTAAAACAAAAGACTAACGAAAATTTTCGTTAGTCTTTTAAATTATTGTAAAACGTCGAAATATTGAGCCGTGTATTCTTTATATTTTTCACGATAAAACTCGCTTTCACCACGAATTGCTTTTAACGATTCGTGCATATTCATATTGTTTTTAGAAATATCTATTACGCAACCTGCAATATTTGAACAATGGTCAGAAACTCTTTCCATATTAGAAATAAGGTCACTCCAAACAAAGCCCGCTTCGATACTGCATAAACCTTGACGTAATCTTTCAATATGTTTTGAACGAAGTAATTTTTTCATTTTATCTATTACTTCTTCAAGCGGTTCAACTAAATACGCCACTTCTAAATCGTTTTGTAAAAACGCTTCGTGAGAAAGTTTAACTATTTCTTTAGTTGCTAAACATAAAGAAGTCATTTCTTTATATGCAAATTCAGTAAACTTAATTTCTTTATCTTTTAATTCTTCACTTGATTCTAAAATGTTCACGGCGTGGTCGGTTATTCTTTCAAAATCACCTATCGCCCTAAGTAAAACTGAAGCCATAGTTCCTTCTTTTTCAGTTAACGGCTTAGAACTTAACTTAACAAGATACGAGCCGATTATATCTTCATAATGGTCGGTTAAATCTTCTATTTCTTTTATTCGTTCTGCAATTTTAGTATCGTATTTACTTAAACATTTAATACTTAAATCTATAGATTCTTGTGAAAGTTCAGCCATTTTTAAAGTTAAGTCGTAGGCTTGTTTGATTGCAACCGCAGGCGACGCAAGCAAACGTTCGTCAAGTTCGGTAATTTTTTCAGGGCTTGCCGTTTCAGGTATAATTTTGTATGCAAGTTTTTCTAAAAGTTTTGACGCTGGGAATAAAATTATAACGCACGAAACGTTAAACATCGTATGAATTATAGCAATACCTGTTTCTGTAGCAGATTGACTTAATATTGCAGGAGCAAAAAACCACTTTACAACACAATAAACACTTAACCAAATTAACGTTCCTATAACGTTAAATGAAAGGTGCACCATTGAAACTCTTCTTGCATTTTTGTTAGCACCTACCGAAGATAAAAGTGCCGTTGTACATGAACCTATGTTTTGCCCCATTATTATAGGAATTGTAGATGCGTACGAAATTGCTCCCGTTGACGTAAAGGCTTGTAAAATACCTACCGACGCTGACGACGATTGCATAATTGTAGTTACCACAGCACCCATTATAATACCTAAAATAGGGTTTTCAAATATAACGAATAATTGGCGAAATTCAGGTACGTTTTCTAATGGAGCAACTGCCCCACTTACAATATCCATACCAAACATTAATACGGCAAAGCCTAAAAATATAGTGCCAAAATCTTTTTTCTTTTTAGATTTTGCAAACATTTGTAAACATATACCGATAAGTGCAAGTATAGGTGTAAAAGACATAGGCTTTAAAAGTTGTAAAATTAAAGTTTCACCTGAAATGCCCGTTAAACTTAAAAGCCACGCAGTAACGGTAGTACCTATGTTTGAACCCATAATTACGGGGATTGCTTGCCTTAAAGTCATTATCCCCGAGTTTACAAAGCCCACCGCCATAACGGTAGTTGCACCAGACGACTGTATCACGGCAGTTACGCCAAGACCTGTTAATAATCCTGCTGCACTATTATTAGTTAATTTACCTAACGTTGTTTCTAGTTTACCACCAGCGGTACTTTCTAACGCTTTACCCATAACGTTCATACCATAAAGGAATAAAGATACGCCCCCGATAAGCGTTAACACGTCAAAAATTGTCATTTTTTTCTCCTTTTGTTAATTTTTTTCTATTGCAATTAATTTATGTATTTTAAAATTATTAAGAACAAATTTCCTTTCATATTCAGTTTGAATATTATCGCTTATATCTTCGCTATACAAGTCGTCAGTTACGTAAAGTAACTCAAACCCATTTTCTAATAAAGAGTTTTTAGAATATTCAAAAAATCCATCGTTGTCAGTTTTTAAAAATATTTTAGCACCTTTTTTAAAAAGTTTTTTGTAGATATTTAAAAAATATTTATAAGTAAGCCTATGATTTTCATATTGTTTTTTAGGATACGGACAAGAAAAATTTAAATATAAATTACTAATAGTGCCGTCTTTTATAAAATAATTTAAAAGTTCTGCACCCATATTTAAAAATTTTACGTTAGTTAGTCCCCTTTCTTTTGCAAGTTCACCTGCCGAAACGATAACGTTTTCACAAACTTCAACTCCTATATAGTTTACGTTTGGATTTTTTAACGCCATTTCAATTAAAAATCCACCTTTACCACAGCCTATTTCCATTTCAACGGGATTGTCGTTACCAAAAAGATTTTTAATATCTATATAATTATAACGTTTTTCTTCTTCTAAATGAAAATGCTCACCCGAAACCGACATAATAACGTAATCTTTGCAATTTTCAAGCCTAGAGGAAAGGTTCTTTTTTCTACGCATTCTCATTAGATATCACCATCATCAGTATAACCGAATTCCTTTATGTATTTTTCTTTATCACGCCAGTTTTCTATAACTTTAACGTAGGTAGTTAAAAAAACTTTAGCGTTTAAAAACTTTTCCATACTCTCCCTTGCAAAAGCACTAACTTCTTTAATGGCTTTACCTTGTTTACCTATTAAAATAGCCTTATGGTTTTGTTTTTCGCAAATTATATCTAAACTTATGTCGTAAATTCCGTTTTCTCTTTTTGAAAATTCGTTAACTATAACGGCTATGCCGTGCGGTATTTCTTTATCAAATTTTAAAAGCACCTTTTCACGCATAATTTCGCTAATCATAAATCGTTCAGTCTTGTTTGAAATAACGTTCTCACTAAAAATCATATCGCCTTCTGGTAAATATTTCAAAATTGCCGATAATAATTCTTTAACGTTTCTACCTTTCCTTGCCGAAACGGGAACTATTTCTTTTATATTATCAATCGATGCTAGTTTAACTAAATTTTCTGGTATTTTATCTTTTACGGTTATATCAGTTTTACTCATTGCTACAATGCAAGGAACTTCGCTTTGGCAAATCGAATTTAAAATATTAAATTCTTCGTCTTTTATGCCATCGTGACCGTCAATTACGAATAAAACAAGGTCTACTTCTTTTGCAGTTCGACGTGCCGTCTTTTGCATTTTTTTATTTAAAATCGTACCTGCCTTATAAAATCCCGGAGTATCTTCAAAAACTATTTGATAATCGTCAGTCGTTAAAATACCTAAAATTCTATCACGAGTAGTTTGTGGTTTTGGCGATACGATAGCAACCTTTTCACCTACTAAAACGTTTATTAGTGTTGATTTACCTGCATTTGCCTTGCCTAATACGGCAACCGTGCCACATTTCATCTTAATACCCCTATATTTTGCATAATTTCATCTTGAAGTTTTTCCATCTCTAACCTATCTAAATTTTCAATATGGTCGTAACCGAATAAATGTAAAAGTCCGTGACATATTAAAAAAGTAATTTCCCTTTCAACAGAGTGCCCGTACTCTACGGCTTGTTCTTCTGCCCTTTTAGTACAAACGACAATCGAGCCTATAAAAACGCCTTCGTTTTGGCTATCGTAGTCAAAAGAATAATCCTTTTTAGTAATTACCTTGCCACAAATATCGTTTAAGGTAGGAAAAGATAAAACGTCGGTTACTTTATCAATTTGTCTAAAATCTCTATTAAGTTTTTTTATTTTAGCCTTGCTGACAAATTCGAGTTCAAATATTAGATTTTCTTTTTGATTTAACGTTTTAAAAACTTGCGAAGTAAGTTTATCAATATTTATCGGGGATTTTTTGTAAATACATTTTAAGTTAGTTTCCATTTTTCTTACCAACCTTTAATTTAGGGTATTTTACCCTACCGTGATAAACTCCTGCAAGCGAACTTGTTATCGTGTGTCTTATTATATCAAGTTCCCTTAAAGTTATGTCACACTCGGTGAACTGGTCTAAATCCATCCTTTCTTCAATAATTTCCCTAACAGCCTTATCAACGAGTTCGTGACTTCTATTAGTAATAGTTCTTACCTTTGCTTCACTTGCATCACAAATCATTATTATTGCTGCAATTTTAGTTTGTGGTTTTGGTCCTTGATAGCAAAAATCTTCCATATCAAGTTGTCCATCCGTAAACTTTTTGGCTTTTGCATAGAAATATTTTATAGGCATAGTGCCGTGATGTTGTTCGGCAATATCTGCTAAAATAGACGGCAAACGTCTTTTTCTAATAAATTCTGCCCCGTCTTTTGCGTGCGACTTAATGATATCGGTAGAAAGTTCTGGCGAAAGGTCGTCGTGCAAGTTAACGTCAGTTTGGTTTTCAGCAAAATATTCTGGATTTTTAAGTTTACCTATATCGTGATAATAGGCACACGCCCTTGCAAGCATAGGATTTTCACCTATTGCATTTGAACACGCTTCTGCCATCGTTGCAATTAATATACTGTGATTAAAAGTTCCCGGTGCGGTTTGTATAAGATTTTTAATTAACCTTACTTTATGGTCGGTAAGTTCACTTAATCTAAAGTTGGTTACCGCCCCAAACATTATTTCAATAAATGGTAAAATTACTATAAATAACGCATTAGTCAAAATCCCGCTACCAAAAGCGTAAACTAAGTTGTCGGTAAAAGAAAATTCGATTCCTATCGACGCAAGCATAACGGGAATTGATATAAGTCCACCCATTAATAAAACTTTAAACCTTGAAGTTTTGCCGTCAACTAAAAATACTGCAAACGTACCCGTAATAAAGGTGATTGCCATCGACGTGATTGCTAATGCGTTTGATTCGTACATTAAAAAGTCAACGACTATCATATACGAAGCAAAAACAATATTCATAAATACTGCAGTTTTTTTGTCGGTTACGAATAACATTAATAAACAACATAAACTAATAGGTCTTAAATAAATATTGATAAGTCCAAACACATAGTTTGATATTACCGATACCGTTAAAATTGCATATATCATAAACTGATTAGATAATTTATAGATAAAATCGCCTTTAATATTGTAAAAATAGATAAATGTAACGATAATTAACATTGCAACGGCTATTCCACTAAATACTACGCCTTTTACGTTGTCGATATTGCTGAAAAACACGTTAAAATCTTCAATGCCGTTATTTCTTATAATTAACGCAACGAATAAAAGCGACATTAACACTATATACTCGACAAATAAAACAATTGCGTGTTTTATAAAATCTTTTCCTTCCCATTTAATTCTTCTTACATTTTTTACCATTAGTTTTCCCCTTTGGTTGTCTTTTCCTTAGAATAGGCTTTTATAATTTCACTTACTAAAGGATTTCTAACAACGTCTTTGTACGACAAGTTTACGACTTGTATTTCTTTAACTTGATTTAATATGCCTACGGCGTGTTTTAACCCACTTTCTTTACCATTTGGCAAGTCAATTTGAGTTACGTCGCCCGTTATTACCATTTTACTACCCTGACCAAGCCTAGTTAAAAACATTTTCATTTGTTCTTTTGTAGTGTTTTGTGCTTCGTCTAAAATAATAAAAGCGTCGGTTAAAGTTCTACCACGCATATATGCTAGCGGAGCAATTTCTATAACGCCTCTTTCAATTAACTTTTGATAAGTTTCTAGACCGAACATTTCTTGCAAAGCATCGTATAATGGTCTTAAATACGGGTCTACTTTATTTTGCAAATCACCCGGTAAAAATCCTAACTTTTCTCCCGCCTCTACGGCTGGTCTAGTTAAAATAATTTTTTCAACTTCTTTCATCTTATAAGACTGAACGGCTAACGCTACGGCAAGATAGGTTTTACCAGTACCTGCAGGCCCTACGCCAAACACTACGTTGTTATTTTTAATTGCTTCCACGTATTGTTTTTGTCCAAAAGTTTTACATTTGATTTGTCTACCCTTAGACGTAATTGCAACCACGCCACTAACTAACTTTTCAAAACCTTCAATACTGCCGTTTCTTGCAATATCAATACAATAAATAATTACCGATTTATCTATAGTTTCACCTAGCGATATTATCGACGCAAGTTTATTTATTACCTTTTCACAAAGCAATACGTTAGATTCTTCACCCGTTAATAAAATTCCACTTTCATTAACGTAACAAGTTACGTCTGTTTCACGCATTATTAATTCAAGGTTTTGGTCAAAAACGCCTAATAACGCCGTTAAAACGTCTTTTTCTTTTATTTTTACGAGAGTTTGTATCTTACTCAAATTATCCCCCTATATAACGATTTAGCGTCAATTTAATGCTAAATCCACCATCTATCATCTCTACTTGCTCGTTAACGATTTCGTCTTCAAATTGAAAAGCAAGTATCTTTTTAATTTTATTAATGTTCTCTATACTAGTATTTTTCTCTATAAAATCTTGTTTATACTCGTAACTTACAATAGCGTAACCAAGAGCAAAACTTTCATATTTTTCGTCGTTAGTACCTACTGCGTAACCTGCAATTAAAATATCACCGTTTTTTACACTATCGCCAACTTTAAAAAGCGAAGTACCCCGCAATACACTAATTTTGATAATAACACCGTCAACGTCGCTTACTATATCTTTGCCGTTCCTAGATATTGACTGATTTTCTCTTTTACCTAAACTGCTTTCAATAATTAATCTATTACCACTTTTTTTACAATTAACGAAAGATAAATTAGGGCTATTTTCTAAAAGATAGTTTTCTAATGACGTAAAATCTACGCTAGAAAATTTACCATACTTTTTTACTCCGTATTCTTCAAGCAAAAAACTAGTTTGATTTGCTATGGTATTACCCGTGCCGATATAATCTATTTGCAATATAAAATCGCCTAAAAAAGAAGACGTTACACAAAACAAAATAAACCCTATAATTATGCTTGCGTTTTTTACTGCGTTTACAAAAGGCGAAATTACCCCTTTATACCATACTCTTTTTATATTATAGCACATATTTTTGCAAATAGCAAAAAATTTTTTACTATCATTATAATCTACTGTAATAATAACATTATTACAGTCTACCTTTTTTAGTTCTAAAACGTTAACTTTCTTACGATGTAAAATTTGCGTAAAATAATTTTCATTTTGACATTTTATCAAGCATTTAACACGCAATAAACCCTTCTTAATTTTCAAACTCAACTTTTTGAACCTTCCCCAAAATTGCTAAGTCGTTTTCACAATACGACTTTAACTTTAAATCATTACCAAATACGCTTAACTTCCCATTCTTAACAGCAACAATAACAACTTGATTTTTTACGTCTATTATTTTTAACGCCCCTTCTATGTAAGCTCCTTTTTCGCCTATTATAGTAACTCTATAACTTGAAGAAAAAGACGTTGCGTCCAAATTAAGACATTTTAATATACAATCACTAAAACCCATAATTTATTCCTTATTTATATATATATTGAAAAAAATAATAAACTATTCTATTGTTGAGTTTAAGTTTTATTTGACAAAAATAAAAAGTGTTGTTATTATATGATAGTTAAAAGTATTAAAGAAGGGGATAAATATGAAAAATTTATACGTACCAAAAAATTATAAGTGCAAACAAGATTTAATAACTACCGAAAGGGCTATTAAGTTTGTCAAAGATAATTTTGAAAAGGCACTTAGTAAAAAACTTTCTTTAATAAGGGTTTCTGCACCTATTTTAGTTTTTTCTAACACAGGGTTAAACGACGATTTAAACGGCGTTGAAAGGGCTGTTAGGTTTGATATTAAGGAACTTGACGGCAGAAATGCTGAAATAGTTCACTCGCTTGCAAAATGGAAAAGAACGGCACTTAAAAAATACGGCTTTACTAAAGAAACGGGCTTATATACCGATATGAACGCTATTAGACGTGACGACGATATCGATAATATCCACTCAATTTACGTCGACCAATGGGACTGGGAAAAGGTAATTGAGGAAAGCGAAAGAACTATTGATTATCTTAAGAATACGGTACAAGATATAGTTGACGTTATTTACGAAGTAAATGAAATGACTAAAAAAGAATTTAGTGAACTTTCACTTAATATGACTAAAGAGTGTACCTTTATTACTACAAGTCAAGCAGAAGAAATGTATCCGGATTTGACGCCTAAGCAAAGAGAAACTGCCCTTACTAAAAAATACGGTACGGTATTTTTAATGCAAATAGGTAAGAAACTTAAAAACGGCTTACCACACGATGGCAGAGCCCCAGACTACGATGACTGGGATTTAAACGGCGATATCTTGCTTTATAACGAAGTTTTAGAATCTTCGTTTGAAATTTCAAGTATGGGTATAAGGGTGAACGCTACGTCTTTACAAAAGCAACTTGAAGAAAGAAATAAGTTAGAAAGGTTAAACTTATATTATCATAAGCAAATTATGAATAACGAATTACCTTTAACTATAGGTGGCGGTATCGGGCAATCACGTCTTTGTATGTTTATTTTACAAAAAGCACATATAGGCGAAGTGCAAGTTTCACTTTGGCCTGACGGTCTTGAAGAAGAAGCAAAAAAACACGACATACATATACTTTAAAATAATAAAGACTAACGAAAACTTTTCGTTAGTCTTTTTTATAGTTAATATTTAATTGAAATACATTTTCTTTCGACCATAGTTGTCGTAACGTTTGAACCTACCCTTACGAAATTTACCCTTCTGTTTTCAGTATCTATACTACACACGGTTAAAAGGTCGGCACTTTTAGTCCCTTGAATTCTCGGTAGGTCTGCATTGCAACATTGATATACGTCCCCAGCCGACGCAAACGCAAAAACATTTTGATTTGGAAATTTTTTATTTCTACCAACTATATCTTGGTGAACGTGACCAGTAAAATAACCGATAAAAGCACCTTTTTTATTAGTAAAGTCGGCTTTTACGTTAATTGAAGAATAATGTGAATATTCTTTTAATGGATTTACCTTATAATCTAACTTTTTGCCGTTTACCCAAGCGTCTACGATAGTTGCTATAACGTTATTATCTTCGTAACCTTTAGTAACGTAAACGTTAAAAGTCGAGCCTTCTTGCGTAAAATTAGTGTCGACAATTTCGCTATCTTCAAAATATGAGTGACTTGCAATAAGTAAATGATAATCTTCTTTCATTTGAGAAAGTGTTTTTATAACAAAGTCGATTTGTTCTTGATTATAACAATCTGCTCCCCTTTTGTAAATAAATTCGCCGTTTTCGTCTTTATCGTCGGGTTGTAAATAGTTATTTAAAACTAATAAAGTTACTTTGTATTCATCAAAATCTACGCTATAATACGTTTTATCTAAATTAGGTAATTGCATAGTTTTTTTAGTTGGAGCAAAAAACTTATCAAAAACTTGTTGCGTAGAGCCTTTAAACCCTTTTTTATATGTATTTCCACCATCGTGATTACCAACTACGCTATAAAAAGGCTTTTTGCTTTTATTGACTTCTTTTGTAAACCAAACTCCGTCATTGTCCGAAAACCCAGACGGTTGAAGGTCACCAAGTTGAATACCAAAATCTAAACTTTCAATCTTGTTTAAATAGTAAATTGCCGACCTTAACCTTTCGTAACAACCGTGAATATCAGCCATTGCTAAAAACGAAAGCCCTTTTTTAAAATGTAATTTATACGCCCCGTTAACTCCGTATTTGCAAGATGCGTATACGTAATCTAAAACATCTTTATTATTCTTTAATATTTTTTTGTACGATAAACACGTTGAATTAAATTTACTCATTTTATAATGGTTTAAAAAATCGTCAAGGCTATCGCTGTTTTGAAATATTTTTTTATAAATTCTTTTGTTACTCATAACTTTTAATCGCACCTTTCAATTTTTAAAATAAATGGATTTTCCTTCATAAAATCGTCAAGTTGAGTTGACGAAAATTCTTTGTTACTTTTTAAAGTTGCGTGATATTCAATAGTGCCGTCAAGTTTTCTATCTATAATTAAATGATTAAGTCTATCAACACCAAAAAAGTCTTTTATAATTTTATTTTCAACGTCGGTATCAGTTTGTAAAAATACTACGTTTACAAGATAATATTTATCTTTTGAAAACACCTTAATTCCAGAGTGTAACAACCATTGTGAAATAACTATAAGTATAGTTGCAACGATAGCAATAACGTATAAACCTGCACCACAAGCCATACCTACGCCCGCCGTAACCCATATACCTGCAGCAGTCGTTAAACCACGAATTTCGTTCTTTTTAAAAATAATCATACCAGCACCTAAAAATCCTATACCTGGAATTATTTGTGCAGCAATTCTTGCAGGGTCAAAATCAAGATTTTTTGAAAGATTTAAAGATATTACTGTAAATAAACACGAGCCTAAACACATTATCGTGTGAGTTCTAACGCCTGCCTCCTTACCACGTCTTTTTCTTTCAAGCCCTATAATAAAACCGAATACTGCCGAAACGACGACACTAATACATAATTGTAATTCGTAAATAATTTCTAATAAAATCTCTTGCATAGTTTACCCCTTTTTAACGTTATTTTTAATAGATTGCTCTTTTTTTATTTTTAATAAAATTTGTCTGTCCTTTGAAAAATCTAAAGACGGCAACGTTTTTGCATCGTTTAAAACTTGTTCCAAGTTTATTGTTTGAGTTTTTTCACCATCTTGATTTCTTTTAATAAGTTCGTTCTTTTCTTTTTCTTTAATTTCATTTTTAATTACAAAGTAATTACTTACACCGATAGGAACGTATTTGCCACCCAGTTTATAAATTCTATAAAGTAAATTTCTAAAAAAATTTATATCTTCAAATCGTATTTCTTCACTAAAAGCAAAGGCTTTGCCCTGAAAAACGCCTTTTTTATTTCTAACTTTACGGCAAACTTTATCTCTAAACGCATTAATAAGTTTAGTTTTTTCCTTTTTAGTCAAAGAGCCGTCACTACAAGGTATTATTTGGTTTTGTCCGTTATAACCTTCTGTAATAAATCTCTTTGAAATAAATTCCTTAACCGATAAATTTTGCGACGTGCATAAATGCTTAAAAATTAATAACGTTGCCCTAGCGTCTTCATCAGAACGATGTGGAATATATTCTTCGTTAAGATTAGCCATCGCTTTTTCAAGAGAAGTTAAAGTTTTTTCGTTTTTTAATTTTTTATATAACAACTGAACATCGTAAAAAGCATACTTTATTTTATTTAATTTAAATACTGCACAAACGTCGTTTAAAAAATCAACGTCGTTCATTACTGAAAAGCCTATTATAATATCTGCGTTTGAAAATAACGACTTTATTTTTTCATAATGATATGAAAAATCGGGTTGTTTTAAAATATATTCTTTTGAGTATCTTAAAGGAACGTGTACGCTAAATCTTTTTGTACACGGCGACATTACAATATCTTTTTGTTCTATTATTTTAAAATTCTCATCTGCAATACAATACCCAAAAGAACACATACTACCATCGCTATGTGACCCCGTCGTACTTTCAATGTCGTAGGCTAAAATTCTCATACAATCCTTATTAAATCATAAGTCCGTCAATATTGACGGACTTAAACTTTTATTCTTCTTCTGCGTAATTATCTTCAACGTAAGTGTCAAACGCATCTTTATCTTCGGTTGTCATTTTACCTAAAAGTGTAGCGTTTAACTCTAATATCTTTTCTCTATCCATAGAAGAATAGCCGTCGATTTTTTGTTGATATGCCGACAAGTCTTCTCCTTCTTCTGGTGCTTTCATTATGTCGGTTATATCAATACAATAAGTGTAATTATAGAAATATTCAGCAGTATAAACACCAATAAAATATTTTTTGTCGCCTACGTTTATTATGGTTGGTTTAAAGAAATTATCTTTAAGAGCCATTTCAAGCCCGTTTATTTGATAAAGTTTATCGTCTTGACTTTCAATATCACATACGTAATAAATACCACTTGAATCAGCAAAATAGAATAAATTACCTTCTACCCTGTAAAGAGTTAAATCTTTACAAGACTCTTGAATAATCGAAATTCTTTCTGCAGTTTGAGCAAAACAATCGTATTTAATTAAACCAGAAACGCTATCTACGTAATAAATTTCACTAAGACTTTTTACGAAAGAATTGTACGAAACGGCACTTGAAAGATATTTATCAGCGTGACCTAAATTCTTAACGAAAGCGTCTTTAGAATTATCGTCGTTATCAAAATTTTCAATTACAACGCCGTTATCTAAATAATCAATAGCAAAATATATAACTGAACTATCATCTAACTTAGTTATATTGTAGAACAAATATTCGCCCGTAACTTTAAGTAACGAAATAGTAAATCCTTGATAACCACCTTCGTTTATCATAGGATATCCTGCTTGATTTCTATCATCTCTATTACCGGCGTAACTACCTGCACCCGAAAGACGAATTTTTGCATCTTCATCACCAACCGTATAACTATACAAATCGTGGAATTTTTCAGTAGTATCTTCGTCTAATTCCTTTGAAGTTGAAACTACTGTGTAGAAAATCGTATTAGAATTGTCTTCTGGTAAAAACATTTCTTGATAAGCCTTAGATGTCCAAACAGATTTAGTTTGAGTATTTACTACTTTTAAATAATTAGTAACGTTTTCGCTATCGTCAGTTTCGCTATAAGTGTATGCAAGATATACAACACCATCTTTTTCAGTAAATATAAAGTCAACGGTATTTTCTAAAACGGTAGCAATAGGATTTTTGTCCATTTTACCAGTTTTTAAGTTAAATTTATAAAACTCAGTTTGTTCTGTTTTAACTACACCCGACGCATTCTTTTTATCGCTTGGAGTTGCGAAATAAACGTTATCACCATAAAAATAAACGCTTTTATTGTATTGACCTGAAATAAAAAGTTTTGGAATAACAACTTCAATATTTGCTTGGCTCGGATTAGCAAGTTCATTTTTAGCAACCCTTACGAGAGAGCCTTTTACGACTTCACCAAATTTGTTAGCATCATCTACGTTTGCTTTACCGTTTACGAAATAAACGTAATCACCTTTTTCTACAACGGCACTGCCGTTAGTTGAAGCCGTTACCATGCCGTCAGTATTATCTAAAACGGTAGTTTTATAGTCACAACCCGTCAACATAAACACGCACGCCAAAACGACTATGAGTATTATAGATAACTTTTTCTTCATTATAAATCTCCCTTATGGAATAATTTTAAAATTTTATAAATACGATATATAGAGGCGTATTTTATTAGATATATAATCTACATTGTATTATTATATACTAAAACTTACGATTAATCAATGATTTTTAGTAAAATCATTAAAATGTTTTTATAAAAATGGAGTAAATTTTGGAAAATTTTGGTTTATTTGAATTATTTAATAAAATTTTATCACAAAAGCAACTTTTTCAACCTAATAACGAAGGTAATTCGCCTGCCACTAAAACGGAAAATAAAACAAAACAACAAACTCCCATAAATAAGACGACGCAACTACCGTCTTACTACACTCAATTATCGATTATATCTTTAATAAAACGACACGACGAGTTGTCAAAAAAAATAGATAAAGACAATAAAAAATCTTAATTTTAATACATTTTATGTATTATATTTTATTTTTACAATATAAAAAAAGACTTGCATTGACTTTTTCCTTTAAAACTTTTAAGTTCTTTCGGCTTTTTGCAAGTCTATTTTTTTTACTTTTTATTTAATAATCTTTTTATCTTTTTTACCGCACTTAACCCTGCTTGATAACCTCTTTCGTAAGCAAAAAGTAGACGGTCAACTTTATATTGACTCATATCTTCAAGGTCAGGTCTTATTAAAACGTTAGGTTTGTATTTTTTTAAGTTGCGTTCAGTTATATGACAATCGTTTACTTCTACTACCCTTAACACTTGACCTATAATAGTTTTAGTTTCTCTATACGGTTGTAACCCACCTAATGCGTCGACTACGATTGTTATATCACATCCTGATTCTTTCGCCTCTTTAAGTGGTAATCGTACGAAAACCGCACCATCAACCAAAAGTTTTCCATCAATTTCAACTGGCTTAAAAACGGCTGGGATTGCAGAACTTGCCCTTACTGCAGGCTCAACTAACCCCTTTTTCAAATGCACGCTTTCACCCGTAATAACGTCAACGGCAACACAACTAAACGGAATATTTAAGTCTTCAAAATGAGAATCACCTATATATTTATTTAAAATGCTCCTTAATTTCACAGATTTAAGCAAAGCAGATTTATTTACGGGAAATAATGATAAATCGGCAATATCTGCCATTTTTAAATTTTTTGCAATTTCAACAAGTTCACTTGGCGTCATACCCTTACTATAACAAGCACCTACAACCGAACCCATTGAACACCCTATAATACAATCGGGCTTTATTCCATTTTCTTCAAAGGCTTGTAAAACACCGACGTGACAAACACCCCTTGCTCCACCTGCACCTAAAACTAAACATATTTTTTTTGACATAACTTTACCTATTAATTATACAACTAAACGTTTATTTTAATACTTTTTTAAGACAAAAAATGCCGTTGCTTTTGCTACGGCATTTTATTATTTTACTTTGAAAGTCTTTCTTCAAGTGCTTTAAGTTGTTCTTCAAGTTCTTTTGGAAGTCTATCGCCAAATTGTGCATAGAATTCTCTAATACCCTTAACTTCTTCAAGCCATGTTGCTTTATCTACTGAAAGTAAATCTTCAACTACTTTTTCATCAATATCAAGACCATCAATATTAATATCTTTAGCGTATGGAATATAACCGATAGCAGATTCTCTTGCTTCAACTTGACCTTCGCATCTAGCGATAATCCATTCAAGAACACGAAGGTTATCACCAAAGCCTGGCCAAATAAAGTTGCCTTCATCATCAGTTCTAAACCAGTTAACGTTAAAGATTTTTGGTTGTTTTGCAATATTTTTACCCATATTAATCCAGTGAGCAAAATAGTCAGCCATATTATAACCTACGAAAGGTCTCATAGCCATAGGGTCTCTTCTTACAACGCCTACTGCACCCGTTGCAGCCGCAGTCGTTTCAGACGCCATAATAGAACCTACGAACACACCACTATTCCAGTCCCATGATTGATATACTAGTGGAGCAGTTTTTGCCCTTCTACCACCAAATACGATAGCCGTTACAGGAACGCCTTCTGGTGCTTCAAATTCGCTTGAAATACAAGGACAATTAATTGCAGGAGCAGTAAATCTACTGTTTGGATGTGCCGCTTTAACTGCTTTACCATCAGCGTCAACCATACCTGGCCACCATTCTTTACCCGTCCAGTCGATAAGATATTCTGGCATTTTCTTATCAGCGTTATCTTTTTCCATTGCTTCCCACCAAACGGTGTTAGTTTTAGGGTCTAAAGCAACGTTTGTAAAGATTGCGTCTTTCATTGCAGATTCAAGTGCGTTAAAGTTTGATTTTTTATTAGTACCAGGAGCAACGCCAAAGAAACCATTTTCTGGGTTGATAGCCCAAAGTCTACCATCTTTACCAACTCTAAGCCAAGCAATATCGTCACCTACAGTCCAAACTTTATAACCTTTCTTTTGATATTCAACTGGTGGAATAAGCATTGCAAGATTTGTTTTACCACAAGCAGAAGGGAACGCAGCAGTAATATAGTTAATTTCTCCGTTTGGTTTTTGAATACCAACGATAAGCATATGTTCTGCCATCCAACCTTCGTTTTTACCTTGGTAAGACGCTATACGAAGTGCAAAGCACTTTTTACCTAAAAGAACGTTTCCGCCGTAACCAGAGTTAACCGACCAAATAGAATTGTCTTCTGGGAAATGAAGAATATATCTCTTTTCAGGGTCAAGGTCTGCTTTTGCGTGTAAACCACGAACGAAATCGTTGCTGTCGCCAAGTACGTCTAAAACCGACTTGCCAACACGAGTCATAATCTTCATTGAAAGAACTACGTAAATAGAGTCAGTAACTTCAACGCCTGCTTTAGAGAAAGTTGAACCAACCGCACCCATAGAATATGGTATAACGTACATAGTTTTGCCTTTCATTGAGCCTTTGAAAATTTCACCTACTTTAGAGTATGCTTCTTGAGGGTCCATCCAGTTGTTGATAGGGCCTGCATCATCCTTGTTTTTACAACAAATGAAAGTTCTACCTTCTACACGAGCAACGTCGTTAGTTGCAGAACGGTGAAGATAACAACCAGGAAGTTTTTCTTGATTAAGTTTAATCATTTCACCCGTAGCAAGTGCTACTTGTCTTAATTCTTCGTATTGTGATTCTTCGCCCGTAATCCAAACTACTTTTTCTGGCTGACAAAGAGCAATACTGTCGTTAACGAACTTTAATACTTGTTCATTTTTTGTTAATGGTTTATTTGACATTTTAGCCTCCTATAAATTTCATAGAAATTTTTATTAATTATTTAAAGTGACGCAAGTTTACAAACTTTGCCACTATAATACATTTTAGCATAACTAGTCGTTATTGTAAACACTTTTTTAAAAATTTTGACTTTATTTTTAATTTTTAAGTCAATTATCGCCACAATTATATAAAAACGTCTATTTTTTTAACCTTACGAATATGTATAATGTGATAAAGGTGTTTTTATGAATTTTTCTAAACTATTAATTATCAAAAGCCTTAACAATCAATTTTTTTCACAAGGAAAAATAATAGGTGTAGTAAAAGTTGAAAAAAATTTAAATCTAATTAGTTTTATATTTGATTTTTATCTTTCTCTACCTAACGATACGTACTTTTTTATAAGCGACGGCAATCACTATTATCCATTTTTACTAAACTCTAACTTAAAACAATCAATTTCGTTAGACGACGTTTTAGACGTTGAAAATTTTACCTTTTGTCTTTTTCAAAAAGGTGGCGATATTTTTTCAATAGTCTATAACGGAAATTGCAAAATCGATGCTTATCGTTTAAAAGAACTTATTGACGAAAATATAGAACGAGAACAAGGACAATACGTTTATGACGACGAACAAATTGCAACGGTTAATTACTACCACTCAAACGGCTTACTTAACCAAAATGAAGACGTTGACGACAATAATTCAACGCAGACGGAAAAAGAAAAAACTAGGGATTTGCTTATACTTAATGAAACAATCGGTTATTCAAACCAAAACTACTATGAAAAGATAAAAGACAAAGTAAACGCCCTAATTTCAAATAACGTTAAAAACGATTTTTTAAACGCCGTTTATAAAGGCGGAGTTTTCGTAAACGTTCAATATTCTAAATCAAACTACTACACTTTCGGCGTTATTTACGACGACTTGTTTTTAAAAACTGCAAAATATATTTGCTACTCAGTTTTAGGCTCGTTTAATAAAATTCCAAAAGGCTTTGAAAATATTAGCAAGTTTATTCCACTTAAAAACTATTTGCCTTACGACGACGGCTATTTTATTATATTCCAAGACGCAATTACTGGAAAAACTTTACCACAACGATTATAAATATAAATTTTTTCGTCAATACTCGTTACGGAGGGATGAAAATATGCAAAAAGTAGTAATTGTAGGTGCAGGAGTTAGTGGTTTAACGTCGGGAATTTTTGCCTTGCAAAAAGGTTTTGAAGTAGAAATATACGAAAAAAGCAATCAAGTTGGTGGAAATCTTACTAGTTGGAAAAGAGAAAATTTAACTATCGACGGATGTATTCACTGGCTTACAGGCACTAACGAAAACACCAACACTTATAAGTTATGGCAAAAAGTTGGTGCTTTTAAAAAGGAAGATATCTTAAGGCTTGATAGACTTTTTACTTCGTATAACGGTAATGAAAAAGCAACTCTTTATAAAGATATTGAAAAAACTGAAAAAGAGTTAATTTCACTTTCTAAAGACGACGAAAAAGAAATAAAATCTTTTATTTTAGCAACTAAAACTATGCAGTATCTACTTGGGGTAGGTGGAGAAAATTATAATAAAAAAGCAAATTTAAAAACCTTAATATTATCTATTCCTAGTCTTGCAAAATACTATTTTTTAAACTTACACGAACTATCAAAAAAGTTTAAAAACAAAACTATAAGTGGACTTTTTACAAATTTTATAGGTGGACGTTTTTCTAGTTTAGCCCTTATTATAACCTATGCTAATTTTACTAGTAATAACGCCGATTTAATTAAAGGTGGCTCGAAAAAAATGGCTAATAATTTGCTTGACACCTTCTTATCGCTTGGCGGTAAAATTCATCTTCGTACAGGAATAAAAAAAGCAAACGTTTTAAATGAAAAGGTAGTATCAGTTACCTTAGATAATCAAAAACAAATATATTTAGATTACTTAATTGCTACTGGTGACGCTAAATTTATTTATAACGATTTACTTAACGTTGAAATGCCCGCCCCTTTAAAAAAGTGGTATAATAATGAAAACGCATTACTCTTTTCAAGTTTAGGAATTGCTTTTAAAGTTGATAAAGACAAACTTCCCTTTAAGGTGGATTGTTCATTTAATATTCCACTCAAATATAAAAAACTTTTAAAAACTACTCATATTAATTTAAGAGAATATTCTTACGACCAAGAGTTTATAAACGATAACAAAACCATTATTCAAAGCCTAACCTTTTTAGAGCAAGAAGATTGTTTAAAATTTATTAATTTAAGGAAAGATTACGTTCAATATAAAATAGAAAAAGAAAGAATTTGCAATCTTTATAAAAGTTGTATCGAAACGATAATTCCTTCTCTAAAAGGCAATATTGAAGTTGTCGACTCGTGGACACCTGCTACGTACAAGCGTTATAATTTTTCAAAAATAGGCTCGTGGATGAGTTTTATCGTTCCTAAAAACACTATTCCTTTAAAATGCACCAACCAAGTTAAAGAAATTAAAAACGTAGTAGTTGCATCACAATGGTTAGTTGCTCCTGGTGGACTTCCTATAAGTTTAGAGCAAGGAAATAATGCAGTTAACACGCTGGTTAAACTTTCAAAAAGACAAAAATTTAGCAAACTTAAATATCAACTTGTTAATAACGGCAATTGACATCCTTTTTTATTTATGCTATACTCTAATAATCATTAACTCGATAATTTTATCGAGTTTTTTAATTATTTTAGGTGCTTATGAAATTGTTTGGTGGAGAAAAATCATACTTTAACAAATACGATATATTTATTTTTACACTTTCAACCATAATACTTTCGACGGTATTTTTTGCCTTTGACAGAGTAAATTACACTATATTTATAATGTCAATTTTAAGCGTGGCTATGCTTATTTTAATAGCAAAAGGCAACGTTATCGGCGAAATTTTAAGCGTATTGTTTTGTACCTACTACTCTATCGTGTCATACAATAATAGGTATTACGGCGAACTTATAACTTACCTTTTTATGACTATGCCTATGGCAATACTTTCTATTTTTTCGTGGCTAAAAAATCCGTATAAAAAGAATAAATTACAAGTAAAAATTAATAAAATCACCTTTAAAGAAGTTATCTTTATGTTTTTATTAACTATTGTTATTACTTGGATTTTTTATTTTATTTTAAAGTATTTTAATACGGCAAACTTAGCCGTTAGCACTCTATCTATTAGCACTAGTTTTATAGCCGTTTACTTAACTTTTAGAAGAAGTGAATTTTACGCTTTGGGCTATGCTTTTAACGACGTTATTTTAATAATTCTATGGGCTTTAGCAAGCGTAAACGATATCAAATACTTAACGCTAACGTCTTGTTTCGTTGTCTTTTTAATTAACGACGTATACGGCTTTATTTGCTGGACTAAAATGAAAAAACAACAAAACGAATAGTCTAAATAAAAAATTAATAATAAAAATAAAAAACCTTGTCAAAATATTTTGACTTTAAGTTAATTATGTGTTAATATAATTAGGCTAACTTGACTTTTAAGCATAGCAAAGTTTGAGTTTGCTTTGTTAAAAAGTCCAAAACTCAATATAAAAACTAAATATTAATAAAACTTAAGTTATGGAAAAGTACCCAAGAGGCTCAAGGGGCTCCCCTGCTAAGGGAGTAGTATGTGATAAACGTAGCGCGGGTTCGAATCCCGCCTTTTCCGCCAAAGACCGCTTTAAATGTGATTTTATTTACGTTTAGGCGGTTTTTTTATGCCTAAAAAAGAGTGTTTTTAGCATTTTTGGGGAATAAGTTGGGGAATTTAATAATCTATTTTTTGCGACTGCTCAATTTGATATGTAATATCAAAATGAGTATAAACGCTTGCAGTTATATTTTTTAACGTGTGTCCTTGCCAAATCGAAACAAGTTCGTTGTCAACGAATTTACGACAGCACGTCGCAAACGTATGTCTTAAGTCTTTTAAACGTCCGCCGGTAATTCTTCGATATTCGTTTTGTATAACGTAAACGGAATAATTGCTCGGCGAAAAATTTTCAAGTTGCTCCCGGTATTCATATAACGGCTTTAAAATAGGAATTTGACGTTCCGTTTGCCGTGTTCCGCTTTTAACTTTGCCGTTCATCACGGTAGCAACACCGACGTTAAAGTCAAAACGAACGCTTACAAACTCACAACTACGTATACCGGTGTATAAAAAAATTAAAAACGGTATCTCAAGTTCACTACCCTTTATACTTTCTTTAAACGTTGTAATTTCGCCCGGCAAAAGTGCCTTTCCGTTCTCCCTTATATGCTTAACGATTTTAACGTACTTACAAGGGTTAAACGTTATAATTTTACAGCCGATAGCGTATTCTAAACATTGATTAAAAATTGACTTAACGTCTTCTTTACAACGTGGCGTTGCGTGATTTAACGCCGATTGTATCGTTTCGGCAGTTATACCATCAACGTCAAGGTTTTCGATATATGGTTTAACAAGATTAACATATTTTCGATATAACTTATAATAAGTTATTTCTTTAACTGTATTACGTTTGACGTCGTTGAAGAATTTTTCAAAAAAGTCAACTGCTTTATTGCGTTTAACTTTAGTTATACCATTTAACGTTGACGTCTGATTTAATGATTTTAAAAAAATTTTAGCCTTTTCAATGGCTTTTGTTTTGCTTGTAGAGAAAAACGATTTATCATAACCGTTTTTACGGAAACGGACTTCATAACCGCCCCGACGTTCTCTGATTTTAGTATCTTTTATTGTAAACATTTCTTGCTCCTTTTGAGATACTACCGTATTTTTAGTTTCGCCCCTTTTACCACCAACAATTAACTTAAACGACGATTTATACTCGTCGTGTTCGTTAAGTTCGTTAATTATTTGACGTGATAAGCCTAAAACTTTAGCGTTAATTTCATTTAATTGCTTTAAATAGTTTTCAAGTTCTGAATAAATGTTTTTCATAACTCGATTATAACGCTAATTTTATAAATAAACTTATTACGTTATTTAAAAATTTTAATTAGCACGAATTAAAATTTTTACAAAAACAATACTTTTACACCCCCCCTTTTTTTATTGCTCCAGGAATAGTAATACAAAGAGAATCTATGAGTATTACGTCAACGTCGTTGTATTACGTTATCGATTTTGTAATACGTTATCGAATACGTATTTTGTATTACTTAACCTCCAGGTAATGTATTACGCTCCCTGGCGTACGTATTACGCTAACGTCGTTGTATTACATTGTGGCCAAGAGTATTACGCTAACGTCGTTGTATTACAATCCCCGGTGTATGCGAAAAGCAGTCTTTTACGACTGCTTTTTTTTATTTATTTGCGAACTATCTTCAAAAGAGTTTACTAAATTATCAAATAAAACCTTTTCACGTTCTGACAATCCCCGGTAAATAGTTATAATTCGCTTTTCGTCGCTTGTATATTCGTTGACGTCTGATTTAATAATACCGAAGTCGTCTTCTCTGCCTAAAAGATAGTCAACCGAGCAATTAAAAATATCGGCAAGTTTAATTAAATCGTATATTGACGGCTCGCATCGTCCTTTCTCCCAGTCACAAATAGTACTATTAGTTGTGTTAAGTTTATTCGCCAAATCACGTTGCGTTAAATTGTTTTGTACTCTTAAAATGCGTATAAATTCGTTTAAATTCATAAAAAACTCCTTTTTATAAAAATATTTTAGGAAAATTTCGTATTTTTTGCTTGACATTAGGTAAAGTCCGTATTACAATAAAGGCAAATTAGGAAATATTCCTAATATTAGGGGGGATTTATGGATAGAGACGAATTGATTACAACTTCATTATATGAAAAATCAAATCAAGGGTTTATAGAGCCTACAGAAACAGTACGCGTATTTACTGACCTTGAAAAATCAATACTTAAAAAAGCAGGCTCATTAAATATAACAGTGCTTGAAAATCATGTTTCGTTAACACATTACTATATATCAAGCAACGTTAATAAATATGAGTTTGAAATTTTAAATGAAAGTTTTTACAATATTAAATTCTCTGATTGTGAGTTAATATTAACGGTTGATACTTCGTTCGGTGGGTGCATTCATATTGTTGAAGGTATAATAACAATTACTAAAATTGACTCGATTATTAAGGAAATAATTGATAAAGAGTATATAAATAAAGAACCGTCGGCTTTGTCCGACGGTGAATAAAAAGCGTTATTCTTTATTGTTGATTTTATATAAGTTTTTAAGTTTAGGGGTTACAAAAGATATTGGGTCATCAGTTTCATATTCACTTACTATTTCGTGTATACCTTGATATAAGTCAATTGATTTATCTTTATAGTAAAACTTGCTACCCACAATTAGACCTTGTAATTGATTGTTTTTATATCTAATATCGCCATAAAAACACCTTGTGTTATCAATTTTAAAAGGAACAATACCTTTTACTATTTTATTAAAATCTTGTTTTGATAAAACAACTGTATTATTTCCTATTTTAAAATGATAGTAAAAACAATCTCTAAAAGGTTTTATAGCAATACACTTTCCGTATTTGGTTTGATATCTTTTTGTTTCGTTATTGAATATTTTAAAACAATATTCACGGTTTAATTCGGGTTTATGTTTTTTCTTTACAGGTATAAAAGGTTTCATTTTGGACTCCTTATAAAATAATACTTTATAAAATTATAAACTTTTTTGACTATAAAGTCAATATCAATACACTTTTTGGAGGGGTAAAAATGGAAAACTTTAAAGAATATCAAATTAAAGAACTAAAAAAACGTTATTTAAGCGAGTTAGATAAAATGTTTGTAAACTTGTGCGAAGAATATTTAGTAAAAGAAAAAAACTTGCCTTTACCACTTTACGAACACTTAAATAATTTGTTTTGGAAATATCACGATTAAGGGGTAAACGTTATGTATATAAACGCTTATAAAAAATATCAAGTTAAATATAGTTGCCTATGTAAATTTTTAGACGATGACGGAACGTTAAAAGAGATTAAGAAAGAAAAAATTTTTAATATCGGGGGCAACGGACTTGCAAAAATTATAGCAGATAATATCAATGATATTAACTTTTTAGAGTGTGAAATTACCGAAAATTGCATTACGGTAATTGAATTTAACAAAGATACCGGCGAAACCGGGTATCTTCACTACGAAATTAAAGAATTAGAAATAAAGGAGAATTAAAAATGTACGGAATACGCGATAAAGTTGTTACGGTCAGAGTTAACAGCGAACTTTTAGAAGAATTTAAAAAAGCAGTTGATAAAAAAGAGAAAAATTATTGGAAAAAAACAAACACGTCTGACCTTGTCGAAAAGGCTATGCAAGATTACATAAAGGCGTCTTAATTATGAAAAAAATTGTAGTTGGTCGAACTATAAACGACGCAAGAAAGATTTTAAAAAACTTTGATATTATTTCAATTCGTTTAGGATTTAGCAATAAATATACGAAATATTATGGTTTAAAATCTTTGCCCGAATATTTAAAAATGCTAATCGTTTTAAACGTTTTTAGTGTTTTTAAAAACGACGAAAAACATATTTTTTTAACGGTGTAAAATGAGTAAATTAAATTGCCCGGCGTGTGGTGGAATTTTACGAAAAAATACGCCTAAAACAAAAAAAGCAAAAATTATAATTCGTTATTGTAATAAGTGCAAAACGGAATTTATGCCCTATCAAATTTTCAAAAATAATAAGAAAATCGATAACGTATTACAAACGACGTCAAGTGCAATACAGTTAACGTTGTTTAAAAATTAATTATAACGTTGCCCCCAGCGTTAAGGGGAACGGGCGTTGCCCGATAGGAGCAATTATGACTAAAAAACAATTAGTTACAAATTTAGGCTGGGCTATTGCCCTTATAACGTTAGTAGCAATTTTAACTATTGCTTTAAGCGTTGTTTCGAGTGGTTTTAAAAATTGGGACGTTAAAACGTGGTTTCCTAAACAAAACGAAGAAATTGTTTGCGAACACGAATTTGAAAACGGCGTTTGTGTAAAATGCGAAGAACCGGAAACAACGTGCGAACACGAATTTGAAAATGGAACTTGCACAAATTGTGGTGAATTAGAATTAACCGAATAATCGGTTTTTAGGGGTTTTTATGAAAAAATTTATTAAATTTTTATGTTTAACGTTGACGTTTTTATTAACGTTTTCGTTTATAGGTTGTAATAAAGTACCTACTAACGACGAAACGTCAAATATAAACGTTCAATTAACGTCAAGTGAAACGGTTATTGATAGCGAAAATAATACGGTATCTAAAACAATTACTGCTACGGTATACCCGGAAGACGCACCGAATAAACTTGTTGATTGGTCAATCGATTGGGACGTTAATAATATCGGCGACGACGCTATAATAAGTGATTATATAACAATTACGCCAAATTCTGACGGTAGCAACGTTGCAACGGTAACTTGCTATCAAGGGTTTGAAAATAGTAGTTTTATAATTAAAGTAACAACTCGTTTATGTGGTTTTTTTGCAACGTGTAAAGTAAGTTATGACGGTGCTCCAGAAAATTTTTATTTTAATTATAATAACACAGATTACCAAAATAACGAAACTTTAGAAATTTATGCAAATACAACTGATACTATAAATTTAAAACTTTCAAATACTTTAGGTCAAGTAGGCAGTAAATATAATAATTTTAAAATTGTTGAGCAAGGAATAAACGGTACGTTAACGTTACAATATCAATATTTTGAAAGAATTGTTGACGATGATAATTATGGTCTTCCAACAGGCGAAGAAATTCCTCAAGAACCTTTTAATATAACTTATTGTTATGGTGATGATTTGCAAATTAATTCAAATATAAATGAAATTTATCCATTTCATTTATATGATTTATGCTATTATGCCCAAATTGTAAATGGTTCTTTAGTGATTGAAAGTTTTAGTAATGAAAAATTAATATCTCATAATTATCTTGACTTTTCATTTCGAGAAACTTATGATTATGTATCTTCTTCAGACGATTTTTCATTTTATATCGTTGTAGAAGAAGAAACTTCGGGTAAAACTTTAAAAATTAATTTTATTATTACAACAGTTAACGTTTCGTTACCAGATAGCGAATTAGTATTTTAAAGGTAAATTATGAAAGGAAACTTATTTAAAGGATTATTTATGTTAATAGTTTTAGGAATTTTAATTGCTGTAATAAGTTTCTTTACATTACAAATTAAGACTTATACAGGCGACATTGACTCCTTTTTTATTGTTATTAACGGACAAAAAATTACTACGTCGGCAAGTGGTTTTAATGTGAGTTCAGATAACTCGTTACAAGTTGACGTAGTAAGTCCGTTAGAACTTGAGTCGCAAGAATATACTATTGAAATTATACCAAATAAAATCAAGGGTAAAGATTTTGACATAGTTTTAGATAATTATTATAAACTTAATTTTTTTGACGAGTCTGAATTGTCTGACGGCTTTATAATTGATAAATACGACGATTATTTTACGATTAAGTCAATAGGTAGTTTAACTGATATTTTACAAAATTATTACGTTAATGACGTTTCTAATTGTGATAATTATATTTATGACGATATGTTTACGTTGATAGTATCAAGCAAAGATAAAAATATAAAAGTAAACTTTACCATAAAAGGTGCATAATGAAAAAATTATTTATATTAATTTTAACTTTAATAATTACAATAGCCGGCGTTTTTTTGTTTTTGCACGTAGACGAGTTTTTTGTCGAACCGCCAGCGATTGAAGAAGACTCTGCAATGGAAGAAGAATCGCAGTTATGGGGTGTTATTTTAGACCAAAAGACATTATATTTTTAGGTGATTTTATGAAAAATAAATTTAAAACGATAATGACGTTTGTTTTGTTATTTATGCTAACGTTAATTAATATGGGTTCTGCTAACGTTTACGGAGCAACTGAAACGCCAAAAGGTGGCGATATATTAATTGACCTTAAAGACGTTGATTTAACGCCTTTTAGAACTGCCGGCAAAACTGACGTTATTTATTTTGCCGAAAAAGGTTTTAATACCGATAAATTTGCTTTAACGGTTTACGTTTACAATTACGGCAAAAAAGAATTAGTTAAAAATAGCGAAAGCAACGTTATTAACCTTGCTTGTAAATTTAATAGCGACAATAAAGCCTTAGAATACGCTAATTTTAGACTAAAATACATATCAAGTTTAGTAGATAATTCAATATATAAGTTTAGTGTTGTTGACGAGAATAACAAGTTAGAAAGCGTATTAAAAGAACAAAACACTTTAACCGGGAAACGTTGTTATATGATTGCCGGTATTCAACTTATAGGCGTAGGCAACGTTTTGGCGACTGATTATAAAGTCGGCAAAGAATATAGATATTCTGGTTATGAAAACGGCGTTTCGCACAAATTAGACGTTTTAGAAACGATAGAATTAGACGTTAAAGATACTTTTTTTAGAACTGAGTCAGGTTCTGGTCCAGGTCATCAAAATCAATTAAATTCAGTTTATTTTGCCGTTCCTAACAAGTTTTTTGAAAACGGATATACTTTAAATTCTATAAAGGCTGAATGGTTTGAATATAAAACTAACCCTATTTTAGTTGTTTCTACCGAAAAACCCGAATATGTAACGATTAAAAATACTTTTGAAAATTTTGTTGGTCAAAATATTGGTGAATATACGGACACGTTATGCTATGGTTTGGGTTATGATGAACGCATATATGAGTCAAGTTTGTCGACTAGATTTCATTACGGATGGTCATATAATATAGATTGCTACGAAAAAACGTATGGCGGATATTATCTTAGCACAGAGTCTGAAAATATTTGTACTACGTTAAATTACGTACTAGGGACAGACGGCAACTCTATTTATAAATATACCGTACCATCTGAAACGTTGAAATTTTATATGTATAATTATAATAACAATTTAAGCGATAATTATTTACCTATTAAAAATGGTATGATAAGTGCTGATTTGTTCCAAGACGGCGTTGACGATGGACGAACTAAAGGTTATAACGTTAAAACTATAACTGTTGACGATAAATACGATTTGTTAAGTTATAGCGATACTCATACTTTTTGGGATAGATTGTGTGATTATGGCATTCTTTCTACGATATTTGGCGATACGCCTTTAGGTGATAATAGTATTAAAAACGTAGAACCTATTTATCTTGTCAAAGAAGAAGATTTAATATTTCAAGAAGAAGTCTTTTCAAACAATTTGCTTATTGATTTAGAAGACGTTAACGAATTTAAGAATTATTGTAACAATGCAATTAGCGAAGAAAAGACCACCGTTTTGTTTAGGTTTGCTTTAACTGATTATTTCTCTGGTAATGTAAAAGTCTTTGACTATAGTAATAAGACTTCTATAGGTGATATAGCGTATATTTGTAATGAAACCGTCTTTTTAGATTTTGACGTAATTCATTTAGATTTTTTAAAAGGTGACGAGCATATTATTTACCCGGTTACGTCTAGTCCTATTGATATTGTTTCGCCTTTGACGACGAATACTGAAAGTTGGTTAAAATATGCAATATTAAGTATTGTCTTAAGTATTGCAATGTTAGGTATTTATAATTTATTTAAAAGGAGCAATTAAAATGTTTCCATCGTTTTTAATTTTAGTAATAATAGCAATTTTAAGAATTAGTTTAGTTGAATTAAGTAGTAAATGGGAATTTTTCTTTTCGGTAATTCCTTACGTAGATTTTGCGTTATGGGTTGCGTTGGGCTTATTTGTTTTATTTACCATTATAGCAGTTATAAAGGAGTTTAAAAAATGATTACGGCAATTTGTGGCTTACCAGGAGCAGGCAAAGGTGCTTTAATGACAAGGTTTGTTAAAGAAATTTACAAAACTCAAGGTAAACAAATTTTAAGAAACTGTCAAAATAAAATTAAAGAATATAACGAAACTTTTAATAAAAAACTCAAAGGCCCCGGAAGAGTCCCCATTTTTACGGACTACGAAGTTAAATTTCGTTGTGGCTATAAAAAGTATTACCAAACGTATTTTTTAAACGGTTATTATTTTGGACTTGAGAACGACGACGTTCCTGTAATACACGTACCACCATTTTCACAAGTATTTTTAACTGAAGTGCAACGTTATTACGATAGCCGTAAAAGTGCGTCATTAAAACCGTTTGTTTCAAGGCTTTTTGAAATGCACCGTCATAATTGTATAGATATTTATTTAGATATACAACGTTTATCATTGTTAGACGCTAATATAAGAGATTTATTAAAAAAAATAATCTATATAGAAGAATTAATTCATCAATTTGACGGCGAACAAATAATTTGTTCGACGTGGAAATGTAAAGAATTTACAAGTTATAGTGATTATGAACGTTTTATTAAAGACGGCTCAGATACTTATCATAACGTTACGTATAAATACGACGGCGATATTTTTAAATGTTACGATAGTTTTTCTAATAAAGATAAGTTTATACCAAAAACAAATTATGAGTTTTTAGAACACGATAATTCAACTAATGCAAATAAAAATTATTTTGATTTTAATATGCCAAAATTTTATCGTGGACAAAAAAAGGAGCAAAATGAAAAGAATTAGAGAATTAAACGAAACGTTTTTTGAATTATATGCACGTTTAGGTGAAAACGGTGAAGATTTAACAAAACGACAGCGTGACGCAATGTGCGTACGTCTTTTAAAACAGTACGAAATTGAATATCAAAAAATAGCGTTAGAAAAAGAAATTGAAGACAAAAAAGAATTATTCAACGTAAGGCTTTTAAAAGGTTATTTCGCCCCTTTTAGTTTTCTTTTTATAAGAAATAAAATTGCAAAATTAATGTCTTTAGAAGTTGAAAAACAAGCAAGTGAGTATTTTATTAAGTATAATAATAAAATAAATCAAAATAATGAAAAAGGAAAGAAAAATGTTAAGAAAAATTAAATTATCAAGTTAATTTTTAATATGGCAGTCGGAAAGAACGAGATTGTAAGTCCGTTCTTCCGACTGCCATATTGTAATTATCATATATAGAATAAAATCCATTTTCGAAAAGGAACTTGTTCCTTTTCGATAGCGTATTACATTGTAATACTAATAACGTTAAAGTTAAACAAGGAGAAATAAAAATGGGAATTTTTGATTTTTTTAAAAATAGAAGAAACAGAGTTAAAAAAGGCGACATTATGAAAACTACCGACGGCTTTTTGCGTGGCAACCCAGATAACACAAAAGAACGTCGAGTTGTTGTTTTTGATAAACGCAAAGATGATGGAGCACTTGCAGTTAGTAAAATACATAAAAAGCGTGGACAAAATCCTAATAATTATATACAAAATTTAGATTTACAACCTAATAAACACTCTTCATTAACTGAAACTTCAGTTATCGAAAAAAGAGTTGTTTTCGGTCTTAAGGACAAAAATAATAACTATACGCCTATTTTTATAAGAGATTTACAAAAAACTAATGATAAACTTAATTTCGTAGAACGATATAAACATAAAAAAGGTGCAGGTGGTGATACAAGACAACACAAAAGAACACTTAAAAACACCACTAAAAGATGGAAAAAACATTTTAGAACATAAAAAAACCGCGTCGGCTGTTAAGCAGGGCGCGGGTTGGAACGTTACGTTGACGTTCCCGCCTTATTGGCATTATTATTATATGCTATTTTAAGAAACTTGTCAACTATTTTTTTAAAATTAAACGACCTAACTATCGTTTAATTGCTAAAAAAACGCTTAAAATGCGTTTAAATAAGCCTTTTCGTATCCAAAAATAAAGTGAATAACGTTTTTATACGTAAAGAGTGGTCGTTGGCTTGCTTTAACCGGGCTCTTTTCAAAAAATGCCGGTTGTTTTCGCTCTGGCGTCGAGCAAGTCCTTAAAATGTAGCGTAGTGAAGATAGGTAGTCAGTCAGCGTTTTATCAAACTCTGACTTAAATAAACGAAATTGGTTCGGCTGGTAGTCCGTTGCGACGTTGAACGTAGGGAAAGGAAAGCGTTTTTAAAAAGACGTCGTAACTTAAAAAGTTTGGGGTTTGCCCCTTTTTTTAATTTTGATAAGTTATCGGCAAAAAAGTTGATTTTATCTGATATGCTTTTCCACCACTTTTAAAAAAAATTAAAAATATCGTTTTTCAAATTATTGTTTTGGTTAACAGTCGCCGACGGGGTTGATATGTTGGAAAAGCGACTTTCTAAAAAAGGCGTTTTTTCAATATATCAATGCCGAAAAAAAGCGGTTGGAAAAACTTGGTTTTTTCAATGGCTTACATATAAAAACAAACTTGACTATAAGGTAGTCAAGTTGCATTTAAGGGAATTTTTACATTTTTTTAAGTGTCTATCAACAAAGTTATTAACATAGTTTTGGGGTAAAATGGGGTAAAAACTTAAAATTTGCGATAATATCTATGATTTTATAATTTTCTTTTGGTTCGAATCCCGCCTTTTCCGCCACGCAAAAGGACACCATCATTGGTGTCCTTTTTGTGTGGTAATAGAGTGGAATGAGAATAGTTCGGCCGTCATATGACGGGTTTTTAAATTTCACCAAAGCCGAATACTACCCCTGTTTAGTCGGTATGTAAAATATAAATATTCTATAAAAAGTTTTGCTCTTTATAAAAATTATGGTATAATGATTTTTAAGGAGTTAAAATGATTTTATTTTTTATTGTAGTACTACTCATACCCTGCTTAGCAATAAAAAAACGTACAGACGCAGACGGAGAAATTTTAGATTCTCGTTCAACCACGTCAATAAAAGGCGTTTTATGTTTGTACGTTATGCTACATAATTTGGGGCTAGATTATAAAGGCAATTCGCAAGTTGCTTTAATTATTTGTGAACATACTGGTGGCATTGCTGTTGGAATATTCTTCTTTTTATCGGCGTACGGCATTATTAGGTCGTATCAAAAGTACGGCAACAAATATTTAAAAAAATTAATCTTTTCAAATTGTTTAAAATTATATATCGTAAGCGTTTTAATTAACGTATTAACTTATTTCGTTTACTTAAAAGACAATTTTACAACTCCTAACGCTATTTTAAGCATATTTAATTTAGAAGTGTTTAACGGCTTTTTAAGAATAAATAGGCACGGTTGGTACATTTCAACTATTATTGTTTTATATTTAATTTTTGCACTAATTTATTTTGCTTGTAGTAAACTTAAAACTAACAACAAGTTTCTAATTGCGGGGACTTTGTTATCGGTTTCTATTATTTTATTTAGAATAATCGTTCCTAATATTGCTTCGGGTGGAGGCACTTACACGAGAGAAATCGACGCTTTTATAATCGGCATTATATATGCAACCTATTATAATAAAATTAACGCTTTCTTTAAAAAATATTTTTTGCCGTCTTTTTTAATATGTTTCGTTATTTTTTGGGTTGGGTTATTTTTTGCAGAAAAAACTGCAACCCACTCGGCAGTATTGATTATAATTATTCTTTCACAAAAAATTAGTTATTCAAATAATATAACTCATTTTTTAGGAAAAATATCGCTTGGAGTATATTTGTTCTTACATTTTTCAACTTTAACTTTACAATACTTTGTAACAAATCAATACTTATGGACGATATTAAACGCCGGCTTTATTTTAGAGTTATCTATTGTTTTATACGGAGTTCAAAATTTTTTAACCAGCAACGTTAAAAACTTGCTCCAAAAATTAAAAAAACCAAGATATAAAGTTATACGCTAATTTATTATTAAGGAGAACTAAAATGACTTTTAACGAGTGGTTATTTGGTGGTATCGATAATCCTTGGGAACCACATCAATGGGGTTTTTTACATATTTTAACTCTAGTTATATCTTTTGCTAGTATTTTTTTCTTTTACTTTATTACTAAGCACTCTAGAAATAAAGAAAGAACTAAAAGAATTATTGTTTCGTCTCTTGCTTTTTTAGTTTTATTTTTTGAGATTGCTAGTAGAGTCGTTTATTGTATAAAAAAATATTCGCTAAATCAACCTAGTATGAACGGACTTTCGCTAACTTGGATTTTACTACCAAAACCTTGGTGTGCAATTTCTTGTTGGCTCATTATTTCGTCGGTAATCGTTAGAAAAAAGTTTTTTTATAACTTTACGAGTATTTCTGCATTACTATCTTCGGGCATATTTTTCTTATACCCTGGTGTTGGGTACAACAATAAATATATATTATTTGAAAACTTATATTCTATAGTCACACACGCTTTGCAACTTATAACGGCAATAACACTTATTGTATTAAAATTTACCGATTTTAAATATAAAAATTTTTGGAAAGTTGCAGTTTGCCTAATTACAACTTACGCTTACGCCTTCTTTGAGGTTTTTGTTTTAAAAATCGTAAGAGACCCTATGTACTGCTTGCCAAACGGAGATATTCAAGCAGGTATTTTAAATATGAATTACGGTCTTTATATAACGCTATATTCAATCTTTATTATCATTTACGTTAATAGTTTTTTCTTAATACAAGACAAGTCGTCAGTAAAAACTTTATTTAAAAAACTCTCCAAAAAAGGCTAGTCCCTAATTTATATTGACAAAGCCTTTTTATTATTGTATAATAAATAAAAATAATTACCAACAAAGGAAACGATTATGGTACAATTATTTAATTTTTGGTATTTCTTTTTTATAATTATTAGCACACTTGCTATAGTTGGACTATATTTACTTTTAAAAAACAAAAGCCAAAAAACTCAAAAAATTGTTTTATGTTCTATTTTATTTTTTAATTTAGCATTACACTTTTTAAAATTAACTTTTCCACCATACAGCACTAATCCCGACAAGGCAATGCGTGACGTTTGGTTTATTAACGTATGTGCTACAAGTGTATTATTCTTTCCATTTTTGTTTTTATCTAAGAGCAAAACGGCAAAAGATTATATGGTATTTTTGGGAATAATAAGTGGTTTTTTAGCCTTATTCTACCCTACTGAAGCCATTAATAAAAGTGTTTTAACTCTTGATTTATGGCGTTTTTATATTTGCCACTGGATAATTATTGCAATCCCTATGTTAACCGTTCTTTTAGGGTTACACAAACTTGATATTAAACGCCTTTGGAAAATGCCTATTTGCGTTAGTGCTATGCTTTTATTTATAGTTTGTAACCAAATTTTACAAAGTGAATTAGGTATTATTTCTTTAAGAAATCAAGATATGCTTAATATTAATTTCCACAACCCTTCGCTTATTTGGGGTCCTACCGACGGAGTTGCCGTATTATTCTCTTGGCTTACGCCAGACTTTATGAAAACAGTTCCTTGGGGCGAATTTGCAGGACAAGAAAAATACTGGCCTTTCTTTTGGATGTTGCCAGGGGTAATATTCTACTTTATATTATTCCCGTTAATAATTTGCTTTATATTCGACTTTAAAGGAACGGTCGCAAGTTTCGTTGATATTTTTAATAAGATTAAAAATTTGTTTACAAAAAAGACTAAAATAGACGTTGATGCTTAAATAACAATTAGCGTTTAAACATAAAATTCCTACTTTGATAGTAGGAATTTTTTATTTTGTAATATTATTTTTGCCTTTCGTAAAATTCTTTTATTCCCTTCTGCACGTATTGATTTTGCTCTGGGTCTAAATAATTTAATAATGCTAATAACTCGCCTATATGAACTAATTCTTCATTTTTAATGTTTTTCCACGTTTGACGTGCTAATTTGTCGTTAGTACTATGTAAATGAGAGTCGTACTCTATCACGGCTTGAATTTCGCCTATTAAATCTTGCCTTGCCTTTTGAAGTGTATCAAAACTCATAATAGACGGCGTAATTTCACTATTATACATATTTAACTCCTTTATATTCTACTTGTATCTTACGCTGAAATTCGGCATTATGTTCTGCTTGCGTTGTAAATTTATTTTAATTAAACGTTTAAATTAATTGAATTTATTTTAATATTGTGGTATTATATACGTATCTTAACTAAAATGGAAGCGTATCGAAGTGGTCATAACGGGCTTGACTCGAAATCAAGTATACGGCAACGTATCGTGGGTTCGAATCCCACCGCTTCCGCCAAAATCCCCTAAATGCGGGGCTGAAAATCGTAGGTAGTACCTACGATTTTTTGTTTTAAAAGCATAATTCCTATCACATTAAAAAAGACGAGGTGTACCTCGTCTTTTTTGCGTTAATTTAAAATTCTATTTAATCCAAAGAATTTCGTTACCTTTTACTTCCACTTCTTTGCTTATTCCGTCAATATCATAAAAAATAGTTCTCTGATCTTCTGCGCTATTGTTTACAATTGCGTACGTGTTATGTTCAGGATAATAATGACATTCGGTATATATATTAGACGAAAATGCTTTTTTCAATTCATTTTCTTTCCCAGCAGCCCACAACAGCGCTCTATATAATAATCTTGTATTTGTTGCGTTATAACTCATACCTGACATATAGAAACTTCTGCCTTTACCAAATGAATTTACCGCCATCTTAACGTGACAGTTATTAGCCCCCCTGCAAAGAGTATCTTCATACGTCGCATCAAGTATCGTTGCGCAATCTAAAGCGTAAACATTATCCACTCCGCCTGCATAATCTATTTGGCCTACAACGTCTTCGGATATAAAATGAGATTCTATTTTTTGAGTATTATATCTATTATACATGATAGTAAATCCCCTTTCTGCTTCTACACCTAACACGTCTGAAAGTTGGAAATATTTACCCTGATGATTTATAGAACAAGGTTCTCCTATTCCTATAAATCCTCCGCCTTGTGCCACAAAAGCCTTTATGTTTTCTATAACTTTACTCTTCATCCAATATCGACCGCCTGTAAACGAGGTTTCGCCTATACCATAATTCATTATTACGTCATACTCACTTAAATCCCCGTTTTCTACATCATCAAAATTTATAAACTCAACCGTTATGGGCAATCCAACAATTGATTCAAGAATTCCTATATACGGTAAAGTTTTTTGATATGGAGCATCTTGGCAAATATTATATAACATCCACGGCTTTTCTTTACCCCAATATGATAATACGGCTATTTTAAGCGAACAGTATGGTGTTTTATTGTCAACTGTATCGTATATCAATCTAAACTCGTCGCAAAGTTTTTCAACCTCATTGCAAAAGATAGGGAATTTATCTGCAATTGATAAATAACCGCCAAAACCTATTCTGTCTACGGGCTTTCTCATCAACGCTCTTCTTTCTGTTACCCAGTTACGTTTAAGGTCGCTAGTAGCCTTTTTATCATCATTTAAAGTATCGGGGAAAAAGTATGGCATCAAACGAATTTCTTTATATTTTAAATTTGGAATTTCACTAACTACTCTTACGTTAACCCCCGAAGAGACACTACCAACAATGGCATCAAGACCTATTTGAGAAAAATATTTCCCATAAGGTTCTGCTCCTATCCAATTGTCACCCCAGAACATCATAGCCTCTTTCCCCGCTAAATGAACCTCGTCAACAATTAGCTTAAGCGTTCTAGTTACAAATCTTTGCACCAAATCACAATAGTCTGAATTTGCCTTTGTTGGTATTGTAAATAAATCCGAATAGTTGCCGCCGTTTATTAAATCCTCTAATGTGATTTCGTATCCAAACTCTTTATAAAAAAGTTTAAACATTTCCGGACTTGCCGACATTGCGTAATTGTACCAGTTAAAAAGTTTTTGTTGCGATCCTGTTTTATACATTAAAAAGAAATGATAGAAAAAGGTGGTAAATCTAACAACGTCAATCTGCGGATTTTCGTTAAGCCATTTTTTTAAATTTTTTATCATTTGATTTAATGCGTTAGGATAAATGGGATCGATATCTCTATCTTTTGTTATCGACCAACCGTTACAAATGTAATTGTAAATTTGTGTTGGATCCCATAAACTAATTGCAAAAAAGTTTACGGTATATTCATGCATAGGAATAGCGTTTCTTATTTCCACTTTGTTTTCGCCCAAGTATTCCCAGTCAACAATTTGCTCACCGGTCGTCCTATCGAAAACTTGCCAATATTTCTTATGCATATACGTATTAGCTTTTATCTGCTGATCGAAAAAACCCTCCAATAAGTCGATTATCAATGTTTTTTCAAAAGCAGTCTTCCTTTCGGATATAAGAGCGATATTTTGACATTCTTCTTCGTTTGCATAAGCGTACTCGTTATCTCCCCTTACTAAAAAGTAGGTTTTGTAAACTTTTTCCGCAAGGTCTTCCACGTTTAACGGAAGTTCAGTACCGTCGCAATCACGAACGGCGTCTGCGCCCCATTTTTCAACGTATTTTTTAGTTCCTTCTACAAAACTTTTATCTGTTGGTATTGTTACTCTTCCTTTTAGTTTCATATCTTCTCCTTTTATTTAATAACCATGCTATTAAATTTTTATCTTCACAGTTTTGCCACCGCATAAGCGCGACTCTTCAGCCGCAAAACTCATAAGATGACTTTCAATTGACACTTCTAAATAAGAAATACCCTCGCCTTTTTTTCCGTTAAGTTCATTATATAGTTGCTCCATCATAAAATAGTCGCTCCCGTTATGCGATCCTAACGTCGCTTTAGACACGTCAACTTCTATTTTCTTAACTTCGCCATTAAACGGTCGTATTTCAATATAATTATCTTCCATACAACCGTATAATTCCGCTTTAGTCCCAAAGATTTTCAAATCCCTATATGCCGTCTTTGTAAATCCTGTCATTGTAAGTACCGCAGTAATTCCTTTATCAAACTCTATTACGGTTGACTGATGATCAACTACGTCGTTATCGTTTTTAAACACGCATTTATCGTATTGACAACCCTTTAGTTCTTTTAAAATATTTTCGTCTGTTCTGTCGCCTTTCAAGAAATAATCAGCCATCCAACGGTATTCGTCAGTCGTATATATTTTTTGAGAATTCCAAATACACGTTTTTTTATTCGGACAATCGGAACAATATTCCGTTGCGCCGTCTGGAGAATTTTCCTCTATAAAATATTTTCTACTACCGTATGAATTTACAGATAGACATTTCTCACCAGCCAAATATCTTATAATATCCATATCGTGACAACATTTTGCAAGAATCATAGGGCTAGATTGCTTTGAATTTCGCCAAGGTCCTCTCACAAAACTGTGCGCTATATGATACCAACCGACCCCTTCTAACGCTTGTATATTTATTATTTCACCGATTTCTCCGCAATCTAAAAGTCTTTTTACCGTTGTGTAAAATGGTGAATAGCGAAGCACGTGACAAACAAAAACTTTTCGATTATATTTCTTTGCGCATTTATAAATAGCATTACAATCTTCGATGTTGTTTGCAATCGGCTTTTCTAGCAGTAAATCATAACCCCTTTCAAGCGCATATAACGCATGTTCTTTATGTAGAGCGTCTTGGGTT
>JAZRIP010000020.1:0-31642 GCA_045645345.1 Christensenellaceae bacterium
AATAAAAATAAAGAAGTCGTTCAAAAAATGAACGATTGGTGAGAGATAAAGAGATGATAGGCTTTATGATATATTTGTATTTTATAAAGAAAACTTTATAGTTGTTAAAAATTTTATAAAAAGCGTGCTGTGGGGTCGTAATTTGAGTTTTGGGCTTTGTGAATAATAAAGGTAGTAAATTATTAGTTGTATTTAAATAGTCAATCTTAAGCTAATTATGGCTTTTAATTTAATTCATTTAATTTAGCTAATTATTTAAAAATTAAATAAAAGTTGATGATTAATTAAAAATCAACTTTTATTTTTCAAAGAGGTTTGATATTGATATTTTGTGCTATCAATAATTGTATTTAATTTTAAAATAAATAATCGTTATATAGTTCTATGTTAGAATAAAAGTTTTGTATAACTTCTTCTACTGTAAACTTTTTCTTAATAAGTACAGCGGCGGTAATTAAACTCATGTGGTCAAAAGCATACTTAATAATATTTTCTATTAATTCTTTTTTAAATTTTTTATCATCGTTAACTTTAAATGGGTTATTATTAAAAGCTTCTAAAAATTCTTCAAATGCATCTATTTCTATAGTATAGTAATGCTGGTGGTTTAGTTTATAAAAGAACATGAAAAAGTCATGTAATTGTTCACTATTTAAACTTTCTAATTCTTTAGTTAAACTCTCTATTGACTTTTTAGCTTTATCATCAATTTTCTCTATATTTTCCATAATATCATCTCACTTTTTAAATTATATTTAAACAACAACAGAGCACAAAATATTGTCGTTCCATATAATTTAGCTGATAATAACGCTAAATATAGCATTTTTTTCCACTTACTAAGATTTAGTGAGCTTAATGCGTTTTTTAGTATGAAACTTATCTAGCACACTAATTTCATTTACTTGTTTTGCCACTTCACTAACTAATAAATGAATATAATTTTCAGTTATATCTAAACTAGAATGCCCAAGCAGTTTAGATAAAGCAACCACATTTCCACCATTAAGAATCCATTGTTTTGCAAAAGTGTGCCTATACCTATGAATTCCTGTTGTTTTGACGCCACGTTTTTTATTATAGTTATATAATTTAAAATAACAAGTACTTTTAACAAGTTGTTGCCCGAATACATTACAAAACAAATACTCATCTTCAGACTTATGATTTCTATATTTCAAGTATTCAATTAAGATATTAACCATAGTCAAGCTTAAAGGCACAATTAACGCCTTCCTATTTTTAGTAACTCTTACATGAACAACATTGTTTTCAAAGTCTAAATCTTTAATTAAAATATGCATTAAACTTCTTTGTCTAACCCCTGTGGAAAATAAAAAATTTGTCATTACCCAACATTGATATTCATTAAAAGAACACTTTTTAGTATCAGGCTTTTTTAATAATAACTTTAGTTCCTGTTCACTGTAAGTTTCGATAGGATTTTTATCAACCTTAATTGCTTTCATCTTGAAATGCTTAATATAGCCTTCACTCATGAAGAAGTGAAAAGTTGTTATCAAATCTCTTAGATAAGAGTTAATGCTCACGTCATTTTTTAAATTTGTTTTCAAGTATAAAACAAAGTCTGTGTATTTAGAAATATCAATATCTTCAACAGCCATATTCGGGTCAAAGTATTTAAAAAAATAATCAAAACTTTGCCTATAATGTCTTATAGTTCCTTCTCTTAAATTTCTTTGCCTACAGTCTTCTAAATACTTGTCGCAGCCTTCTCTAAAAGTAAGTTTTTTAGTCGCTATCATTTTGATTTTTTTCATGGTAAACTCCCTTAAATAACTAGATTTTATAAAAAAATTAAAAAATATTAAAGAAAATTTGCAAAATCTATTGATTTTTTTACAAATTTAACATATAATAATATTGCAGATAGAAATATGCTGCATACTCGTGATAATCGAATTAACGTTTAAGCGGCATTTGATGTCGTCGACCACGAGGCCGCCTTCGGGCGGTTTTTTACTTTACAAAGGAACAAATATGAACATTTACATTTACTCTGATGAATCTGGTGTGTTTGACGTAGCCCATAACAAATTCTATGTATATGGTGGGATTATCTTTTTAGATAAGGAGTCAAAAGATATTGCTTCAAGAAAATATTTAGCTGTAGAGAAAACGGTTAGAATTATTGAACAAAAATCTCCATATAGTGAAATAAAAGCAAACAATGTTTCTAATAAGTCAAAAGGTAAACTATACAATAGTATTAAAAATAATTTACTATTTGGCACAGTTATAAATCAAGAACAGCTACAGAAAGAGATATTTAATACAAAAAGAAGTAAGCAACGCTATTTGGATTATGCGTTCAAAATATGTATTAAAAGAAAATTTGAACAAATGATTAAATCTGGTCAAATAGACCCCCTTAAAGTTGAAAACTTGTATTTTTATCTAGATGAGCACACTACGGCAACAGATGGCTTATACGAATTAAGAGAGTCAATGTTAAATGAGTTTAAATATGGGATGTTTAATGCGGATTTTACATCTTTTAAAGAACCTATTTTTAAGAATTTAAAAACATTAGAAGTAAAGTATTGCAATTCAGCAAAAAACACACTTATTAGGGCTGCTGATGTTGTAGCTAATAAGCTTTTTTATTCGGCAAATAATGCATTAATAAAAAATTTTGATGATAACTTTTTTATTTTGTCTTTACCAAAAGAACAACTAAGGAAATAGTTGTTCTTTTTATTTTAAATTTAACTACAAAAAAATAGACACATCATCGTGAATTTCTTCAAAATGATGTGTCCAACTTATTTTTTATAAAATTTTTAAATTTGATTTCAAAAATGCTTCAAAATGATAAGAAAATCAACCTATAAGGCTTATTTCATAGCTTTTTCAACAGCAACAGCAACTGCAACTGATGCACCAACCATAGGGTTGTTACCCATACCGATAAGGCCCATCATTTCAACGTGAGCAGGAACTGAAGAAGAACCAGCGAATTGAGCATCACCGTGCATACGACCCATAGTGTCAGTCATACCATAAGAAGCAGGACCAGCAGCCATATTGTCTGGGTGTAAAGTTCTACCAGTACCACCACCAGATGCAACCGAGAAGTATGGTTGACCATTTTCAATAGCCCATTTTTTGTAAGTACCAGCAACAGGGTGTTGGAAACGAGTAGGGTTAGTAGAGTTACCCGTAATAGAAACGGCAACTTTTTCAAGTTTCATAATAGCAACGCCTTCAGGAACGTTGTCAGCACCATAGCATTTAACTTTTGCTCTTGGGCCGTCGCTATAAGCCTTTTCGTAAACTACTTTAACCGTTTCGCTATAAGGGTCGAATTCAGTTTCAACGTAAGTAAAACCGTTAATTCTTGAAATAATCATAGCAGCGTCTTTACCAAGACCGTTCAAAATAACTCTTAAAGGTTTTTGACGAACTGTGTTTGCGTTAAGTGCAATTTTAATTGCACCTTCAGCAGCGGCAAAAGATTCGTGACCTGCTAAGAAACAGAAACAATCTGTATTGTCGTTTAACAACATTGACGCAAGGTTGCCGTGACCTAAACCAACTTGTCTGTTATCTGCAACCGAGCCAGGAATACAAAATGCTTGTAAGCCAACGCCTATTTTTTTTGCAGCGTCGTACGCTTTAACGCAACCAGATTTAATAGCAATAGCAGCACCAACCGTGTAAGCCCAAACTGCGTTTTCAAAACAAATAGGTTGAGTTTCTCTAACGATTTTGTCGCAGTCAATACCTTTTGCTAAACAAATTTCTTTACATTCTTCAATAGAAGAAATACCATATTCTTTTAAACAAGCGTTTATTTTATCAATTCTTCTTTCATAACTTTCAAATAATGCCATAATCGTTCTCCTTATTCTTTACGAGGGTCGATATATTTGAAAGCGTTTTCAAATCTACCATAGTGACCCGTTGCTTTTTCGTACGCTTCGTTAGGAGACATACCTTTTTTAATAAAGTCAGTCATTTTACCAAGTGAAACGAATTCGTAACCGATAACTTGCATATCTTCGTCAAGAGCCATTTTAGTAACGTAACCTTCAGCCATTTCAAGATATCTAGTACCTTTAGCCTTAGTGCCGTACATTGTGCCAACTTGTGAACGTAAACCTTTACCTAAATCTTCTAAACCAGCACCAATAACTAAGCCGTCGTCCGAGTAAGCAGATTGAGTTCTTCCGTATACGATTTGTAAGAAAAGTTCTCTCATAGCCGTGTTAATAGCGTCACACACTAAGTCGGTGTTAAGGGCTTCTAAAATAGTTTTACCAGGTAAAATTTCAGACGCCATTGCGGCAGAGTGAGTCATACCAGAACAACCTATCGTTTCAACTAACGCTTCTTCGATAATACCGTTTTTAACGTTAAGTGAAAGTTTGCAAGCACCTTGTTGTGGTGCACACCAACCTATACCGTGAGAAAAACCTGAAACGTCTTTAATTTCTTTAGATTGAATCCATTTACCTTCTTCCGGAATAGGAGCAGGACCGTGTTTAGGTCCTTTTGCAACGCAAACCATTTCTTTTACTTCGTTTGAATATTGCATAAAAATTCCTCCAAAAAATTCAAAATTATAATCTAAACAATAGTATACCAAAACCTTTTTAATTTTGCAATTAAATTAATATAATTTATTTTTAAAATTGTTAAAAGTAAAGAATTTTTTACTTGACAATATTTAAAGGTAATGTTAAAATCTATTTATAAAGCGTTGAAACGGAAAAGTAGTTGAATTTTTTCTTTTTTAGAGAGTGTTTGGTTGGTGCAAAAACATACTGAATTTTTAACGAATACACCGTAGAGTTGCTATCTTGAATTAAGTAGGGGTAGTCGGGACTCGCCCGTTATAGCGAATAGTGTTATGCACTTACAAAGGGGCGTTTTGTGAAAAGCGTCTGTTTTGAGATGGTACCGCAAATTATTTGCTCTCAATACGGGGGCATTTTTTTATTATTTAGATTGTTGTTTAAGGAGATATATTATGCAAATTTACGAAGAATTACAAAAAAGGGGACTAATAGCACAAGTTACCGATGAAAATGAAATTAAAGAACTTATCAATAATGGTAAGGCTACTTTCTATATAGGTTTCGACCCTACGGCAGATAGTTTGCACGTTGGTCACTTTATGGCTCTTTGTTTAATGAAAAGACTTCAAATGGCGGGTAATAAACCCGTTGTATTATTAGGTGGTGGAACGGGTATGATAGGCGACCCGTCTGGAAGAACTGATATGCGTCAAATGATGACTAAAGAAACTATTGACGCTAATATCGAGTGTTTCAAAAAACAAATGTCAAGATTTATTCGTTTTGAAGGCGAAAACGCCGCTATAGTAGTAAATAACGCCGACTGGTTACTTTCTTTAAACTACGTTGAAGTGTTAAGAGAAGTAGGTGCTTGTTTTTCAGTAAACAATATGTTAAGGGCAGAGTGCTACAAGCAAAGGATGGAAAAAGGTCTTTCATTTTTAGAATTTAACTATATGATAATGCAATCGTACGATTTCTACTACTTATACAAAAAGTATGGTTGCAATATGCAATTTGGTGGTGACGACCAATGGTCGAATATGCTTGGTGGTACTGAACTTATTCGTAAAAAGTTAGGTAAAGACGCTTACGCTATGACAATTACTTTACTTATGAATAGCGAAGGCAAAAAAATGGGTAAAACTGCAAAAGGTGCAGTATGGCTTGACGCAAATAAAACTACTCCTTACGAATTTTATCAATACTGGCGTAACGTTGACGATGCAGACGTTTTAAAATGTATTAAAATGCTTACCTTTATTTCTCTTGACGAAATTGAAAAAATGTCGTCTTGGCAAGGTAGCGAGTTAAATAAAGCAAAAGAAATTTTAGCATTTGAACTTACAAAACTCGTTCACGGTGAAGAACAAGCAATTTTGAGTCAAAAGCAAGCAAAAGCGTCGTTTGGTGGCGACGTTGAAAATATGCCTACTATTAAAGTTTCAAAAGACGTTAATAACGTTATCGACCTTTTAACTATAATTAATATTTGTAAGTCAAGGGGCGAGGCAAGACGTCTTATCGAAGGTGGTGGCGTTAGTATTAACGATACTAAAATTACTGCTCAAAGTACTGAAATTGCAACTGACGTTTTAAATGCAGGCGAATTTGTTTTACACAAAGGTAAAAAGGTTCATTACAAAATAGTTTTAGAATAATGAAAAAGGTTTATTATACTATAAAAAATCAGTCTTTTAGTGAAATAGAAATTAAAAAGTCACGATTTTTGTGCAATATTAAAAGCGTTGATAGTGAAGAACAAGCAAAAGACTTTATTAAAGAAATTAAAAGTAAATATCCCGATGCAAGACACGTTTGCTACGCATATATTTGCGATGCTGACGGCAATAATTTTAAGTATAGCGACGGGGGCGAGCCTCAAGGCACGGCGGGACAGCCTATTTTAGAAGCGTTAAAAAATCGTAATTTAACTTGCGTGGTTGCAGTCGTTACACGATATTTTGGCGGTATTTTGCTTGGTACGGGTGGACTTGTAAGGGCGTATGGCGATAGCGTTATAAGTGCGATTAATTTGTCTACGATATGCGAGTGTGTTGCGTCTGTAAAACTAAAAGCCAAATTTACCTATTCGTTATATCCAAAATTCACTAATAAAGTAGAAAAATATCAAGTTTTAATTAACAAAGTTAATTATTTGGACGACGGCGTTGAATTAGAGTTTTCTTGTCCTATTGATGATAAAGATAAAATGGTTAATTTAGTTTGCGAACTTTCGCAAGGGAAAACTAACGTAGAACAACTTGAATTCTTATACCAAACCTATTAAAATTATATACCTCACTGCAACTTGGCAGTGAGATTTTTTTGTTATATAAGTATTGACGATTTTATTTAATTTTTGTATAATTAAATGGGGTATTAAAATGAAAACTATAACTTGCTTAAAAGAGCAAACTAAAAACGCTAAACGTGTAAACGTATATTTAGACGGCAAGTTTTATATCGGGCTTGATTTATTAACTGTTATGAAACTACGGTTAAAAGAAGGGTTAGTCGTAGACGAAAAAACGCTAATCGACGCACAAATTTTAGACGAAACGGCAAGTTGTTTCGACGCTTCTTTAAAATTTATATCAAAAAGTTTAAAAACAAAAAAAGAAATTATTAATAAACTTTATTCAAAAGGTTACGTAGAAGAAATAATTGATATTACGATAAAAAAACTTGAAGAATACGGCTACGTTGACGACGCAAGTTACGCTAAACGCTTTTTTGAAACGTATAAAAATAGTTTAGGCGAAAAGGCTATAAGGTATAAACTTATTCAAAAAGGTGTTGACGTAAAAATTATAGACCAACTTTTTTTAGACGTTGAGTTTGATATAAGCGTTCCAGAAAAATTAGCCCAAAAATATTTAAAAAATAAAGAAATTAACACTCAAAATTTAGCAAAATGTTATAAATATTTACTTTCAAAAGGTTTTTCTTACGACGTTGTCAACGAAATTATATCGAAATATAAAAATGATTAAAAGGTTGTTATGAACAAAAGCGATATTAAAATAGGTATTTTAAGTGATATTCATTTAGGATTTATAGGTCATATTAATCCAAATTATTATGGACACGGTCAAAAGCCTTTCGGTGTTCAAGAAATTTGGTTTAAAAACGCATTAAAATATTTTAAAAAGCGTGGGGTAGACGTAATAGTTATTCCTGGCGATATGGCAAACGCTTGTGCTTACGGCGATAAAGAACACGAACACTCTTATTACGCTGAAATTGAAAATAAACTAACCGGTGAAATTTTTAGCGAAGTTTTTAAAGGTACTAGAACTAAGTTGTTTTGTGTTTACGGCAATCACGACTTAGAGTGTTTAAAACAAGAAAAATTGCTAGGTGGCGATAAAACTATATGGCAAGACGCATACGGCGAGCCGTTCAAAAAAGTAGTCCGTAAAAAAATAAAAGGGTATACTTTTATAGGCGGACACTGGGGACTTGAAAAACTTTGTAAAAACGCTATTAAGCGTGAGTGTTTAAAAAATCCTAATAAGCCTGTAATTTACGTTCAACATCCACCTATTAAAAATTCAACGCACGATAGTTATTTAAGCCCGCATACTTATGACGACGGATTAAATAACGTTAAAGATTTTTCTAACGTTATAGCCCTTTTCGGTCATACCCACGCACCTATAACCGACGAAAGAAATATTTGGCAAGCCGATAACGAAAGTCAAGCAAAATGTACGGTAATTTCTTGCGGTACGTTAAACTACGCCGATTGTGTAGACGATTTAGTACGTGGCGAAAATTTGTTAACTAAACAAGGATTGTATATGACGATAAAAGGTAACGACGTAAACGTTGAAAGATTAAGTTTTTACACTCCTAATATGCTTGCTTTAGCAAAAGGCAAAATCGATAAAATTAATTATTCTAAATGTGTTAAATCTTGTGGTAAAGACTGGAATTTTACTGTTGGTGGCGAAAGAGTTTACGGTATAGAAACACGTAAAAACAAAGCCGTAGCACCAGAGTTTGATAATAATGCCGAACTTGGCGTTAGCAGAAGTGAAAAATCGGCAGTAGTATTTTTTCCATCTGCAAAACCACGTGAACAAACGGATAATATTTTACACTCGTATTACGCTGAGGCGATAGACGAATTAACGGGCGAATTAGTAAGTAAAGGGCAAATTGCAACTGAACATCACGTCGACCACTCAAGTGATTATTTTTCGCCTTATTATCAAATCTTAATTGAAGATTTAAAACCTAATACAAGTTATATTTTTAAAGTTTACGCAAGGGATTGTTATCAAAATTTAAGTAAAAATCCACTTGTAAAAAAGGTAAAAACTTTAAAAGAAAAAAGGAATAGATTATATTAAAATAAAAACCCACTAACTTGACTAAAAGTCAAAGCATAGTGGGTTTAATAATTGTTTTTAAGATTATTCTTCTTCAGTTTGTTTAGGTTTTACGGTAATAAGCATTTTAGTTATACATCTTTTTTCTACCGTCAAAACTTGGCAGTCAAAAGTTTCAGTTTCAAGTTTAAAGGTTTCGCCGTCGTTTGGAATATCGCCGTTTAAGTAGTTAACGTAACCGCCAAAAGTTTCAAAATCGTCTGTTTCTTCAAGGTTAATATCTAAGTTTAATTGTTCAACGGTTTTTTCAAAAGGAGCAATTCCGTTAATTTCCCAAACGTTTTCGCCAACTTGTTTAATAGTGTATTCGGCAACTTCGTCTTTTTCAATGAAATCACCGATTATAAGTGAAATAATATCTCTAAGCGAAATAATACCACACATACCGCCGTATTCGTCAACTACTATACCAAAATATTCTCTTTTACTTTTCATTTTGTAAAAGACTTCGTTACAAGGCAAGTTTTCGTTAATAAAAACGGGTGCGTCAACAGCGTGTTTTAATACGTTTTTACGACTTTTGTCGCCTAAACGAAAATAGTTTTTAGTGTTTAATACGCCTATAACGTCGTCAACGTTTTTGCCACAAACAGGGTAGTAGGTGTGATGTGTTTCTTTTATTTTACTATCCCACTCGTCGTCACTTTCTTCTAAAAACAATAATTCAGTGTCTTTTCTATGAGTACAGCACTCGCCAATCGTTTGGTCTTTAAAATCAAAAATATTTTTAATAAGTTGATTTTCTTCACTTTCAATTAAACCTTGTTCACTTCCCGTTTCAGCCATTAAAATAATTTCTTCTTCGGTAACGGGTTCTTCTTCTTGTTCAGGGTTGATACCAAAAAGTTTAAGTAAGCCGTTAGTCGTAACTGTTAAAATCCAAACTATAGGAGCAAATAAAACTGAAATAAATTTTAAAAACCAAGATACGTTAAGAGCCTTCTTTTCAGGATTTTTCATAGCAAGTCTTTTAGGAATAAGTTCACCAAAAACAATGCTAAAAAAGGATAAAAGAAGGGTAATTAAAACTACGCAAATAGAATTTAAAATATTATAATCAATTTGTAACCCCAAACTGATTAACCTGTTGGCTAAAGGACCTGCAAAATTATCTGCGGCGAAAGCCGAACCTAAAAATCCCGCTAAAGTAATGGCAACTTGAATTGTAGATAAAACTTTTGCAGGGTTGTTTTTTAATTTTAAAAGACGTTTAGCACGTCTATCGCCTTTTTCGGCTTTCTTTTGTAATTTTGTTTCGTTAGTAGAAATAACTGCAATTTCTGCACTTGCAAAAACTGCGTTTAAAAAAATAAGAAAAACTTGTAGTACCAGAGCACCTATCATTTTAACTTTTTATAAAACCTCTATTGCCTATATATATAATTACGCATATAAACAATGCGAATATGATATCATACGTGTTTATTTTTGTCAAGAATTTATGTGCAAGCGTTTTTATTTTAGTAAAAAAATAGCAATTAATTTGAAAATGTGGCAATATCGTTTGTAAAAACGTAAAAAATGTTGTATAATAACAAAGTATATTATAAAGGCGTCACGGTGAAATATGAATTGTATTGATAAAATGTACAAAGAAATAGAAGAAATTAAAAGGAAAGAACAACTTGAAAACATGTCAAAAGTACAACCTTTTAAAACTATTAAGCAAGACGTTACGTTTGAAAGTAATTTTGAATCAACGGCTAGTAAAATAGATTATTTAAGTCAAGTTGAAGTTAATTACGACGAGTGGCAAAAGAAATACTTTAACGACGAAAAGGCTAAAAGTTTTATAGTTTACGTTCTTAAAAAATACGTTATTTTTAACGTTGAACTTTGCGATAAAGAAGACGCTTTTAATTTTATTACAAAAATTGATGAAAAGTACGGCAGTGCTGAAACGCTTATCGACTTTTTCAAAGATTGCGTAAACGGCTTGTTAAATTTAGTTGGCGAAACCGATTTAACTAGTCAATTTTTCTTAAATCCGTACAACGCTATTTTTAAAGACGAAAAGGGGTATTACGCCGTAATTTTAAAAGGCAAATATACCGACGTAAAAAGACCTGTCGCATATCCTGAAAATCAACTTAAAAAGGTACTTAAAGAAATTTTTGAAGCCTACGCTGAAGATTATAAATCGTCGTTTTCAAGTGAGAAAGAATGCAACGTGTTTATGAATTCTTTAAAAGCCTACGTTAATAAATCTAACGTTAGCGACGCACTTGCAACGCAAGATTATTTAGAAGTTCAGTTATTTGGTATTTTAAACGAACACGGCGTTTCAAAAGAAAATTTCATTAAATATCTTGACCAAAAAGGTTTAAGAATTATTAAAGTAGGTAACGTATATTATCACAAAAAACCGTACGACGAGTACGGCGAATATAAAAAAATTGAATTCCGCTATTGATATATCATAATATAAACGGAGTTAAAAGGAGAATTTTTTAAAATGCCTGAAGGCGTGCCGTCGCTACTTATAGCGACAATTGTATTAGTAATTTTATCGGGGCTTTTTTCGGCAACGGAAACGGCATACTCATCACTTAACGAAATAAAAATTAAGTGTTTAGTACAACAAGACAAAAAGTATAAAAAAGTTTTAAAACTTTTTGATAAATACGATAACTTGATGACTATGGTTTTAGTCGGCAACAATATCGTTAATATAACGGCAGTAGCATTGTCGGTAATAATGTTTATGAAGTGGTTACCACAAGGTAGCGATTACGCATTAATTTCGACAATTGTAATGGCGTTAATAATTTTATTCTTTGGCGAAATAACGCCAAAGTTTATAGCAAAAGTATTCCCGGAACAAATAGCGTTATTAGTTTATCCGCTTTCGATAACTTTTTACTATTTATTGTTGCCAATAACTTGGCTTTTGAACGGATATAAATTTATAATTAAAAAAATTTTTAAAATTAATAAAGAAGAAACTATTACCGACGACGAGCTTTTAACCATAGTTAACGAAGCCGAAGAAGACGGAACGCTTAAAGAAGACGAGTCTAATTTAATTCGTTCTGCCTTAGAATTCGACGATTTGGAAGTTGGCGACGTTTTAGTTCCAAGAATTAACGTAATAGCAGTTTCGGTAGACGAAGACCTTTCTCGCATTAAAGATATTTTTGATAATGAAGCATATTCAAGGTTGCCCGTTTACAATGAAACTATTGACGAAATAATAGGTACGATACATCAACGTGATTTTTATCAAAGTTACGGCAATGAAGGCTTTGAATTGCAAACTATTATAAAAGAAGCCGTTTTCGTTGGCGAACATACTAAAATTTCTACTTTACTTAAAAAATTGCAAACTAAAAAAGTTCATATGGCAGTAGTTTTAGACGAGTATGGTGGAACACTTGGTATAGTTACGGTTGAAGATATAATTGAAGAATTAGTTGGTGAAATTTACGACGAATACGACGAAGAAGTTCAACCTATCGTAAAAAATAGCGACGGAACTCTTACCGTAAACGGTGATGCGTCGTTAGACGACTTTTTCGACTACGTTGAAATTGTGCCTAACGAAGAATTTGAAGCAAATACGGTGGGTGGTTTCGTAACGGAAATTCTTTTAGAAATGCCAACCGTAGGTAAAATAATCGAGTATAAGCACGTTAAAATCGAAGTTACTAAAATAACTAAAAAAAGAGTTGTTTCAGTAAAAGTTGAGATTTTACAAGATAAAATCGGCGTTGACGAATTAGTCGACGAACAAGAATAACAATTACGCTTTAAAGGTTAACCCTTTAAGGCGTTTTTATTTTGTTTTTTTTAATAAAACGATTGACATTAAAAATATATAGGAATATAATAATGTGGTTGTAAAACAAAAGAATTTATAGGACGGGTTGTTATGAAAAATTTATCTAACAAATGGACTAGAGCAGCAATTCCAGCACTTTTACTTCACTGTAGTATAGGTACGGTTTACTGTTGGTCAACTTTCAAATATCAAATTGCCGACTATATAGGCAGTTCGCACTCAAGTGTTGAGTGGGCGTTTTCTTTAGCAATTTTCTTTTTAGGTATGAGTGCCGCATTTATGGGCAACGTCGTTGAAAAGAATATTCACAGGTCGTCTTTAATTGCCGCTATTTGTTTCGGTTTAGGTTTGGCTGGTACGGCGTTATTTATTTATCTTAAAAGTTTAATCGGTATTTTTATTTGTTACGGCGTAATTATGGGTATCGGTTTAGGGCTTGGTTATTTATCGCCAGTAAAAACTTTAATGCTATGGTTTAAAGACAATAAAGGTTTAGCAACAGGCTTAGCGGTAGCAGGCTTTGGTGCTGCAAAAGCAATAGCAACTCCTATTATGGAAGCAATGATTAATAGTGGTATGCCACTTTATACTATGTTCTTAATCTTATCGGCCGTTTATTTCGTTATGATGATGATAGGTCATTTACTTTTGAAAAAACCAGACGGATGGCACGAAGAACAAGAACCTAAGCACGAACATCCAGTTAAAGAATTCTTTTCTAAGTTTAAAGTGTTTAAAAACAAAACTTTCTTAGGAATTTGGCTTGTTTTCTATATCAATATCACTTGTGGTTTAGCAATAATTTCTAACGAAAAAATGCTCGTAGGCGTTATAGGTTTAGCACCTGCAATAATAGGTTCTATATGTGCAGTATTTAACGCTGGTGGTAGACTTGGTTATTCTACGCTTGCAGACGGTATGAAAGACAGAAACACAATGTATAAAATTATTTTAGTAAGCGAAATAGCCGTTTCGGCAATTGCGTTAATTTACGGGTTAATTTGGGGCTTTGATACTTCTATAATTTCAATTATAATAGTATTAGCAATGTTATTCTTAGTAAACGCAGGTTATGGTGGTGGATTTAGTAACTTACCAACTTTACTTTCAGACCATTTTGGTATGAAAACTATTTCTACAATTCACGGCGTGGCTTTATCTGCCTGGGCGTTTGCAGGCTTAACCGGAAACCAAATCGCAGGTATATTACACGACTTAACCGGTAACTTTACAAGCGTGTTAATCTTTACTTTAGTTCTTTACGTAATAGGTTTAATAATTAACTTATTATTGATTAAAGGTCATAGCGTAGAAGAAATTGAATAATTAAACAAAAACCGAAATTTGTGTAAAATTTCGGTTTTTTTATATCTTTTTTTAAAAAACAGGTTGAAAATTTATTAATTTAGTTATATTATATAAATATGAATAAGAAAAGGTTTTTAACGTTAAAATTTATATTAATATTATTAGTCGCAAGTCTTTTTTTCAGCGGGTGTATTACTATAAATACTGATACGTCGCTAGTCCCAGACGTGCATTTTCATAACGAAACTAACGTTTTAACTTGGTCGCCGATTAAGGGGGCTTATCAATACGAAATTTTATTTGAAGACCAAACTGTAATAAAAAGTTATAAGTCAACTTACGACTTGTCTTCAATTGCTTACGGCGAATATTCGGTTAAGGTTAGGGCTTTAAATCTTTTAGGCTCGCCCGTTTCGCAATATTCTTCTTCAACTTATGTAAAAATTGAAAGACCGTTAAGTGAAGTTTTAGACTTGCTTTCTTCTAAATACGTTTCAGCAAACGTTAAAGTCGTAGTTAGAAAAGAAACTTTTAACGAGATATACGTTTACGACGGCAGTGGCGTAATTTTTAAAAAGGAAAATAGGGGCAATACGTCGTCTTACACGTATTATTGTTTAACGAATAATCACGTAGTAGTTAAAAATTTAAAACCGAGTTATTTTGTCGTTGACCATTTAGGCGTTTCGCATAACGCAACGTTAGTATGTAATAGCGACGCATACGATTTAGCGGTAGTTACTTTTAATAGCGATAGTGAGTTTGAGACGCTAGAATTTAGTAGCGACGAACCTAGAATTAACGATAAAATTATTGCTCTTGGTAATCCGCTTGGCAGTTTAAATGCTGTAACGGCTGGGAATATTACTGATTTAACCGACGTAATTAACGTTCCTGAAAGCGATGGCTACGATTATTCTAACGTAGAGTTTAATATAATTACTCACGATGCAATAATTAATAGTGGATCGTCTGGTGGTGCGTTAATATCATACGATTTTAAAATTGTTGGAATTAACTACGCTACGGGGAATAAACCTTCAACGCACGAATTTGTTGAAGGTTATGCAGTTCCACACGTAAAAGTTAAAGAATATTTAACGTTAAACGGAATAACCTATTAAATACTTACGCTTGAAAAACAAAGCCCTCTATATTTGGTAAAACCAAATATAGAGGGCTTTTAAATATAATTCCTTATTGTATAACGTTATTTTTGCAGTTAGTTTTTACCCACTCTAAAATATAATCGATTAAACTTATAATCAAAGGATTTTCTAAATTTTCATTAGTAACGGCAAGGGCGATAGTTCTGTACGATTGTGGTGAAAGTGGCATAATTTTTACCCCCGTTTCATTTCCCGAAAGTAATAATTCAGGCTCAATACATATACCTAAATTATTCTTTACCATATGAATCATAGCGTAGTCGTCGGTAGTTCTATATTGTATATTAGGCGTTACGTTAGCATTTTCGAAAACTGCTCTAGAATCGTTGTCAGTTTGGTCGCCAAGACTTATAACGCTTTCCGTTTCAAAATGTTTAACTGAAATAGCGTCTAATTTAGTTAAAGGGTGGTCAATCGGCAAAACGGCTAGCATTTCGTCTTTAACGAGTGGAAAACATTTAAAATTATCGTTAGCCGATAAATTAATAAAACCAACGTCTGCAACGCCGTCGTTAAGTGCGTTTTTAATTTCGCTATATCCACCATTAGTTAAAGTTATTTCACAACTTGGAAATTTTTGTTTAAATCCCTTTATAATTGCAGGCAACCAGTTTACTGCAACCGAAGTAAAGGTTGCTATATTAATTTTATTTGAATAATTACCTTTAATTTTTTGAGCAAATTCAAACAGTTTTTTATCTTGATTAATTATATTTTTCATTAAAGGAAAAAGTTTTTTACCTTGACTAGTTAATTTAATTCCGCCTTTATTCCTAACCATTAATTTAAAGCCTAATTCGTATTCTAAATCGTTAATTAAATGGGTAATTCCCGATTGTGTAACGTTAAGTTTTTTGCTTGCGTTAGATATAGAGCCTTCTTCAACCGAGGTTATAAATGCGTTATATTGCTTTAAAGTCATATAAACCACCTTAATATTACTAAAACTAATATTATTATAAGTCAAAAAGAAAAAGATAGCAAGTAAATTTACATAATTTACAAATTTTTTCAAAAACTTAGCATAGGGGGAGTAAAAATGTTAGATACGGGAATAGTTAGAAGAATTGACGAATTAGGTAGGGTGGTAATTCCAAAAGAAATTAGAAAAAACTTATCTATTAAATCGGGTGATTGCATAGAAATTTATACAAGTAAAGAGCAAATAGTTTTAAAAAAATTTAAGCCAAAGCAATATTTTACAAAGGAAACTTTTAATATGTTAAAAAGTTTAGCAGAAACGACTAATAAAGCCGTTGTTTTTGGTAATTTAGAGCAAGTTATTTATAGTGTTGGGTTATATAAAGAATTAAAAGCGGGTGCAATTTCTAGTAAAATGAAAAGTGTTGTTGAACAAGATAAAAACGTGGTTTTAAACTATGGAGAAGTCGTTGATATTGAAGAAAACTCAACCTTAATATACGATAAGCAAGCGATAATGACGTTAAAAGACGGCGAAAAAAATATTTACGGGTTTATTTCGCTTTTATCAAAAGGCGAAGAAATAACTAGTCAAGACTTAAATATGCTAAGTTTAGCCGTTAAAACGGTAGAAAAAAACTTATAAATTATGGCGTAACGCCGTACATAATGAAAGAAAATAAAATTATTAAAGGTGCGTTAATAATATCGATAGGTGGATTTATCACCAAATTAATAGGTGCGTTTTACAGAATACCATTAACTCAAATTTTGGGTGCGACTGGTATAGGGTTATATCAAATGGCGTTTCCTTTATATTGCTTATTATTAACCTTTTCTTCGCAAGGTGTACCTAATGGAATATCTAAAATTATAGCAAGTGGAGAAAACGCTGAAAAAGTTTTAAAATCGGCGTTAAAATTATTCGTGCCGATAGGTTTATTAGGCTTTTTGTTAATGGCGGGATTTTCAAAAGCAATAGCAACGCTTCAAGGTAATTCCATGGCAAGTGGTTGCTATTTATTTTTATCGCCTTCACTTTTATTAGTTAGCGTAATTAGTTGTTTTAGGGGATACTTTCAAGGACTTTCTAATATGCTTCCGTCGGCGTTGTCACAAATTATCGAGCAATCTGTAAAATGTTTGTTTGGACTTTTACTATGCTCGATTTTTAAAAAAGATATGCTTTTAGCAAGTAAAATGGCAACCTTATCTGTTACTATTTCGGAATTAGTTGCTTGTGTGTATTTTATTATAATATATAATAAAAAGTCTAAAATTACGTTACTTAAAAGTGTTGAAAGCAACGTAAAAAAAGTAGGATTAACTATATTACCTATAATGCTTGCAACAATAACTTTACCCCTTTCTAGAACTATTGAAAGTTTTATGATTGTAAACATATTAAAAGGCTATTTAAGGAACGCAACTTCGCTGTATGGAATTTATTCTGGTGGGGTAGAATCGGTAATAAGCGTTCCCGTAGCAATTTGTTACGGGCTTTGCGTTTCGTCAATACCAGAAATCGCAAATAGAACTAAAACGGCTAGTAAAGTAAGGTTGACGATATTTTTAACCGTCGTGTCGGCGTTTGTTTTCGGGTTGTTGCTGTACTTTTTTGCTCCGCTAGTTGTAAAAATATTATATTCGTCTTTACTTGACGGTGAAAAAATAGTAATGGTAAAAATGTTAAAAATTGCATCACTATCCGTATTCTTTTTAGCGTTAATGCAAACGTCGTCGGCAATATTAATTGCGTTATCTAAAACTAAAATTACTCTCTTTAGTGGAATAATTTGTGCCGTGGTTAAATTGATTTTATCTTACTTTTTACTGAAAATGCCTAATATTAACGTCTTTGCGTGTATATTTACAGATATTTTTTCTTATTTTGTTGCGTGTTTTTTAAATTTGGTATATATTATAATCGTATTAAAAAAATATAAAGGCAAAAGATATGAATAAAATAATTTTAGTGGGGTTAGGTACTGACAAAAACGATATTACCTTAAAAGCACAAAGTTTAATTAATAGTGATTTAATAAAAGTCGTTAGAACTAAATTAACTTTAAGTGCAGATGCTTTAAAAGAAAGTGATAAAGAATATATATCGCTTGATTTCGTGTATGAAAAAAGCAGAAATTTTGATACGTTAAATAAAAACTTGGCAAAAGAAGTAATTTCTTACGCAAAAAATAGCGACGTAGTATATTTTGTCGATGGGAGTGTTAATAACGATAATTCTTGTAAAGAAATAATAAAAAAATATAAAAACGTTGAAATTTACACGGGTATATCGTACGCCGATAAAACTTTTGAAAGGTTAAGAATTTGCAAGGAAAGTTTTTCTCAATATTCTGCCTACGATATAATTAATTTTGATACTATAAATAGCAATAGCGTTATATACGCAATAACTTCAAAGCAAATAGCAAGTAACGTAAAACTTCGCCTTATGGAAATTTTTGGTGAAGAAATTAAAATTTATTTTACTAATAATCAAACGGTAAAAGAAATTTTCTTATACGAGTTAGACTGGCAAGATGGTTACGATTATTCAACGACGATTTATATTCCTAAACTTGATTATTTACAAAAAACTGCTTACGAGTTTTACGACCTTATAAAAATAGTAAAAGCGTTAAGGGGTGAAAACGGTTGTCCGTGGGATAAAGTCCAAACTTATGAAAGTTTACAAAAAAATTTAATTGAAGAGTGTTACGAACTCGTCGACGCAATTAATAATAAAGACGTAGATAATATTATTGAAGAAATAGGTGACGTTTTACTTCAATGCGTCTTTTATGCAGTTTTAGGCGACGAAGAAGGCAAATTTAATGCTAGCGACGCAATAAATGCAATATGTTCTAAATTAATTTCTCGTCACACCCACGTGTTTGGAAATGATAGTGCCGTTTCGTCTAGCGATGCCCTTAAAGTATGGAATAGCAACAAGGTAAAAGAAAAAGGATATAAAAACGGAACGGAATATCTTTTAAGCGTACCTAAAACTTTACCTGCATTGATGAAAACGCAAAAAATTACCGATAGGGCGTCTAAATATAATTTTGATTTTGAAAACGTTGAAAGTGCTTTTGAAAAGGTGTATGAAGAAATTGACGAGATTAAAGCCGAAATTAAAAAGGGTGATCAAAAAAGATTATTTAACGAGTGTGGCGACTTGTTATTTTCAGTCGTAAACGTATGTAGGCTTTTAAAAATAGATAGCGAAAGTGCGTTATTCAATTCGTTAAATAAATTTACTTTAAGGTTTGAAAAACTTGAAAAGTCTATTTTAAACGACGGAAAAGATATAACTAAAATGTCTATTAAAGAAATAGACGAATACTACGTAAAAATTAAAGGATAAGGGTAAAAAAGTGCAATTAAAACAAATAAAAATAGGTAAAGTTACTACTAAAAACAACCTTTTTATAGCCCCCTTAGCAGGTTTTACCGATAGTTCGTTTAGAAGTATTTGTTATTCTTTAGGTGCAGGGCTTTGTTTTACCGAAATGGTTAGTATGAAAGGTTTAAAATATTCGCCAAACGCATCCGTTGAACTTTTACATACCGAAAGCAACGAATATATTAAAGCAGTTCAAATTTTTGGTAATAATCCTGAAATTATGACTGAAATGTGTAATAGCGAGTATTTAGAAAAATTTGATATCATTGATATCAATTTTGGTTGTCCCGTACCTAAAATATATTCAAACGGAGAAGGTAGTTTTTTGCTTTCAAATATTCCGTTAGCGTCAAAAATAATTTCTAGTATTGCTAAAAGTGGGAAAACGGTAACTTGCAAATTTAGAATAGGCATTACCGAAGATAATTTCGTTACCAAAGAATTTGCTAAAATGTGCGAAGATAGTGGAGCAAGTTTAATATCTATTCACGGCAGAGTAAAAACTGCTATTTATAGTGGTAAATGCAATTATGAACAAATAAGCATAGCAAAAAATAGCGTTAAAATTCCGGTAATAGCAAACGGTGGTATTTTTACAAAACAAGACGCTGAAGAAATGATTAATAATACGGGTGCAGACGGAATTATGCTTGCTAGGGGTGTATTAGAAAATCCTTTGCTTATTTGCGATATTTTAGAAAAAAAACCTACTATGACGCTAAAAGAAATCATTTTAAAGCAAATAGATATGACTTCAAATCGTTACGGCGATAGCCGTTCGGCAATTTTATTGCGTAAACAAATGGCTTATTATTTAAAGGGCGTTGAAGGTAGCAGAAAATTAAAACAAGAAATCTTTACTTTAAGTAGTGCCGAAAAAATGAAAGAACTATTTTTATCTACAAATTTATTTTAACATTTTATAATAAACTCGCTTACAATAATAGGGTGTATAATATGAGAGTTTATTGTAGTGTAGTAGACGACGTTTTAAGTCAAGAAGATAAAAATTTTTCTAACGCAGATTTAATTATTTTCGGTTTTAATTCTTTAAAAAGAATTAATTATAAAAACGAACTTGCAGGTAGTGAAGATAGTTTATTAAAAATTTCTAAACTATCAAAGCGTGTAAAAAAAACTATAATTGTAGGTGCGTATACAAATAATTATTCCGTTATAAGAAAGTCGGCACTCGTTGCAGACTGTGGTAAAATTTTAGGAATTTACGATATGCATTATAAACGACAAGAAACGTGTGTTTCGGTTGGGTGTGGATGTAAAATTTATCAAACTAGTATAGGTAAAATAGGTATATTAATCGACGATGATATTTTCAACTACGACGCAGTTAAATCACTTGCCGTTTGCGATACCGATTTAATAGTTTTTCTCACCGATAAAAAAGATAAATTAGAGTTAGACTTTCTTTTTAGGGCGTATTCTTTTTTATTTGGAATACCTATAATCGTGCTTTGTCCAAACGGAATAATTTTAACCGACCAAAACGGGCAAATAACAACTTATGAAAGCAAAAATAAAGTAGATTTAATATTGAATACTAGAAAGAATTATTCAATTTTAACGACTAAACAAAGGGGATTAAATAAACAATGAAATTAAATATCGTTTTAGTAGAGCCTGAAATTCCACAAAATACAGGTAACATATCTAGAACTTGTGCTTGCACTAATTGTTCTTTACATATCGTTAGACCTACGGGTTTTGAAATTACCGATAAAAATTTAAAAAGAGCAGGACTTGATTACTGGCAATATTTAGACGTTCACTATTACGATAGTATAGAAGAAGTTTTATCAAAATTCTATAACGGAAATAACTTTTATTTTATGTCGACTAAAGGCAAAAAAGTTTACAGCGACGCTAACTTTAAAGACGGTGATTTTTTAGTGTTTGGTAAAGAATCTCACGGACTACCAGAGCCGTTACTTGAAAAATATTACGATACAACTTTACGTATTCCTATGTTTGGTGTTTTGCGTAGTTTAAATTTATCTAATTCGGTTGCAATCGTAGTTTACGAAGGTTTACGTCAACAAGGATTTGATAATTTAAGCACGGAGGGTAGTTTGACGGGGAGAAAAAACTAATTTTTTCAAAAACAATTAAGCGTTACGTTCGTAACGTTTTTTGTTTTTTAACATAAAAAAACTCTTTTAAAAATAAACATAATAAAAGGGTGAATTATGTATATTTTATCGTATGTATTTTTAACGCTTGGTGGCATAACTTTATTTTTGCTTGGTCTTAAAATGATGAGTGAAAGTATGGAAAAATTTAGTGGTAACGGCATAAAAAACTTATTATCAAACTTTACGAAAAATAAGTACGTAGGCGTTTTAACGGGTGCGTTTTCTACTGCAATATTGCAGTCAAGCGTTGCAACAAACGTAATTTTAGTCGGCTTTGTTTCAAATAACGTTTTGTCCTTTTGTCAAGCGTCGGCAGTTATTATGGGTACTAATATAGGGACAACGGTTACTGCACAACTCGTATCACTATCAGGTGGAAAAGGTTTTGATATTACGGCCATTGCAGGAATAGTTGCTTTTATAGGTTTTTTGCTAACTCTTTTTTCTAGCGAGAAAATTAGTGGAATAGGCGGAGTAATGGTTGGTTTCGGCACTTTGTTTTTAGGACTTAAAATAGTTAACGATGGCGTCGTATTTTTTAAAAGTTTTCAAGGATTTTGCAACGTATTTTTGGTAAAAAACGAATTGCTTTTACTTTTAAACGGAATTTTAATTACGGCTATAGTTCAAAGTTCTTCGGCGGTAACTAGCATAATGATACTTTTAGCGTCAAACGGCTTACTTAGTTTTGAAAATAGTATGTTTTTAATTTTAGGTGCAAATATCGGCACTTGTTTCGTGGTAATTTACGCAAGTTTAAATAAAAGTATCGAAGCCTTACGAACTGCAGTGTTTAATCTTGCTTTTAACGTATTTGGAACGCTTATTTTTATTGTTCCACTTATACTTTTTAAGTCACAAGTAGCGTTGATTTTTCAAAGTTTTTCACACGGAATTGAAAGAGAAATTGCTAACTTCCACACCTTGTTTAACGTTTTGGTAACAATAATACTTTTACCTATATTAAAGCCGTTTACAAGTTTAATTGAAAGAATAATTCGTAAAGAAAAAGTGCAAAGTAAAAATAAAAAGGTAATTTTAGTTGCGTCAAACAAATATAATTAAAAAATTTACGTTTAAAAGATGTAATCGACCTTTAAAGATTTGACATTTTTATTCAAAAAGAATAAAATAATTAAAAAAGCACTTAAAGGAGTATTTTATGAATAAAAAAACAATTAAAGACGTTGAAGTTAAAGGTAAGAAATGTCTTGTTAGGGTAGATTTTAACGTACCTATGAAAGACGGCGTTATTACTGACGAAAATAGAATTAACGGGGCACTTCCAACAATTAAATATCTTATGGAAAATGGTGCTAAAGTTATTTTATGTTCACATATGGGTAAACCTCACAACGTTTTTAACGACGTAATTAAACTCAATAAAAAAGAAAAGAAAGCAGTTGAAAAAGCAAGTGAAAGTGAAAAAGAAGCGTTAACTAAAGAATTTTTAGAAAAGGCTAAAAAAGATTTAGTTAAATATTCTTTAAAACCAGTTGCCGATAGGCTTAACCAACTTTTAGACGGCAAAGTTACTTTTGCAACCGACACCGTTGGTAAAGACGCTTGTGAAAAAGTAAACGCTTTAAAAGAAGGCGAAGTGGTTTTGTTAGAAAACTTACGTTTTGACGCTGGTGAAGAAGGCAAAGATATGGAGTTTTGTAAAAAACTTGCAAGTTTTTGCGACGTGTACGTTAACGACGCTTTCGGTACTGCACATCGTTCACATGCATCAACGGCTGCAATCGTAGAATACGGTCTTGTAGATACGGCAGTTTGTGGCTTCTTAATTGAAAAGGAACTTTCAATTATGGCTGATAGTTTAGAAAATCCAAAAAGACCTTTCGTTGCCGTTTTAGGTGGTGCAAAGGTTGCTGATAAACTTAACGTTATTTCAAATCTTTTAGAAAAATGCGATTCGTTAATTATCGGTGGTGGTATGGCGTATACCTTCTTAAAAGCATTAGGTTACGAAGTTGGAACTTCACTCGTTGACCTTGAAAAAATCGACTATTGTAAAGATATGTTATTAAAGGCTGAAAGTCTTGGCAAAAAACTTTACTTACCTATCGATACGACTATTGCAACGTCTTTCCCAGACCCTATCGACGCTGAAATCGACGTTGAAATAGTTGATAGTAAAAATATTCCAAGTGATAAAATGGGGCTTGATATCGGTCCAAAAACTATGGAATTGTTTAGCGACGTTATTTTAGGTGGCAAAACTATTATTTGGAACGGACCTATGGGTGTATTTGAAAATCCTACGCTTGCAAAAGGAACTATGCAAGTAGCAAAGGCTATGAGTCTTGCAACTGGTGCTATTACTATTATAGGTGGTGGCGATAGTGCAGCGGCAGTAGCACAACTTGGTTATGCAGACAAAATGTCGCATATTTCAACTGGTGGCGGTGCGTCGCTTGAACTTTTTGAAGGTAAAGTTTTACCAGGTATTGCGTGCCTTAACGATAAAAACTAAGGAGTAATTATGAGAAAGCCTATTATAGCAGGAAACTGGAAAATGAATTTAACTCCATCTCAAGGCGTTAAATTAGTAAACGAATTAAAACCACTTGTAAAAGACGCTAACTGCGACGTAGTAGTTTGCGTACCTGCAACCGATATTTACGCCGTTGGTCAAGCCTTAAAAGGTAGCAATATCAAATTAGGTGCAGAAAACGTGCATTTTGCCGAAAGTGGAGCATATACGGGTGAAATTTCGGCAGATATGCTTTTAGAATTAGGCGTTGAATACGTTATTATCGGTCATAGTGAAAGAAGACAATATTTTAACGAAACGGACGAAACGGTTAATTTAAGAACTTTACAAGCACTTAAAAAGGGGATTACACCGATTGTATGCGTTGGCGAAACGCTTGAAGAAAGGGAAACTAATAAAACTGAAGAAGTTTTAAAAAGACAAATAGCTGAAGGTTTAAAAGGCGTTGAAGATTTAACTAAAATAGTTATCGCTTACGAGCCTGTTTGGGCAATCGGCACGGGTAAGACTGCAACTAGTGAACAAGCAAATCAAACAATCGGTTATATTCGTAACCTTTTAAAAGAAATTTTTTGTGAAAACTGTGCAAATCAAGTGCGTATTCAATATGGTGGCTCAATGAAACCGTCTAATGCAAAAGAACTTATGGCAATGAGTGAAATTGACGGTGGACTTATAGGTGGTGCGTCGCTTAAAGCAGAAGATTTTTCAAAAATCGTTAATTTTGATAAATAATTAAAAGAAGATGCTAAATTGCATCTCTTTTTTTTAAAAAAATTTTAAAAATATCTTTTTTTAGTAAAAAAAGTGTGTTATAATAATAAAAAAGTATTATAAGCAAAAAAATTATAATACTATAAAGGGGTGGCTTATGAGTAAAACGGCAAAAATAATAAGGTCAATAGTTGCGGGTATAATGATACTTATAGCAACACTTGCTTTGGCATTATTAATAACTTGTATTTTTGATGGTGCATTAGCAGTGGTGATTTGGGGCTATTTTATATTTATTCACGGAATACCCGTTGCAGTAGCAACTATTATCTATCAAGTAATTTTAATTATTAAAAAGAAGGTTTGGAAGTTTGATTTATTCGCTTCTATATATTTGCTTGTTGTATGGTTAGCTCAAATAATATCCATACTTGTTTACGCAATGTTTAATTAAAAAATCTAAAAAACGCTCTTTGGAGAGCGTTTTTTTTATAAATTAGGGTATTTAGTTTTTAAAAGTTCAAAAATATAGTCTGCCGATTTAGTAGAGCCGTATTTAGAGTGAACTTTTTTGCAATTATCACTCATTTCTTTTAAAATAGAAGGATTGTTTAAGCATTTTTCAATAAATAAAACAACTTTTTTAGGATTAAATTCGTTTATAGCCGATTTAACGTAATTAACGTAATATTCGGCGTTATGTTGTTCAATATGCGTAGCGTGTTTAGTAATAACTTGCGGAACACCGAAAAAACAAGGCTCGGCAATCATACTTGCACCGCTTTTGCCACAGAATAAATCGCTTGACGCAATATATTCAAAAACGTTTTCGGTAAATGCTAACGGACGTAAGTTGGTATTATTACCAACTTTTTTATCTTTTAATTTGTTATATAATTCTTGATTTTTACCACATAAAGGAATTAAAACTACGGGCAAATCTTTTTCAACTACTATATCGCAAATTTTTTCCATTTTACCTATTCCGTAACCGCCTTCGGCTAACAAAATGATAAACTTATCTAATGGAAGTCCTAATTTTTTACGGTTTTCAATTTTGTCAAGCGAAACTTTAAACGCTTCTTTTCTAATTGAAAAATCTACTAACTTTAAATTATCGTCGTTAAAACGGCGTAATTTTTTAGCCTTTTCATAACCGGGTATTAGTGGCGTTAAAACTAAATCGCATTTATATCTAAATAACGGATTAATAAAATTATCGGGGCTATACATAACCGTCAAAGGTTTTTTAGTTGATTTTACAGCGTAATAGTTAGTAGCCCAGTGTGTACTAACAACCATATCTGCGTCAAGTTCGTCAATATGTTTAACGCCTTCTTTTGTAGAGTTTTTAACTAAAGCGTTCATTACGAATTCCGTGCTTATTGTCGAACCGAAAAATTCCATAGCAGAAGTTGTTAATTTGCCGTACGACGTGTGTTTATTTTGCATTTTAACTTGGTCTACTAACATTTTCTCAAATTCTAAAAGGGCAGGCTTATTGGTTTCGCTAAAAAAGAAGGAACGAACGCATTCAACTTTATCGCCGTATTTTTTTTCAAAACAATCGGCAATATTTTTTAAAGGCATTATATGTCCCATACCGGCTTCGGTAAAAGCAAAAACTATTCTAGGTTTTTTCATATAAGATTTCTCCTATAAAATTTATGTAAATATTTTATCATAATTAACAATTAAAATCAACATTTTTAAAAAGACTTTTATTTTAAAAATACGCCACACTAGTGTGGCGTAAAAATCTTTTATATAAAGTTAGTTTAAAATTAAATAATCTATCAAGGCGTTAATGCCTTCGTTAATATCTAAAAAAGTTTCTTCAAAATTTCTGGTAAAATACGGGTCGGCAACGCTACGTGGGTTGGAAGTATAGTCCAAAAGAAGTTTTACTTTATTTTGATTATCGCTACCAAAAATTCTAAGCATATTGCGTACGTTTTTGTCGTCCATACCTATAAACAAATGGTATTTTTCATAATCGCTTTTAGATAGTTGAACTGCACGTTTTTTAGAGCAGTCAATATCAAATCTTTTTAAAACTTTTTGAGTGCCGTAGTGAACGGGATTACCTAATTCTTCAGTGCTAGTTGCTGATGAGCATACGTAAAAATCTTTTTCTAAATTTTTCTTTTTTAATAGGTATTTCATTAAAAATTCCGCCATAGGACTTCTGCAAATATTTCCGTGGCAAACAAACATAATTTTTTTCATAATATTCCTTTAAATAGGCTTGTTAGTCGAAGGACAAACACCTATATATTTACAATAATTTTGATAAAAAGTTGCATATTGAGAATAGCCGACCATCATACAAACTTCTGTTGCGGGAATTCCTTTTCTAATAAGCGACCTTGCTAAGTAAATTTTTTTAATGGTAACGTATTTGTTTAGAGATACGTTCATAAAATTTGAAAATTGATGGCTTAAAGTGGATTTTGAAACGCCTATGCTTTTGGCTATATAATCAACGTTAAGTGGTTTTGTTATATTTTCATTAATAAAAGCAGTAGCGTTTTTAACTACTTCGTTAGCGTCAATCGGTTTAACGGGTTTAACGTCTTCAAGCGTCATAATTTTAGAAAGTTCGCAAATTAGTTGCATTATGTAAGATATAAGTTTAATTCTTATTAACGGGTCGTCTTTAAGTTTTGCCGTTTCTAAAAATATGTTTTTAATATTAGAGTCTTTAACTATATCTTTTTGAACGATTTTATAAAGATAATCGTTTGCAAAAACCGTTTTATCAATAGAAATATTAGCCTTGTTTAGCATTGCTTCAATGATAGTGTAGTCAAACAAAATAACTATTCTTTCATAGTCGTCGCTTTTTATTTTAATAGAGTGTATTTCGTTTGGTGGCACTATTATAATATCATTTTTGCGTACGGGGTAAATTACCCCTTCAATTACGTATTCAATTTCACCTTGAACTAAATATAATACTTCAAATTGAGTGTGAGTTTCAGGGCCGTAAACGGTGTCTTGACAATTTTTAGTTAAGGTATGGTGAAATAAAAAATCGTCGGTTGCTTCGTTGTGTTTGTTAATAATAGTATTCATATTTTGATTATAGCATAAATTATAATGTTTTACAAACTTTTATATGAAAAAATGCAAACTATTTTGCACGATTTTAAATGTTTTTTGCTAAATATAATATTTACAATATTAAAATAGTGTGATAGAATATAATCAAAGTGGCGTTTACATAAATGTAAATCCGCAAAAAACATAATTTAGGAGAATTAAAATGAAAGTTGTATTATGTAAAGACAGTAACGACCTTGGTAAACAAGCGTCAATTCAAGCAACTGCTTGTATAAAAGAAGCGATAGCAAAAACGGGTAACGCACGTATTTTATTATCAACGGGTGCATCACAATTTACCTTCTTTGAACACTTCGTTAAAGAAGATATCGATTGGGATAAAGTTGAAATGTTCCACTTAGACGAATACGTTGGATGTTCTATCGACCACCCAGCAAGTTTCAAAAAATACTTAACTGAAAGATTTATAAACGTAGTAGGTCTTAAAAACTACCACCTTATCGATGGTACTAAAGACCCTCAAGAAACTATTAACGAACTTACTGAATTATTAAATCAAAAACAAGTTGACGTTGGTCTTATCGGTATTGGTGAAAACGGTCACATTGCATTTAACGACCCACCAGCAGATTTTGCTGACCAAAGATTTTATAAAATCGTTGACCTTTCTGATACTTGTAAGGCTCAACAACTTCGTGAAGGTTGGTTTGCTACGAAAGAAGACGTATTTAAGCAAGCAATTTCTATGACTTGTTCAAAAATTATGGATTGTAAAGTTATTATTTCAGCAGTTCCATACGCACAAAAAGCACAAGCAATTCACGATACGTTAACTATGGAAGAAACTAATCTCGTTCCAGCAACGTTAATGAAAAAACACGCTGATTGTACGGTTTACGTTGACCCAGATTCAGCAAGTTTAACTGATGCTGAAACTCTTAAAAAATTTGCAAAATAATATATTTGACTAAAATTATAGGGGATGAAAATTATGAAAAAAAGATACGTTATTGTAGGAGCAAGTTCTCGTTGTAGGGGAATGTTTTTATATCCGTTAGTTAAAAATTTTGCAGACGTGGCTGAAGTTACGGGTGTTTACGATACAAACAGAATTCGTAGTGAAAATTTTAAGAAAATTGCAGGCGACCAAATGACCGTTTACGATGATTTCGACGTAATGTTAGATACTGAAAAACCAGACGTTGTAATCGTTACTACTACCGATAAATTCCATCACGAATATATTTGTAGGGCGTTAAGAAAGGGTTGCGACGCTATTTCTGAAAAACCTATCACTCACAAATACGAACACTGCGTTGAAATTGCAAAAGCCGTTTCTGAAACGGGTAGAAGCGTTGCTACAACGTTCAACTGCCGTTTTATGCCTATTTTTGCTAAAATGAAAAAGGTATTAATGTCTGGCAAAATAGGTAAAGTATTAAATATTAACTATGAATATTTCTTAAATCGTGCTCATGGTGGCGATTATTTCAAACGTTGGCACAGAATGATGGACAATTCGGGTGGAATGCTCGTTCATAAATCTACTCACCACTTCGACGTTATCAACTGGTTCTTAGAAGACGAACCGGCAAAGGTTACTGCTCTTGGTAATAAAGTTTATTACGGTGACCCTTCTAAATCTTTTGGCGAAAGATGTTCAACTTGTCCAAAAGCAAAAGAGTGTCCTTCTGCTCACTCTCAATCTGCAAGCATTGATAAGGAATTCTATTTTGACGCTGAACACTTAGACGGATATATTAGGGATAGATGTTGTTATCTTCCTGATACCGATATTTATGATAGTATGAGTGTTTCTGTTCAATATTCTAAAGGAACAATGTTAACTTACGGCTTAAACCTTTTTTCAATTAGGGGTGAAGGTTACAAAATGACTATTACTGGTGATAAAGGTGTAATGGTCGTTGAAAATATTAGACCGCAAGATAATCCATCTAATATGCATAGATTAGACCTTTACTTAGAAGGTGGCGAACACGAAGTTATTTTATTCCCAGAAGGTCAAGGCAGTCATGGTGGTGGAGATTCAAGACTTTTAGAAAAACTCTTTAGAGATGACAAGACTGACGAACTTCATCAATGTGCCGACTATATGGCAGGTTTAGTTTCTGCTATGATAGGTATTAGTGGTAACGAAAGTATTGCTACAGGCAAAACGATTGACGTTAAAGAAAGAATTGATTATCTTAAAAGTATTTAACAATTAAACATAAACGCCCCGAAAATACGGGGCGTTTACTTTTTTAACTATACTAGTTGAATTTTAAAATTTTACTTTTTGCAATAAGATTTACAAAAGTGTGGAATGCTAACGCAGTTATCACCGGTACATTCGTGAGAAATTTCAATCGTTTCTAACGAACAAGTTTCGCTATTTGCGTTATGAATACATTCGCAAACGTTACATTTTACTTTACAATTTGAATCACAATTACAATTATACATAATATAAATCTCCTATAAATTAAGTATTATCAAAAAATAAAAAAATATTCAAAAATATTGAAAAAATAATAAAAAAACGCTTGACTTATTATTCTAATAATGATATTATAGTTAGGCTGTCGCAAAGATAGTACCCTTGCTGTAGCAAGGTTCGTAGATTGACAATTGCATAGTGTAAGTATTAAAAAGTTAAATTTTAATGCGAAAATTAAAGTACAGAAGGCAAAAAAACAAATATCAGGTTAATACGAGAGTAAAACCAATAGTTTGTTGATGAATTTTTGTAAAAACTAAGAAAGAAATTAAAGACGGAGACATAGCGAATATGTCAAAGAATAAGCTACAAAGAGCATACAGGTGGATGCCTTGGTACATGGCGCCGAAGAAGGACGTGACAAGCTGCGAAAAGCTGCGGGTAGTTGCAAATAAACGTTAAACCGCAGATATCCGAATGAGGGAACTCAGCACGAGTAATGTTGTGTTATGCATATATAAATACATAGTATATGCAGGGGAACCTGGGGAACTGAAACATCTAATTACCCAGAGGAAAAGAAAGAAAGCAATCGATTCCGAAAGTAGTGGCGAGCGAAATTGGAAGAGCCCAAATTATATATAGAAATATATATAAGGTTAGGACCACAGAACGCAAGAAGACGATTTAGGAGAATATATCTAGAAAGGTAAGTCGAAGAGGGTAACAACCCCGTATCCAAAAAATTGTTAAAGCAAGTGGGATCCAGAGTACGTCGGGACACGAGGAATCCTGACGGAAGATAGGAGGACCATCTCCTAAGGCTAAATACGACCATGTGACCGATAGAGTATAGTACCGTGAGGGAACGGTGAAAAGAACCCCGGGAGGGGAGTGAAAAAGAACCTGAAACCGTATGCTTACAAGCAGATACGGCACGCACGAAGTGTTGTATCGTACTTTTTGTAGAACGGGCCGGCGAGTTACGATGTGATGCGAGGTTAAGTAATAAAGTTACGGAGCCGAAGCGAAAGCGAGTCTGAAAAGGGCGAAAGAGTATTGTGTCGTAGACCCGAAACTGGGTGACCTATCCATGAGCAGGTTGAAGCAGCGGTAAAACGCTGTGGAGGACCGAACACACGCCTGTTGAAATAGTCGGTGATGACTTGTGGATAGCGGAGAAATTCCAATCGAACTCAGATATAGCTGGTTCTCCTCGAAATAGCTTTAGGGCTAGCGT
>JAZRIP010000021.1:0-20311 GCA_045645345.1 Christensenellaceae bacterium
TGTATCCACCTCTCCCCACCAACAAAACACCATTAACTTTCGTTGATGGTGTTTTGTTTATGAGAGAGGGGATGAGAACCACAGGTTCGGCCGTCATATGACGTATTAATTTTTTTAATTATTTTAAATAATAATTAAGAAATTAATTTGTCAAAAAATATATTAAAATAAGCGATTATTATTTTAACTAAGATTTTTGATTGAATTGTTTAATTTAATATGTTATAATGTGCAAGTGACAAACTAATCACTACTAAAAGGTGTTAAATGAAATTTTTTAAAAATCCGCGGGTGCTGTTAATTTTATCTATGATAATATTTGGTACTATAGGCGTGTTCGTAAGGAATATTAATTTATCTTCTGGTGAAATAGCCCTTTATCGTGCCGTATTAGCGATAATTTTGATAGGCTCGTATTTATTTATAACTAAACAAAAAATAGCCTTTAAAAGCCTTAAAAAAGAAATTCCGTTATTATTAATATCTGGCGTAGCAATGGGAATAAACTGGATTTTACTTTTCGAGGCGTATAAACACACAACCGTTTCAGTAGCCACATTAAGTTATTACTTTGCTCCGGTAATAGTAACTCTTGCTTGTCCTATATTATTTAAAGAAAAACTTTCTTTAAAGCAAATTATATGTTTTATAGCGTCTACTATAGGACTTATTTTAATAACTAACGTTGGTAATTTAGAAGACGGCAATCATTTGATAGGCGTATTGTACGGATTAGGTGCGGCAATTTTCTACGCAACGGTAGTTATTTTAAATAAATTTATAAAAAACGTTGAAGGTGTTCCTAGAACTTTTTTACAATTTTTAGCGTCAATCGCAGTGCTTGTTCCTTACGTCTTGTTAACAAGTGGAATAACTATAATAAGTTTAGACAGCACTAGTTTAGTATTTTTACTAATAGTGGGGCTAGTTCATACGGGAATTACTTATTGTATGTATTTTTCATCGTTAAAAGAGTTGCCAGGTCAAAAATCGGCAATTTTAAGTTATATCGACCCGTTAATTGCAGTATTAGTATCGGTAACTATTTTGCAAGAAACAATGACAATTTGGCAAATTTTAGGTGGAATATTAATTTTAGGGTTTACTTTACTTAACGAAATAACCTTAAATAAACGAAATACGGAAAAAATTATTAAATAGGACTAACTTGTTACGCTTATTATAGGGATTTAAATCGATTAATTTACAAACTCGACTTATTAAAAGTCGAGTTTAATGTTATCCGCACAAAATACTTGAAATTGATAATCTATTTTGATATAATAATTTTACCGACAAATAAGAATTTAATAAAGGGGTAAACATGTTTGATAAAGAAACTGTTGGAACTATACTATCTGTTTCAAAACAATGGTGGTTAAAGGTGAATACTAAACCTGTGAGAACGGGGACTTTTGATGGAGCAACATTTCCACATATCATTAAAGTGCAGTATGTAGTAGATGGAAAAACCTACACTAAGAGAAAATGGATTGGTGCAGATAAATCTGTACCTGTCGTTGGAAGCAAACTTATAGTTCTTTATTGTTCCAAAAAGCCTAGCAAAGCAAAAATTCTTTAATTAAATAAATTTTAATTTATTGAGTATTAATCTCTGTGGAAAAATTTAAAAGTATAGCATACTATACGATGCAAACAAAGTCGTGTATTTTGTAAAGCAAAAAAGGGAAGAGTAGCAAAGATTTGATACTCTTTTGTAATGCTATAAAAAATGTGTGGCACACGCCAAATATACTCCTTTTTTAATTGACTTGTAAAATTTAAAAGAGTATAATTCTTTTGTTTACAAGGGAGAAACGTTATGTCAGTTTTTCAAAAGTATAAATATTGTCGACAATATAAAACTATTTTGCTTGCTTGTTATTTATTTTATACCTTAACAATGGCTATAAAATTAACTTATACGGCCCAGTTAGTTGAAATAATATCGTTTTTTAATACGTCGAAAGCGTTAGCGTCGTTAGGTCTTACCATTTATTATTTTGTATACGCCGTTGCACAAGTAATTTTAGGTCTTATAATTTCTAAAATTGATATTAAAAAATTTTTGGTTACAATGGCAATTTTATCTTCGGTGTCTTTTGCTATAATAGGAGTTACTACAAAACTTTGGCAAGTATGGATAATTTTAGCCTTAAACGGAATATTCCAATGTGGTGGTTGGGGAGGAGTAACTTATATTTTAGGTAAAAACCTACCAAACGATACGCTACCTAGTTGTAATAAATTATTAGTAACGGGTGGAGTAGTTGGAACGGCTTTTTCATATTTAGTATCCTCAATATGCGTTGAATTTTTATCTTGGAAATTTTCTTTCGTAATAATGGCGGTTTTATATTTATTAGCAACTTTATTTTTATTACGTCAAGAAAATAAAATGGAAAAAATACACGCCCTAAACGACGAGTATGATTTTGAAAGTGAAACTAAGGACCACTCTCACGATTACGTTATACCAAAAGGTGAAAAGATAAACGTAGTTCCTATAATGATATTTATGGTAGGACTTTCATTTTTATTAAACTGCTTGTATTACGGAATAGGTAACTGGATTCCTTCATATTTAAATGAAGTTCACTTATTTCCAGCGTCGTTATCAATTTTTATAACGTTAATTATGCCGATAGCGTCAGTTCCACCTAGAATACTTATGTTTAATTCGTTTGATAAAAGTGGTAAAATATTTTCTAAATCTAGCATAGTAGCCTTAGTGTTGACTATAGTATTGTTCGTAATGGTTTTTGTTTACGGAATAAACTTGCTTTTTGCAATCTTAGCAAGTCTTGTCTTAAAACTTTTAATCGAAGCGTATATGGCAGGTTTTTCATCTTATACCTTAATGAAATTTAAAAACTATATAAATACGGGAACGTCGTCTTTAATAGTAAATTCAGCATCAGCGTTAGGGGCAGGGGTAGTTGCTATAACTTCTGGTTTAATAATGGACGCTTTCGGTTGGTCTAACTACTATTTATTTTTAGCAATATTAAGTTCAGTAACGTTATTAATATGCAGTATAGGTAGCGTCGTTATTCGTAAAAACAAAACGTTATCACCTTGGCTTTAAAAATTTAATAATACAATATACGGAATTTCTTTACCTAATCAAGTGCAAGGTATTGCATTTACCGATGACGGAAAGGTAATTTGCTCAACGTCTTATTCTGTGGTAGATTCTCATATACTTATATACGATAACGTTTTAAATAGTGAAAATTATAAAACGATTAATTTGTTTGATAGTGATTTTAATATATACGTTTTAAGTAATTCGCATAAAATAAAAGACGTAACAGCACCATCAATGAGTGAAGAAATAATTTATAAAAACGATAGACTTTACATACTTTACGAATCTGCTTGTAGCAAGTATTTTCTTGACAATCGTAGAAGACTAAAAAACGTTGAAAGTATTTTAATAGAAAATTAAATAAGCAAAAAGCCTAATCGTTAGTGCGTCAGTAATAGGGATTATTACTGACGCACTAGTTATATTTGCCTATCGGCAAGTTATATTGCTAAAAGCAGTGATATTTTGCTACGCAAAGTTTTATTTTCCCTTTCGGGAAAGTTGTGGCAAATATAATATAACTTTAACCATAGGTTAAAATATCACGCAAGAAACTTGCATATCACTTTTAGCCACAAGGCTAAAAATATAACTAAATTATTTAACTATTCTGTGGATAAGAAAAGCCCACCATATTTCGCTTTTTGCGAAGTATAGTGGGCTACACTTTTATTACGAACTAAAAATCCCTATGGGACACGCCCTTTTGATTAGGCTTTATTTTTATTATATTCGTTAAATAATGCGTCGCAATTTTCTTTAATTTGTTTATAAGTGTAACCGTATCTATCGTTATACACTTCGTAAGTAAAGCATCCGTCGTAACCAATTTCGTCAAGGGCTTTTATTACTTCTTGCCAATCGATTAATCCTAGACCTGGTAATAAATGTTTTTCAGTAACGAAGTCGTAGTCGGAAACGTGAAGCGACTTTATTTTTTTACCAACTTTACGTATAACGTCTTGCGGTTTGTCGAATAAAAGGTGGTTTAAATCTATTATAGCGTAACTTTTATCGGCGTTTTCAGTAAATTCTATAATATCTTTAGACGTACGCATTAAACTGCCGACTACCATATTTTCTACGCAAATAGGTGTTTTTGTTAAAAGGGCAAGTTGGTTAGCCGTTTTATATAGTTGACCTTTTATAAACTCTAAATTACTATCGTTTGCGTTATTGCCACCTGGGTGAAATACGTAAGCGTTTGGTTTTAGTTTATCGGCAATTTTAAAAAGAGTGCCTAACCACCTAACTATTTCAACCCTATCTTGTTCCCAAGGGCTAGCCAAATCAATCCAGTTAGGGCCGAAAGGAAAGTGAACCGAATTAAGTTTAAGCCCAGATTTTTTAACGAGTTTTATAGCCTTTTTAAAGTTTCTAAGTATTTTATAGCCCCTTGCATAAACTCCAGCCATAAAACAAAGTTCAATATTATTAATACCTGCATCTTTAATTTCTTTTAAAGTATTTTCAAAATTAGGGTTTATAAAAAATCCATATTCGCAGTTTTTAAGTCCTTGTGACGTATTACATTGAACGCTAACGCTACAATCTAATTTATACATATTAATTAGTCCCCTTGATATAATAATATTTTAACTTAAAAAATGGTTAAAGTCAATACTCGGTTACATTAAATAAGTATAATATTTTTGTAATCTTTGACCGACTTTTTCCGTGTAGTTTACAAGTGTTAAATTTTTTCCTATCAAGTTAATAGTTGTATCTAATTTTGCTAACTTTTCAATAGCAGTGCAGTCGATATTATTAGTATTTTCTAAGTCTAAAACAATTTCGCTACAAGTTTTTAAACAAGTATTTATTTCGTTAATAATTTTGTTGATATTTAAGAAAAATATAGAACCTTTAATTTTAATTATAACCTTTTTATTAGAAGTTAAAGCAATTTCTTCGTTAGGAATTGTATTTTCAATATTTTCTTCTTCAATCGTGTATGAAAGTTTATTCTTTAAGTTTTTAATATTTAAAATAAGGGTAACGACAAAACCACCTATAACGCCGTAAGTTAAGTCAAAAAATACCGTCAAAAGCATAGTAACTATTAAAACTATTCCGTCTCTAAGTCCAAAGCGTGCTAATTTTGAAAATAGTTTAGTGTTGCAAATTGCAATAGAAACGTGAATTAAAACTGCAGATAAGGTGCAAAGTGGAATTAATTTTACAACGTCGATAAGCAAAAAGAACATTATTAAAATAAATATTGCGTGGAACATACCCGAAAGCGAAGATTTAGCACCACTATTAATATTAGCCGACGTTCTTGCAATAGCCCCCGTAGCAGGCAAACCGCCAAGTAAAGTAGAGCATATATTCGCAATGCCTTGACCTTTTAATTCTTGGTTATAATCGCTAGTAGTTTTAGCCGTGCCGTCTGCAACGGTAACAGAAAGTAAACTTTCAATTGCACCTAAAAAGGCAATTACAATAGACGGAATTATAATCGCACCAAAATTAACGTTTGTAATTTTAGTAAAATCCATTATAGAAAAAGATGCTTTTAAATCGCTATATTTCGAGCCGATAGTTTCAATACCAAACCTATCACCACCTATTAATGCGTTTACGATAGTAAATAAAACAATACTAATAAAAGCACTAGGTAATTTTTTATTCAACTTTGAAATAACGATAATGCTAACTAAAGTTCCAACTCCTAATAAGAAAGGAGCAAGATTAAAAGTCGATATAGCCGAAATATAGCCGATTATTTTACCTAAAAAGTTTTCACTAGTAAAGTTTATTCCTAAAAACTTAACCGTTTCTTGTAAATGAAAGCCACAAAAATCTTTTAATTGACCAGTAAGCAAAGTGACGCCTATACCCGTAGTAAAGCCGATTATGATAGGGTAAGGAATATATTTAACTAAGTTACCACATTTTAAAAAGCCAAGCAAAATTAATAAAAGTCCTGCAATTAGTGTAGCAAATTGAAGCCCGACCAAGCCTATTTCAGGGTTTGCAACGTAGCCGTAAATAATAACGACGAAAGCAGCCGTCGGCCCACCTATTTGAAATTTAGAGCCACCTAAAAGTGAAACGAAAAATCCAGCGACGATAGCCGTGATAATTCCCATTTGAATGCCGTTAGCAACGCCGTCTGGAATAGATTGAATACCTAACGCAATTGAAAGTGGTAATGCGATTATAGCAACTAATAATCCACTTAAAATATCGTTAATTAAGTATTTTGCTTTATAGTCTTTAAAACGTGAAAGTAAATTCATTAAGTTCTCCTTTGTACAGAGAAAATTATAGCATAATATTGTTAAAAAATCAAAAATTTTAACGACTTTTTTATAACGGTTAAAAAAGTAAGATATAAGGGTACAAAAAGTAAATTTTTTAAAGTAAAAAGCACGCTAAATACCATTAGAGTAAATAGCGTGCTAAACTTTAAACTATTTCAACGACGTTGTTGGTGGATTTTACAATTTTATTTTCAGGTATAACTCCACGAACGCTTGTTAAAGGATAAATTCTTGTGTTTTTGCCGATTATTGTTCCAGGGTTTAGTACCGAATTGCAACCAACGTCAGCATTATCGCCTAAAACTGCTCCAAACTTTCTAAGATTTGTTTGAAAGTCGGTGTTTAAGCGAATAACGATATTAGTTTTATCTGCTTTTAAATTAGAGCAAATAGTACCAGCACCTAGATGGGTATAGTTTCCTAAAATAGAATCTCCAACGTAATTATAATGAGGAACTTGCACGTTATTTAATAGTATGCAATTTTTCAGTTCGGTAGAATTTCCAATAACGCAGTTGCTACCAATAATTACGTTTCCTCTAATATAAGCGTGGGGGCGAATTTCGGTGTTAGGACCGATAATCACAGGGGGTAGTATAGTTGCTTTTTCGTCAATAATAACGTTTTCGCCAACCAAAACGCCTTGTCGTAATAGTTTAAAACCATCAGGAACGTTTTCAAATAAATATTGAATATAGTTTTTAATTTTTGGTAAAATTTCCCAAGGGTAAGTGTAATTATCAAATAAATTTTTCAAATAAGGAGTAGTTAGTTTAAATAAGTCGTTAATTTTGATTTTATTCAACGATATGTCCCCCTAAATAAATTGCGTCGTAAATTTTATTTGCGTAATCTTCTAAAAGTGAGTAATCTTCGCCTTCAATCATAATTCTAATAACGGGTTCAGTACCGCTTTCTCTTAACAAAACTCTGCCTTTGCCGTTAAGGTTGTCTTCGATAATTCGTTTTGTTTCAATCACGTTTTTGTCGGCGAGGACTGCTTTTTTATTTTTAACTTTTACGTTTTTTAAATATTGTGGATATAAAACTACGGGTTTTCTTAATTCGTATAAAGAAGTTTTTTTATCAAGAACTTCTTCGGTCAACATTATTGCCGTAAGTAAGCCGTCTCCCGTCGTTGCGTATTTTTTTATTATAATATGGCCAGATTGTTCGCCACCAAGAACGTAATCGTTATTTTGCATACACTCGTAAACAAATCTGTCGCCAACTTGCGATTGAATACATTTTATACCGAGTTTATTAAGACTATTTATAAATCCGCTATTAGACATTATAGTTGCAACAATGGTATCGTTGTTTAGCATTTCACGTTGTTTTAATCGTCTTGCCAAAATATAAAGTATTAAGTCGCCGTCAACTACTGAGCCTTTCTCGTCTACGGCAATACATCTATCAGCATCGCCGTCAAAGGCAAAGCCTAAATCTAAGTGTTTTTCTTTAACGAGTTTACAAAGGTTTTCTATATGCGTTGAACCACAATTATCATTTATGTTTAGCCCGTTAGGATTAACGCCTAGTAATTCAACTTGAGCCCCTAAAGCACTAAAAACAGAATTAGCAATCATCCAAGACGCACCGTTTCCGCAATCAAGCCCTATTTTTAATTTTTTATAAGAGTGAGAGGCAAGTGAAATTAAATAGGCCATATATCTGTTTCTTCCCGAAGAATAGTCGATAATAGAGCCTATTTTATCTTTTTGTGCAAGCGGAATATCGTTTTGAGAAATATTTAATTTTGCCATATCGCCGTCAAGATAAGCCTCGATTAACGAAGTTAGATGGTCGTCGATTTTTTCGCCGTAACTATTTATAATTTTAATTCCGTTGTCATAGTAAGGATTGTGTGAGGCAGTTATCATAACGCCTAAATCAAAATTATCTTGCCTTGTTACGTAAGAAACGCTTGGGGTAGTGGTAACGTGTAGCATATAAGCGTCTGCACCCGACGAAGTTAAACCGGCAACGATAGAGTATTCAAGCATATAACTTGAACGTCTAGTGTCTTTGCCTATTACTACTTTTGGACGATGGTTTGGTTTTAACTTAGAAAAATACCAACCCAAAAATCTACCTATTTTATATGCGTGCATAGAAGTTAAATCTTTATTCGTTTCACCTCTAAATCCGTCAGTACCAAAATATTTGTTTGGTTTAATAATATCGTTATCAAAAATTTCGTTATCTTCAATTAATAACTCATCGGTAGTAATGTTAAAGAATTTGCATAATTGAATTATTTTATCAATTTGGGGTAAAGTTAAATTTATTTCCCATCTAGAAATGGCTTGACGTGATACGTTAAGTTCATCGGCAAGTTGTTCTTGAGTTATATTATTTTTAATTCTTAATTTTGCAATTTTTTCACCTATAGTCATAAATAAAACTCCTTTTAACTAAATACATTATATGACAATCTACTTAAATATTCAACCACTTTAAAGTTGCTAAATTTAGCAATTTTTAGTTGCTTTTACTATAATTTACAAAAAAGATTTAAAATGTTAATAAAATCAAAGTAAAAACAAGTAAACTATAAGTTGCAACGTATTTCGTTATAAATTTTTTGCAACAATTTTTATATTATAAAAATATAAAACTACTTGACATATAAAAAAATTTGATTTATATTTGTAGTATAAATCTAAAATATGGGACAATAAGTCACCATAAAAAAGGAGATATTTATGAAAAAATTAAGTGGATTAATAGCATTATTATTATGCGTAGTAATCGGTGGCGTTTATGCTAACTGGGCGTATTCTGCATCAGACGATATTCAAGACAAATATCTTGAATTATCATTAGGTATTACAGATGCTTCTCAAACAGGTGCAAATGGTGAATACTCTATTACGTCTAACGCTAGATTTGTAATCGACCAAGCGGAAGGCACAAACCACGTTGCTAAATTAAGCGTTGAATCAACTGATGGTCAAGCAGCAAAACTTACTGTTAAGTTTACTCCATTTGCAGCGGCTTCAATTGACGTTAAAAGAGATGGTGTAAAAACTGAAGTTGCTTTTACTACAGGTAATAAGTTTGTTTACAAAATGGATAGTGAAGGTAACTATGATGCAACAGTTACTGATGAAAATGCAACAAAAGTGTTTGGTTTCGCAAATGAATCAAATGGTGCGTTTGAATTAGAAAATGTAATTTCTTGGACTAAAGTTGATGAAAATGATGACGGTCTTGGAGAATATTTCTATATTGAATATGATGCAGATGAATTGCTTGAACAAGTATTTTTAAACCCAGCAGTTCCTGGTGGAAATATAGTATTAGATACATACGTTGAATACGCTGCTTTCCAACAAGCATTATTACATGCTGGTAACGTTATCGTTAAAGTTTCTGACGGTATTGACGTTCTTGCTAGCAATCAAGCCCAAGCATAATTTATAATTAAAATTAAGCAAAAAGCCACCGTATATTACGGGCGGCTTTTTGCCCATTTTAAAAAATTTAAAAATATAAAGTAAAGCATAGTAACCAAAGAGGCGTAAAATGACGGCTTTTGACATTTATATATTTACTTTAAGTGTGCTTATTATCGTTTTAATGACCGGAGTTTCAGTTGCAGTAGTGACAATTATTACAAAATTATCTTGCAAATTGATTCAGTCAGGTGCAGAAGACGAAAAAATTTTAGCCGAAGTAAATAAAACTCAATCAAAAAGTGAAAAAATATGGAAATTTATTGATAAAGCAGTTTCCTTAATTTTTAGTATACTTTTTTTTATAGCCTTCGTTCTTTCAACAATGGTTGCTTGCACAAAAGAAATTTCAATAGGGCAAATCCCTGTATTTCGTGTAGTAAATTCAGACTCTATGTCTAAAAAGCACGAGAAAAACGATTATTTAGTTGAAAATAATTTAAACGACCAATTCGATACTTTCGATTTGATTATAACTTACGACGTTCCCGAAGAAAAGGACCTTAAACTTTACGATATAGTGGTGTATAGGTATGAAGATATGCTTGTCGTACACCGCATAGTTCAAATTATACGCAATAAAAACGGAACGTATTATATGTTTCAAGGCGATAATGAGCCAAGAGCAGACGTAATGCCGGTGTATTACGACCAAATGGTAGCGATATATCGTGGCGAGCGTATTCCTTTTATAGGAAGTTTTATTAAGTTTATGCAATCGCCTGCCGGTTGGATTTGTATTGTCCTTGTTATTGTAGCAATGTTTGCAGGTCCGTTTTTAGATAAAAAATTAGAAAATGAAAGAGCAAAAAGATTGGCTATTATTTCGGGTTCAGGTGACAGTTCAGGGGATAGTGATTTTGACGAAAATAACGTAGTTAAAGTAGTAGACAAAAAGCATAAAGATACTAAACAAGATAGTCAAAGTACGTCACAAGATACTCCTTTAGACGTTAAAACTTGTGCAGAGGTTTCAGTTACCGACGGCAATTCGCAAATAACGTTAAAAGAAGAACTAACTGTCGATAGTAAAAGCCAAACTTTTTTGGATATACAAGGCGAATCGCTTTCGTTTGATGAAAAATTAGATAAAGCACCAGAAACTACCAAAGAAAGATATTCAAAAGTTACCGATTTATTAAAACGAGTAGACGACGTTCGTGTAATACAAGGTAAAAAATATAAAACTTACAAATACAAAAACGTACCTATTGTTCGTTTAGCAGTTCGTGGAAAAACCCTTAACGCTTATTTAGGGCTTAATCCAAGCGAATATCAAAAAACCAAGTATATTTTTGAAGACGTTTCTGATAGTAAATCATTTAAAAATTATCCTATGAGAGTTAAAGCGACAAGTGAACGTATGACTCGTTGGATAACAGAACTTGTTTCAGATTTAGCAAGTAAAAAAGGTTTAACGATACGTGAAAAACCTGTACTAGTTGAAGAAAACTTAAATCCTTTTGCTAAATTTAAGAAAAAAGAACCGATACCTTTTAATAAACGTATAAAAAAATCGCCAAATGCAAAAACAAGATATCAAACAATTAAAAACGAGTTATTAAAAATTGACGGTATAAGGGTAATTGCAGGCAAGTTTGGTGAAACGTATAAACTTAAGGGTAAACCACTTGTAAAACTTATAATGCGTGGAAAAACGCTTAACGCTTACGTAGGGCTTAATCCAAGTGATTATACTGAAAGCAAATATATTTTCACTAACGCGTCAAACGTTAAAAAATATAAAAATTACGCTATGAAGATACGCTTAACTTCAGATAGGCAAGTTAGGTGGCTTTTAGAACTTATTAGCATAATTGAAAGTGAGGTGCACAATGTTAATAAAGCATCTTGCTAAAATTTCAGCATTACTAGCGTTGATTTCGACAATGTTAATTACATCGGTTTTTGCGTCGTGGGTGTATGCTGAATTTTCGCCTAAAGATAACGAAACTAATTTTAGTTTGTCTATGATAGAGTTTGTGTATAAGCCTGAAGAAGTTTTACCGGGTCACGAAGTAGGCTATCTTGACCATAACCACCAAGAAGTTATATATAATATAACCGACCATATTAAATACGGTTTAAATTATCAACAAAAACCATTATTGTCTAATTATTTAAACCAAAACGGAATAGTTTATTCTAACCAAAAAGCAACGGGTGGTAACTTGAAGTTTTTAGGTGACGAAAGTGAGTCTTTAATGTGGGTTGTTGAAAAAGATACTGATACGATATACTATATTTACACCTTTGAAGAAGAACAAGTGACAAGTAGTAATTTGAATTTGCTTATAACGGTTTATAAAACAAAGTGCGTATATAAAGACGGACTATGGCAAAACGAGCGTGCATTTGTCGGCGAAGCGCCTATAGCAAGGGTTTCAGGAATAATGACGATAAACGTTAGCAAGTGGCAGGAAATTCAAGTTAAAACCGTATAGTTGTGAATTTAACTAATTTAAGTGAATAATTAAAACGCTAATATAATAAAAAATACGTTACCACTTGGTAACGTATTTTTATTTTGTAAATTTTTATTTAGTTCATTGCCTTTTCAACTGCAACTGCAACTGCAACTGATGCACCAACCATAGGGTTGTTACCCATACCGATAAGGCCCATCATTTCAACGCAGAAGAAAATTTATAAAAATACTTGACAACAAATTTATTAAAATAGGTTAGGTTTTTAAGCCATTTTTAAAAAATTATTTATCTTTGGCCACATCATTTTTAATAATGATAAACACATTATAACGCGTTTTTTTCGATTTGTAAGCTGTTTTTGCATTGTTTGTTATTTTTATTATAATGCCATAAGAATATTGTGATTTTTGTCAAATTATGGTATAATTACTAAAATGGAGGTTGGCAATGTATTATTCAGATAAACCTGTAGAATTTGAAATAGAGGACACTTTGGATAGAGGTAAGTTTTCAAAGAATTTTGCAAAAACTTTAAATGATTTTAAATGTAATGAGACTTTTACAATTGGATTGTTTGGCGAATGGGGTTCAGGCAAAACGTCTATTGTTAATATGGCATTAGAGGAGTTAGACCGACTTCAAGAAAGTGAAGAAAATAAAATTATAACATTAAAATTTGAGCCTTGGCATTTTACAGATTCAACACAACTTTTTAACCAGTTTCTTATTTCTCTTGCAAATGAATTTATGACTAAAAAAGACAAAGGGCTACATAAAGTTGGGAAGGCGTTGTGTAAATATTCTTCTACATTTGAATTGGCCGAGTTAATTCCTATCCCTGTATTAGGAAAAGTTGTTGCAAATTTAGGTAAAAATAGTTTAGATAAGATAGGAAAACATTTACAAGGCGATTTAGAATCTAAGGATATTCTTAAGCAAAAAGAAATAGTGGTTAAATTGCTTCGTGAGGTTAATCAAAAAATATTAATAGTAATAGATGATATTGATAGGTTGAGTAATGAGCAAATTCGCCAAGTTTTTCAACTTATTTCTGCTGTTGCAAAATTTCCTAACACAATATATTTATTGGTGTTTGACAAAAATATAGTTGTAAAAGCGCTAGGGAAAATTCAACAGGGGGACGGTGAAGATTATTTAAAGAAAATTATACAAATTCCTATACAAATACCTAAAATTAAGCCATACAAATTATTTAATGTTATGTTTAATAATCTTAATAAAATTGTAGAAGAAAACTATAATGTTAAGTTTGAACAAGAGCATTGGAATTGTATTTTTAAATTTTGTGTTGAGCCGTTCATTAAAAATTTGAGAGATGTGAGTAGATTGTCAAATGCTTTACAATTTAAAGTAATAAACATTGCCGAAGAAATAGATTTTTCTGATTTAATAGGAATTTCCGTGTTGGAAATTATGGAACCTCAAATACATGAATGGATTATAAACAATAAAAGCAGATTGGTAAGAACAAGCAATATTGGTTCCACCAATTCAAGTGAACAAGATGCGCGCTTTAAGCTTATCTATAACGAAATAAAAGATATATTGGGTTATAATGGAACTGAAAATTCTATCATTATTGAAAAACGTATAGAAAATGCTTTAACAGCAATTTCTTGCCTTTTCCCGACGTTTGGTAACACTATTGGTAAGAATTATATATCTATCAGTTTAAATGATAGTAGAAAATACAATTTTATTTGTCATGAAGATAAATTTGATAGATATTTCGATTTAGATATAGATGAAGTTATTGTTAAACAATCAATAGTAGATAAAGTTATAAATGAGTATAGTGGGGACGAAATAAAAAATCTATTAGTAGAACTTGAAAATAAAAATAAATCCTATGAAATGTTAGAAGAAATAGATTCCACTTTATTAGATGTTCAAAGTCAGAGATTAACAATTATCCTTGAAGGTATATTAAATGCGTGTTATTCTTTTAAATCGAAACAAGCAAAAAGTATAACATGGATAAGTAGTCAATCAAAAGCAGAACACTTAATTTACAAAATAATAAAAAATATTGATAAATTAATTAGAGGAGAATACTTAATTTCTTTAATAAAAAAGGCAGATGCTTTTAGTTTAGAAACTATAGCAAATATAATAAATATGATTGAACTAGGATTTGGAAGATTAGCTGCTAATGGAATAGAAAGAACTGAGTATGAGAAACTTGTATCAATAGAAGAATTAGAGCAAATGGAAAAGGAGTATGCTACTCAATGTAAAATTATTTTTGCTCAAACATCGATTTTTGATTTGCATTCTTGGAGAATGGCTTATTATTTGTGGAAAAATTTTGATAGCGGATATGTTTCTATTTATTTGAGTGAACAGTTTAAAGAAGATAATAAAGTTATCATATACTTGGATGAACTGGTTGGAGAATGGAGTGGTAGCAGTATATCTTATGAGATTGCTAAAAAGGAAGATGAATTCATAAGTAGAGATAGAATATTAGAAGCCATTAATAACTCAATTGCCAGCAAAAGATTATTTGATTTACCTATAAGAGCACAAAGAAAAGCAGCAGCATACTATTTAAGTGAAAATAAAGAAGTTGGATTTAGGGGTGAAGTTTCACAAAAAGCTACGGATTGTTGGTTAAATCAACAAAAAAGTAATTAATTTAAATTACTGTTAAAAAGAAAGCATAGATTGTAAAAATTAATAACTAAACTAATTATCCAATAATTAGAAAGGTCTAGTGGGGAAACCTATTGGACCTTTTTTATATTTTGTCAATGATTAATTTTTAAATCTTTTCTTAAAATTGAATATATCTTTAAAACAATTTACAAAGGCTTAAAAAGGTGCTATAATGAATTTGCCAAACTATAACAATTATCAATTTTGAAAAACACATTTTATGGGTATATTATACCCTTTTTATGCTCACAATTAGAATTTGATAAAAATGCAAATTCCTCGGTGTGGGCACTATGTGTTTTTCATATCGTTATAGTTTGGCGACTACTGGAGTTTGCGTTTTTAGGCGTTAACTTCGGTTAGCGCCTTTTTTGTTTGGAAAAAATCTGTTTTGATAGAGGAGCAAATATGAATAATCTTTTTGAAAATTTAAATGAAAAGTTCATAGAAGAACTTAAAAGTAAAAACAATATAGTTGACGTGGTTGGTCGGTATTGCAAACTACAACGAAATGGTTCAAGTAACTACTGGGCGTGTTGTCCACTCCCTGGACATACTGATAAAACCCTGTCGTTTATGGTAAACGAGCCGGGGCAGTTTTACCACTGTTTTGGTTGTGGTAAGGGTGGAGACGTTATTAACTTTATAGAAGAAGTAGAAAATTTAGATTTTTACGGAGCTATTAAATTTTTGGCGGAAAACGCAAAAATTTCGATGCCCGAAAACAATAACAGTAGCGATGAATACTCTAAAAAATTAAAAGAAAAGAAAGATATATTTGAAGATTCAAATAAAAAGTTAATTAAACTTATTTATGAAAAATTAAATGAAGTTAATGCTTCTAACGGTGAAAGAGAAAGAGCGACAAGAGAGTTAGAGTTAATTAAGAAAAACAACGATTCAAGAGTGTTCTTATTTTATTATGATTTAATAGAGTTTATGAAAAAAGAAAATATATATTTTTTAGCAAGAGGTATATATTACACGTCGTTATACTGTTCTTATTTACTTGGATTTTTAGATTATAATCCTATGCTTTATAATCTTTCTACTTTAGCTTATGAAGAAGGCTCAAAAGCTTTTGAGTTTGAAGTTCTAAGAGATAGATATGATGACGTTGTAAAATACCTATTTGATACTTACGGAGAAAGATTATATAAGACAACTACTAATACAAAATCATTACATATATATCACGGTAAATATTTATTAACAAATAGCAACTTAACTAGTATTGAAAAATTAGAAGTTGACGGCGAGACTGCTGTAAAATTACCACCTAATACTTGGAGAAATAATGAGTATTTTATTTTTTGTATTTATAGTTTTAAAACACTTAATAAACTTTATAATGCCGAAACGAGCAGTTGTAAAATTATAGATTATGAAGATTTCAACGATATAAAAGTTTATGAATATTTAGAAAAGAGCAAACTTGCAAAAGTCTATTTTTCTCTTGAAGAAATAGCAAAAAGAAAACCTACTAGTATTATAGAGTTGGCTCAATGCACTTATAAGAATTGTATAGTCACAGAAAGAAATCTTCCACACTATATAAACTATGCGATTCTTTATTATAAATTGGCAAAGTTAAAAATAATGGGGTTAATAGACAGCTCTATTGAGTTTGTCGATTGTAACTAATGCGATTAAGTGCTTTATACTAATAAATTTAAAGGAGGTGATAAGATGAATAAAGAATTTAAAGACTTTGAGAAATTTTCGGAGTGGTTAAGATTTCCAGAAGGTCCAGATAAAAGGTGTGCATTAAAGCAATTCCAAGATTCTCTTAATTTTATTAAAGAAAATAAAGAGTTTAAGATCGTAGATTTACAGCGTTATTTAAGGTGTGGGTATGGAACAACTCGTAAAGTTGTGAATGCCCTTTGTGCATTGTGGGTTATAGAAGAGAAAGAAGGTCCACCAAAAAAATTTATAAGATTAATTGAAGTGTAATAATAAATAAAATAAATTAAAATTACAAAAGGAGAATTAATATGGGATTGTTTGATAATTTAATTAAAAAAGGAAAAGATTTAATAAATCAGGTAAAAAAGAATATTGAAAATGACAAAAACGATACGACTTCAACTACGGAGCCTATTGAAAACGTAAAGAATATTGAAAATAAAAAAAGTGAATCAAAAACAAAAAAAGATAATGTTTTTTCTGATGAAATAATTAAAAAGTATTATGAAGTTATTTTTGGAATGATTAAATCAATAGGTGATGACTTTATTAAAAATGAAAAAATTAGCTTAATAGCTAAAGCTTATATCGAGAAACAGTTAAATGAAAGTTGTGATGAAGAGAAAATGCAAGAAGCACTTAATTTGTTTAAGATTTCTAAAACTGGCATTTCGAGCAATAGCTATTATGACAAAAAAACAGTTTTTTTAAGAGGTTATAATGAAGATTTAGGGAAAATCAATAATTATTTAGATAATAATTTTGATATTGTTAACCTATGTTTTCAAGATGAATATAAATTAATTGAAAAAGAGTATGAAGAAATTTTAGAAACAATAAAAAATCAACCTAAACCAAGTTATTTTGGACAAGGTATAAATGAGAAAATCTATAAAAAATATAAAAACACGGTAGGCGATGAATTAACAGAATTAATAACTTCAAAAATAATTTATAACAGTTTGGTTAGTGGAAATATTGTTGTGAAAAGTGCTATGATAGGTCTTGTTAAAACACTTTTTGATGTTGCAATAAATAAAGTAAAGGGAAATGACAGTGTGTTGCCAAGATTTTTAGTAGCCCTATCAGTAAGGGCATTGCATTTTGAAAAAACCCCAAATGTTGCAAGCATTGAAAAAAGTGAATATAGAGAACTACTTTTAAGCCATAGTTATTATAAAAATAAATTTGGGCCTTTTATGCCTGAAGATAAGATAAGCGATGAAATATCATATAGTATAAACGGATATGGTGGAGGGGAAGATTTACCATTGAGTTTATTAAGTCGAATTCGTTATCAGATAGAAGGGTATGACTGTATTGAAGGTGTTTTACGTTTAGATAATAAGATATATAATCTAATATGTAATTTAGTCTGGAAAGATGCAATTGAAGATGAACGTACAAATGATGAGGGAGTAAATATTACAAATTCTCAAGAAGTTTCAGATATTTTTACAATACTTAATCAGTACTTTGCTGAGATATACGGTTGTATAATCTTAGCTTAAAAAATGGTAAAGTTTGTCAGAGAAAGTGTTAAAAATAAAAACTAAAAAACTTTAAAATAGGAGGAAATTTATAAAATGAAACACACTTACTTGGTTATGATGAATGAAAACGGACAAGGTGGAAAATTCTATGCACGAGTTTCTTTTACCGTTGTGGCGGAAAGCGAACTTAATGCAATAAACGAAGCTAAAAGAAGAGAACCGAATTTGCAAGTTTGTTATATCGAACAAAAAAACTAACATTTGATTTAAATTGTGTTAAAGTTAATATTTATTTAGCTTTAAAAAACAAAATTTATAGGAGAATTAGTTATGGAATATCAAATGAATGGACAACAAAATTTATGTGCCACCTGTGAATTTTGGTCTGGGCCAAGACAACCTAATTATTTTTGTTCACACGTTGTTTTGCCTGACCAATCAATAATAGGTAAATGCTACTGTCAAAATGCTCCATGGATGCGTGCTGACAGATATAGCAATGCTACGAGTTGTAACTGCTATAAAAAATGGGCAGTATTAAAATAAGTGAATTTTATTAATGCTCTGACAAATTAAAACCACTACCTAGATAAATGGGTAGTGGTTGTTTTTTTCTATGTTAAAACTTATTTTTAATTTCACGTTTATATTTATAATAACTATTTCTAGAACAGCCGCAAAGTTTGATTACTTCTGGGTCTTCAAGACTACCACCGAAGTCTTTAGAGTGCTTTTTGATGATGGCTTTGCAATCAATAGATTTCTTAGTGGTAAGGCTTGTTCCTAAGGCTAAACCTACTTGTGTCCCGTTTTTCTTAGCTTCGCGAATACCTTGACTTATTCTTGAGTGAAGGTCAGTAACTTCTTTTTCGGATTGGTTAAAAGAAGCTTTAATTTGTTCTTCAGCTAGGGCCATTAAAAAGTTATTGATTAAGTCTATATTACCTTTAAAGAAAGAGTTTACAGCTTCGTTATCGGTTTTGATATCAATATTAAGTAGATTGTTTTTGGTAGTATCAAAGACTGAAGTATTAATTAAGGGTTCATTAAGGAAAATTAAGTTGACGCCTAAGTTGTAAAGGGTTTTATAATCTTCATAGCCTTCTTGAGCATTACGACTCATACGAGAGACACTATCAAATACGATGGTGTCTTCTTTTTTTATTGTATTCATTAGTTTATTCCAAGTGGGTCGGGTTTGAGTTGTTCCTGTATAAAATTCTCGGTAAATAATAGCATTAGGATAAAGTTCTGTTATATTAGTAATTTGACGTGCAATCTTTTGGTGTTTGGTTGAAACGCGACAATAAGCATAAATAGACATAATAACCTCTGGGGCAGTATTAAAAGAAACTAAAGTTTGTTTTTATACTTATATTATGTCGTGTTTTTGGGGTTTTGTAAGCCGTTTTTGAGCAGTTTTGGTACAATATTTTAAAAAGTTTCTTTTGATACTAATAAATATTTTAAAATTGATAAAAATTTATAAAAATTTTATCGTATAGTATTATGTCGGGAAAGTAGATTACTTATATATTTAAAATATAAAATCTAAAAATCTACTTCATAATACATATGAAAAACAAATTAGACAAAATGTTTCAAAATGATTTTATCAGAGTACCACGTCCTTTTATTAGAACATTTAATTTAAATACCGCCGTGTTATTGTCAGAAATTTATTCTGAATATAATTACTGGAAAGAACGAAACGAACTACAACAAGGCGGCTGGTTCTATAGTACAATAGAAAACATGTACTATAATACCGGGCTTAGTAAACATCAACAATTAACTTCTTGTAAAGAACTTGTTTCTTACGGCATAATCAAAGTTAAATATCATGGTCTTCCTAAAAAAAGATTCTTTAAATTTAATATAGAAATGATAGATAAACTATATAATGATTTTCAGTTAAATTCTAATTCTACTGAAGAACATGAAACAGTAGCAGGCAAATTTTCCGGTTATTCGTTTTAATAATTTTAATAGCCCGCGCAAAGCGCGGGCATAACTATTTTAATTCATAATTGGTATTATAGATTTTATTATATATTAGGGCAGGGATTTGGGATGGACAGAGATATGGATAATAGTTTATTTTTTGAATATATATGGTTGAAATTTTAGTTGTTTAATAGTTGAATTTGCGGGCGTCTTTGGGATAAAATTTGAATATAAATAATAATAAAAAATAATA
>JAZRIP010000022.1:0-156420 GCA_045645345.1 Christensenellaceae bacterium
ATTCATAAAAATTTAAAAAGACGCAAAATTGCGTCTTTTATTATTATAAATCTATTTTTGCACTACCTTCACTATAGGTAATTCTATCGCCACTACGATTTAAAGTTTCTAAATATTGAATAAATTCGTCTTTACTAGCAAACGCAGGTTTATATGAAGAAATAATTTCTTTTGCCCTTTCGCCACCATTTTCAAGTAATGCGTATAACGTTGCAAGTTGGAATTTAGCACTATCTATACAAGCAAGTTCTTTATCTTTGATAAAATAATCGTTACCGTGCCCCGTTCCTACTACGCCACCAGAGTATGGGTGAATAACTGGCATAATTGCCGAAAGGTCGCCCATATCGGTACTACCCGTACTAACGATATTTACGTAATTAAAAATCCTATCTGGAAATATAGTTTCGTATGCATACTTACAAACGTCAAACATTCCTTTATAGTTAATCAATGGTGAATAACCTGCCGTATCTTCAATTTCTATTTGACAACCTATTGAAAGGGCTGCACCACATAAAGCACGATTAATCCTTGCGTTAGCGTCTTTTATTGCGTCAAAATTTGCTCCACGAACGTAACTTTCTATAATTACTTCTTCTGGAATTGCGTTTACCATACTACCACCTTTCGTGATAATAGGATGAAATCTTATTAAATCTTTTTCTTTAAAAGTTTCTCTTAAAGCGTTTGCAGAGTTAAGACCGTTCATTGCTGCGTATAATGCGTTTTTGCCCGCCCAAGGACTTCCGCCTGCGTGTGACGCTACGCCTTTATATACTATTTTTTTACAAATGCAACCAACCATACCGTTAGATGCACCAAATCCCGAGGCTACGCCTGCGTGTACCATAAACGCTAAGTCAACGTCGTCAAAATACCCACGGTGTAAAAACTCACATTTACCACCAAGATGTTTAATTATACCTTTTTTTATTAAACCTTGACGATATTCTATTTCTAAAAGTTCTTCGGCTGGAACGGCACAAAGTTTTATTTTACCAGACATCCCGTCTAATGCGTTTGGCTCTTTTAAAACTGCCGCTATACCTAAAAGAGTTGCCGTTTGAACGTTGTGACCACAAGCGTGAACTGCACCCGTTTGCTTATCGCTATCTGGGTGGCTTGGACAAATTACGCTATCAAGTTCACCTAAAATTAATACGGTTGGACCTTCTCTACCCGTATCAAGAGTAGTATAAAAACCAGTGATATTTTCGGCGTAGTTTAATTCATAGCCTAATTCTTCAAATTTTTCGGCAAGATATTTGTTAGTTTTTACTTCTTTATAGCCTGTTTCTGGATTTTGCCAAATATACCTTTCTGCATCTAAAATAAGTTTTCTGTATTTTTCAACAGCGTTTACTAAATTCGTCATCATAAAAATCCTTTTAAATTCGATAAATTAATTATACTTTAACTCAAAACAAAAATCAACTATTTTATAATTAAATTTCTTTTATCCAACAACGGCGACGTTTATGTTGACGCACGTCGTCAAAATTACGCCACATACTATGAATATTTTTATTTGTTTCAAGTTCTGGTCCTGTTTCGCAATATTTTACACCATTTTCTATACAAATATTTAACATTTCGTTAATAAGAATTATAGGTAAACCTTTTTTTTGATATTCTGGTTTTATTGCAACTAAGAACATCTCAAGAGTATCGTTTTTGCCGTTTATTGCTTTAAGCATTCTAAACACACCTAAAGGCAATAATTTTCCGTTAGATTTTTTTAATGCTTTTGCCGTAGATGGAACAAGTAACGCAAACCCTATTATTTCACCTTTCTTATCTTTAAAAGTCATAACGTACTTAAGGTTAATCATAGGAATATTGTCTTTGATAGTTTTGTTAATAACTTCATCCGTTAACGGAACGGTGCCGTAAAGAACTGAAAAGGCTTCGTCTACGATTTTAAAGGCTTGAAAGGCATCTTTTTCAAGTATTTTTCGGTCGGTATATTTTACAAGTTCAAAATCTAATTTACCCGATAAAAAATCGTTTAATTTTTTTATTCTTTCGTTACCTTGCTCTGGAACTTTTAACTTAAATTCAACCCAATCGATATCCTTTTTAAGCCCTAACTTTTCCATATGTTGAACGTAATATGGATAATTATAGAAGGTTATTGACATATTAAGTTCGTCAAAACCTTCAATAAGCATACCTTCGTGGTCTAAATCGTGAAAACCGATAGGCCCTATTATTTCATTATAACCAAAAGACTTACCCCAACTTACTAATTCGTCGAACAAGGCTTTTGAAACGTCATAATCGTCGATAAAATCAAAACGAGTAAATCTAAGCCTGTTTTGATTCCATTTTTTGTTTGAGGCGTGATTAATAATTCCCCCTATTCTACCAACTATTTTATCATCTTTATACGCAAGTAAAAGTTTTACGTCACAATAAGAAAAAGCGGGATTTTCGTCTTTAGAAAACGTAGCAATCTCGTCAATCGTTAAAAATGGAACGTAATTAGGTACGCCTTTATATAAAACGTTTGGAAATTTAACCCACTTTTTAAGTTGTTTTTTATTTTTTACTTCAATTATTTTAACCATAGTATCTTAATATATTACTTTTAGAATAAACTAATTTATTTTATCAAATACGTACAAATTAAATAAAAATTATTCTTCTTCGTCTTCTTCAGGTAAATTAACGTTATGGTAAACGTCTTGAACGTCGTCGTTATCTTCAAAAGCGTCCATCATTTTATTAAACGAAATCATTTGTTCTTCGGTTAAATCGATTTTATCGTTAGCAACCATCATAATATCGGCTTCGTCAAAAGTATAGCCCTTATCTTCAAAGAACTTTCTTACTTGTGAAAAATCTTGTGGAGCAGTTCTAATTTCATAACAATCGTCCATAGTAATAACGTCTTCCGCACCACTATCAAGAACTAATTCCATCATAGTATCTTCATCAAGTTCTACCGTTCTTTCAACGATTAATACGCCCTTATTTTCAAACATATACGAAACTGAACCCGTAGTTCCCATATTTCCGCCGTATTTATCAAAAATATGTCTTACTTCGCCTACCGTTCTATTAACGTTATCAGTCAACGTTTTAACGATAACTGCACTACCGCCTACGCCGTAACCTTCGTAAATTTTAACTTCGTAGTTTACGTTACCAAGTTCGCCCGCAGCCTTTTTGATACTACGAGTGATATTGTCGTTAGGCATGTTTGCCGCTTTTGCTTTTGCAATAACGTCGGCAAGTTTGCTATTAGTCGAAGGGTCTGTACCCTGCTTTGCAGCAACGGCAAGTTCCCTACCTATTTTGGTAAAAATTTTACCTTTTGCAGCGTCGGTCTTTGCCTTTTTATTTTTAATGTTAGCCCATTTACTATGTCCTGACATAATTTTCTCCTTTAAAACTGATTTGAAAATTGATACATAACTATTGATAATGCAACCGATACGTTTAAACTTTCGCTAAACTCGTTCATTTTTATTGCTACCACTTGATTGCTTTTTCTAAACAACTCGCTTGAAATTCCGTTACCTTCGTTACCTACGCAAATTGCGTATTTTTTGGTAGGTTTAAACTCTTTTAAGTCTTGCCCACCCATATCGCAAACGATAATTTCATAGCCTTCTAAAACCTTTAAAACGTCGTCTAAACTACCCTTATATAAATTTACTTTGTAAATTGAACTCATACTGCTTCTAACCGTTTTAGGCGAATAGCAATCAACGCAATTTACTAAGTATAAATCGGTAAAACCAAAGGCTAACGCCGAACGAATTATAGCCCCTAAATTGCCGGGGTCTTGTATTCCTTCTAATATAATTGCGTTGTTTTTTGGTGGCAATATTTGATTAACGTTAGGTATTCTTATAACGCATAAAGCACCTTGTGGAGTTTTTTCGTTAGATAAAAAAGAAAAAACTTCTTCAGTAACTTCTATTAGCGTATAGTTTGACGGCAAAATTTCTAAAATTGCCGAAGTAGTTGCAACGATATATTCAATAGGCATACCAAACCTAATAGCGTCGTTAACGGGCTTTATACCTTCGCTAACGAACAAATTATATTCCTTACGGTATTTTTTGTCTTTTAAAGACGCTAATTTTTTAATAAGCGAATTTTGCTTTGACGAATATATCATACTCACCTTTTTACAATAGTTAAATATTAAAAACAGGCTGTCAATGAAATTAACAGCCTATTTAATTATTTTGCAAGTTTTGCTTTTGCCGTTTCAACTAACGAAGCAAAACCTTGTGCATCGTTAACCGCCATATCGGCAAGAACTTTTCTATTAAGTGTTATTTCGCAAAGTTTAAGACCATACATAAATTTGCTATATGAAATTCCGTTAAGTCTGCAACCTGCGTTAATTCTTGCAATCCAAAGTTTTCTAAAATCTCTTTTTCTATTCTTTCTGCCTACGTAAGCATAATTAAGAGATTTCATAACTGCTTGTCTTGCTACTCTGTATAACTTGCTTTTAGCACCAAAGTAACCTTTGGCAAGTTTCATAATTTTTCTTCTTTTCTTAACTGCGTTAACGCCTCTTTTTATAAGCATATCATCAATCTCCTTTATTAAGCCTTATAAGGAATTAAAGACTTCATCGTCTTTTCCTGAGTAACTGAAACGTAAGTTCCCGTTCTTAATCTTCTCTTTCTTTTAGTATTCTTTTTAGTTAAAATGTGACTTTTACCTTGATGTCCTCTTTTAACTTTGCCCGTTGCCGTAAGTTTAAAACGCTTTTTAGCACCACTATGTGATTTCATTTTTGGCATAATATATATCCTCCTAAATTTTTCTATTAGTTAAGCCTTTGGGGCTAATATCATAAGTATGTTTCTGCCTTCAAGCATAGGTTTCTTTTCCATAGTAGCATCGTTTTCAATCATAGTAAAGAAACGATTCATAACGTCAACACCGATATCCGAGTGTGCGTTTTGTCTGCCACGCATTCTAATTGAAACCTTTACTTTGTTGCCTTGTGAAAGGAATTTTACGGCTTGCTTTGCTTTTACGTTAAGGTCGCCGACGTCAATAGTCATTGAAAGCCAAATTTCTTTAAGTTCAACCGTTTTTTGATTTTTACGGGCTTCTTTTGCCCTTTTAAGTTGCTCAAACTTAAATTTGCCGTAGTCCATAATCTTACAAACGGGTGGATTTGCGTTTGGTGAAATTTTAACTAAGTCAAAACCTTCGTCATACGCCATTTGAAGTGCCGTTTGTGAACTAAAAATACCTAATTGTTCGCCGTTATTACCTATTAAGCGAACTTCACGGTCCCTTATTTCTTCATTAATTTGATGTTGGTCTTTAATGATAGTGTACCTTCCTAAAAAAATTAGACGGGGTATAAATTACCCCGTCATAAAACGCTACTTATAGCGATTAAAACATATTTGGCCTGACTAACTTATGCTGTTAGGCGAGAAGGGTAATTCTACTTGTCGTATAGATATTACCATTATAAAAGTTAAATGTCAAGCATTTTAACGCAATTAAAATTTATTTTTAATTTCTTGATTTAAGAGTGAAATAAACTCGGCTAAATTAACGCTATTAACGTTATTGCTTGCGTATTTTCTTACCGTTATAGCATCTTTTTCTTCCTTATTGCCAACGATTACGGTATACGGAATTTGATTAATTTGAGATTCTTTAATTTTTTTATTAATATTTTCGTTCTTTAAGTTTATTATGCACCTAAACCCGTTATTTACAAGAGTTTCATAAACTTCTTTAGCGTGAATATTGCTTTTGCCTACGCTTATAACTTGTACTTGCGTAAGTGCTAACCAAATAGGCATTGCCCCCTTATACTTTTCAATTAAGTAGGCTAAAATTTTTTCATAACCCCCCTCACCTATAACGTGTATTGATACGGGATTACATTTTTTGCCGTTTCTTTCGGTATATTTCAGGTTTAATAATTTAGGCAATTCTTTGTCTAATTGTAAAGAAATAATAACGTCGTCTTTCCTATAAGAATTTTTTAGTAAAAATTGTAAAGTACAACCAAAGTTAGTGCAAGCCCCAACCTTTTCGGTATATTTTAAACCTTTTTCGTTTAAAATATTTTTTAATAAATTCTCTTGTTCAATAAATTCGTTTGTCGACGCTAAAAATTTAGAACTTTCTTTACTGCCTTTTACGCCAAGTTTTATAATTAAATCGTCTTTAAACCCTAAAATAGTAGTAAATTTTAAAATTCTATCAATTGATAAACTAATTTCATCTTTAAATTGACGTTCTAAACAAATAATATTTTCTTCGTATGCAGTAAATTGCCTTGTCTTAACAAGTCCTTTAACGCCGTTATTTTCAACGTTATTAAACGAAATTGAATTTTCGGCGTATCTTATAGGTAAATCTTTATAACTTTTAAAAGAAGATGCAAAAGTTTCTAAATGAAAAGCAGTCATATTGCTTCTTAAACTTAAATTATTTTTATCTTTTTTACCTAAATTTAATTGATATAAACTTTCTTTATTTTTATAAGTCACACTACGTTTTTTATAAAAAGACGTTTTTGCAATTACCGGAGTTCTTACCCAAGTAAACCCAGAGGACGATTCGTCGTCTTCAATTAATCTTTTTAAAGTTTTTATAATAAATTCGCCTTTATTTAAAATTATAGGTAAACCCTTACCTATTCCTTGCGAAGTCGTGTAATAACCGAGTTTTTTGCCTAATTTTATATGAGCAACGCTTTCAGATTCTTTTAAATTTTGATAATATTCATCAATTTGCGATTTCTTTTCAAAAGCAACGGCTGAAATTCTAGTTAAAGGATTATTCTTTTTATCACCAAGATAATACGCCCCGCTTATTTTATCAAGTTTAAAATTTTTAACCTTGCCCGTAGACGATAACGTTTGACCAAAATAAAGTTCCATAAACGAACCTTCTTTATAAAACACAACCTTATCTTCGTCACTATCAACTATACTTTGAAGTTTATAAAACTCCTTAAATGCTTTCATTTTTTTACTTGCGTCTTTTTTAGACAATTCGCAAGTGGTAATAGGAAAATCACTTTTAATAATTTTCTTCATTTCGTCGCTAATTTTTTGCAAGTCTTGATTTTTTATAGGAGTTTTAAAATCTACGTTATAATAAAAGCCCGTATCGGTAACCTTACAATCGGCAAGTAAACAAGTTGGATACACTACTTTTAATGCGTGTGCAAATATTAAAAGTAACGTTCTGCGATATGCCGTAATACCTTCTTTATCTTTTAAAGTGATATACTTAACGCTATCGTTTTCATTTAAAATATACGTTAAAGGACGCACTTCGTCGTTTACCTTACCAAGCACTACTACTTTATCGTTTAACCCTGATAAAACGACGAGTTCTTGCAAAGACGTATTAGGTTGTATTTGTAAAATTTCGTTATCTAAATATATTTGCATTTCTTCTCCTGTAAAATAGGGGTTAAAAAAAGCCCTTTAAAAAAGGACTTTTAGTTAGCAGTTAACGTAATTAGTTCGTCTAATAATCCCGATATATACTAAGCAATTTTTTTATCGCTTACCATTTTATTATATATCGTTTAATTATTTTGTCAACTATTTTTAACTTTTTTTAGGATTAACGTAGTAATTAGAAGAAAATATTACCCTATCTCCGTAAATCTCTTTTATTATTTTTTCTTCTTTTTCGCTTAACGGAGAGCCAAGTTCAACCTCTCCTGCACCCGATAATAGTATTTCTATTACGGTACTTTCTTCTTGACCACTTTTTGTTAAAAGTTCTCGTCTTCGAAGTACGTTATATCTTTTATCAAAGACACTTCCGTTTTCGTAATAAACTTTTTTGCCGTTTTTATCTTTGATAATGTAATCAATAAAATCTTTAACCTGCTTTGACATAAACGTTGACGGAATAAAACTTACAACCTCACTCCATTTTTCTTTTAACGGCTTCATCCTAAAATTAAATATTCCGTCAATGCTATATTCGTTAAAATTTTTCAATTTTTTTATAACGTATTTTTTGTCTTCATCAATGTCTGCCGATATTAAAGCAGTTATTAAAAGTTCTCTTTCAAATTCCGTTAAACTTGCCGTTTTTATTTTTTTAACGAAATATTCGTATTTGTAACTTACGGCGATTATATCGGCGATTTTGTCTTCTATTTCTTGTTTTAAAAGTTCGTAATAGTCTTCTATTACGTTTATAGTTAATTCAATTCTATTGTTTCCGTTTTTTAAAATTATTTGTGAATTTATTTGATTTACAACGTCCCCTAAAGTCGTATATAAATAAACTATATTTTTATTTCTCGTTTTTGATTCAGTAATTTTAATTTCTTTCATAATTAAAGTCTATGCATTATTTTTCTTTTTAATTAATCTAATTTTGTAATTTTTAAAATTATTTTTATCTTTTATCAATCGATAAAACAATTTATATAGTTCACTTATAATAATTACGCTAAAACAAGTAATGATGCACTTTAACCAAACGTCTAAACTAAGAGGAGTAGTTTTTAAAAATGCACCTAAATACTGCGTTAAAATTATTTGTGCTATAAAAGTAATTGAGAATACTATAAGCATAAGTTTATTTTCTTTTATATTTTTAAAGACGCTAGTTTTTCCAAGTTCCCTACAATTAAATGCGTTGAATAATTGAAATAATATAAACATTGAAAATAATACCGTTGATATTTGACTTTCTTCACAGCCTATAAAGTTGGTTTTATATTGTAATGCCAAAATAGACGTTGAAAAAATTGCGTGAAAAAGTATTCTAAGTAGCATATTTTTTGAAATTATATTATCACTACGCTTTACCGGTTTATAACTTAATAAATCGCCTTTATGGTTTTCAAGACCTAACGTTAAAGCAGGCGGTCCGTCCATTATTATGTTAATCCAAAGTAATTGAATAGTATTGAAAGGATTTCCTAACCCTATTATTAAAGAAACTATAATAAAAATTACTGCCGTTAAATTGACCGATAATTGAAAGGTGATAAAGCGTTGAAAATTTGCGTAAATATTTCTACCAAACGATATCGCTTTTACAATTGTCGTAAAAGAATTATCAAGTAAAATAATATCACTTGCTTCTTTTGTTATTTCAGAGCCGTCGCCCATTGCAATACCTATATCGGCGTGTTTAATTGCGGGTGCGTCGTTTATTCCGTCACCCGTACAAGCAACTACTTCACCCATTTCTTTTAAAAGTTTAACTATTCTTACCTTAGTTGACGGAGTACTTCTTGCAACTACGCTTATTTTATTTAAAATCAATTTTAATTGTTCGTCGGTCAACTCGTCTATTTGACTACTTTCTACTATACTATCTTTATCTACTACGATATCGAGTTGTTTTGCAATATTGTAAGCCGTTTTCAAACTATCGCCAGTTAGCATTTTAACGCTAATTCCCGCCCTTTTACACTCTTTTACCGACGCATATACGTCTTTACGAATACTATCGCTAATTACGGCAAATCCGTCGAAAATATATCCGTTATCGTCAATTTTATGGGCAAAACTAATAATTCGCATACCTTCGTTTTCATATTCGTTTACCTTTTTTATAACGTCGTTCTTCTCTTTTATAGAAATATTACACTTTTCTAATACGACTTCGCTTGCACCCTTTAAAAACTCTATTTTTTCACCCTTTATAATTGCTTTCGTAATCATAAATTTTTTACTAGAAGAAAAAGGCTCTACGCTTATAACTTGGGCGTTTTCTCTAATTTTAAAATAATTAAATTTCTTCTTTTTTAAGTGCAAAAGCAAGGCACATTCAGTTACGTTGCCAACGTAAATTACTTTTTTATTTTCAATAGACAAATTTGCCGTAGAATTTAACGCTACGTTATTAACTAAATACTCGTTTAAAACATTATCTTTCGTAACCATTTTTTGCACCGTCATTTTATTTTCGGTTAACGTACCCGTTTTGTCCGAACAAATTACACTTACACAGCCGACCGTTTCCGTGGCTACTAATTTTTTAATTAATGCGTTTGAGTGAGACAATTTTACAACGTTTAACGTTAATGCAATTGCAACCGTAGTCGGCAACCCTTCTGGGACTGACGCAACTATTAAAATTATACTATTTATAAAAGCGTCTTGAATTGTATCGAAACTAACCCTATTTTCACTATAAATTTTACATATCGTTAAAATTAAAACTAACACCGACGCTATACTACCAAGAGCAGTTATTAACTTTCCAAGTCTATTCAACTTTTCTTGTAGTGGTGCTGAAACACAATTTTTAACTTGTAATTCGCTTGCTACTAAACCTATTTCAGCATTATCACCAACTGCAGTAACAATACATTTTGCATTGCCTTCAACTACGAAACAACCACTAAAAACCATATTTTTTCTATCGGCAAGCAAAGTAGACGGATGCAAAACTAAAGAACTATCTTTTTTTACGGGCATACTTTCACCCGTCAAACTAGATTCGTCAATTTTTAGCCCGTTACTTGTAATTAACCTTGCATCACAAACGATTTTATCGCCACTTTCTATTAAAATGACGTCGCCAACTACTACTTCACTTTGATTAACTAAAGTAATTTCGCCGTCCCTTATAACTTTTACCATGGTGTTTTTACTCATACTACTTAATAGATTAAAGGCTTTTTGCGATTTTCCTTCCATTACGAGTGTTAGGACGACGCTTATTAATATAGCAATTAATATACCAAAACACTCGTAATAATCACCGTCAAGTCCTTTTAGTGATTTGCCTATATTTACACCGAGAGTAATTATCATTGCAATCTCTAAAATTATAAGCATAGGGTCTAAAAGAGCTTCTATTACCCTTTTAAAAAAACTTTTACCTTTTTGCTTTGATACGACGTTTTTGCCAAATTTTTGCCTATTTTTTTCTACTTGACTTAAAGTTAACCCTTTTTCGCTTGAATTAAAATTTTCAATAACTTTGTTTACGCTAATTGCATATACTTTCATAATTCACCTACGCTATTATATTAAAATTAAAAAAACAATATACTATTTAAAACAAAAACTTTACATTGTCTATTTAATGTGTTAAAATTAAAGTACAAATTACTTTTTAGGAGAAATTATGAGTAAATTTTATCAAGTTGATATAAACGGATATCAAGCACAATTACCTATCTTACCTTTAAACGAAAATTTAAGTATTGCATTTTTTAATTTGCACGGCAATCAAGAATTAACTGAACATTGTGGAAAAGAACTTTCTAAACTTTTAAGAGACTGCGACGTTATTATTACTGCTGAAAGTAAAGGTTTACAACTTGCCCACGTAGTTGCTAGAGAATTAGGTCAAAATTACTACGCCGTTGCAAGAAAAAGTAAAAAATTATATATGCAAGACGGAATTAGCGTATTAATTGAGTCTTCAATAACGACAGGTCAAGAACAACGTTTATATTTATCCAAACACGACGTTGACTTGATTAAAGGCAAAAAAGTTGGCATCGTTGACGACGTCGTATCAACGGGTGCGTCGCTTAAAGGATTAGAAGATATAGTTTCGCTTGCAGGTGGAATAATACATAAAAAAGCCTTCGTTTTAGCCGAAGGCGACGCTAAAGATAGACCTGACGTTATCTATCTTGCTACTATTCCGTTACTTTAATTTAATATTTTTAGTAAACGAAAGAGCAAACACAAAACTTTGTGTTTGCTCTTTTAATACGCTTAAATTAATTGTCAGTTAATTAATTTTAATTTAATTTAGTGTCACAATACACGCATCTAATTGCGTTGCCCACTTTTTTACCTATAGTTTTAAGTTCTTGTTCAATTTTAGTTATACACTTAGGGTTTGAACAACAAGGCACGTCTTTAACTAAATCATATTTTAAAGTGCATTTACTATTATCTTTTTCGGCAATTTCTAAAAGTTTTAAAATTAACGCCATTCTCATAAGTTTGCCGTTATAAACTTGTTTAAAATAGCACGCCCTACTATCGTCGTCGATATCAACGCTTATTTCGTTTACTCTTGGAAGTGGATGTAAAACGATTGTATCGCTTTTAGCCTTTTTCATTTTTTCACTAGTTAAAACGTAAACGTCTTTAAGTCTATTGTATTCGTCGATATCGCTAAAACGTTCTTGTTGAACTCTAGTCATATATAAAACGTCAAGCGAGCCTAAAGCGTCTTCTAAATTTTCCGTTTCAACGTAGTCCATATTGTTTTTTAACAATATATCTTCTTTTACGTACGTTGGAACTTTTAATTCGGTTGGTGAAATTAACACTACTTTTATTCCACTATATCTTGCTAACGCACCTAAAAGCGAGTGTACCGTTCTACCATATTTTAAATCGCCACAAAAACCAACCGTTAAATTATCAAGTCTGCCTTTTTCACTTTTAATAGTTAAAAGGTCAGCAAGAGTTTGCGTTGGATGTTTATGTCCACCATCACCTGCGTTAATTACTGGAATTGACGCATTTAACGACGCTACGAGTGGAGCACCTTCTAAGTAATGACGCATAGCGATAATATCGGCGTAGCAACTAATAACCTTAGCCGTATCGCTAACGCTTTCACCTTTACTTGCAGATGACGAACTTGCTGAAGAAAATCCTATAACTTGTCCACCCAAATCAAGCATTGCCGATTCGAAAGACAATCTAGTTCTAGTTGAAGGCTCGAAAAATAAAGTGGCTATTTTTTTACCTTTACACTTTTCGCTATATTTTAAAGGGTTGTTTTCAATATCTATAGCAACGTCAATTAACTCATTAATTTCTTCGACCGTAAAGTCAACGATATCCATTAAACTACGCATAATTCACCTTATTTAATCCAACTTTCATCGCTTGGATTATTCCTAAACGCTATTAATTTTTGTATATCTTCTTCTTTGATATACCCTTCTTCTGCCGCAACCTTTGCAATTACGTCAAAGTCGGTTAACGAAACGTTTTTAACTTTTGCTTGTTCAAGTCTTTCTAAACCTTTTTTCATACCGTAAGTAAAGATACTTACAACGCCTAAAACTTCAGCACCTGCTTCTCTTAAAACGTTTACTACTTCGATAACGCTACCACCCGTTGAAATTAAATCTTCAACAACTACTACTTTTTGACCTTTTTCAAGTCTACCTTCAATTTGATTTTGTCTACCATGGTCTTTTGCACCCGAACGAACGTAACCCATAGGAAGATTTAATAAATGCCCAACTATTGCAGCGTGAGCAATACCTGCAGTCGACGTACCCATTAAAACTTCAACTTCTGGATAGTTTTCTTTTACTAAAGTTGCTAATCCGTTTTCAACGTCACACCTTACGTCAACGCTAGTTAAAGTTAAACGATTGTCACAATAAACAGGACTTTTAATACCGCTTGCCCAAGTAAACGGCTCGTCTGGTCTAAAAAATACAGCCTTAATTTTAAGTAAATCTTTTGCAATTAATTTTTTCATATTATCACCTTTTATCCTATAAATTCTTTAACGCATCTTTTATATGCTTCAACGGGATTTTCACTTGCCGTTATAGGTCTACCTACTACGATATAGTTAGAGCCAAGTTCTCTTGCTTTGCTTGGAGTTGTTACTCTTTTTTGGTCACCAACTTCACCGTCGGCAAATCTAATGCCTGGTGTTACCGTTAAAAATTCGTCGCCACATACGCTATGAACTTTGCCTGCTTCAAGCGGAGAACAAACTACGCCGTCAAGACCTGCAATTTTAGCGTTTTTAGCATAATGCATTACCACTTGGTCTAATGGTTTTTCTATTAATAAATCTTTTTGCATACTTTCTTCGTCGGTTGAAGTTAATTGCGTTACTGCAATTAAAAGTGGTCTAGTGCCGTCTTCTCTCGTCAAGCCTTCAATAGCGTATTGCATCATTTTAATAGTTCCACCGGCGTGCAAGTTGCACATATCAACGTCAAGCCTTGATAAAACTGCCATTGACTTTTTAACGGTGTTTGGAATATCGTGAAGTTTTAAATCTAAAAATATTTTATGACCACGTTTTTTAATTTCACGGACAATTTCAGGACCTTCTGCATAATAAAGTTCCATACCTATTTTAACAAAAGGCTTTACGTCGGTAAACAAGTCTAAAAAATTTAAAACTTTTTCTTTGCTGTCGAAATCACAAGCAATAATTACGTCTCTATTCATTATTTTGCTACTCCTATTATATCTTTAAGATTTCCTATTTTATATTTTGCCATTACGCTTGGCAAATCTTCAATAATTTGTTTACATACGTACGGATTAATTAAGTTTGCAACGCCTACTTCTACTGCCGTAGCACCTGCAAGCATCATTTCAATAACGTTTTCAGCATTTGATACGCCACCCATACCTATTACTGGTATTTTTACAGCGTTTGCAACTTGATAAACCATTCTTAAAGCAACAGGAAAAATTCCTTCGCCAGAATATCCACCCATTTTGTTTGCAATAATAGGTTTTTTAGTTTTTAAGTCAATACGCATACCAAGTAAAGTATTTATTAAACTTATTCCGTCTGCACCACTATCTTCGCACGCTTTTGCTATTGATACGATATCGGTAACGTTAGGCGAAAGTTTCATAATAATAGGTTTAGTTGTAACCTTTTTTACGGCTTTTACTACTTGAGATATCATATTTACGTCAGTACCAAAACTCATACCACCACCGTGTACGTTTGGACAACTTACGTTAATTTCGTGCCAACCGATAATATCTACCTTATCTAACTTTTCAGCCGTGTACGAATAATCGTCAATCGAGAAACCACTTATATTAGACATTACTTTTTTATTAAATACTTGACCTAGTTTAACAAGTTCTTCGCTAACTACTTTATCTACGCCTGGGTTTTGAAGTCCTACGGCGTTTATCATACCACTAGGACATTCTGCAATTCTTGGCGTTGGATTACCAAATCTTGCATCTTTGGTCGTGCCTTTAAAAGAGAAAGTTCCTAAAATATTAATATCGTAAAGTTCGTTAAATTCGTAGCCGTAACCAAACGTTCCACTTGCAGGAATAATAGGGTTATCAAGTTCAATTCCACATAAATTGACGTTTAATTTGCCCATATAATTTCCTCCTTTTTAAGAACGGGACCATCTTTACAAATTCTTTTGTTGCCGTATAAAGTTTTACAAGAACAACCCATACAAGCACCAAAACCACAACCCATCCTTTCTTCAAAACTAAATTCGCCACTAGTTTTACAAGTTTTATATATTGCTTTAAGCATAGGCTCTGGACCACAAGTGTAAACGTAAGAATAGTCTAAGTCTTTCATAGCGTCGGTAACGAAACCTTTAACGCCGTAACTGCCATCGACCGTAGCAACAATAGTAATTGCTCCTAAATTTTTAAATTCTTGCTCGTAAAAAATCTCGTTTTTAGTGTTAAAACCTAAAATTACCGTAACTTTTTTGCCTTGACTAATTAACCTTTTTGCTAAAAGATATAAAGGTGGAACACCTACGCCACCACCTATAAGTAATGGTGTATCGCCCGAATTATCTAAATCATAGCCGTTGCCAAGCCCCGTTAAAATATCAAGTTCACCGCCACTAATTTTAGATAATATTTCCGTTCCTTTACCTACCACTTTGTAGATAATCGACACCTTATCTCCGTCTAAATCATTTACAGATATAGGACGACGAAGGTATAATCCGTCAATTTTTATATTTATAAATTGCCCTGCGTTAGTTATATCACTCGTATCGCCTAAAAGGCACATTTTATACACGTTTTCACACAACTTTTCGTTGCTTAAAACTTTAAAAAATCCTTGTTTCATTATTTCCCCTATGCGTCGATTGTTGAAATACAAATCGTCGTTTCTTCAAGTACGTCAAGTAAAGTTTGTACGGTATCAAGTGAAGTAAATATATTTACGTTGTTTTCTGTTGCAAGTTTTCTAATTTCGTGACCGTCTTGCGAAGTTGAATCCGAACTGCCTATATCGCTAGTGTTAATAATGTACGCTAAGTAACCTTGTCTTATTGCGTTAGGCACTTCGTCGCTACCTTCACTAATTTTGCCTACGACGTGAGTTCTAATTCCGTTTTCTTTTAAAAACTTACCCGTTCCCCTAGTTGCTTGAATATTAAAGCCTAAGTTATAAAATCTTCTAACTAAAGGTAAAACTTCTTCTTTGTCTTTATCTGCAACCGTTACGAAAACCGTACCGTAATTTTGAACTTTTAATCCCGATGCTTGTAACGCTTTATAAAAAGCACGATAAAGTTTATCGTCGTAACCTATTGCTTCACCCGTCGATTTCATTTCTGGTGATAAGTAAGCGTCAAGTCCCCTAATTTTATTAAACGAGAATACTGGAACTTTAACGTACCAACGAGATTTTTCTTTTGGATATATTTCAAAAATTCCTTGTTCTTTTAAACTTACGCCCATGATTACTTGCGTTGCAATATCGGCTAAACTATAACCCGTTGCTTTTGACAAGAAAGGCACCGTTCTTGAAGAACGTGGATTAACTTCGATAATATAAACTTTTTCGTCTTTATCTACGATAAATTGAATATTGTATAACCCTTTTATACCTATTCCTAAACCTAATTTTTTAGCGTATTGTAAAATAATGCCTTTTACCTTATTAGATATAGTGTAAGTTGGATATACGCTTATAGAATCGCCACTATGAATACCCGTTCTTTCAACGAGTTCCATAATACCTGGAACAAATACGTCCCTTCCATCGCAAATAGCGTCAACTTCAACTTCTTTACCCACGATATATTTATCAACTAAAACAGGTTTATCTTCGTCGATTTCAACTGCCGTTTTTAAGTAGTGACGAAGTTGTTCTTCGTTAGCGACTATTCTCATTGCCCTACCACCTAAAACGAAACTTGGTCTAACTAAAACGGGATAACCTATTTCGCTTGCCGCTTTTACGCCGTCTTCAATCTTAGTTACTGCTCTACCTTGTGGTTGTGGAATATCAAGTTCTTTTAATAATTTTTCAAAAGCGTCTCTGTTTTCTGCTTTATCAATAGCGTCGCAGTCTGTTCCTACGATTTCTACACCCCTATCTTTTAACGGCTCAGCCAAGTTGATTGCAGTTTGTCCACCCAACGACGCAACTACACCCATAGGATTTTCTAAGTGAATAATATTCATAACGTCTTCAGTCGTCAACGGCTCGAAATAAAGTTTATCACTAGTAGTATAATCGGTAGAAACTGTTTCTGGATTATTATTGATAATTATTGCTTCGTAACCCGATTGTCTAATAGTAGTTACAGCGTGTACCGTTGAATAGTCAAATTCCACGCCTTGACCTATTCTAATAGGACCTGCACCTAAAACGACGAGTTTTTCTTTTTCACCCATTTTAACTTGCGTTTTATCGCCGTTATAAGTAGAGTAGAAATATGGAATATATGCATTTGTGTGGCAAGTATCAACCATTTGATAGGTTGGATAAATATTATTTTTTTGCCTTAAAGAGTAAACTTGAAGTTCTTTTACTCCCCACAATTTTGCTACGTATTTATCACTAAAACCTAACTTTTTGGCTTTAATTAACGTGTCTAAATCTTTATTTTCTTTAACTACTTTTTCAAAATCGGTAATATTTTTAAAAGCGTTTAAGAAAAGTTTAGTTATTTTCGTAACTTGATGTAATTTTTCAATACTTTCGTTTCTTCTTAAAAGTTCGCATACGGCGAATATATTGTCGTCTTTAAATTCTTTAAGGTATTCGTATAACTCGTCGTTCGTATAGTTGTCAAATTTTGCTAAATAAGTATGACAAACACCCGTTTCAAGCGACCTTACCGATTTTAAAATACATTCTTCAAGCGTGTTACCTATACCCATAACTTCGCCCGTTGCTTTCATTTGAGTACCAAGTTTGTTTGATGCTTGAGTAAATTTATCAAATGGAAATCTTGGAAATTTTGCAACGACGTAATCAAGTCTTGGTTCAAATTCTGCAGTAGTGTTTGCTATTTGAATTTCGCTTAATTTCATACCTACTGCAATTTTTGCAGTTACCCTTGCAATAGGATAACCACTTGCCTTAGACGCTAAAGCCGACGACCTTGAAACTCTTGGATTTACTTCTATTAAATAATATTCGCTTGACGATGGATTTAACGCAAATTGAACGTTACAACCACCTGCAATTTTTAACTCGCTAATAAGTTTAATAGCACTATCGTTGAGCATTTTTAAATCTTTTTGATTTAAACTCATAATAGGTGCAACTACAATTGAGTCACCAGTATGAACGCCAACGGGGTCAATGTTTTCCATACCACAAATAGTGATTGCTTTGCCCGTACTATCACGCATTACTTCAAATTCAATTTCTTTATACCCTTTTACGCTTTTTTCTACTAATACTTGGTGTACCGGAGAAAGTTTAAAAGCGTTTAAACCTATTTCAATAAGTTCTTCTTCGTTATCGGCAAAACCGCCACCCGTTCCACCTAACGTAAAGGCTGGGCGTAAAACTACGGGATATCCTATTCTTTTTGCAGATTCTTTTGCCTCTTCAATTGAATAAGTAATTTCCGAAGGGATTACAGGCTCGCCTATACTTTCGCAAAGTTGTTTAAATAATTCTCTATCTTCTGCCCTTTCAATACTTTCACTGCTAGTTCCTAAGAGTTCAACGTTACACTCTCTTAAAACGCCTTTCTTTTCAAGTTGCATAGCAAGATTTAAACCCGTTTGACCACCTATACCTGGAAGTATTGCGTCTGGTCTTTCGTGACGGATTATTTTAGCAACGTATTCAAGCGTTAACGGCTCCATATAAACTTTATCGGCAATAGTAGTGTCAGTCATAATAGTTGCTGGATTTGAGTTTACTAAAACTACTTCGTATCCTTCTTCTTTTAAGGCTAAACACGCTTGCGTGCCTGCATAGTCAAATTCTGCTGCTTGTCCTATAATAATAGGGCCTGAACCTATAATTAAAATCTTTTTTATGTCTTTTCTTTTAGCCATTAGAAATTCTCCTTATCGTAAACGACCTTGTCGCCTATTATCGTTTTTAATAATTTGCCGTAAACTATTTGTTTATCAAAAGGCGAACTTTTGCCCTTTGAGAAAAATTTATTACTATCAATTTGATACGACGAATTTAAATCCCATACGCAATATCCGTTAACTTCTTTTATATTAAAACGTTGCCTTGGATTAATACTCATAAGTTCAACTAACTTTTGTAAACTTATTACGCCCTTTTTTACTAAGTGTGTATATAATATAGAAAAGGCAGTTTCTAAACCGACAATTCCGTTTACGCTACCTCTAAGCCCTTTGCTTTTTTCTTCTTGACTATGTGGTGCGTGGTCGGTTGCTATCATATCGATAGTTCCGTCTTTTAACCCTTCGATTAACGCTAACCTATCTTCTTCGCTACGAATAGGTGGATTCATTTTAAACGCACCATCTTCTTTTAAATCGTTATCGTTAAAAACCAAATAATGCGGAGCAGTTTCACAAGTGATATCTACGCCGTCAGCCTTTGCTTTTCTAATAAGTTCAACGCTTTCTTTAGTTGAAACGTGACAAACGTGATATTTACATCCAACTTTTTTAACAAGTTCAATATCCCTTTCAACTTGCCCCCACTCGCTTTTTGAACAAATACCTTTATGATTATGCTTTTTAGCGTATTCGCCGTCGTGAATATATCCACCGTTTAAAAGAGAATTATCTTCACAATGAGCAACGATAATAGCGTTTAATTCCTTTGCTTTACGCATTGCGTCAAGCATAATTTCGTCTTTTTGAACACCTCTTCCGTCATCAGTAAAGCCTATAACTTTATCGTTTAAATCTTGCATATCGGCAAGTTCTTCACCTTTTTGACCTTTCGTTATAGACGCATACGGAATAATTTCAAGAACGCTATCTTTATTTATTATATCAAGTTGAGTTTGTAACGACGCTAAACTATCTGGAACGGGATTTAAATTAGGCATAGTACAAACGGTAGTATAACCACCCGCTACAGCACTAAGCGAGCCTGTTTTTATCGTTTCTTTATAAGAAAAGCCCGGCTCTCTAAAATGAACGTGAACGTCGCAAAAACCAGGCAAGCAAACAACCCCTTCAATAGTTTTACTATTGAAAACGTTAGGTAACTTTAAAGTTGTTTTTAAACTTTTAACATTAAAATTCGTCATAATTTCCTTTTACAAAAAAAGTCTACCGAAATATCGGTAGACGAAAATTAAGCATATTTAAACTACTAAAAGCCAACGCTTTTACAAGCGAAAACTTATTGTATACTGCCAAACAATTCTATCTTGCCGATATCTCGTATCGTTTTAAAGATATATCTTAATAAGAATATCATAAAAACTACATTATGTCAATCGTTTAGATAGTTAAAATTATTTTATCGTTTGAGTTTTTTCTTTTGGAATAACGTCGTGTGCTCCACCTTCAACAATACTAGTTGCAGATACAAGCGTTAATTTGGCCTTGTCTTGCAATTCTTTAATAGTTAAAGCCCCACAGTTACACATTGTTGATTTAACTTTGCTTAAAGATAAAGCAACGTTGTCTTTCAATTTACCAGCGTAAGGAACGTAAGAGTCAACACCTTCTTCAAAAGAAAGTTTTTTGTCTCCACCTAAATCGTATCTTTGCCAGTTTCTTGCCCTTGCCGAGCCTTCGCCCCAGTATTCTTTGTAGTAATTACCACCGATAATTACTTTATTTGTTGGACTTTCGTCAAATCTTGCAAAATATCTACCAAGCATTACGAAATCGGCACCCATTGCTAACGCTAAGGTAATATGATGGTCGTATACGATACCACCGTCCGAACAAACAGGAACGTAAATACCCGTTTCTTCAAAATACTTGTCTCTTTCTTTACAAACTTCGATTAAAGCAGTTGCTTGACCTCTACCGATACCTTTAGTTTCTCTAGTAATACAAATAGATCCACCACCGATACCGACTTTAACGAAGTCTGCACCACAATCTGCTAAAAATCTAAAACCTTCTGCGTCAACTACGTTACCTGCACCAACTTTAACTTTACCCTTATAAGTAGTTTTAATCCACTCAAGAGTTAATTTTTGCCATTCCGAAAAACCTTCAGACGAATCTATACAAAGTACGTCTGCACCTGCATCGACTAACGCTGGAACTCTTTCTTTATAGTCTCTCGTATTAATACCTGCACCAACTACGTATCTTTTTTGACTATCTAAAAGTTCATTTGGATTTTGTTTATGACTATCATAGTCTTTTCTAAATACAAAATAGCAAAGTTTACCATCGTCGTTAATTATAGGTAACGAATTTAATTTATTATCCCAAATAATGTCGTTTGCTTCTTTTAAAGTAGTCCCTTCTTTTGCCGTGATTAATTTTTCAAAAGGAGTCATAAAAGTGCTTACTTTTTCATCAAGACTCATTCTGCTTACACGATAATCTCTACTTGTTACAATACCTAAAAGTTTGCCGTCGCTAGTTCCGTCTTCAGTAACTGCTACCGTAGAGTGTCCCGTTCTTTCTTTTAAAGCAATAACATCTTTAAGCGTTGCGTCTGGTCTAATATTTGAATCACTAGTAACAAAGCCTGCTTTGTGATTTTTTGCCCTAGCAACCATTTTTGCTTCGTCTTCTACACTTTGAGAGCCGTAAATAAACGATACGCCACCTTCTTTTGCAAGAGCAATAGCCAAATTATCGCCAGATACCGATTGCATTATTGCCGATACCATAGGTATATTCATGGTAATTGCACTTTGCTCACCCTTTTTAAACCTTACGAGTGAGGTTTTTAAACTTACGTTTGCTGGAATAGCATCTGTACCTGAATATCCTGGAATTAAAAGATATTCGTTAAAAGTGTGTGACGGTTCGTTAATGTATTTTGCCATAATTTATATCTCCTTTTTAAAATAATCCTATTATAACGCCGTTTTCATCAACGTCGATATTTTCAGCCGAAGGCACTTTTGGAAGTCCCGGCATAGTCATTATGTCACCCGTTAAAACAACTATAAATCCCGCACCTGCAGAAATTTTTACGTTTTTGATAGTAACTTTAAAGTTAGTTGGAGCCCCAAGTTTAGTTGTATCGTCTGAAAAACTATATTGAGTTTTTGCTACGCAAATAGGTAAATTAGCATAACCTAAACTAGTAAGCCTTTCTATTTCTTTTTTAGCACCACTAGTTAAAACTATTCCGTCGCCCCTATAAATTTTTGTTACGATTGCGTTAATTTTTTCTTCTATCGTTAAACTATCGTTATATGCAAAAGTAAAATTAGGTTTTTCTTCTTCACAAAGTCTTACTACTTCTTTTGCAAGTTCAACGCCACCGTTACCTCCATCAGCCCAAACGGTAGAAAGTATAACGTTTACACCTAATTTTTTACACTCGTCTATAATAAAATCTATTTCGTTTTGAGTGTCGGTTGGGAATCTGTTGATTGCAACTACCGAAGGAAGTCCGTACACGTTTTTAACGTTTTCAACATGGCGTAAAAGATTTGGTACGCCGTCTTTAAGTGCTTGAATATTTTCACTATTCAAATCGGCTTTTAAAACGCCACCGTGCATTTTTAACGCCCTAATAGTTGCAACGATTACTACTGCAGATGGTGTTAAGCCCGTCTTTCTACATTTAATATCAAAGAATTTTTCAGCACCTAAGTCCGCACCGAAACCTGCCTCGGTAACTGCGTAGTCACCCGTTTTTAAAGCCATTTTAGTTGCTATAACCGAGTTGCAACCATGTGCTATGTTTGCAAACGGACCACCGTGAATAAATGCAGGAGTTCCTTCTAAAGTTTGAACTAAGTTTGGTTTTAATGCGTCTTTTAATAAAGCAGTCATTGCACCTTGTGCTTTTAAGTCTTTAGCAAATACAGGCTCGTTTTTATAACTATAACCTATTATGATATTACCAAGCCTTTCTTTTAAATCGCTTAATGAAGTAGAAAGACATAAAATAGCCATAATTTCGCTAGCAACCGTTATATCAAAGCCGTCTTCTCTAGGACACCCGTTAGTTTTACCACCTAAACCACATACAATATTACGAAGTTGCCTATCGTTCATATCTACGCATCTTTTAAAAATAATTTTTCTCGTATCAATACCTAACGCGTTGCCTTGGTGTATATGATTATCTATCATTGCACAAAGCAAGTTGTTTGCAGTACCTATTGCGTGAAAATCACCCGTGAAATGTAAATTTATATCTTCCATAGGTATTACTTGACTATATCCACCGCCTGCCGCACCACCTTTAATGCCAAACACCGGACCTAACGAAGGCTCTCTTAACGCTACGGCAACTTTTTTGCCTATCTTTTTTAAGCCGTCGGCAAGACCGATTGTAGTAGTCGTTTTACCTTCACCAGCCGGCGTGGGAGTTATTGCCGTAACTAAAATAAGTTTGCCGTCTTTTTTGCTTTGTTTAAGATAATCTAAATCGATTTTAGCCTTATATTTGCCGTAAGGCTCTAAATAATCGTCGCTTATTCCAGCGTTTTTTGCTATATCTATTATTTTTTGAATTTTAGCACTGCGTGCTATTTCAATATCAGTTAAATAAGCCATATTTTCTCCTATTTGTTAAAATATTTTACAGCCGATTCAAAAAGTTTAATATCGTAATTACCTACAACGTTTTTGTATAAACCGCTATTATATCTTTCAGTATGTCCCATTTTACCTAAAACTCTGCCGTCTGGAGATAAAATACCTTCGATAGCGTTATAAGAGTTGTTTGGATTAAATTGAATATCACTAGTAACTTTTCCGCTAAAATCAACGTATTGCGTTGCAATTTGACCATTTTCTTTAAGAGTTTTTAATACTTCGTCAGTTGCAATAAATCTGCCTTCGCCGTGAGAAATAGGAACGTAGCAAATATCACCAACGTTTACACCTTGAAGCCAAGGCGAATTATTTGAAACTATTTTTGTTGCAACGATTTTAGATTGGTGACGAGAAATACTATTGAAAGTAAGGGTTGGTGAATTAACGTCGGTATCAACGATTTTTCCGTATGGAACAAGACCAAGTTTTATAAGGGCTTGGAAGCCGTTACAAATACCAAGCATTAAGCCGTCTCTTATATCTAAAAGTTCGGTTACCCTTTCTTTTATTACCCCGTTTCTAAAGAACGCCGTTATAAATTTACCCGAGCCGTCTGGTTCGTCACCACCAGAGAAACCACCTGGAATAAATATCATTTGCGACTCTTTAATTTTATTTGCAAAAGTTTCAACGCTTTTTGAAACGCCGTCACTTGTTAAATTGTTTATAACGAAAATGTCAGCCGTTGCACCTGCTCTTTCAACTGCTTTTGCCGAATCGTATTCGCAGTTCGTGCCTGGGAATACCGGTATTAATACTTTTGGACGTGCAATTTTTAAGTTAGGAGCGTAAATTTTATTAGTTTTATATTCAATACTTTCAAGTTTACTTTCTTTTACTTCAATATTACAAGGATATACGCTTTCTAATTTATCTTCGTAAATTTGTTCAAGAGTTACCACACTTAAAATTTCGTCTTTATATTCAATATTATAATTTTCAGTAGTATAACCTAACGTTTCGCCAATTTCAACGTCATTTGTAACTTCGATTATAAACGAGCCGTAATTGTAAGCAAAAATATCTTCTAATTTTACGCCGTCACTATACTTAAATCCTATTCCGTTACCTATACACATTTTAAATACGCCTTCGGCAACGCCACCATAACAAGGAGTATAACAAGATAATACCTTTTTGCTACGAACAAGGTCGCTAACTATATTAAAGTTTTTAACAAGCGAACTACTAATAGGAAGATTATTTTTATCGTATTCGCATTTTAATAAAACTACTTTGCTGTTAGCCTTTTTAAATTCTGGCGAAATAATATTTTCAACCTTGTCAGTCGTTACGGCAAAAGAAACGAGTGTTGGTGGAACGTCTAAATTTTCAAAACTACCACTCATCGAATCTTTACCACCGATTGACGCTATTTGTAAATCTTTTTGAGCCTTAAACGCACCAAGTAACGCAGATAAAGGTTTACCCCAACGTTTTTGGTCTTTTAAAGGTCTTTCAAAATATTCTTGGAAAGTAAGGTATACGTCTTTAAAATCTGCACCCGTTGCTATTAATTTACTAACACTTTCAATTACGGCAAGATATGCTCCGTGATACGGACTTTTTTCAGTAATGAACGGATTGTAGCCGTAACTCATTAACGAACAATCGTCAGTTTCACCCTTTTCAAGTGAAATTTTATGTACCATCGCTTGAATAGGCGTTCTTTGGCGTTTACCACCAAACGGCATTAATACCGTGCCAGCACCGATTGTCGAGTCAAATCTTTCGCTTAAACCACGCTTAGAGCAAACGTTTAAATCATCAACTAACTTTGTATAATTTTCTTTAAACGTGCCGTTTATTTCTTTATCGTAAATTTGTGGTTTTGTAGAAAGTATAGAAATATGTTTTTCTGCACCGTTAGAATTTAAGAAATCTCTTGAAATATCAACTATAACGTTACCTTTCCACGTCATAGTAAGGCGATTTTTATCAGTAACGACTGCAACCACCGTCGCTTCAAGATTTTCGCTGTTTGCTAAACTGATAAAAGCGTCTACGTCCTTTTTTTCTACAACGACTGCCATTCTTTCTTGCGATTCGCTTATAGCAAGTTCAGTACCGTCAAGACCTTCGTATTTTTTAGGAACTGCATCAAGATTTATTAATAATCCGTCGGCTAATTCACCTATTGCTACCGAAACGCCACCTGCACCAAAGTCGTTACAACGCTTAATCATTTTACTTGCAGTTGAATTTCTAAAAAGTCTTTGAAGTTTTCTTTCTTCTGGTGCGTTACCTTTTTGAACTTCTGCACCACAACTTTCAAGTGATTCAACGGTATGCGATTTTGAAGAACCGGTTGCACCACCACAGCCGTCTCTACCCGTTCTACCACCAAGTAAAATAACTACGTCGCCGTCTTGTGGTCTTTCACGTCTTACGTTCTTTTCTGGAGCAGCGGCAATGACTGCACCTATTTCCATTCTCTTAGCCGTATATCCTTCGTGATAAATTTCATCAACCATACCCGTTGCTAAACCGATTTGGTTACCATAACTTGAATAACCTTGTGCGGCGGTGGTAACGATTTTTCTTTGAGAAAGTTTACCCTTTAGCGTTTGTGATAAAGGTTTTAACGGATTACCAGCACCCGTAACACGCATTGCGGCGTATACGTACGAACGACCTGAAAGTGGGTCTCTTATAGCACCACCGATACAAGTTGCAGCACCACCGAAAGGCTCTATTTCAGTTGGGTGATTATGTGTTTCGTTTTTGAAAAGTAAAAGCCAAGGCTCTTTTTTGCCGTCAACCGTTACTTCAATTTTTACCGTACAAGCGTAAATTTCTTCGGATTCGTCAAGTTTGTCAAGTTTACCCGTCTTTTTAAGGTATCTAGTTGCCAAAGTTGCTAAATCCATAAGATTTATAGGTTTAGTTCTATTTAAAAACTCCCTCGTCTTTAAATAATCTTCATAAGTTTCTTGTAAAAGTTGGTCTTCAAACTTAACGTCGTCAATAGTAGTTAAAAAGGTTGTATGACGGCAGTGGTCAGACCAGTAAGTATCAATCATACGAATTTCTGTTATCGTAGGATTTCTATTTTCACTTTTAAAATATTCTTGACAAAAAGCAATATCGTCGGTATCCATTGCTAAGCCGTATTCTTTAACGAAATTTGCTAAGCCTTGTTTATCTAAATCAATAAAGCCGTCAAGTATTTTTACCGTTGTAGGCAAGGCAAAATCAGTCTTTAAAGTTTCAAACTTATCAAGCGACGCTTGTCTTGATTCTACTGGGTTAATAAGATATTTTTTAATTTCGTTTATATCACTATCAGTCAAACTGCCGTATAAAACGTAAATTTTTGCAGTACGACAAATAGGTCTTTCTTTTTGAGAAATAAGTTGTAAACATTGTGAGCAAGAGTCTGCCCTTTGGTCAAATTGACCTGGCAAATATTCAACTGCAAAAACGTAGCCGTCATCAACCTTTAACTCGTCGTAATAATCGTCGACTTGTGGCTCTGAAAAAACTGTATTTTTAGCGTAGTCGAATAATTCTTTGTCAATATTTTCAACGTCGTATCTATTTATTAAACGAACTTTTTCAAGGTTTTTAATTCCTAAAAAGGTTTTTATATCGTTGTATAGCGAGTTGGCTTCGTGTCTAAATTCTTTTTTCTTTTCTACAAATAAACGGTAAACCATTTTATTCTCCTTTTACTTTTAAGGCTTTTTGACCTATGTCCGTTCTAAAATACTTGTTTTCAAAAGTAATTTTTTCAGTTAATTCGTATGCTTTTTTAATTGCTCCACTTAAAGTATCGTCAACGCAAGTTGCACCTAAAACTCTACCCCCACTCGTTTTTAACACGCCGTCTTCAATTTTAGCACCTGCAACGTAGACTTCACCTTCAGCGTCCGTAGGCAATTTAATTTCATATCCCGTTTGATATTTTTGTGGATATCCGTTTGACGCTAATATAACGCAACAAGCACTTTTTGATGAAAATTTAACTTCAGTTTGACTTAAAGTACCATTAGTAGTAGCCATCATAATTTCTAATAAATCGCTTTCTAATAAAGGTAAAACTACTTGTGTTTCAGGGTCACCGAAACGACAGTTATATTCAATAACCTTAGGGCCGTCTTTAGTAAGCATTAAACCAAAATACAAGCACCCTTTGAAAGTTCTATTTTCTTTGTTCATAGCGTTAATAGTTGGAATAAAAATTTCTTTCATACAACGCTTTGCTATTTCGTCGGTGTAATAAGGGTTTGGAGCAATCGTACCCATACCGCCCGTATTTAAACCTTCGTCGTTGTCTTTTGAACGCTTGTGGTCCATTGAAGATATCATAGGAATTACAACCTTTCCGTCGGTAAAAGATAATACTGACACTTCTGGTCCTTGTAAAAATTCTTCAACTACGATATTATTACCACTTGCACCAAATACCTTATCTTGCATAATTTGTTTAACTGCGTCAACTGCCTCAGCCTTAGTCATAGCGATAATTACGCCTTTGCCAAGTGCTAATCCGTCGGCTTTAATAACGACTGGAATTTTGCAAGTATCTAAATATTTAAGTGCCTTTTCAGCGTCGTCAAAAACTTGATATTCGGCAGTAGGAATATTATATTTTTTCATAAGGTTTTTAGAAAAAACTTTACTGCCTTCGATAATTGCAGCCTCTTTAGTTGGACCAAAGCAAGGTATACCCACCTCGTTAAGTGCGTTTACAACGCCTAAAACGAGTGGGTCGTCTGGAGCAACTACTGCGTAATCAATTTTGTTTTCAACAGCAAAAGCAACTATTTTTTCAGTTTCTTTTGCACCTATATTAATACAAGTTGCGTCTTTTTGCATACCACCGTTTCCTGGGAGTGCAAAAATTTCTTCAACGTTTTTATTTTCTTTTAATTTTTTTATAATGGCGTGTTCTCTTCCACCACCACCAACGACTAAAATCTTCATAAACAACTCCTTAATGATGGAATAATCTCATACCCGTAAAGCACATAACCATATCGTTTTCGTCACAAGTAGATATAACTAAATCGTCTCTAATTGAACCACCTGGCTCTGCAACGTATTTTACACCGCTTAAAATTGCCCTTTTTATATTATCGTCAAATGGAAAGAAAGCGTCAGACGCAAGCGATACACCTTTTATTGAAGATAAGTATTCCTTAATTTCTTTACTAGTAAAAGGTTGTGGCTTAGTATTAAAATACTTTTGCCAAATTCCGTCTTCACAAACGTCTTCTTCGTTTTTATTAATATAGCCGTCGATTACGTTATCTCTTTCAGGTCTACCAAGTGTTGGTAAAAAGTCTAAGTTTAAAACTTTTTCGTGTTGACGTAAAAACCAAGTATCAGCCTTACCACCTGCTAAACGTGTGCAGTGTATTCTTGATTGTTGCCCTGCACCAACACCGATTGCTTGTCCGTCGAAAGCGTAGCAAACTGAATTTGATTGCGTGTATTTTAAAGTAATTAACGCAACGATTAAGTCTTGCTTTTTATCAAGCGGAATATCTTTATTTTTAGTTACTATATTTTCAAGTAATGAATAATCGATTTTAAAGTTATTTCTGCCTTGTTCAAAAGTAATTCCAAAAACTTGTTTTCTTTCTTTTTCTTCTGGAATATAATTTTCGTCGATTAAAATAACGTTGTAAGTACCCTTTCTTTTTGCTTTTAAAATTTCAAGTGCTTTTTCAGTATAGCCCGGAGCAATAACGCCGTCGCTTACTTCCCTTTTAATTAAATTAGCAGTGACTTCGTCGCACACGTCCGAAAGAGCAATAAAATCGCCGAACGAACATTGACGGTCAGTACCCCTTGCCCTTGCATACGCACACGCAAGTAAAGAAGTGTCTAAATCTTTAACGTCGTCAACGAAACACGCTTTTTTTAATTTTGCTGGTAAAATTTTACCTATTGCAGCCGACGTTGGACTAACGTGCTTAAACGAAGTTGCACAAGGAAGCCCTACTGCTTGCTTTAATTCTTTAACGAGTTGCCAAGCGTTAAACGCATCTAAAAAGTTAATATAACCTGGTCTACCGTTTAATATTTGAATAGGTAATTCTTGTCCGTTATCCATATAAATTTTAGACGGCTTTTGATTAGGGTTACAACCGTATTTTAATTCAAATTCTTTCATTTTTTTATTCCTTGTTTTTATTTATAAGTCTATATTCTATTTCGTTAGTTTTTAAATTAGTATATCTAACGTATAGTGAAATTTTATTGTTTTCGTCTAAATTATCCCAAATTTCATTTGTAAAAGCGTCGATATCGTCGTAAATTTCAACTCTTTCAGGCTCGCCTTGAAACGTAGGAATAGGGTTTCCGTCGGTAACGTAAGTGTGAATAAAATGACCAAGACCATTTTTTGACGGATATTCAAAGAAATATCTTGCACAATCGCTACCTTGTTCGTCAATACTTTTTAAAATGCTCATTTTATAAGTAAAGTCACCGTTTTCAAAAGTTATCAAACCACTAATTCTTGGAGTAAAATTAGGTGCATCAGGCTCGAAAGCCCTTGACCTTAAAGCACAGCCAAAACATTTACCGTCGTTTAAATAGTCGTAAATAGTATCGGTTTGGTCGCCGTTTGTTACTATTAATTTATTTTCATAACTTTTAACGGCACTATAAATTATTAAAGACGGATCTTCAACTTTAGATACGTCGAAAGGTTCGGTGTAAACGTTGCCGTCTTTTAACGTAAACACTCTGTTACGGCTATTTTCACTTCTTCCCATAATAAAATAAGCACTTACGGCGTTTTTACCATTTTTAGTTTTACCTAAAATTATTCCCCTACCAACGTAAGGATTGCCTTTTATTCTTTTGCCGATTGGCATAATTTCGTAAATATTCATAATTACTCCTTTAAACTTTTTGCAACCTTTTCAACCGACAAAGGTAAAATAACCCACTCAGCCGTCTCCATAACCCTTTTTTGTAAAATTTCAGCAGTATCACCATCACAAATTTCTACGGCTTTTTGCATTATTATTTTACCACCATCTGGAATTTCGTTTACAAAATGCACGGTAGCACCCGTAACTTTAACGCCGTATTCTAACGCCTTTTCGTGAACTTTAAGTCCGTAAAACCCTTCGCCACAAAATGACGGGATAAGCGACGGATGGACGTTTAAAATTCTATTTTTAAAGGTGTCGGTAAACTTTTTTGACAATATACACATAAACCCTGCTAAAACGATTAAGTCAATTTGATTTTCTTGTAAAGTACTAATAATTTTGTCTTCAAACTCGTTTACGTCTTTACATTGTTTTTTTATAATCGTTTGCGTTTTAATGCCGTTATTTTTTGCACGGTTTAAAGCGTAAGCGTCGCTTTTGTTAGAAATCACGAGTGATACTTTACCACTTTTTATAATTCCGTTTTTTTCAGCGTCGATAAGTGCTTGTAAATTAGTTCCGCCACCCGAAACCAAAACTGCTATTTTTACCACGTTCACTCCTTATGCGAAAATTACGCCTTCGCCTTTAACTACTTCACCGATAATATAAGCGTCTTCACCGTTTGCTTTTAAAACTTCAAGTGCCTTTTCTTCTTGACCTTTTTTAACGATAATACTCATACCAACGCCCATATTAAAGGTGTTGAACATATCTCTTTCTGGAATATCGCCAACTTTTTGTATTAAATCGAAAATAGGTAAAATTCTTAAAGCCGATTTATTTATTTTAGCCCCGTAACCTTCTTTTAAACTTCTTGGAATATTCTCGTAGAAACCACCGCCCGTTATATGAGAAATTGCCCTAACGGTAACTTCTTTTAAGAGTGCAAGTACCGGTTTTACGTAAATTTTAGTTGGAGTGAGCAAAGTTTCGCCTATTGATTTTCCACCAAGTTCAGCCATAGGTTTTGAAATATCTTGAGTACCTATACCGAAAACCTTTCTAACGAGTGAAAATCCGTTACTATGAACGCCACTTGAAGGTAAAGCAATAATAACGTCGCCTTCTTGCATAGTCGTTGGGTCTAAAATATCTTTTTTATCAACAACACCAACAGCAAAACCTGCAACGTCGTATTCGTCTATAGGATAAAATCCTGGCATTTCAGCCGTTTCACCACCGATTAACGCACATTGACTTTGAACACAACCTTCACACACGCCCGAAACGATTGACGCAATTTTTTCAGGAACGTTTTTACCACAAGCAATATAAACAAGGAAAAATTGTGGTTTTGCTCCACAACAAATAACGTCGTTTACGCACATTGCAACGCAGTCAATACCTATTGTATCGTGTTTATCTTGAATAAACGCAAGTTTTAATTTTGTACCAACGCCGTCAGTACCACTAACTAAAACGGGTTGTTCCATACCTTTAACGTCAAGTTCAAAAAGCCCGCCGAAACCACCTACCGTAGAACATACGCCACTTGTAATAGTTCTTGCAATATGTGATTTCATAAGTTCAACTGCTTTATAACCTGCCGTAATATCAACACCGGCTTTTGCGTAACTTTCAGATTTTGAATTTTTCATTTTTAACTCCTTAATTAATCTTCTTTTCCGTTCCAACAATAAGTACATAATTTGCAAGGTTCAATACCTATTGCTTTAATCATACCTTCTAAGGTTTGATATTCAAGTGAATTTATTTTTATCTTTTTGCAAATTGCTTTTCTTAACGATTTACCCCTTTCGGTTGAACAATCAGCATATTCGTCGATATACTTCAATCCTTCTTCCCCTTCAAGTTCAACGATAATTCTTCTTGCTAACAAGTCCATATCGCTATTGTTTCTTGAAAAGTTAAGGTATTTACAAGCGTACATAATAGGTGGACAAGCCGAACGCATATGTACTGATTTTGCTCCGTTATTAAATAAGAAACTAACCGTTTCGCCTAGTTGAGTTCCCCTAACTATACTATCGTCAACGAAAAGCAAGTTTTTATCTTTAATTAATTCCTTTACCGGAATTTGTTTCATTTTAGCAATTTTTTTCCTTTCGCTTTGGTTTGAAGGAATAAAACTTCTTGCCCAAGCAGGCGTATATTTAACAAACGGCCTTGCAAAAGGAATACCACTACCATGTGAATAACCTATTGCGTGTGGAGTTCCACTATCTGGCACGCCACTAACGTAGTCGATTTTAGGTAAAGTGCCGTTTGCAATTTCATTTTCAGCCATAATTTTGCCGTTTTGCATTCTAAACACTTCAACGTTTTTACCTTCGTACGTTGCGTTTGGATAGCCGTAATAAGCCCACAAGAAAGAACATATTTTCATTTTATCAGTTCCTTCTTGTAATACGGTACAACTATCCGGCGTAAGTTTAACTATTTCACCCGATTTTAATTCTTTATAATCAGCGTAGCCAAGTTTTTCATAAGCAAAAGATTCAAAAGAAACGGCAAACCCGTCTTTATTTTTACCAACGCTTATAGGCAATCTGCCAAACTTGTCCCTTGCGACGATTAAACTACCGTCCTCAAGTAAAAGCATAAGTGATACCGAACCTTCAATAAGGTTTTGCATATGCTTAATACCTTCACACAAGTCGTCCTTTTCTTCAATTATAGCCGAAATTAATTCAACCGAGTTTACTCTATTACCCGATACGGCTTGGAATATTCCGTAACCACCTTTTAAATACTCGTTAACGAGTTGTTCATTGTTTGAAATATAACCAACTATCGCAATAGCGTAAGTTCCAAATTTAGATTTTATAAGTAACGGCTGTGGCTCTAAATCGCTTATACAACCAACGCAAGCGTTACCTTTCATCCTTGACGACACGTTATCGAACTTAGTTCTAAACGGAGAGTTTTCAACGTTATGAATTTCCCTTTGAAAACCACTTTCATCATTAATTGATGCCATACCGCCCCTAGAATTACCTAAGTGAGAGTGATAGTCAACGCCGAAAAACACGTCTTGAACGCAATCTTTTTTACTTGTTATGCCAAAAAAACCACCCATAAAACACCCTTTTAAGCAAAGAAAAGTTTAGATAAAGTCATAGGGTCGATATATTCGCCGTTTTTGTAAACACGCATATTACCAGAAGCAATTTCGTCTATTAAAATAACTTCGTCCCCACTATAACCAAATTCAAATTTAATATCGTATAAATCTAAGCCCTTTTCTTTAAGGTCGTCTGCAACGATTTTAGTAATTTGTTGAGTCATAAGTTTTGTTTCGTCGTATTGTTTTTCACTCATTACGCCAAGACAAACTAAACCATCTTTCGTTACGAGTGGGTCGCCCTTTTCATCGTTCTTTAAAGTCATTTCAACGTAAGCGTCAAGGTCTTGACCTTCAGTTACGTAATCGCCGTAACGTCTAAAGAAACTACCAACTGCTTTATATCTACAAATAACTTCTAAACCTTTACCAAAAACTTTTGCTGGTAAAACTTCCATAGTAGTGTTTTTAAGGTCGGCACTTACGTAATGAGTTTTAATACCTGCTTGTTTTAATTTTTCAAAGAAGTAAATAGACATCCTTAAATTTACGTCGCCAACGCCGTCAATTGTAAGACCTACGGTATTTTCACCTGGGTCGAATTTGCCGTCTTTACCCGTACAATCATCTTTAAACTTTAAAAGATAATTACCATTATCAAGTGCGTACACGTCTTTTGTTTTGCCTTTGTAAACTAATTGCTTATTCATAATTAAGTCTCCTTAAATAATTTTATTAAAATCGTTTTCTATTTTTTTATTTTTTTCAAGAACGATTGCTTTATCGTTTTCTCTTTTTTTGTTGAGAGCCGTAGCCAAATTATCATCAGTTATAGCAAGCATTTGAACGGCTAATAACCCTGCGTTTGCCCCACCGTTTATTGCAACCGTTGCAACTGGTATTCCCGACGGCATTTGCACCGTAGACAATAATGCGTCAAGCCCAGATAACTTACCACTATCACAAGGCACGCCTATTACTGGAATTGTCGTTTGTGCGGCAACTGCACCTGCTAAATGTGCCGCCATACCTGCAAAGCATATACACGCACCAAATCCATTATCTCTTAAAGATTTTGAAAACTCCATTGCTTCAAGTGGCGTTCTATGTGCAGAATAAACGTGAACTTCGTATTCTACGCCGAAATCGTTAAAAACGTCTATTGCTTTTTTTGCGATAGGTAAATCACTATCACTACCCATTAAAATTGCTACTTTTTTCATAATAACTCCTATACCTAATTTTTAAAAAAAGGCACACTTATTACGTATGATAAGTGTGCCCAGACGGTCGGCATTAAATATTCTTTATTTCACGTGGTTATCCACTTATCCGTCAGTCACAAAGAATATCTATATTGTTGATACTATTTTAGCAAAATATATTGCGTTTGTCAACGGGTTTTTACTCTCTATTTTATAAAATAAAATAAATTATAAAAATTTTGAATTTTTTATTGACTTTTAATTTGGTTGTACTATAATTAAATTACAAAAACAAAAAACAATAGGTGAATTATGAAAAAATCTACAAAACGTAAGTCCACTAACCCTATTTATCACATCCCTAACTTCGATAACGTTTTTGAAAAGAATAAAAACGGCAAAAACTCAGCAAACGGCATAGTGTTTAATCTTTTTAAAAATAAACTGGCTACTATTTTTCTTGTTAATTTGCTAAACGTTGTAAAAACGCTACCCGTTTTCTTAATACCTATAGTTTCATCAATGGTTATTAACGAAGTCGTATCCGGCTCGCCCGACGTAAATAAAATAATAACGGTTGGAATTATTTTATTCATTTGTGTTTTTCAAAACGTTCCGTCTCATACGTTATACGCAAAACTTGCTAATAATTTTTTAAGAAAAATTAGTGCGGGAATTAAATCAACCATTGTTAGAAAACTGCAAAAACTATCTATTTTATATCATAAAGATACTGAAAGCGGTCGTCTTCAAGCAAAATTTTTAAAAGATACCGATAACGTGGATAATTATTTAAGACTTATACTTTGTCAAATAATGCCTGCAATAATTTTCCTTATTATCAATATAGGAATTTCGCTTTACCAAAGTTGGATTGCTACGTTATTTATTTTATGTATCGTACCGGTAAGCGTGTTTTTAACACGTTTATTTAGAAACCCTATTCGTAAAAGCATTAAAACTTACAGATTAGAAAACGAACACCTATCTGCAAAACTCGCCCAAATGCTTGATATGATACAAATTACTAAAGCACACGGCTTAGAAAATGAAGAAATTAAACAAATAGAACAAGATATTACTCAAGTAACTAAAAAAGGATTATCGTTTGATAATACCCTAGCCTACTTTGGCTCGTTTGCTTGGACTGTAATGACTTTCTTTCAATGCTCGTGTTTGTTCTTCTCGGCAATTATGACGATTAACGGCGTTCCTGGTTTTACTGCCGGTTCAATAGTTTTATTTCAATCAATATTCAGTCAAATATACGGCAACGTAAATAGTATTTTAAATTCTATACCACAAGTTTCTCAAGGTATTGATTCTATCAACTCTTTAACCGACATTATGGGATGTCAAGATATTGAAGATAACGAAAATAAATTACCTGTTAAAAAAGTTGACGGCAATATAAAATTTGATAACGTATATTATCAATATCCAGATACTCAAGATTACACGATTAAAAACTTCTCTCTTGACGTTAAGAAAGGCGAATGTATTGCATTTGTTGGTAGTTCGGGTTCTGGTAAAAGCACTATTATGAATATGATTATAGGTTTTTTAAAACCTACCAATGGCACTGTTACTATTGACGGAAATTCAATTGAAGATATAAATTTAAGCGATTATCGCAAACATATTTCAGTAGTTCCACAAAATAGCATATTGTTTGACGGCAGTATTAGAGATAACATTACGTACGGCTTAACTAGTTATACTGAAGAACAATTACAAACTGCTATTAAAATGGCAAACGTAGAAGAATTTTTGCCCGAACTTTCAAAAGGGCTTGACACTATTATCGGCGAACACGGCGATAAAATTTCAGGCGGACAAAAACAAAGAATTACTATTGCAAGGGCTTTAATTAGAAATCCAAGTATCTTAATTTTAGACGAAGCAACTTCTGCTCTTGATAACATTTCTGAATTTCACGTTCAAAAAGCAATTGAAAGTTTAATAAAAAACAGAACGACCTTTATAGTTGCACATAGGTTATCTACGATTAGAAACGCTGATAGAATTGTCGTTATGGAAAATGGTGAAATTTGTGAAATGGGAACTTATGATTACCTTATGCAAAAGCAAGGCAAATTTTCACAACTTAAACACTTGTCAGACATTGCTACAAAAGAATTGACTGATAACTAAAATTTGCGATAAATTCTACGATTTTAAAAATACAACCAACATATAATCATAAGTTAAACACGTTACTTTTATACATATATTAACTCTAAAACGCAGTAATTAATTATCTCAAATTTTAATATTTTTTAAGACTTTTTAAATAGTTTAAGCACGCTAATTTTATTTTAATTAGCGTGCTTTTATATTCTATTTTATATATTTTAAATAAATAAAGAAACCCGTTATATTTCTATAACGGGTTTAACTTTTTAGTTTACTACTAGTTTAAATTATTCAACGATTGTAGAAACAACGCCAGAACCAACAGTTCTACCACCTTCACGGATAGCGAATCTTAAACCTTCTTCCATAGCAACTGGAGTGATTAAAGTTACGTCGATAGTAACGTGGTCACCAGGCATAACCATTTCAACGCCTTCTGGGAGTTTAATAGTACCAGTAACGTCTGTAGTTCTAAAATAGAATTGTGGACGATAGTTGTTGAAGAATGGAGTATGTCTACCACCTTCTTCTTTAGTTAATACGTAAACTTGACCACTGAAAGTAGTGTATGGTTTAACAGTGTTAGGTTTAGCGATTACTTGACCTCTTTCGATTTGAGTTCTGTCGATACCTCTTAAAAGAGCACCAACGTTATCACCAGCAAACGCTTCGTCAAGTGATTTTCTAAACATTTCAAGACCAGTAATAACTGAAGTCATTTTTTGTGGTTTAATACCAACGATGTCAACAGGTTCGCCAACTTTAGCAATACCTCTTTCAACTCTACCAGTAGCAACTGTACCACGACCAGAAATCGTAAATACGTCTTCAACAGGAAGAAGGAATGGTTTGCTTGATTCTCTTTCAGGAGTTGGGATATAACTATCAACAGCGTCCATAAGTTCAAAAATACATTGACAATCAGGAGCAGATGCAATAGCGTCAGCTTCGTTGTTTGATGCAAATTCAAGAGCCTTTAATGCTGAACCTTTAATTATAGGAATATCATCACCTGGGAATTCATATTCGTTAAGTAATTCTCTAACTTCCATTTCAACGAGTTCTAAAAGTTCTTCGTCGTCTACTTGGTCACATTTGTTTAAGAATACAACAATGTATGGAACACCAACTTGTCTAGCAAGAAGAATGTGTTCTCTTGTTTGAGGCATTGGACCGTCTGTAGCAGCACAAACGAGGATTGCACCGTCCATTTGAGCAGCACCCGTAATCATGTTCTTTACGTAGTCTGCGTGACCTGGACAGTCAACGTGTGCGTAGTGACGAGCATCTGTTTGATATTCAACGTGTGAAGTATTAATTGTAATACCTCTTGCCTTTTCTTCAGGTGCTTTGTCGATTTGGTCGTATCTCATTTTTTCAGCACTGCCCTTAGAAGCGAGTACCATAGTGATTGCAGCAGTTAACGTCGTTTTACCGTGGTCAACGTGACCGATAGTACCGATGTTAATGTGCGGTTTACTTCTTTCAAACTTTTGTCTTGCCATAATTTTTTGTTTCCTCCAAAAAAATCTTTGTTTTTATTTTATTTTTTTAAATTTTTATTAATTAATAATATTATACATTATCAATCTTATACTGTCAAGCATAAGATTGAAAATCATATAATTTTAGTCAGTATTTTTTACTGCTCTTTCGCCGATAATTTTTTCAGCAATATTTTTAGGAACTTCAGCATAGTGGTCAAATTGCATTGAATATTGTCCACGACCTTGAGTTCTTGAACGAAGGTCGGTTGCGTAACCGAACATTTCCGAAAGCGGAATATGTGCATCGATAACTTTTGCACCATTTCTATCTTCAGTACCTTGAATATTACCACGTCTTGATGAAACGTTACCCATTAAATCACCAAAGTAATCGTCTGGTGTAATAATTTCAACTTTCATAATAGGTTCTAATATTACAGGGTTTGCAGTTCTCATTGCTTCTTTGAAAGCAAGTGAGCCTGCTATTTTGAACGCCATTTCCGACGAGTCAACTTCGTGATATGAACCATCTAATACCGTAGCCATAAAGTCAACTACTTCGTAGCCGGCTAAAGTACCGTTTTTAGATGCTTCTTCAATACCCTTTCTAACCGGTTCGATATATTCACCTGGAATTGAACCACCAACCGTTTCGTCAACGAATTGGAATCCAGACGCTGGGTCTAACGGAGTAAACTTAACGAGACAGTCACCGTATTGACCTTTACCACCAGATTGACGTTTGTAGAAACCACGAGCCGTAACTTCGTTTCTAAACGTTTCTCTATAAGCAACTTGTGGCTTACCAACCGTTGCTTCAACCTTAAATTCTCTTAATAATCTATCTACGATAATTTCAAGGTGTAATTCACCCATACCAGCGATAATCGTTTGGTTTGTTTCTTTATCAGTATAGAATTTGAACGAAGGGTCTTCTTCAGCAAGTTTAATAAGAGCAAGCGTCATCTTATCTTGTCCAGCCTTAGTTTTAGGTTCGATAGCAACCTTAATAACTGGTTCTGGGAATTCCATTTTTTCAAGGATGATAGGATGTGCTTCATCACAAAGCGTATCACCCGTAGAAGTATCTTTAAGACCAACGATTGCACAAATGTCACCAGAATAAATTTGTGCTATTTCTTCTCTTTCTTTTGCGTGCATTAATACTAAACGTCCAACTCTTTCTTTCTTGTTTTTAGTACTATTGAACACGTAAGAACCTGATTCTAAAGTACCTGAATACACTCTAAAGAAAGCAAGTTTACCAACGAATGGGTCTGCAACGATTTTAAACGCAAGACCTGCGAAAGGTTCGTTATCGTCAGTTTTTCTAATTTCTGTTTCACCAGTCTTGTAATTAACACCTTCAACGTGGTCTACGTCGATAGGGCTTGGAAGATAGTCGATAACGGCGTCGATAAGGTGTTGTACACCTCTGTTTTTATACGATGAACCGCAAAGAACTGGAGTAATTTGCATTGAAATAGTTGCTTTTCTTATGGCTCTTTTCATTTCTTCAACGGTTAATTCACCCGTTTCAAAATATTTTTCCATAAGTTCGTCTTCTTGTTCAGCACAAACTTCCATAAGTTTTTCTCTATATTCACTTGCTAAATCAACTAAATCAGCAGGAATTGGACCTTGAACGAAATCTTTACCAAGGTCGTCTTTATAAATAATAGAGTCGTTGTTTACAAGGTCGATAATACCAGTAAACGTATCTTCTTTACCTATAGGTAAACAAATAGGAACGGCGTTAGTGTGAAGTCTAGTTTTCATCATTTCAATAGCATTAAAGAAATTAGCACCATTGATGTCCATTTTATTAACGTATGCGATTCTAGGAACTTTATATTTGTCTGCTTGACGCCATACCGTTTCAGATTGTGGTTCAACACCACCCTTAGCACAGAAAGTTGCAACAGCACCATCAAGTACACGAAGTGAACGTTCAACTTCAACCGTGAAGTCAACGTGACCTGGCGTGTCGATAATGTTTATTCTATTTCCCTTCCAAAAACAAGTAGTTGCGGCAGAACAAATAGTAATACCTCTTTCTTGTTCTTGAGCCATAAAGTCCATAGTAGCCTCACCATCGTGAGTTTCACCTAACTTATGCGTTTTACCTGTATAGAATAAAATTCTTTCCGTCGTTGTAGTTTTACCAGCATCGATGTGAGCCATGATACCGATATTTCTTGTGTGTAAAAGGTCGTATTCTCTAGGCATAATAATCTCCTACCAACGATAATGAGCAAATGCTTTGTTTGCTTCTGCCATTCTATGCGTATCGTCTTTTTTCTTAACTGAACCACCCGTATTATTCATTGCATCAATAAGTTCGTTTGCAAGTTTAAGACTCATTTCTCTTTCACTTCTCTTTCTAGTATTGATTACAATCCAACGGATAGCAAGCGTGTGTCTTCTTTCTGGTCTAATTTCAATAGGAACTTGATAGTTTGAACCACCAACTCTTCTTGCTTTAACTTCTAATAATGGCATTACGTTAGCCATTGCTTGGTTAAACACTTCCATAGCGTCTTGACCAGTTTTTTCTTTAATAATATCAAAAGCATCGTATACAATGCTTTGAGCAATTCCTTTTTTACCGTCCAACATAATTTGATTTACGAGTTTAGTAACAACTCTACTACCGTAAATTGGGTCTGGAAGGACGTCTCTTTTAGGAACGTTACCTCTTCTTGGCATAATAAATCCTCCTTTAAATTTTAGGGCTTTGCCCTTGTACAGCTATCACTAGCATTTCGCTGTGAACCTTCTGCTACCTTTGGTAGCATACTGCCTACAAATCGGGCTAAAAATACTTTCCGACAAGTAGGTTTTGATTGTGTTTGTTATTACTTAGGTCTCTTAGCACCGTATTTACTTCTTGATTGCTTACGTTTTGCAACGCCTGCAGTATCTAAAGTACCACGGATAATATGATAACGAACACCAGGAAGGTCTCTAACCCTTCCACCACGAATAAGTACTGAACTGTGTTCTTGAAGGTTGTGACCTTCACCTGGAATATAAACAGTACCTTCTTGTTTGTTTGTTAAACGTACTCTTGCAATTTTTCTAACTGCTGAGTTAGGCTTTTTAGGTGACGTAGTCGTAACAGAAAGACAAACACCTCTTCTTTGTGGACATTGTGCTAAAATAGGGCTTTTGCTCTTTTCTTTAGCAGTCACTCTGCCTTGTTTAATCAATTGGTTAATTGTTGGCATACTCTCTACCTCCTTTAAAAAATCGGAAAATATTTCTAAAACGAATTTAAACCCGTTTAAAGAAAACTTTTTACATAGCAAAACACGTAATTTCAAGCCATTTAGGCTCAAAATTGCGTTTTTGCATACCATACTTGACTATTTTATCATTTTTCTAAATTTTAGTCAACCGTTTTAACGTCAACAAATGAATCATCTTCACCGTCATCGCCACTTATTTTGGTTACTGCGTTTACTTGTGGCAATAATCCTTTATATTCTTTTGCACCAGTACCCGCAGGTATAAGTTTACCGATAATAATATTTTCTTTAAGACCTACTAAGTGGTCGATTTTACCTTTAATAGCAGCATCTGTGAGAACTCTCGTCGTTTCTTGGAAAGATGCGGCAGATAAGAAACTTTCTGCTGCAAGTGACGCTTTAGTAATACCTAAAAGAACTTTTTGGCTCATTGCAGGAACGCCACCTTCTTCGATAATTCTCTTATTTTCTTCGTTAACTCTATATTCGTCAACGTATTCTCCAGGTAAGAACGAAGACGTTCCACTCTTTTGAATAATAACCTTACGAAGCATTTGTCTAACGATAATTTCAACGTGTTTATCGTTAATTTCAACTTCTTGGCTACGGTAAACTTTTTGAACTTCTTTGAGAATATATTCTTCAACGCCAAGCATACCTTTCGTTGCAAGAATTTCTTGTGGATATACCGAACCACTAGTTAATATCGTGCCTGGTTCAACGATATCGCCGTCTTTTACTTTTAATTCTACGCTAAACGGAATAGCATATTCTTTACGAGCATTTCCGTTAGTTACGATAACGTATCTTAAGCCGTCTTTATTATCAATACTTACAACACCGTTAGTGTCGCAAAGTACGGCTTTACCCGCTGGACTCCTTGCATCGAATAATTCAACGATACGTGGAAGACCTCTCGTGATGTCACCAGTAGACGCTATACCACCCGTATGGAAAGTTCTCATCGTAAGTTGCGTACCAGGTTCACCGATTGATTGTGCGGCAATAGTACCAACTGCTTCACCGATTTGTACAGGATTTAAGTTAGACATATTTTTACCATAACATTTAGCACATACGCCTATTTTCGTACGACATCTAAATACCGTTCTAATATGAACTTTTTCAATACCTGCTTTAACGATTTCTTTTGCTTTTTCTTCGCAAATCATCGTATCGTCGGCAACGATTACTTCACCCGTTTGCGGATTAACTACGTCACCTATAGTGTATCTACCTATTAATCTTTCTTCTAAAGTTTCAATAGGTTTATCTTCACCTGGTTCTCTTATTTCAGTAACCCAAGTTCCTTTTGGAGTAATTCCTAAACTTGCAAAGCAGTCTTCTTCTCTAACGATTACCGAGTGTGCTACGTCAACGAGTCTTCTCGTTAAGTAACCAGAGTCAGCCGTTTTTAAAGCCGTATCTGCAAGACCTTTACGTCCACCGTGAGACGACGTAAAGTATTCAAGTACCGTTAAACCTTCACGGAAACACGATTTAACCGGTGTTTCAATCGTTTTACCATTAGGGTTAGTCATAAGACCACGCATACCAGAAAGTTGTTTAATTTGGTCAATCGAACCACGGGCACCCGAGTTAGCCATCATCCAAATAGGATTAAACTTATCAAGCGTTACTTTAAGTTCTTCAGTAACTTCAACCGTAGCGTTAGTCCAAACGTCAACTACGGCTTTATATCTTTCGTCGTCAGTTATAAAGCCCCTATCGTATTGTTTTTCAATTTTCAATACTTGTTTAGATGCGTTTTCTAATATTTCTTGTTTCTTTTGTGGAACGTGCATATCAAATATAGACGTAGTTATTGCACCTACCGTTGAATATTTGTAACCAAGTTCCTTAATGTAGTCGAGAGTATCTGCCGCACACTTTGAAGATTTGTTTTTAAAGCACGCTTCAACAATTCTCTTAAGGTCGCCTTTCTTTACGAGTTTATTTACTTCGTATTTAAGGTAATCTTCTTTTTCTACTCTCTTAACAAAACCGATATCTTGTGGAATTTTTTCATTGAAAACAATTCTACCACAAGTAGTTTTTATAGTACCCGTAACGCTTTCTCCACTAGGAGTAGTTACCGTTCTTCTTAAATAAATTTCATCTTGAAGATGAAGTTGCTTAGTTTGGTAAGCCATAATTGCTTCGTCTTCAGATATAAATGCAGGACAAGCGTATCTTGTTACGCCTTCAATAACCTTACCCGTTTTTGTGTTGGTTAAATCGCAAACTTTAATTACGCCATCGTCTAAATATTGACAATTAGATGCTGTAAATTCGCCGTCTTGCATTACGCCGTCTTTAACCAAATAGAATTTGCCGTCTTTTTCAGCGTATTCTACTTGTGCGTCTTGACCGTAATAATAACCTTCTGCTTTACGAGTAATAGTAAGATAATAACAACCTAAAACCATATCTTGAGTTGGACTCATAACAGGTTTACCATCTGAAAGTTTAAGTATGTTATTAGATGAAAGCATTAAAAATCTTGCTTCTGCTTGTGCTTCCACTGAAAGTGGAACGTGTACTGCCATTTGGTCACCGTCGAAGTCAGCGTTAAACGCACCACAAACGAGTGGGTGAAGTTTAATTGCTCTACCTTCTATAAGTACCGGTTCAAAGGCTTGAATTGAAAGTCTATGAAGTGTTGGTGCTCTGTTTAAAAGTACAGGATGGTCTTTGATTATTTCTTCTAAGATATCCCAAACGCAAGGTTTCATCCTTTCAACCGTTCTTTTTGCACTTCTAATGTTGTGGCAAGTTCCGTCTTCAACGAGTCTTTTCATAACGAAAGGTTTGAAAAGTTCGATTGCCATTTCTTTTGGTAAACCACATTGATAGATTTTAAGTTCTGGACCTACTACGATAACCGAACGACCTGAATAGTCTACACGCTTACCTAAAAGGTTCATACGGAATCTACCTTGTTTACCTCTTAACATTGCCGAAAGAGATTTTAACTCTCTGCCACCCGGACCGGTTGCAGACTTACCGTGTTTACCATTATCAATTAATGCGTCAACTGCTTCTTGTAGCATACGCTTTTCGTTTCTAATGATAATATCAGGCGAGCCTATTTGCATAAGTTTACGAAGTCTGTTATTTCTATTTATAAGTCTTCTGTATAAATCGTTAAGGTCGCTAGTTGCAAATCTACCACCATCAAGTTGTACCATAGGACGAAGTTCTGGTGGAATTACTGGAATAGCGTCTAAAATCATCCACTCTGGACGAGAACCGCTTAATCTAAACGCTTCAACCATTTCTAAACGCTTAATTGCTTTAATTTTTCTTTGAGAAGAAGTTTTTTCGTTATCAATTTCTTCTTTAAGCATTTTTGATTCTTCTTCAAGATTAACTGCCATTAATAATTCTTTAATGGCTTCAGCACCCATACCTACCTTGAAAGAATCTTCACCATATTTTTCTATGCAGTCACGATATTCTTTGTCTGTAATAACTTGTTTGTATTCAAGTTCTTCAGCAGTTCCTTTATCTAAAACTACGAAACAAGCAAAATATATTACTTGTTCAAGTTGCTTAGGACTCATATCAAGCATAAGACCTATTTTTGAAGGAACGCCCCTAAAATACCAAATGTGTGAAACGGGAGCAGCTAATTCAATGTGTCCCATTCTTTCACGTCTAACCTTTGCTTTGGTAACTTCAACGCCACATTTATCACAAACGATACCTGCGTATCTTATTCTTTTATATTTACCACAATGACACTCATAATCCTTAGTTGGTCCAAAAATCCTTTCGCAGAAAAGACCGTCCCTTTCAGGTTTTTGAGTTCTGTAGTTTATTGTTTCTGGTTTAGTAACTTCGCCGTGAGACCATTGTCTAATTTTCTCAGGAGAAGCAATGCTAATTTGTATAGAGTCAAAATTATTAAGTTCAAACATTTAATTTACCTCTTTAACTAATTATTCTTCATCGTCGTAGTCGTCAATTTCGTCCAAATCTTCATAATCGTCAAACATTTCCCCTGAACTGAAATCGCTATCGTCGTCAAAATCATCTAAGTCGTCGTCAAAAATTTCGTCGCTACCTAATACGTCTTCGTCTTGACCAAAGTCAAGTTCAATTTCTTCTTGACCATCTTTATCCGATTTATCAAATACGCCTACGTCTTCACTTTCTTCCGTAAGGTCTCTAAGCGAAATTTCTTCGTTATTTTCAGTAAGAACTCTCATATCAAGAGCACACGATTGAAGTTCTTTGAAAAGAACTTTAAACGATTCTGGAATACCAGGTTCGCTTATATCGTTACCACTTACGATAGAATCGTAAGTTTTAAGTCTACCAACGATATCGTCCGACTTAACGGTAAGCATTTCTTGAAGAATATGAGCAGCACCGTACGCTTCAAGTGCCCAAACTTCCATTTCACCAAACCTTTGGCCACCGAATTGTGCCTTACCACCGAGTGGTTGTTGTGTTACAAGTGAATATGGACCGGTTGAACGTGCGTGAATTTTATCGTCGACAAGGTGGTGAAGTTTAATCATATACATTGAACCTACCGTTACCCTATTTTCAAAAGGTTCACCCGTTCTTCCATCGTAAAGTTGAATTTTGCCGTCAACTTCGCCGTTAGGATTTACTATGTTATTTTCAAAGAGTAATTCTCTTATATCTTTTTCTGTTGCACCTTCAAATACAGGCGTTACGACTTTCCAACCAAGTTGTTTACAAGCAAGACCAAGGTGAACTTCTAATACTTGACCTATGTTCATACGTGATGGAACGCCTAACGGGTTAAGAACTATTTGAAGTGGCGTACCGTCTGCCATAAACGGCATATCGCTTTCTGGGAGTATTCTTGAAATAACGCCCTTGTTACCATAACGACCAGCCATCTTATCGCCGACTGAAATCTTTCTCTTTTGAGCAATATAAACTCTTACTACTTTATTTACGCCTGGTGCTAAGTCGTCTTTATTTTCACGAGAGAAAATCTTAACGTCAACTACGATACCACCTTCACCGTAAGGAACTTTTAAAGACGTATCTTTAACTTCCCTTGCTTTATCACCGAAGATTGCTCTTAAAAGTCTTTCTTCTGGAGTAAGTTCAACTTCACCTTTAGGTGAAACTTTACCTACTAAAATATCGCCACTAGTAACTTCAGCACCTATTCTAATAATACCGTCTTCGTCAAGGTCTTTTAATACTTCTTCGCTTAAGTGTGGAATATCTCTAGTTATTTCTTCGCTACCAAGTTTAGTATCTCTTTCTTCTATTTCGTGTTCTTCAATGTGAATAGAAGTAAATACGTCGTCTTGAACGAGTTTTTCACTAAGTAAGATAGCATCTTCGTAGTTATAACCTTCCCAAGTCATATAACCTATTAAGATATTTCTACCAAGAGCAAGTTCGCCGTTAGCAGTCGAAGGACCGTCGGCTAAAATATCACCTTTTTTAATTACGTCACCAACCGAAACGATAGGTCTTTGGTTAAGACAAGTGCTTTGGTTAGAACGTTCAAACTTTTTAAGCGTATAAGTGTGTAAAGTTCCGTTTTCATCAACGACGATTTCTCTACCCGAAACGTTTTTAACGATACCGTCGTTTTCAGCAATAACCATTACACCTGAATCGTATGCGATTTTTGCTTCAATACCCGTACCTACTATTGCGTTTTCTGGAACGAGAAGTGGAACTGCTTGTCTTTGCATGTTAGAACCCATCAAGGCTCTGTTCGTATCGCTGTTTTCGAGGAAAGGAATAAGTGCAGTTGCTACCGAAACGAGTTGTTTAGGTGAAACGTCCATATAATCAACTTCGTCTCTTGAAATTTCTACTATTTCGTCCCTTCTTCTTGAAAGTACCCTTTCACTTACGAAATGACCTTGGTCGTCAAGTTCTGCGTTTGCTTGTGCTATAACGTATTTGTCTTCAACGTCGGCAGTAAGATATTCTACTTCGTTAGTAACTACTTTGTTTACCTTGTCAACTTTTCTGTAAGCCGATTCGATAAAACCGTATTCGTTAACTTTTGCAAAAGTAGAAAGCGACGTAATAAGACCGATATTTTGTCCTTCTGGAGTTTCGATAGGACACATACGTCCGTAATGCGTGTAGTGTACGTCACGCACGTCGAAAGTTGCCCTTTCTCTATTAAGACCACCAGGGCCTAACGCCGAAAGTTTTCTCTTGTGAGTAAGTTCGGCAATAGGGTTAGTTTGGTCCATGAATTGTGAAAGTTGAGACGAGCCAAAGAATTCTTTAATTGCAGAACTAATAAGTCTAACGTTGATTAATCCCTTAGGGTTAATTTCCTTAGGGTCTTGCGTAGACATTCTTTCTTTAATAACTTTTTCAAGTCTTGAAAAACCTATACGGAATTGATTTTGTAAAAGTTCACCTACACTTCTTACCCTTCTGTTACCTAAGTGGTCGATATCGTCAATCGAACCGATATTCTTAGTTAAGTCGATATTAAGCGAAATACCTGCTACTACGTCGTCAACCGTAATGTGTTTATGGTTAAGTTTATCGATAAGTGGTCTAATAGTCTTTCTATCTTCTGCTGAAAGTTTAGAAGGAATATTACCACTTTCAATAATTTCAAAGAATTTTTTACATGCTTCAACAAACTTTCTTCTAGTTTCCTTTCTTGCTTCGAAATTCTTTTGGTCTTCAGGTCTTTCTTCGGCAAGTCTTTCTGCAGAAAGTTCTTCAACGTAGTAAAGGTCGTTGATTTGAGTTTTGTATTGTTCAGCGATATCTTCAACTGCTACCGTCTTTGAAAGTTCGTAAATTTCCTTAGCAAAAACAAAGTTTGGATAATAAACCATATCGATTAAGCCGAAAGGTTTTGCCTTTACGCCACTAATAACTTTGAAATCAGCAACGTTGTTTGCAATAATTTTATGTTTTTCGCCACTTTCAGTAGTAACGTATACGCTGTTAATACCACTATTTTGAATAAGTCTTGCTTGTTCTTCAGTAAATACTTCGCCCTTAGACGCTAAAACTTCGCCGTCAAGAGAAATTACGTCCTCACCACAAACGAGACCAACTATACGATTTGCTAAGCAAAGTTTTTTATTGTACTTATATCTACCAACTTTTGCTAAATCATATCTCCTTGGTTCAAAGAAGTTATTTTTAATATATTGCTTAACTGCGTCTTCAGTTGGCATTTCGCCCGGTCTTAATCTTTTGTAAAGTTCAATAAGACCTTTGTGTTCGCAAGTAATACCGTTATCTTCGTCTTTTTTAACGGTATTAGCAATAATTTCATTATTTTCAAAAATTTCAAAAATAGATGCGTTGCTACCAAAACCTAACGCCCTTAAAAGCGTCGTAGCAGTAATTTTACGAGTTCTATCAACTTTTACCGTTAATACGCCTTGACTATCTTGTTCAAAATCAAGCCAAGCACCACGATTAGGCATAATCGTAGTGTTGTAAAGCTTTTTACCCGATTTGTCTTGAACAAAAGCGTTGTATACGCCTGGTGAACGAACGAGTTGTGAAACGACAACCCTTTCAGCACCGTTAATAATAAACGAACCACTGTCAGTCATTTTAGGCATATCACCCATAAAGACGTTTTGGTCTATTATTTCACCCGTAACCTTATTGTTAAGCCTTACCTTAACTTCTAATGGTACGGCATAAGTAGCATCCCTATCCCTACACTCTTTTACCGAGTACTTTGGCTCACCATCAAGATTGTGTTCAAGAAAATACAACTCATAGTGGTCGGCAAAGTCAGTTATTGGCGAGAAATCTTCAAAGACGTCACCTATACCTTCTTCAATAAACGCATTGTATGAATCCTTTTGAACTTCTACAAGGTATGGAATAGGCTGTATCTCTTGACTTCTTGCAAAAGACTTTCTTTCCACGTTTCCGCATTTTACTGTTTGTAACTTACGCATTTTATAGACTCCTTAAAAAAAATTGTAAAACAACTTGATTATTCTTCGTTGTTGAGTTATAATATCGACAATGAAAGAACAAATTTTGACAAGTTACGCTTATAAATGTAATTTATACTTCCAAAAAAAGTAGTGTTTTTTGCTTAATTTTTCGTAAAAAAGTGCAAAAAGACGCTATTATTACATTTTAGCATTTTACTATTATAGATTATCACGTTCAACTTGTCAACTCTTTTATAGTTTTTTTATAAAATTTTTTTAAAGGATTTATTATGAGAATCGACAAATTTCTTAAAGTTTCAAGAATTTTAAAGCGGAGAACCATTTCTAAAGAAGCGTGCGAAAATGGTAAAGTTATAGTAAACGGCAAGGAAGTCAAACCGTCGTATAAGTTAAAAATAGGCGACGTGGTTGAAATTATATTCGCTAAAAATTCATTGATTTTTGAAGTTTTAGACTTGAAAGAAACGGTCAAAAAGGACCAAATTCAGTCACTTTATAAAATATTAAATTAGGTGTTTATATGAAAAATTTAAAGATTACGGCAATTATTGCTTGTGCGGGAAAAGGCAGTCGTTCAGGACAAAAAGACAATAAAATTTTCTTTAAAATTGACGGTCAATCACTTGTATATAAAACGGTAAAAACGTTTAGTGAAATTAAGCCGATTGACGATATTATCGTAGTTTACGCTAGTGGTGAGAAAGAAAAAATTCAAAAAGAATTAACGTCTATTGCACGCCCTATTATATATATAGAAGGGGGAAAAACTCGTTTTGAATCAGTTAAAAACGCCCTTTTTACCATTAAAGAGGGTGCAGTTTTAATACACGACGGAGCAAGACCTTTCGTATCTAATAAAACCATAATCGACTGCATTAAAAGCGTTAAAAATTTTGGCTCGGGCGTAGTTTGCACAACTCCTACCGACACTATTATTGAAACGGATAGCAAAAATAATATCATAGTATCAACACGTAAAAATCGTTATTTGGCTCAAACTCCACAAGGGTTTATGGTAAAAGATTTACAAAAAGCATATTCGCTTTGTAACGACGAAAATGAATTTACCGACGACGCAGGCGTTTATTGTGCTTATATAGGTAAATGCAAACTAATTATAAACAAAGAAAATAACGCAAAACTCACCTACCCTATTGATTTTGAAAGTCCAAAAACAAAGGTTGGCACAGGCTTTGATATGCACGTTTTAGTACCTAATAGAAAACTTATTTTAGGTGGCGTAGAAATTCCACACGATAAAGGATTATTAGGTCATAGCGACGCAGACTGCTTAACTCACGCTATTATGGACGCAATTTTATCTTCAATTTCTTTAAGAGATATAGGTTATCATTTTAGCGATAAAGACGACAAATATAAAGATATTTCAAGTATATTATTGCTAGACGAAGTATTAAAAATGCTTAAAGAAAAGAATTACAAATTAAGTAATATTTCGGCAGTTATTATGGCTGAAAAACCCAAACTTTCACCTTATATCGAAAAAATCACAAAAAATCTTGCCGAAAAAACCGGGCTTTCGCCTAACGATATAGGTATCACTTGTACGACTATGGAAGGTATAGGTATAGTGGGGAGAGAAGAAGGTATTGCTTGTCAAAGTTATTGCCAAATTATAAGGATTTAAATTATGAAAAATAAAGAAACATCAAAATACGTTTGTAGCGAGTGCGGTAGCATTAACCCCGTTTGGCTTGGTAAATGCCCCGTATGTAATAAGTTTGGTACGCTAGTTGAAGAAATTATATCAACCACTACCACTACTACCAAAACGTCTATTTCTACCCCTAAAAAATTAAGCGAAATAGAATACAAAACGTACGCACGAACTTCTAGTGGAATAAGCGAATTTGATAACGTTTTAGGCGGTGGAATAGTTCCTTCGTCAATAGTTTTATTAGGTGGCGACCCAGGTATAGGCAAGTCGACTATTTTAACGCAAATATCGGGTAATTTAGCACAACGCTATAAAGTTCTTTACGTTTCTGCCGAAGAAAGTTTATCGCAAGTAAAACTAAGATGCGACAGGCTTGGAATTATAAGTGATAATTTAATGGTGGTAAACGAGTGTAAACTTGAAAATATTGAAATTTTAGCAAACGACTACGAGTATATAGTTATCGACTCTATTCAAGCCATTTATCTTGAAAGTTTATCTGGCTCGGCAGGCTCAGTCGGTCAAGTTAGAGAGTGTGCGTCACGTCTTATGCGTCTTGCGAAAAATAATGCAAAAACTATATTTATAATAGGTCACGTTACCAAAGACGGAAATATTGCAGGCCCAAAAGTTTTAGAACATATTATGGACACCGTTTTATATTTTGAAGGCGAACCAAGTGACACTTATAAAATTTTAAGGGCTGTAAAAAATAGGTTTGGCTCGGCACAAGAAGTAGGCGTTTTTGAAATGACCGACAAAGGAATTAAAGGAATAACCGACTATAACGGCATTTTTATTAGCGAAACAAGGGGCAATCAACCTGGCAGTATCGTAACCCCGTCAATAAGCGGTAATAGGTGTATGCCGGTAGAAATTCAAAGTTTACTTTCTAAAACGGTGTTTGGTTTGCCTAGAAGGATGCCGATTGGCGTTGACTATAACAAATTAGTTTTAATTATTGCTATTTTAGAAAGAAAGGCGTATGTTCCGTTTTTCAATCAAGACGTTTACTTAAACGCTATGAGTGGAATAAAACTAAACGAGCCGTCTATTGATTTAGCCGTTGCCCTATCGCTTGCTAGTTCTTCAAAAAATATCGCCGTTGATAAAAATATAACTGCGTTTGGCGAACTTGGGCTTTCTGGCGAAGTTCGTGGCGTAACTTTTGCAGAAAAGCGTGTTGCAGACAGTATCAAATACGGCTTTGAAAAAATAATTATTCCAAAAAGGAATTACGACGCTTGCAAAAAGTATACAGATAAAATTGAAATTATCCCCGTTTCATACCTATCGCAAGCAATTAAATATTTGTTTGGCGACAAGCAAACAGAAGACTAAAAAAGCGTTCAAATGAACGCTTTTTATTTTTCAAAGGTTAATATTTTATTATTACAACTTTTTTACGTTAGTTCCTTTAATCGTAAAATACCAAAACTTTTTGTTTGCGTATTTATCACCATCAACAAGCAATAAATGTAGTTCGTAACAATTTAAAGATATATAATGCAATTCTGCACTATGAATAGCAGTCCACAAAGTTAAAGGATTATCGTCTTCCCATTTATTAATTTTAAAATCTTCATGCTCTAAAAATTCAAAATTTTGTATACAAATTGTACCACTACTCGTACTTAAATAATAATTTTTATCGTTTGAATACTCTTCAAATACCAACTCGCCAACAAAATCGTCAAGAACAAAATCTTCATTTAAATAATCTTCGGCTATTTCTGTACTTTTATTTGCAACTTTCACTAATCTTTCAACGTCAACTAATAATTCTTTAGAATAACTTGATAAAAGTTCTTTATCTTCTTTACAAGCGTACCCTAATACAAGTGTTTTTATATTTTTTATTCTATTAATAATTTTTATAGGCAAAGAATTAATTAAATTTTTTAATCTATCTTTTTCTGCTTGATATAATTTATCAAATAAAGTAGTACCTAACACTAATTTTGCTAATTCTTCATCACTTTGTATTTCTTTGCAAAAATCAAGTTTGCTTTTTGTTTTAATATCTTTATATCTTTCATTTTGTTCATCATATTCTTTTAAATAATTTAAAAATCTTAATTGCTCGTGCTTTTTTGCCCACTCTTTTGTTAATATTTTCATAAATACTCCTTTTACTTTTCTATCAATTACAATACGCCACCTAATTAAAATTAATTTTTACCTATACTATAAATAGGTGCTTAAATACATTTAGCCACCTAAATTGTATAGGAGTTAAATTTATGCCGATTTCAACAAAGTTTCAAAAACGTATTAATGAATTAGTTGAAGAAATTAATTTAAAAAAAGTCGATATAGCAAAGGCAGGTAAATTTGATTATCGTTCCTTATCAAGTGCTTTAGTTTACGGAATAATACCCACAACCACAACGCTTATCAAAATGGCTAATTATTTTAAAGTTTCAATAGAATACCTTTTGGGTAGAACGGACAAAAATGATTACGTCGAGCCTTCAAACATAACCTTTCAAGAACGATTTGAGCAACTTTGTAAGGAAAATTCCGTTACACATTATAAAGTTAGTCAAAATTGCTTTTTTGATAAAAGCAACATATCTCGTTGGTTAAAAAAGGGCTACTTGCCAACTCTTGAAATATTAGATATGCTAACAGCGTATTTTAAGGTTTCTATTGATTATCTTTTAGGTCGCATTGATTTTAGAAATTAACTATATTTATTATAACAAAAACATTAGGTGGCGTAAAGCAATAAGTCTGTCTTTTTTTGTCTATCTTTGTCCTGTTTTGGCGTATTTTGTCGAAACTATAATTTATGCAAAATAAAAGCACCCCAAAGTCTAAAACTTTTAGGGTGCGTTTTTATTAGTAGGTTTATTTAAATTAAAATCCTAATTCTTTTTTACACTCAACGAAGGCGTTTACACATTTATCAATATCTTCCTTACTATGTCCCGCCGACATTTGCGTTCTAATTCTTGCCTTATCTTTAGGCACTACGGGATAGAAAAATCCAGTAACGTAAATGCCTTTTTCTAACATTTTTTCTGCAACCTTTTGACTTAAAACTGCATCGTAAAGCATAACGGGAACTATTGCGTGGTCTTTACCTGCTAAGTCAAAGCCGTTTTTCTCCATTTGACTACGGAAATATTTAGCGTTTTCCATAACTTTTTTACAAAGTGAATTATCTTTACTAATTTTTTCTAAAACTTTTAAAGTAGTTGCACAAATTGCAGGAGCAACGGTATTACTAAAAAGGTACGGCCTACTTCTTTGACGAAGAAGTTGTATAATTTCTTTTCTACCACTAGTAAAGCCACCACTTGCACCACCAAGTGCTTTACCAAACGTACCCGTAATAATATCTACTCTACCTTGAACACCACAATATTCGCTAGTACCCCTGCCCGTTTCACCAACAAAACCGGTTGCGTGACTATCGTCGACTACTACGAGTGCGTTATACTTTTCGGCTAAATCGCAAACGCCTTTTAAGTTAGCAATAATTCCGTCCATTGAAAATACGCCGTCGGTAACTATTACTTTAAGTTTTGCTCCGTTTGCATCTGCTTCGATAAGTTTTGCTTCTAAATCTTGCATATCGTTGTTTTTATAACGATATTTTGTTGCTTTTGTTAAACGAACGCCGTCAATTATACTTGCGTGATTAAGTTCATCTGAAATAATAGCGTCTTCTTTCGTCGTAATAGTTTCAAATAAACCACCGTTAGCGTCAAAACAACTACTATATAATATAGTATCTTCAGTTCCTAAAAAGTTTGAAATAGCGTTTTCTAAATCTTTATGAATAGTTTGCGTACCACAAATAAAACGAACGCTTGAAAGTCCGTAACCATATTTTTCGTAACTTTCTTTTGCCGTTTCAATCAATTCTTGGTCGTTTGAAAGCCCAAGATAATTATTTGCACAAAAATTTAAAACTCCGTTTGCCTTGGTCGTGTCGATTGAACTACCTTGTGGAGTAGTTATTACCCTTTCTTCCTTCCAAAGTCCACTCGCCTTTATATCATCTAATATATCTTGAAAATATTTATTATTTATCATAATAACCCCCTATTTAGTCCAGTCTAAAATAATTTTACCAGACTTTCCTTCGTGCATTAATTCAAAGCCTTTTTCGTAATCTTTATAATTTAATTCTTCAGTTATGATTTTTGAAATATCTAAACCAGATTTTAACATTGAAGTCATTTTATGCCAAGTTTCAAAAACTTCTCTGCCATAAATACCTTGCAAAGTTATCATATTAAATATAATTTTATTCCAGTTTATAGTAGTGTTGTTGTCTTGAATACCAAGCATAGCAATTTTACCACCCATAATCATATTGTCAATCATTTCGTTAAAAGCAATAGGGCTACCACTCATTTCTAAACCGATATCAAAACCCTCTAACATACCTATTTGTTTTTGGACGTCTTTAATTCTAACGTTTTTAGTATTTACGGTGATTATTGACGGACAAACTTTTTTAGCGAGTTCTAACCTATAATCGCTAATATCGGTTAAAACTACGTTTTTTGCACCAACGTGCCTACAAATAGCCGAAGCCATAATACCGATAGGACCTGCACCAGTAATTAAAACGTCTTCACCCACCATACCAAATTTTAACGCAGTATGAGTAGCGTTGCCTAAAGGGTCGAAAATAGCGTACGTTTTTTCAGGAATACTTTTAGTATCGCAAAGCCATAAATTGCTTATAGGTATACTGGCGTATTCGGCAAAAATTCCGTCTCTATTAACGCCTACACCCCTAGTGTTAGGACAAAGATGTTTTCTTCCTGCACGGCAGTTACGACATTTACCACAAACGACGTGACCTTCGCCACTAACGATATCACCTACTTTAAAATTATCGCTTGCACCTTTAATTTCTACGATTTCACCAACGAATTCGTGACCTATAGTCATAGGTGGTACGATAGTTTGTTGAGCCCACTCGTTCCAGTCGTAAATATGAACGTCCGTTCCACAAATAGCCGTATAATGAATTTTTATTAAGGCTTCGCCAAAGTTAATTTTTGGAATTTCTTTACGAACTAAATCAAGTCCTTTTTCTCTTGACGGCTTAATAATAGCGTCCATCATCATAATAATATTTCTCCTTTCGGTATATAAAATTTAATTTTCATTAATATGTGCTTTTGGTAATTTCCAATGATATTTTGTTGCTAAAAGCCTTAGCGTAAAAATAAGAGTAATTCCAACTAAAGTTGAAACAATCTCAATATTAACGAAAACTTTTAGTAAATAAAATACTAACGCCCCTAAAATAGACGCCATTGCGTAAAAATGTTTAGTAAATATGTACGGCGAAGAACTAGTAAAAATATCACGCATTAATCCACCGCCAACGGCTGTAATCGCCCCCATAATTACACATAATAAAGCGTTATCGTAAAATCCGTAATTTATAACCGTTTGAACGCCCGTTATAGTAAACACGGCAAGTCCTACGGCGTCAAAATAATTGTTTGTCATTTCAATTTTATTTTGAATAGTTATAAATTTATTTCTTTTAACGTACGCAAGAATAAAGGTTAATATCGACGCAATAACTGAAATAAGTATTAAATATGTGTTAGAAAATATCATAGGTGGCGTATGCCCTACTATAATATCTCTAGTAATACCACCACCAACGGCAGTAATTGCTCCAACGACCACAACGCCTAAAACGTCAAACTTACTCTTAATTGCAACTAACGCACCTGAAATTGAAAAAGCCACTATACCTACTATTTCTAAACAAAAAAAGACGTAGTCCATAATCTACTCCTAAATCTTCGTCTTTTTACCTGAAAGTTTCTTTGCCTAACAAATTGCTTCGTCGGTAGCCAAAAGGCATTTTCCAAAGCGTTGTCCAAAATCGGTCCGTTTACCTGAAAGCGTTACTTCTTCGGTGACGCAAAATGCGTTCTCTCCCGACATCTTCACCCAACAATATTAAATTTAAAATGTTTTTCGTATAAAGACATTTTAATATATTTTATTAAAAATAGCAACGATTATTACGCATATTAATAAAATATTTTAAAATTTATACAAAAATTTTGTTTGGTTTGCATTGTTTTAGGCACAAGTGACCGTAAAGCACGAACACTACATAAAAACTATAACAAAATAGCGTATTATTCAATAACATATCAATCACGACACAAATTTCCATCTCTATAGCAAGTAAAAACGACACAAGTTTATATAATGCGTACCTAAGAGATATAACCGAAACACCTAAAGGGGCCCCCTCGGTTGACGCAAGCAACGAACTGCGTTCAAATTTCTTATAGTGATAAGAAAATGCAGGTAGAGAAATCTACCTACATTTATTTGGCACGCTAGTTACGAGATACTGCCACACCCTACTGCGTAGGAACACCCTGGCAGACCATTGCCCATCAAGTAAGTCCGTCATATGACGGCCGAACTGCGTTTTCATCTTTACGATACAACTAAAATAAAACTGACTACCGAAATGGTAGTCAGTTTTATTTGGCGCGCCGTAAGAGATTCGAACTCCTGACCTTCGGTTCCGTAGACCGACGCTCTATCCAGCTGAGCTAACGGCGCATTTTATTCGTTTTACACTTTAGATTGAAAAACTGCGAAGTTTACGCCCCTTGTAAACAAGGCGTAAACCTTTTGTATTATAATCTAAAAACTTTAATCTTTTGCTATCGCAAAATCTTTGCAAAATTGAAAATTTTGCCGTAAAACTTTCGTTTTACACTTTAGATTGAAAAACTGCGAAGTTTACGCCCCTTGTAAACAAGGCGTAAACTTCTTGTATTATACAATACTACTTTTTGTTTGTCAAATATTTATCTTGCATATTCAAAATTTTTAGCATTAAAAAAACCTAACTACGAAATTAGGTCTTTTTATTATTAAACTAAAATTGCTAAGCCTAAAAGTGATGCTAGTAACGTTGGTATTGCTACAACTACGCCGTATTTTAAGAAATCTACAAAAGTAAACTTTACGCCGTGGTTATTCATTATTGAACTGAACATAATACCTGCTAACGCACCTATCGGCGACAAAAACGCACCTATGTTAGAACCTATTATCGATGCGTATATTCCACCCGTTAAACTTGCACTGCTTAAATATGGAACGATTGACGAATATAACACACTCATAGGAATATTATTTATAATATTCGCTACGAAGAAGGAACTAATACCATACGTCCACACCGCACCATCTTGTCCTAATAATTCGGCAACTATTTTAGTAAAACCACAATTTGAAAGTGATAATACTATAACGAACATTGAAAGCACGAAAGGAATTAATTCCCAAGGTGCGTGTTTAAAACACGATACTACTTCGTCTATCTTTTCCTTTTTAATTAACTTATAAATAGTTACGCTTATATATAATGACAAGCAAAATCCTAAACAAATATACCACATTTCAAGGTTTATATAAGACGATATTACTAATAAAATTATACACGCTAATAAATGAGCAAGTCCTATTATCATACTAACTTTATCACTTATAACAACGTCTTCTATAATTCTATCTTCAGGCATTTTTTGTTTTAAACTTTTATTAAATATTAAGTATAAAACTATAAACGACGAAACACCCGAGAAAATCGTTGGTAAAAACATTACTTTAGTATATTCTAAGAACCCTATATTTAACGAAGTTGCTAAATAGATATTAGTCGGGTTACCTATAATTAAAAACATACTCCAAGTGTTTGCGGCAACGAATTCTGTTATTAAATAAGGTATAGGATTAATTTTTGCGTGCTTTGCAAAATAACAAATAAACGGAGTAAACGTTAATACTATAATGTCGTTTGACGTAAATACCGTTAAAATTGAAACGATAATATAAAGCCAAATAAAAAGTTTAATTTGACTATTTCCCGCTTTTTTTAATGCAAGATTTGCGAAAAATCTAAAAAACCCTACCGAGTCGAGAAAAACCGACATTAACGTCATAGTAATAAAAATTACTAAGATTTTTAACGGATTAACTGCTTTATTTGAAATTAATTCTGCACCAAATTGACTAAGTGATGCACAATTAAATAAAAACAATAGTATTGCACCTATTAGGGCAATTACCCAATAGGTGCTTATTTTAATTTTTTTAATAGTTATATTTGGGAAAAACAATATCGATAATATAATCGATAAGCAAGTAATTCCACAAATAATTAAAGTTGTAACCATATATTACCTTCTTATTTATCTTGAGGAATACGCATTTCTCTAATGCCTAAAAGACGGCAATATTTTTGTGCTTCACTACCTTCGTTACAATATACTACGACTTTATCTTCACAGCCGTCAAATACACCCCAACCTATTTCTACAACAGAATCAGGAATAGTAATTCTTTCTAAGTTAGAACAGCCCCTAAACGCACAATCGTCAATTTTTGTAACTGAATCTGGAATTTCAATTTCGTCAAGTAACACACAGTTTGAGAACGCACCTTCTCTAATTTCGTAAACGCTATCAGGGATAGTTATTCTGTTAAGTTTTTTGCTTTCACTAAACGCCCATTCGCTAATAATCGTTACAGAGTCAGGAATATCGTATTGAACTTCACGGCTAGCAGCAGGATATGCAATTATTATAGACTTATTTTTATTGAATAGTACAAGGTCGCTACCATCACGTTTATTAGGTTCACTTTTGAAATATTTATTTCTGTTTTCAACTTTAATACTCTTTAAGTTTTCACAACCCCTAAACGGTGCTTCGCTTATACAAGTAACCGATACAGGAATAGTAATATTAGTTAAAGATTTACAATTTTTAAAAGCACTTTTACCAACTTTTTTAACACTTGTACCAAGGTCAACACTCTTTAAACTTAAACAACCGTTGAAAGCCAAGTCGTCGATTTTAGTTAACGTTGAAGGTAAAACGATTTTTTCAAGACCTATACAATCCGAGAAAGCGTTTTCACCTATAACGATAAGTTGCGATGGCAAATCAATACTTTTTAACGCTTTACAACTGTTAAATACACCACCATAAATTTCCATCATACCATCAGGAAGTTGAATTTTTTCAAGTGACGCACAGTTTTCAAACGCCCTTTCGTTAATTTTAATTTTTGGGTTATGTAATACTAATTTTTTAGCGTTTACGCAATCTCTAAACGCACTTTCACCTATTTTTGAAGTTCTTTCTGGAATTTCAATACTTTCTAAGTTAGAACAACCCCTAAAACTTTCGGCTTCGATAACTTCAAGAGTTTCTGGTAAATCTATAGTATGAAGTGCCTTTCTTTCTTTAAAGGCGTTTTGGCAAATAACTCTAATACCTTCTTGTACGGTGATTGATTCGCCGTTGTCTTCACATCTTTTAAGATATCCGTTTTCTATCGTTAATCTATCCATAGTTTCTGCTGGTAAATCCCTTATTAATGATTTTATAAGTTTATCTATGTCTTGTACAGTGCCGTGGTGAGTGTTTGCAAGCAATAATTCAAATGCCGCTGGAACTGAAGTATCGTCAAGATAAATAGGATATAATCTTTTGCCGTTTTCACGAGCAACTATTATTTCCATACCACAGAAAGGTGATGCCATTGAACTTTTTGACACGAACAATAATACGGCAGAAGATTTTTCAATTCTATTTCTTAATTCTTCTCTAAAATCATTACCCGTTTCACAAGATTCGTCGTACCAAATTCTGTACTTATGGTCGTATAAAATGTCTAAGATATGGTACACGGTTGCACAATCTCTGTGAGAATAACTTACGAATATATAAGGTTCTTCACCAGTATAGGCTTCAAATTTAGTATGAACGTTATCAAATTCTTCAGTACCTGCATCCTTATCGTAAACTATTAAATTAGGTTTTGCTATATCTTTAATAATTTTTGCCGTACATTGTTTTGAATCACGTCTAGAAAAATAAAACACGTTGTCGTTTGACATTGTTTTTATTTCATCGATATAGTTTAAAAGTTCAACCTTTCTTGCGTTCGCTATATCGAAAGCATCGGCAATTAATTTTTGATAATCTTTGGTACCTATATTAACTGCATAATATCTAAAGATTGAAAAATCGTTATGCCTATCTATAATCATTTTCCTTTCTTTATGTGCATCTTCATCAACAAACGCCTCGGCACTATTAAAAATTATCGCACCTTTACAATTTACACTTGTAATTGCTTTTGAAAATCTTAATTCCCAGTTTTCTTCCCTTGTTTCTGGGTTAATGTACCATAAATGAACGTTGTTTTGTGCAAGAAAATCAAGGTCTTCTTTAATAATTTTATAGTCTTCTTTACAAAAACTTACGACCATAAATTTGCCTGCATTTTCTAAATTGTCTATCATACTAAACACTCCTTTAATCTTATGCGAATTATCGTAAATTATATTATATATTACAATATTTAATTTGTCAACAATCTTTTACTAACGACTTTTCTCAATTTTTTTAGTACTTTTTCAAAATAATCGGGAATAGGTGCGTTAAATATCATTAGTTTTTTAGTGGTTGGATGAGTAAAAGATAATTCGGTTGCGTGAAGTAATTGTCCCTTTAAATTAAATTTATTACTCTTATACCCGTACGTTAAATCACCAACTATAGGATGATTTATATGTTTTGAGTGAACTCTTATTTGATGAGTTCGACCCGTTTTTAGTTCAAAAAGCATATAAGTATGGTTTTCAAACCTTTCTAGAACTTTATAATGAGTTACGGCGAGTCTTCCACTCGTAGTGACAGCCATCATAGTTCGGTTCTTAGTTGAACGACCTATGTAAGTTTCGATAATGCCTTCGTCTTGTTTTACAATGCCTTCTACTAACGCAACGTATTTTCTTTTGCAAGATTTTTCGGCAATTTGCTTTTGAAGTTCAACGTGGCTATTATCATTTTTTGCAACGACTAACAATCCAGAAGTATCTTTATCTATTCTATGAACAATGCCCGGTCTTAAAACACCGTTTATTCCACTTAAACTATCTAAGTGATATAGTAAAGCGTTTACCAAAGTATTTCCTTTAACTCCGTTACCAGCATGTACGGTTAAGCCTTGTGGCTTATTTATAACGGCTAAGTCTTTATCTTGATAAACGATGTCTAGTCCAATATCACAAGGCGTAAGGTCTAACTCTTTTAGTTCGCCTTCGTCAAGGGTTATCGTCATACCGTTTTTTAAAATATCACGTGGTTTTAAAGGTTTTCCGTCTAAAAACGCCTTATTTTCATCTAATATTTTTTTTACTTTAGAACGAGTATAATTTAGTTTTTCTGCCAAATATACGTCTGCTCTAACGCAAGTTGCGTTTTCAACTATTATTTTCTTTTCCATAATTATTCGTCTTTCTTTTTAAATTTAAAAATAGCGTCTTTTTCTAAGAATAACAAGTAAACGCATACCATTATTACGCCTATTACTAACGCCATATCGGCAACGTTAAATATTGCCGTAAAGATTTTAGTATTATAAAAAACAAAAATAAAATCACGCACGTAACCAAAAGAAATTCTATCTATTAAATTACCTATTGCACCTGCAACTATTAATGAAATTGCAATAAGTAACCATTTAGACAACTCCTTTTTCTTAACGATAGAAAAAATTATAAATGCAAAAATAACGGCAAGAACGACGAAAGTTAAGATTATAAACATGGGCATTGCCCACTCTTTATCACCTAAAAAACTAAACGCCGAACCGGTATTAGTCGTATAATGAAATTTTAATAAATGCGGAATTACCACGCTATCAGTTTGATTTAACTGCACTAAATATTTTGAAATTAAATCAAGCGTCAAAACGCCCCCTACAACTAATAAGCAAATTATATAAATCATTAATTAGTTACCCCAAGTTCGCTAAGCAAATCTTTTAAATCGAGTTCTTCTTTTGGATTAAGAACGTCGTCTAATCTAAAACCATTCACACCTTCACCATATAACGATTGCTCTTCTTTTTTAGAAAAATTTTGGTCTATAATTTTATAAATTTCTTTAATTTTGTCAACGCTAGTAAATTTTTTGCTTTCCGTTTCATTTAAAATATCGTTAATTATTCTAACCGTAGCATCAGTTTTCCTAGTTTTGTCGTTAGGATTATTTCTAACTACTTCGCCAACGTATTTTGAAAATTTTTCTATAAACATTTTTAAAAGAGAAACTTCGGCTTTATATTGACTTTCAACTTTATAAACTTCATCGATAGATTTATCTTTTACTGCGTTTTTAATTTTATCCATTTTATTTACCTTTTCTAATTTCGGCAAGCATTTGGGTTTTAAGATTTAATAATTTATCAGACAAGTCTACTTTATAAATATGCGGTTTGTCTATTCTTAAATATTCGTCCCAAAAACTTTCCATTTCTTGTTTTGCGTGTAACGCAATTTCTTTTAAAGACGGCATTTGAACGCAAAGTTGACCTTTATCTACCACCTTAAAAGTAAGTTCTTTAATAGAATAATCGGTAAAGGTGATTTTTTTCCACGTTTCGATAGGATGAGTTATAGTTAAAGGCTTAGTCGTATCGATAACTTCGTCTTGTAGCATTATAAGGTCGGCTTCCGCCTTGCCCGTTTGATTGTCGTAAATTCTAACTATTTTCTTAAAGCCAGGATTAGTTATTTTAGCACTAGTTTCACTAACTTTGATTTTAGGAATAATAGTTCCGTCTTCTTTAACCACGCCCGACATTTTATAAACGCCACCAAGAGCAGGCATATCGGCACTAGTAATTAATTTAGTACCTATACCCCAAGATTTAATTTGAGCACCTTGCAATTTTAACGATTGAACTAATTTTTCGTCCAAGTCGCCACTAGCACAAATTATTGTGTCGTGATATCCCGCCTCGTCAAGCATTTTTCTTGCTTTTTTAGTTAAGTAGGCTAAATCCCCGCTATCTATTCTTATACCCAAAGGCTTTTTACCTTTACTTTTAAGATAATCAAACACTTTTATTGCATTTGGAATACCACTTTTTAAAGTATCGTAAGTATCTACTAACAATAAAGTAGCGTCGGGATAAGTATCGGCATAAGCCATAAAGGCTTCAAGTTCGGTATCAAAACTCATAACCCAACTGTGTGCGTGAGTACCAGCAACAGGAATATTAAACATTTTGCCCGCTAAAACGTTACTAGTAGAATTACATCCACCTATGATTGACGCCCTCGAACCGTAAATACCTGCGTCTGGTCCTTGTGCCCTACGAAGTCCAAACTCCATAACGTTATCGCCTTTAGCAACGTAACATATTTTTGCAGCCTTAGACGCTATAAGCGTTTGGTGGTTTATAATATTTAAAAGAGCCGTTTCAATTAATTGTGCTTGAAAAATAGGTGCTTTAACCGTTAAAATGGGCTCGCTAGGAAAAACCATCGTTCCTTCTTTAACGGAATAAATATCGCCTGTAAATTTAAAAGTAGCAAGTTTTTCTAAAAAGGCTTCACTAAAAAGATTAAGCCCTCTTAAATAATCAATATCTTCTTTTGTAAAATTCAAGTTTAAAACGTAATCGATTGCCTGTTCTAATCCTGCAGATAGCGAATACGTTATAAGTTCGTTTTGGCGAAAAAATAAATCAAAAATAACTTCTTGATTTTGTTTATCTTCTCTAAGATATCCGTTCATCATAGTAAGTTGATATAAGTCGGTCAATAACGTTAAATTTCTTTTATCCATCTTAGTCACCTTTATTAATCCTTAAACGTTTTTATAGTTGGCGGTGGAGTATCTTCTTCGTCCTTTTTTTCTTGTTCTTTTTGTTTTTGAAGTTTTTCCATATAAGGTTCAAAATATTCTTTTTCATCCGTTCTTTGAACGTGTAACAAATCGGCTTTTAATAGTAAAAGTCCAAGTAACGACAATAAGCACATAGCGATTGCTACGATTATTACTACTACAACGTGTACTTTAATTGCAGCAAGTAAATACACAACGCCAAGCGTCGTTAAAATTGAGCCGACCGCAGTTTCGTAACCACCTTTAGTTGCTATTCCTAAACCTAAAACGTATACGCCTGCACCTATGGTTAAAATAACGTATATTAACCCAAAAGTTGAAATTTCTAAGTTGATAAAGTTTAAAGTTTTTAAAATTCCAACAATAGACGCAAGCACAACTAACAATGCAAAAACTATTATTGAAACAATAACGATTTTTTTATTAAATCTATTTTTCATTACAACTCCTTCCTAAAGAATATATTAAAATATATTCGTTTGTTTTCATCTTTTGTATTATTATATCATTATTAGTTTTATTTAACAAGTTTTTTATCGAAAAAAATAAAAAAAAGGGCAACGCTAGACAGCGTTGCCACTAGTTTATTCAACTTTTTTATTAAAACCTAAACTAATTAAAAGTGCGTCGTCAACAAGTAACATGGTTGATGGTGGTAGTTCACCTATTTTTTCTTTAAGACGCATTTTATCTAACGTCCTTATTTGTTCTAGTAAAATTACCGAATCTTTTTGTAGCCCAAACATTTCGGCACTAAGTTCTATATGCGTTGGCAATTTAGCCTTTGTTAATTTACTAGTTATTGCAACGACTATTACCGTTGGACTATATTTATTTCCTATATCGTTCTGCACTACTAAAACAGGCCTAATGCCCCCTTGTTCACTACCAACTACGGGGCGTAAGTCTGCGTAGTATAATTCACCTCGTTTTATCATAATCTCCTTAAAATGCCCCAATCTATTATATGTATTTTTGCTTGATATGGCATCTATTACAATGATTGTCCTAAGAAAAACTTTTTATTCACTTTTTTATTTAAACTAGTTTTTTAATTAAAAACTTTTATAAATTAAATAAAAAACCTTTTTTTAGCCTTGTTTATCTATTGCACTTTTTATAAAATTGTTGTATAATTAGTTAAGAAATTAATTTTATACTTTTAGGGGGTCTTATTATGCCACTCGTTAATACGAAAAAGATGTTTGAACAAGCCTATAAACAAGGCTTTGCCGTTGGTGCTTTTAACGTTAATAATATGGAAATAGTTCAAGGTATCACAGAAGCGTGTAAAGAAGAAAACGCACCCGTTATTTTACAAGTTTCAAAAGGTGCAAGGGCATACGCTAACCACACTTACCTTGTAAAACTAGTTGAAGCAGCAGTTTTAGAATGTCCTGATATTCCTATTGCTTTACACCTTGACCACGGTCCAGATTTTGAAACGTGCAAAGCGTGTATCGACGGGGGCTTTACGTCTGTTATGATTGACGGCTCTGCTCACTCTTTTGAAGATAATATCGCCCTTACTAAAAAAGTCGTTGAATATGCTCACGATAGAGGCGTTACCGTTGAAGGCGAACTTGGTACGCTTGCAGGTATTGAAGACGAAGTTTCACACGCAGTAGGTTCTTATACTAGACCGGAAGAAGTTGAAGAATTTGTTACTAAAACGGGTGTTGACTCTCTTGCTATTGCTATCGGTACGTCTCACGGGGCTTACAAGTTTAAGCCTGAACAATGCACTTTAAAAAATGGAATTTTAGTTCCACCTCCACTCCGTTTTGATATTTTAGAAGACGTTTCAAGAAGATTACCTGGTTTCCCTATCGTTCTTCACGGCTCGTCGTCAGTTCCACAAGACTACGTTAAAATGATTAACGAATTTGGCGGTCAAATGCCTAATGCAATAGGCGTTCCAGAAGACGAACTTCGTCAAGCAAGTAGGCTTTCTGTATGCAAAATTAACATTGATAGCGATATAAGGCTTGCTATGACTGGTACGGTTAGAAAATTCTTTATTGAAAACCCTTCTAAGTTTGACCCAAGAGAATTTTTAAAACCTGCAAGGGCTAACGTAAAAGAACTTGTTCGTCATAAATTAATTAACGTTTTAGGTTGTGCTGGCAAAGGTAGCGACTGTTTATAAAATTAAAAAAACGTAGCAAACTGCTACGTTTTTTAAAACATTTTATTTTTAGGGGGAAAATATGTATCCTTACGATTTATTACCTAATATTGATTTTTTAGACGTCCGTTTATACGGCGTTATGATAGCGTTAGGTTTACTTGCTTGCTTTTTTGTTTTATTCTTTTTCGGTCATAAAAAAGGTTATAGCGAAAACTTTATAGATTTTATTTTTTATAACGCTATTATTTCAATAGTTATAGGCTTTTTATCTGCCGCACTATTTCAATCTTTTTATAATTTTCTTTCAAATCCTGAAGGTGGATTTAAACTAGGTGGCGGAATTACCTTTATAGGTGGATTAATAGGTGGTGCTGGAACTTTCTTAATAATTTATTTTGCTTTTAGAAAAAAAGTTTCTATTCCGCTTATCAGGTTTATGAATTTTGCTCCACCTTGCATCTTAATAGCCCACGCTTTTGGTAGACTAGGATGTTTATTTGCAGGTTGCTGTCACGGAACTTTTTTAGGCACTAACGAAGTTTTTGGCGGTTTATTTATGAAAGGCGAAAGTGGATGGGGCTATTACGTACCTACCCAACTTTACGAGGCTTTATTCTTATTTGTTCTTTTTGGCGTAACCTTATTTTTAACGATGAAGAAGGACTTTAAACACAATTTAGCGTTATATCTTATAGGTTACGGCGTTTTCCGTTTTATTATTGAATTTGTAAGAGCCGACGAAGCAAGGGGTGTTTTATTTGGTTTACCACCTTCACAATTCTGGTCAATTATAATGGTAATAGTTGGTATCGCTTTAATATTCTTCGTTGAGTGGTATTATATAAATAAAAAACCTGATACACCAACTACAACAAGTGACGACCAAAGCGTCACTACTGACAACGACGAAGTTAAGACTGACGACGTAACGCAAGTTCCAGACGGCGAAGTTGTTGAAGAAACAGCCGTTGAAAGTTCAACTGACGAATTAGCAACACAAACTAACGACACGCCAACCGAAACGTAATAAACTAAAACAATAAAAAACGCATTGAAATTTCAATGCGTTTTACTTTTTTCTCTTTCTTGTTTTGAATAGACACAACCGCAATAATCTTGTCGATATAGCGAATATTTTTTTGAAAGTTCTATTGATTTATAATACCCACCTTCTTTCTTAAAGTCGGCGTATAGGTAGTTTATCTCGTATTTTTTACAAAGTGTTTCACCTATTTCATTAAGGTTTTTAGCACTTTTATAAGGACTTATTGAAAGTGTAGTCGTAAAATAATCAAAACCTTTTTCTTTAGCCGTAATTGCCGTTTTTTCTAGTCGCAATGCATAACAATTATAGCAACGCTTACTCATTTCACCTAAGTTTTCAAGCCCTTTAATAGCGTCGTAAAATGTGTTACTATCATAATTTTCGCTTAAAATAGGTATATCGTTTGCATAGGCTATTTCTATTAATTTTTTAAGTTCTTCTAGCCTTAATTTGTATTCGTTTTCGTCGGTGATATTCGGGTTATAAAAATATAACGTTACGTTGAAAACGTTAGTTAATTGTTCTAAACAATAAGTTGAACAAGGTCCACAACAACAATGCAATAATAGCGTCGGTCTTATTCCTTTACTGCTTTCTTTTTTTAAAATTTCTTTATAAAGTAAATGGTAATTAGTCATTTTACAACACTTTTTTATAACCTTTTCCATATTTTACACACTTAGAAACTCTTGACAACGTTGCCGAAGAAATTTCAGTTGCCTTAATAATTTCTTCGTAAGTTTTATTTTCTAAAAGTAGTTTTGCCGACTGCAACCTTTGTGCCATTTGTTCAATTTCTTTAAAAGTACATAAATCGTTAATAAATTCTTTTAACGTTTCAACGTCGTCTATGTCGGCTAAAACTTTATACAATTCTTCAACGTAAATACTATCTAAACTCATATTACTACCTAATTGTTATAACCTTTTAAAAATTGTCTTGTTAACTCGTTTTCAGGATTTTCAAATACTTGACTTGGCGTACCAAACTCCCCTACCGTGCCGTCTACCATAAATAAAACTTTGTCGCTAATATTTTTAGCAAATTCCATTTCGTGCGTAACTATTATCATAGTTATATTAGACTTTACTTTAAGTTCGTTAATAACTTTTAAAACTTCGCCAGTTAACTCTGGGTCTAACGCACTAGTAGGCTCGTCGAAGCAAAGTACGGTTGGTTTTAAAGCCATTGCCCTTGCTATAGCAACCCTTTGACATTGTCCACCTGAAAGTTGACAAGGATAATAATTAATTTTATCACTTAAACCTACGCTATTTAAAAGTTCTATGCCTATTTTTTCATTTTCTTCTTTAATTTGCTTAAGATATTTTTTCTTTTCAAAAAATTTACCTTTAAACTGATTTTCTGCCCTACAATTTAACGCTAAAGTTACGTTTTGTAACGCCGTATATTGTGGAAATAAATTAAAAGACTGAAAAACTAAGCCAAAAGTTAAATGATTATCTTTTTCATTAACTTCGTTAGTTTTAGGAAAAACCACGTTGCCGTTAACGATAATTTCGCCCCCGTCAGGTGTTTCTAAGTTGTTTAAACATCTTAAAAAGGTAGTTTTTCCGTTACCAGACGAACCTATAACGGACAAAACTTCGCCCTTTTCAAGTGAAAAACTTATTCCTTTTAAAACTTTTAAGTCACCAAAACTTTTAGTTAAATCTTTAACTTCTAAAAATGCCATAGCCTACTCCTTAAAATAACTAAGTTTCTTTTCTAAATAACCAAACAATAACGTTAAAGCCCCTACGAATATTAAATAAAATATTGCAGAATAGAAAAGTGGCCATATTGCCTTCCAAGTAAAGCCTTTTGCTAAAATAATTATTTCTACGACGCCTATCGTATTTGCTAATGCAGTATCTTTTACAAGAGTAATAATTTCGTTAGAAAACGGTGCTACCGTTCTTTTTATAACTTGTAACAAAATAACGTTATTAAACGTTTGTTTTTTTGTTAAACCTAGAACTTTGCTCGCTTCATATTGTCCTTTAGGAATACTCTCTATACCACCACGATATATTTCTGAAAAATAGCAAGCATAATTTATTATAAACGCTATTGCCGCGGCAACGAAAGGACCTACGTTTTTAACACCGTAGTTAAAATAAAAGATATTATCCAACTCGTTCCAGTACTCACCAGGCAGATAGAAAACTACAAATAATTGTAGCATTAAAGGTACACCCCTAATTATCCAAACAATAACCTTAAAAGTGTATTTTAACGGCTTAAATTTACTCATTGTACAAAACGAAATAATAAGCCCTAAAGGTAATGCACATATTAAGGTTATTGCAAATAATAAGCAAGTCGTCCCAAAACCTTTAAGTAAAGTTTCCGTTACGTATGCTAAACTCATAATAATTAGTTCCAGTTGGTGATTATAGAATTTTCAAGACCGTATTTAGTTGCTAATTCAGTAAGATAACCCGTTTCAGCAAAGGCTTTTAACATTGCGTTTACTTTATTAGTTAATTCACTGCCCTTTTCAAATGCAATTGCATAATATTCAACGCCTAAATCAATATCACATATTACAACGTCTTCGTATGCTGAATTATTAGCAATAAGGTCTTTTGCTAAAATAATATCAATAACGGCATAGTCTTTAGTTCCGTTTCTAACTTGTTCGGCAGCGTTAATTTGATAAGGCAAGTTTGCTTTGTTAACGTTAATATCTTTAAAAGCAGAATTTTCACCGTTAATTAAACTATCGGCAGCAGAGTTTGTTTCGTATGCTAAAGATTTACCAGCAATCGCAGATAATTCGGTAATAGCGTTTTGTGATTTACAAATTAAAACTTGACCGTTTACCATATAGTCAATCGAGAAATCACAAAGTTCTTCCCTTGAAACAGTTTCGCCACTATTGTTTTTGTCAGTTGAATTTCTTGTAAAACCGTTCCATACGCATTGTACGGTATTTTCATTTAATTCAACATATTTATTAGCCCAGTCAATTTCCCTAAACTTAACGTCGTAACCTAAAGCGTTGAAAACTCTTAACGCTAACTCTGTATCAAAACCACAGAACACACCGTTGTCGTCAGTATAATTCATAGGCGAGTAAACCGTATATCCAACCGTAATTTGATTTGGTGTTACGTCTACTATTTTTTCTTCGTTACAAGCAGTAAACGTAAATAAAGATACTACTGCAAGTATGCTTGCTAATAATGCCGTGATAAATTTTTTCATAATTTTTATCTCCTAAAAAATAAATTTTTATTTTTGTTTACTTTAATAATTTAGCGTATTAAAGCAATTTATGGTTTTATTATACTTTATTACGCTAAAGTTGTAAAGCATTTTAACGCACTTTTTTAAAATTTTATTATTTTTTTTAAAAAGTTAGTATTTTTTGCCCGTTTTATTAACTTTTCGCAACGTTTTGCCTATCTTTTAAAATCTTTTTCTTTAAAATACACAAAAATCCCTATCAGTCGATAGAGATTTTTATAATTTTTACATTAAATCGAAGATATCGTCGGCAAGTTTTGTAACGTTTTCAATTTCTAAACCTGCCATAAGCGTTGCTACGTTATATAAAACGTAACATAATTTTTCAAAGTCTTCGCCGTCAATCGTTTTTAATTTTTCAAACACCTTATGGGTTAAGTTAATTTCTAAAACTTTATTTGCTTTTAATTGTTGCTCTAATTCTGGGTTTTGACTTAAAACTTTTTCCATTTCAAGAGAAATTTCACCTTCGCTTGACATACAAACTGCGTGTTTATTAAGTTTGGTAGTACCTATGACTTTACTAACCTTTTCTTTTAATACTTCTTGAACTTTACTTAAAATTTCTTTGTCTTGACTAGAAATAGTTTCGTCTTTAATTTCATCAGTTGAACTAGTAGCGTTTTTAAAAGTTTTTTTATCATATTCTTGAACAAATTTGAACACAAATTCGTCCACTTCGTCACTTGCAAGTAAAACGTCGTTACCGTCTAATAATATTTTTTCAACTTGTGGGAGAGTTTTAACTGCGTCTGCCACCTTTCCGTTAGCGTAATAAATTGCGTCGTTAGCCTTTTCAGTATATTCTTTTAAAGTGATTAATTTTTCTTCTTTTAAAGAGTAGAACATTAATAAATCTTGTAAAAGTTCTTTGTTCATACCCCAACTTGAATATAATCCGTATTTAAGTTGTAAGCCGAATTGCTTATAAAATTTTTCGTAATCTTCTCGGTTATTTTTTAAAAGGTCTAATAATTCGTTTTTAACTTTCTTTTCTATTTGAGAAAAAATTGCCTTTAACTGACGTGTTTGTTGTACCGCTTCACGAGAAATATTTAAAGTAACTTCGCTATCAACTAAACCTTTAACAAAACTAAAATGGTCGCCTATTAAATCTTTACAACTATCCATAATCATAACGCCGTTAGTGTAAAGTTTTAAGCCCTTTTCGTAATTTTTAGAATAATAGTTGTAAGGTGCTTTTGAAGGAATATATAAAAGTGCTTTAAAATCAACTGCCCCTTCAACTGAAAAATGAATTGTTTTTATAGGGTTTTCGCTATCGTAAAAATTATCTTTATAAAAACTTGCGTATTCTTCTTTGGTTATTTCGCTTTTCTTTTTCTTCCATAAAGGAACCATTGAGTTAAGCGTTTCTTTTTCAATATAACTTTCTTGCTCGCCACTTTCCGTTTGTTTATTTTTAGTAACGTCCATATTAATAGGATATCTTATATAATCGCTATACTTTTTAACGAGATTTTTAATAGTGTATTCTTCTAAATAAGTATCAAAATTATCGTTTTCGGTATTTTCTTTTAAGTAAAGTTTAATCGTCGTGCCGTGGCCATCCTTTTCACAAGGTAATATATCAAAACCTTCAGCCCCGCTAGAAACCCACTTATTTGCTTGCATTTCTCCATACGCTTTTGACGTTACTTCAACCTTTTTAGCAACCATAAACGCAGAATAAAAACCTACGCCGAATTGACCTATTATGTTTATATCTTCTTCTTTTAATTTTTCGTCTTGTTTAAAGTCTAACGAACCTGATTTGGCTATCGTTCCTAAGTTTTTTTCAAGTTCTTCAGCCGTCATACCTATGCCGTTATCACTAATTACAATCGTTCTTTCTTTTTTATCAATATATATATCGATATAAAAATCGTTTCTTGTTAAACCTGAAATATTATCAGTTAAAGATTTATAGTATAGTTTATCGATAGCATCCGAGCAGTTTGACAATAACTCCCTTAAAAATATTTCTTTATTAGTATAGATTGAATTTATCATTAAATCTAATACTCTTTGTGATTCAGTTTTAAATTTTTTCATAACTAACTCCTAAACAAATATTAGCACTCTAAGTGCAAGAGTGCTAATTTATTATATACCTATTAAATAAAAAAATCAAGGGTTTTTGACAAATAATTTTAGAAAAATACACCTGTAATAAAAATTTCAATACCTATAATTATTAAAATTGTTCCACCTAAAATTTTTGCTTTACTACCTAAACTATCACCAAATTTTTTACCTATAACAATAGATATAAAGCAAAGAATAAAAGTTACCAAACCTATAATAAGTGCCGAAATTATAGCCTTATACCACACTAAAGCAATTAAAGTTACACCTACGCTTAAAGCGTCAATAGAAGTTGCTATTGCTTGAAGAATAATCTTTTTAAAAGTTAACTCACCATTTTCTTCTTTATCTTCGCCCTTTTTTAATCCTTCGATTAACATATTTATTCCTATAAAACCAAGTAAAACAAGAGCAATATACGGAATAAATTTAGTTATAAAATCTACGAATAATTGACCTGCAAAATAACCGATAAGTGGCATAGCCGTTTGAAATAAACTAAATGCAAGTGCAATTAAAATCATTTTAGATTTTTTCATTTTTGGGGCAGAAAGGCCGTTCGTCATTGATACGGCACAAGCATCCATCGCAAGCCCTACTCCAAGTGAAAAACTTTCTATTAAATACGTCATAAATTAATTTACCTTATTCTTTTACTAATTAAAAACCATAGTCGCCCATGGTTTTTTATCTTATTTAACTTCTTTTAAAGTATATTTTAAATAACCTAAGTTGCCGTACATTTGCGTATAGCAAACAACAAGTCTATTTTTATTTTCACTTTTTGATGCGTAATAACACTCGATAGGAGTTCCCACAAATTGTCCCGTCAATTGAAAGTTTACTCTAACCGTTTCAATATCTTGACCAAAAGCGTTTATTGTAATAGTCGTTGGATTTGATTGATTATTACTCATCGTAGTAAAATACATACCCCTTGTCGTTTGAGAAATAACGTCTATACTTTCAAAACTTACTGAAAAATTAGTGTTGCCAAGCAAATTATAACCCCTTGGAGCAAACATAATCATTTCGTTATCTAAATAAGCGTTTTTAGTAACGTCTTTATATTGCCTTGAAGTTTCAACGTTAATAACGCTATAATCGTCTTTAATTTCAGTAAAAGTTACGTTTGCGTCGTTACCTGAATAATCTACGTCATATTTATATTCAAAATCAAACAACATATATTCGCCGTTTTCTACGCCAAGCGTAGTCGCTTTTACATATTTAGTCGAAGATATAGGTTTAAAACTATTAGCAACGAAATAACAAGTAGTGGTAATTTCTTCAACAAAACTTAATTCACTATTATCGGCTTTAACAACGTACTTACCATCCATTTCTAAAATTGTTTCAACACATACTACGTTTTCGCCTTTTTGTGCATCAATAACCGACTTCGAGGTAATGGTATAAGTTCCTTGATTTACTACGAAGGCAATTTCTTCGTTTTCAATTTTAGTTGAGTTTGATATAGTAGAACTTTCACAAGTTACGTCGTACACCAACACTTCGCTAAAAGTATTATCGTAGTTTTGCGTTGAGTTTTGCCAGTACATTGCGTCGATTTTTACAGACGTTTGACCGCAACCTGCTAAAGAAAGTACTAATAAAATTGATAAAAATAATGTTAAAAGTTTTTTCATAACACTCTCACGTTAAATAAAATTAAATAAATTATATCACATTAAATAAAAAATGTAAAAACATTTGTTAAACTTTTATATTTATTGTATAATATTTTTAATAAATAATATTATTTGTCACGCATTTGTCAGTTTATTTATCGTATTTTAATAAAAAACTAAGGAGTTTATATGAAAATAATAACCACGAATAATATCACTTCTTCAATTTTAGAAGTTGGTAAACTAGTTAAAGGATACGGAAAGTTAACTAGTCCTAAGTGTTATATTTTTTCAGAAGATAAAATAAATCTTTTAACCCAAATTGAAATTGCCAAAAGTTTAGGTGGTGGCTTTTTTAATATTGAAAATTTAACTTTTAAAAGATATATTTCTTCAAAGCGTAGCGACGGCGTTTTGTCTAACGAAGCGTCGGCAATGGTTATACGAAAAATAATACAAGACAATAAAAAAAGTTTAAGATGCTTTAAAGGAGCAACTTCTTTATCTAATTTAGCAAAAACTTTATTTGAACTTATTTCACAACTTAAAAGTGCTAACGTAACCGTTGAAAATATTGAAAATCTTTTACAAAACGAATATAATACTCTATCAACTAACCTTTTTAATAAATTAAGTGATATTAATTTAATTTATTCTAACTATCAAAACTACTTAACTACAAACGGCGTTTTTGATAGTTACGAATATTTATCTATTATGCCTTCACTGATTGAAAGTGACGAAGATTTAAAAGACGCTACCGTTATAGTCGTTGGTTATACTTCTATTACTAAACAAAGGGAATTAATATTTAAAGCGTTAAACGAAAAAACTAAAAATTTTATTGCTATAGTCGTAAGCGACGAAAAAGGCAATTTCTACACTAACGAAATTTTAAACAGAATAAAAACTACAAATTGCCAAATTGAAAAAAGTCAATTTGACGACTGTATTAATGGTGACGCTTCTATTCTACAACAACACCTGTATGATAAATCTATCTATAAAGACGATTATGTAAAACCGAAAACCAAAGATATAACTATTTCGTCTTTTAAAACTCCTTACGACGAGATTGAGCATGTTGCCGTAGATATTATTAGTAACGTTAAAAATAATACGGCAAGATATAAAGATATTGCCGTTACTATAGGTAATTTAAGTGAATATTCTACTATTCTAAAAAGAGTTTTCGATAAATACGATATTCCTTATTATATCGACGAGCATAAAGTTTTAACAGACCATCCCCTAATTTACTTTATCGTTGACACTCTTGAATTAGCAAGAAAAAATTTAGCACCGAGTGACGTTAAAAATTTAGCACGTAATTTACTTTTTATAAGCGACAAAACGCTAGCCGACGGATTTTGCAACTACGTAGATAAATTTTCTATTAGTAGAAAAACTATTAAAGAGCCTTTTACTTATAAAGACGCTAATCTTGAACTTTACGAAAATATTCGTATTCAAATTATTGAAATTTATAAACTTTTATCTTCATCAAAAAAAGTTGGCGACTTCGTAGACGCTATCAAAAAGATTTTAACTATTATTAACGTTGAAGACAAACTTAACCTTTTAAACGAAAAATTACAAAAGGCTGAAAAACAATCTTTAATACAATTTAACGAAAAAGTTTTAGAAAAATTAGATAATATTTTAAACGAATTACTTTTAGTTATTAAAGATAGTCCTATTGACGTAACCGACTTTAAAAACGTATTTTTGTCGGGGGCTGACGCTTGTAAAATAAGTGGCATACCACTTTTTATGGACGCTGTTTTCGTTAGCAATTTAATAGACGTTAAATTAAAAAGTCCTATTATTTTATACGCCGTAGGTATTTGTGGGGATATTCCTGCGTCTAAAAGCGATATTGCCCTTCTTAGCGATAAAGATATTGACAAACTTTGTAGCCAACACTACGAAAAATATCAAGTCTCTATCGAGCCTAAAATTCAACTAGTAAATAAAAGAGAAGTTCAAAACGTATGCACTACTTTAATTTCTTTTAAGAACAAGTTAAAAATATCTTTCCCTATACTTTCAATTAACGGTCAAATCAATTTAAAAAGCGATATAGTTAAAAATATTTTAGCGATTTATGATACCGAAATAATTAATATGCAAAATCACAAACTAGTTAATAAATATACAAGTGATTTTCACGCATTATTAATTAATTCTCTTACTTCGCCTGAAATTGCAATTAAACGAATTATTAAATTAATTAGCGATAATAATTTTGAAACGTATTTAGAAAGTCAATTAATTGCTACCCTTTACGCAACTTTAGAAAGATTAAATTTAAAAGAACATATCGCCGTTTTAGACAACTTACTTAAAAAAGAAAATAAATTTAGCGTGACTAGTGAAAACGCTTTACTTTGTATTAATAATAAAGAAATTTCGGCTACGACGCTTGAAAGTTATTATGCGTGTCCGTTTTATAATTTTGCTAAAGGCTCTTTACGTCTTTACGAAAAAGAAGACGGTCAAGTTAAAAATACCGAAAGGGGTACTATTTTACATAATTTATTAGAAATTTTCGTTAAGCGTTTAGACCAAGTTACCGACAAACAATCTTGCGAAAAATTAAGCGACGAAATTTTTGAAAGTTTAATTTGCAAAGAAGAATATCAAATTTACCTTTCTAAACCAAATTACGCTTATATTTTTGATAGATTAAAAGACGAAGCCCGTAGAGTTACTTATAATTTATTTTTAACTTCTAAAAACTCGTCTTTCGTACCTACTATGTTTGAAAAAGCCTTTGGCGATAATAAAGAACTAAAAGGTATTCCTTTATACGCTGAAAGCGGTAAATATAGTGTTAAAGGTAAAGTCGATAGAGTTGACGTTTATCAAAATAGAGTACGCATAATCGACTATAAATCGGGTAAAATCGATATTTCTCCAACACAATTTTACGTTGGTAAAAAGTTGCAATTATACTTGTATATGAACGCATTTTTACAAAACGGCTTTAAGCCTGCCGGGGCGTACTATTCGTCGATTGACGGCTTATTTAAACCTGAAAACTCTACCCAAATTGCTCTGCAAGGTAGAACTCTTGATTTAGATGAAATTATTAAGGCTACCGACAATCAAGCCCTTTCGTTAAAGCGTAGCGACGTTATAAACGCATACACTAAAGCCGGCAAAAAAAATCTAGAACACGCCTTTTTAACTGAAAGCGAATTTTACGATTATCTTGACTACTCTAAACTAATTGCAGTTAACGCAATTAACGAAATAAGTTTAGGTTTTATACATCCTACTCCTTACGAAAAGAGTTGTGAATATTGTAAATTTAACGGAATGTGTGATTTTTGCTTAAACGAAGACGGCAAAGAAAGAAAACTTACGTCGATTAAAAAAGATACTATAATTAACGCTGTAAAAAACTCAAACGACGTTAAAAACAAAAAGGAGCATTGATTATGGCTACGATAGATAAATATTCAACGTTAACTACAAATCAACGTCAAGCCGTACTCTTGAATAAAGGGGACGCTTTAATATCTGCGTCTGCCGGCTCTGGAAAAACTCACGTTATTATAGAAAGAATTATTAGGCTTATTTTAGAAGGCAAAACTACCGTTGATAGACTTTTAGCAGTAACTTTTACCAAACTTGCCGCCTTTGAAATGAAGGAAAAACTTAAAAGTGCCGTTTTAAAAGAAATTATTAACGGCAATGCAAGTTTAAAATGGCAATACGACGAAATTAATTACGCAGATATCTCTACAATCGACTCTTTCTGCTCTAAAATAGTAAAAAAATATTTTTATAAAATTAACGTTGATTATTCTTTTGAAATTTTAGACGAATCAAAAAGAAAAACTTTAAAAGCAAAGGCGATTGACGACGTTTTATCTTATCACTATGAAAACCAAAGCCAAGATTTTTTAGACTTAGCCTTCGTTTTAGCGTCGTCTAAAAACGACGACTTATTAAGAGAAACGTTATCTAAATTTATGTTAGATAGCGAAAGCAATCTTGACGTAAACCAAATATTTGACCTTTCAATTAATACTCACCTTAACGCATCTACTATAATAGGCGACGATTTAACTAAAAGTTGCCACGAAGTCGGTACTTTTTTTGAAAAGGTTTTTTCAAAATACCTTGCTTTATTTGAAGAAGAAAACTTTATTTGTTTTATTAAAGAATTATTAAACTTATGTCAAATTTTAAAAGGTTGTAAAAGCGTTTACGACGTAATAAATTCTATTACGTTTGCAAATTGTCCTAAAAAACCAACTAATAAATACGGCGATTTCTTTTATCAATTTAAAGACGAATATTTAAAATCTTTTACCACTTTCTTAGAATATATTTTAAATACTTGTGGTATAGGTAAAGTCCAAACTGACAAGCAAGCCTTAGAAAGCGTAACGTATATAAAAACTTTGCAAACGCTTTGTAACGAGTGTTTAGCCCGCTACGACGAGTTGAAAAAGGAAGAAAACTCTTACGATTTTTGCGATATTGAAAAATTTGCTTACGCCCTACTTTGCGACCAAGAAGTTTTAAGTGCCGTTAAAAACGATTACGATTTTATTTTTATTGACGAATATCAAGACGTAAACGGTATTCAAGAAAGCATTATTAATCTTTTAGCACAAAACAACGAATTTATGGTTGGCGATAGCAAACAAAGTATTTACGCTTTTAGGGGTTGCAATCCTAACTATTTCATTAATAAGTTTAGCCGTTATGATATTTGTGAAAATCAAAATCAACACGCTATAAGTTTAGATAATAATTTTAGAAGTGCAAAAAATATAATTAATAGCGTAAACAACGTTTTTTCTCACGTATTCACTAAAGATTTCGGTGGATTTGACTACGCAAAATCACCTATGATTTTTAACGAAAATTACTATGGCTACGATGGTGAGTGTGCATTACACTTATATAAAGAAAACGAAAAAAGTAAAGAAACGCCTACTTCGGTATATTCTGTAATGCAAGACTTTAATAGCGAAAAAGTAGGTTTTCGTTCAAATCAAGTCACTTTAATTGCATCTTTAATTTTAGACGCAATAAACAATAAAACTTATTACGATATTAAAGAAAAAGATACGTCTAATCGCTTTAAAAAGTTTAAATATAAAGATATTTGTATTTTATTTAGAACTTTAAACGAAAAGAATATCAAAATTATTCAAGAGTTAAACGACCTAGGAATACCCGTTACTGCCGAAGCAAAAATCAAATTAAACTCATATCCTGAAGTTAAAGCAATAATTGAACTTATAAAAGCAATTAATACTTTAAACGACGATATTGCCCTTTCTACTACTATGTCTACTATTTACGGATTTACCTTTGACCAACTAGCAAGTATTAGAAAAATTGAAGAAGATAGTGTAACTTTTTACGACGCAGTTATCTCGTTTAGCAAAAAAGACGGCTCTTTAAATAAAAAAGTCGCCGACTTTTTAGAAAAATTTGAAGAAATTCGTCTTTTAGCAGAATACGAAAAAGCCGATGAAATTCTATTTAAAGTTTTAGACGAATCCGGGTACGAAACACGTATTTTAACTTCTCCGTTTGGTGAATATAAGTTAAAAAGAATTAAACGCTTAATTAACGAATCTTGTAAAAATAAAAGGCTTACGGTTAAAGAATTCGGCGTTTATCTTGAAGACGCAATCGAAGATATTTCTACTTGTGAAACTTCAGGTGACGACGCTGTAAAAGTTATGACTATTCACGCTTCAAAGGGGCTTGAATTTCCATACGTTATTTTAGCGGGAGCAGGTAGCGATTTTAATTTTCAAGACGTTGAAAAAGTTAAAATTATAAAAAACGAAAAATATGGTTTTTGTATTAAACGTCACGATAAAGAAAGTATGACGATTAGTGAAACTCCATTAACGTTATTTATTAAAAACAAATCGTACGTAGACGCAAGTTTAGAAGAAGCACGCATTTTATACGTTGCTATGACTAGGGCTATGTTTAAACTTGATATTTTATCTAAAGATAAAAATTTGCGTCAAAATATTCCTTTCTTTATTAAACATTCTAATTGTTTTATCGATTTCTTTAATGAAAAGGATTTACCTATTATCAAGCACGACGAATTAATTTCTCTTGAAAATTCGTCCTCAACGCTTGTTGCTGGCTCGATTTCAAAAGAAGAAACGGTGCAAGCAATCGTAGATAACTTTAACTACGTTTACCCTTATAAAGATTTAACTAAAATGCCGGTAAAAGTTTCCGTTTCAGCCGTTTCTCATAACGACGATGAAATTTATGAAACAACCACCCTTTTCGGTGAAACTACAAAGGAAATGGGTACTGCATACCATAAAATTTTACAACTTATCCATTTTTATTCGCCGTCTATTGACGATGAAATTGTTCGTCTAAAAGAAGGTGGATTATTAAGTAGCAACGACCTTTTACTTATTGACGTTAATAAAGTAAAAAGTATTTTAAAAATGGATATTTTTAACCAAATAAAAGACTATTCTTTATATAAAGAAGAAAAATTTACCTTTTTTATTGAGCCGTCGAAATTAGGCTACGATATAGACGATAAACTAACCGATAAAGTTTTAGTTCAAGGTATTATCGACTTAATGGCTGTAAAAAACGATAAATGTATTTTAATAGACTATAAATTATCTTCATTAAAAAACGACGACGATTTAATTAAGGTTTATAAAACTCAACTTTCACTTTATAAAGACGCTATTGAAAAATGCCTAGGCTTAAAAGTCGAAAAAGTATACTTAATAAATATTTTACAAGAAAAATTAATTGAATTAAATTAATATTAGAACTTGAACTTTGTTCAAGTTCTTTCTCTTTAAATCTACCCTTTAAATTGGTTAGATTTTACGTGTTTAATCAATCAGTTGACTTATTCCTTATAAAAGGGTATAATTAATATTATTATATAAAAACTAAGGATAACAACTATGAAAGATATTTTAGCGTTTTTTCAGTCGCAAATGACCCCTCCTGTAAGTTACGGCTTGTTTCATATAGTATCGGTAATATTATGTGTTATCATTACAACTTTAATAATCATACTTTTTAAAGATTGTAAAGATAAAACTTTTAGGCGAATTGCTTTAATTTGTTGGCTTATAATGCTTTGCTTTGAAATTTATAAGCAAATAACCCTAGGCAGTAGTTACGATGATAACGGAGTATATTTTAGCCTTGCTTGGTATATTTTCCCTTTCCAACTTTGCTCTACTCCATTATATATTTTACCTTTCGTTGCATTTATGAAAGATGGCAAAGTTAGGGACTATTTTATTTCGTTTATATCTACCTTTGCTCTTTTTGGCGGACTTGTAGTGTTTATATATCCAAACGACGTATTTTGTGAATTTACCGGTATAAACGTTCAAACTATGGTACACCACGGCTTACAACTCGTTACGGGTATTTTCTTTGCTGTATATCAACGTAAAAAACTTAATTTTAAATATTTTTTAAAATCAATTCCCGTTTTCATTGTGTTAGTAATAATTGCACTTATACTTAATGAAACAATCTACACTTGTTTGGTAAACAATGGCATCGATATGTCGTTAGGAGCAAACGTATTTAATATGTTCTATATTAGTAGTCATTTTCCTAACCACTTACCTATTCTATCTACTATATACGCATCATTGCCTTACTTAGTATTCTTATTAATATACGTTTTTGGTTTTTGTTTAGCGTCGATTATAGTTTTCTATGCGATAGTTGGTAGTATAAAATTAGCAACAATTATTAAAAAATTAATCAAAAAGTAATAATAAAAAAATATTTGGCCGTAACGACTAGTTACGGCTTTTTTTGCGTTTATTTTTTGTTTTTAAGTGCAATAATCTATTTATGGAAAATATATTTAATCAAATTTTAAAAAACTTTACTTTATTTATAGGTGGAAAGTACGCAGGCTATTACGGAATAGGCATAACTCTTTCTATAATTATGGTTTTTATAGTTCAATTAATATATTGTATAGTTAAAAACAAAAAAACCACTTACTCTTATTTAAAATTTTCTTGCTTTACTACCGTTACGACTTTGCTTGTTTCTATTTGTGAATTTTATACGTCTAAAAAAATTTTTACAAGCATTTATTACACTATAATTTATACCTTGTTTAATTTAGGTCTTTCACTTTTTTTTAATATAATTTTATCAACCCTAAATTATATAATTGATAAAAAAACGACTGAGAGCAAACAATTCCAAGTAGCAAATTCCACTTCTTGCAATAGTCAAAAATTACAAGTTAATGATACTACTAAAAAGGCCCTTTTACGTTTAAAAACTCAACCGCTTGCCTTATATAATTTAGAAACGTGTTCAAACGATTTTATTGACGTTGAATATATCAAAGAATTAATTTCTAGTTTAAAAGACAAGCCGTTAACCTTACAAGAAAGTGAAGAATTAGAAGAACTTGAAGTTTTTTTATTAAATTTTTGCTATCGTAGACCTAATCAAGAAGAAAAAGATAAGTTAAGCAGTTATCTCTCTTCGCTTATGAAAAAACTTGCTTATTATAAAATAGTTGAATAATTTGACAAAATTTGCTCGCCAAAACACGCAAACGAGCAAATTTATTGCTCATTTAGTTGCTAAAATTATTAAATTATGATATTATACCTAAGTGTTGGAGTAATTTTATGCTTAATAATTTTAATAAAGAAAATTGTTCTTGTGGCAAGGTACACAAAATTAATATAGAAAATATTGTTATCGAAAAGGATGCTGAAAGGCAATTAAAACCTCTCGCTACTAAATATAGTAATATTTTAATAATATCTAATACCCTTTCTTTTAATTTATGCGGTAACAAAATATTAGAAATTTTAAAAGACAAAACAGTTAGTACTCTAATTTTTGAAGAAGATATTATAATTTTAAATGAAGAAACGGTAAAAAGAGTTTTTGATAAATTATCTAACGTTGATTTAATTATCGGCATAGGCTCGGGAGTAATACAAGACTTATCAAAATATACTTCTTTCGTTGCTAATATCGATTATTTCATCGTAGCAACTGCTCCTTCTATGGACGGGTACGCCTCAAACGTTGCAGTAATGTTTTTTAACGGTCAAAAAAAGACTATAAAAACACACTTACCAAAAGCAATTATTAGTAACGTTGATATATTAAAAAACGCCCCTATCTCAAGCATACAATCGGGATTTGGCGATATAATAGGCAAGTATTCTTCTCTTTGCGACTGGAAACTAAGTAGTATTTTATACGGCGAATATTTTTGCGATTATATTTATAGTTTAGTTGAATTTGCTTTACAAAAAACCGTTGAGTACGCCGAAAAAATTTACCAAAAAGACGTTGAAGGTATTAAAGTTTTAATGCAATCACTAATAACGGTAGGCGTTGCTATGAGTTTTATGGATAGTTCACGCCCTTGCTCTGGTTCTGAACATCATATTGCTCACTTTTTTGAAGTTACCGGCGTTATTCATAATAAAAAATATTTATCACACGGAAAAAACGTAGCCTACGCATCGTTACTTACGGCAAAAATTCGTCAAAAACTGCTTCATACCGATTTTGAAACTTCAAGGAGTAAAGTTATTAGTTTTGCCGATTATATCAGCGATATGACTTACCTATACAAAAACAATAGTTTTGATTACATTAAAATTCAACAAGAAACGGGAAGATTTACAGAAGATAGATATTTGCTTTATAAAAAACATCAACAAGATATTAAAGCCGTTTTAAAATCATACCCAACCTACGAAGAAGTTAAAACTATTTTAGAAAAATGCGGGCTTTCTTTTAAGGAATTTACCACTTTTTACGATAAAGATTTAATTTTATATTCGTTAAAGTATTCTAAATATTTAAAAGATAGATTTTCAGTTTTATGGCTTTATAACGACCTTATAAACTGCCCTGAAATACATAAAACGTTATTTTAATTAATTAAACCCCCTAAAAGTTAATCGCTTTTAGGGGGTTTAAATTATATTATTATTTAAATTCTGTCAACCTTAAGTTTACATTTTATTTTTGCATTAATTTTAACGATGTTTTTTTTGAGTATTAAATTAAAAAAGTCGCTAAAATAATAAATTAGCGACGTTTTTATATTATTTATTATATTTTTCTACTAAATAATCTATTGCCATTTTGTAGCCGTCGATTCCGTAGCCTGCAATACACTTTTCGGCAAACATTGAAACGTAACTTAACTTTCTAAATTCTTCCCTTGCGTTAATATCCGTTATATGTACTTCGCACGTTGGAATATTTACGCTTTTTAATGCGTCTAAAATTGCAACGCTAGTATGAGTATAAGCCCCTGCGTTTATTATAATTGCGTCTACCTTACCTAAAGATTTTTGAATTTTAGTACAAATATCACCTTCGTAATTAGATTGATAAATTTTAACGTTTATACCCTTTTCTTTTGCGTAATCTTTTACCGTTTTAACTAAAAACTTGTAGTCTTGTTTTCCGTATAAATTAGGCTCTCTTATACCAAGCATATTTAAGTTTACGCCGTTAATAACTAATATTTTCATAACTAAAAATAATCTCCTTTACGCAGTTTTCAATTTCACTATCGTTTTTAATTTTATAATCGCAACAACTATTATAAATATCCTTTCTTTCGTTATAAAGAGTTTCTATACCCCTTGTTTTTGATAAAGGTCTATCGATATCAATAAGCAAATTAAGTGGTCTGTCAATATAAAAAATTACACCGTTACGCTTTAAATTAATAACGTTTTCTTGTCTTAAAACGCTACCGCCACCTATTGAAATTACTACGCCCTTTTGCTTAGACAACTTTGCTATAACTTCACTTTCGATATCTCTAAACGCTTTTTCGCCGTTATTAGTAATAATTTCGCTTGGCGACTTATTATACTCTTTGGTAATATATTCATCGCTATCAAAGTAAGGCATATTTAATCTTTTACTAATAATTTTTGCTAAGGTTGACTTGCCACAAGACGGCATACCACATAAAACGATATTAGTCGTCTGTTTTTTAACGAAATTAAACACCTTATTTTCTTGACTTAAAGTATGCGATTTATCTAGCCAAATATCTTGTGCTAAAAGTGCTTGTTTAACTAACATTGTAAGTCCACTAGCACAAGGAATATTTAAACTTTTTGCTTGCAAAACCAAATTAGTATTTTGTGGATTATAAATGCAGTCGTAAACGCCTTTTAAAGAGTTAAACTTACTCAAATCAATAGGACTTTCCTTTTCATTTGGACTCATGCCACAAGGCGTTGCGTTTATAATAATTTCGGTATCGGTTAAATCGTAACAATTTTGATAATTTATTTTCCCCGTACGGCTTACTACTTTAACGCTTTTGGCTTTTGAATTTAATGCGTACGTAAACGCAGTATTAGACGCACCTCCACTACCTAAAATTAAAACGTTTTTATCTTTTAAAGTTACCCCCGTTTTTTCAATCATACTTTTAAGCCCACCGATATCGGTGTTGTAGCCGTAAAATTTACCATCTTTATTTACAACCGTATTAACTGCACCTATTTTCTCAGCATCGGGTGAGACGTACGACAAATATTTCATAACTACTTTTTTATACGGAATAGTAACGTTAAATCCGTCGTATTCTGCGTTTTTAAAAAAATCGTCTAACTCGTCTTTATTTAATTGTACTAGCGAATAATCTAGGCCACACTCGTTATGTATTATTTTTGAATAACTATGCCCTAATTTTTCGCCTATTAAACAATATTTCATATAATTTCCTTATAACAACCTAAGAATACGAAATGACTTGAAGTGTTTTCAAGTTCGCTAATTAAGTTAACGCACGACTTGTCTTTTACGCTACCTTCAAAATCAAAATAGAATAAAAATTCAAAATCGCTACCTATGATAGGTCTACTTTCTAACTTAGTTAAACTTAAACCAAGTGCAGAAAATCTTGCTAATATTTTACTTAAACTACCCGTTTCGTGTGGAGCACTAGTAATAATACTGATTTTATTACTACCTTCAAACACTTGAAGGTCTTTACTTATAACGATAAATCTCGTATAGTTTGACGCATTATCTTGAACGTTTTCTTCTAAAACTTCAAGGTTGTAAATTTCGGCACACTCTTTTCTACACAAACAAGCAAGGCTTTTATCGTTATTTTCACTAACTAATTGAGCAGCCAAAGCAGTATTTTCAACGCTTTCACTATTAATACCTAAGTCTTTTAAGTACGAAGAACATTGACTTAACGCTTGACTATGCGAAATAATCTTTTTTATATCTTTTTTAGTCGCACCCTTAACGCCAACTAAACAATGATTTACCTTAACCCTAACCGACCTTGCTATATGAAAACTATATTTATTCATAAGGTCGTAAACTTCTAAAACCGAGCCTGCAGTGCTATTTTCAATAGGTAATACTCCGTATTCACAAAAACCCTTTTCAACGGCGTTAAACACGCCTTCAAACGATTTAAAGTAAGTAATATCGCTAATTGCAAACGCGTTTTTACAAGCAACGCTACTATTTGAACCTGGTACGCCTTGACAAGCAACGGTTGCAGTTATAGGAAAAGGTTGCTCGTTTTCAATAGCCTTATTGATTTTTTCTATACTCTTTGAAGAAGACGAAATAAGTTTACTTTGGTACGACTTACTCGTAGCAAAAATAGTTTGATATAATTCTTTAATATAATACTTAAATTCTTCTGGTTTATCTTTTGCAATACGATATAAAATTTTATCTTCTCTAGACGTGTCGTTAATACTTTTTGAAATGCTTTTTTTACACTCTGCAACGTCTTTAACCAAATTTAATCTTTCGATAAATAACGACGATATTTGGTCGTCGATTTTATCTATTTCACTTCTTATTAATTCTAAATCTTTCATAACAACTCACCTAATTCATCTACTAATGCTATAATTACTGCACTTTCTACACAAACGACTGCTCTTGGAACAATACAAGAATCGTGCCTGCCTTTAATTTCTATTTGACAATTTTCTTTATTTACCAAATCTACCGTCTTTTGCGGTAGCCCTATTGACGGCGTAGGTTTAACGGCAACGCTTATGGTAATATCTTCGCCATTTGAAATACCACCGTTAATTCCACCATTGTTGTTTGATAAATGTTTTATCTTATCATCTATAAAACTAAGTTGATCGTTTGCTTGACTTCCACTTAATTTAGCAAAATCAAAACCTTTGCCAAACTCAACGCCTTTTACTGCTGGAATTGAATAAATTAGCGATGCAATCTTCCCTTCTAAACCTTCAAACAAATTATCGCCAACGCCTGCTTTTAAGCCGTAAACGATGCACTCGATTATTCCACCAACGCTATCTTTATTTGATTTGTGTTTTTCAATTTCGCTAAGCATACCTTCTTTGTTTGATAAGGTGTTGATAGCGTCGTCTCTATTTTCTAAAATATACTCTCTACTGATAATAGTGTTTTTATACGATAATCCTTGCTCGTTACCTATTCTAGACAAATAACTTTCAACGTAAATTCCTTTACTTTCAAGATATTGTTTTAAAAGCCCACCAACAACTACGAGTGGAGCAGTAAGCCTACCTGAAAACCTACCACCACCAGAAAAATCTAAAGTGCCGTCTTTTAAGAAACTAGCGTAATCAGCGTGTGAAGGTCTAGGCTTTCCGTACAAATTATTATAGTCGCCACTTTTAACGTTTTTGTTATATATTTCAAAAGAAAAATCTCCACTTATAGTTTGATTTTCTACATTTTGAAATATAGGAATATCATCTTCAATACGTGTCGTTGAAAAGGCGTTTTTAGACGCTTTCCTCCTTGAAATGTACTTTATTAATTTTTCATTATCGTAAGTAAAAGACGGCGTTCCTTTAACGATTGCACCTATTTTTTCACTATGCGATTCACCGTAAATTTCAACGGAAATATTCTTGCCATTAAATATCGCCATCTACTTTACCCCCTAAACTAATAAAATCTTTATAAAAGTTGGTGTATGATTTATTAATTGCTGAACTATCAGTAACTACCGATACTCCGTCAACGAAAGTTGCTAAACAAACTGCACTCATAACGGTACGATGGTCGTTATATCCTAGAAATTTACCACTTTTAGCCTTTCCACCTTCAATAATTAAATTGTTGCCGTCAAATTTTGCCGTAATATTTGCAACTTTTAAATTATTAATTATACCTTCAACTCTATCGCTTTCTTTAATTTTTAAACGTGATACGTTTTGTAAAATCGTTTGACCGCTTGCAAAAGACGCAACGACGCTAATAATTTGAACTAAATCAGGTATATCTTCGCAATCAATTTTACAACCTATTAACTTGCCTTTTTTTACAAAATAGCCGTCGTCAGTTTCTTTAACTATTGCACCGAATTTTTGTAAAACGTTTAAAATTTGCTTATCTCCTTGACAAGAATTTTTATTTAAATTAGTTACTTCAACTCCGTCGCCTAACGCACCTAAACTTAACAAAAACGCACTGCCCGAATAATCGCCTTCTACAACAATATCGCCACTATAGACGTATTTTTGATTGCCCTTAACGTAAAAACCGTATTCAGTTTGCTCTATTAAAATACCAAATGATTTTAACACGTTTAGCGTAATTGCGATATAGTCTTTACTTACCATTTCATTACTAACGACAATTTTGCTATCTCCGTCCAAAATAGGTAACGCCAAAAGTAACCCCGTAATATATTGCGAACTGACGTTGCCGTCAATTTGATAAGTTCCACTATTTAATTTGCCGTTTATTTTAAGCGACGAAATATTTGCTCCGTTAGCGTTTAATGCGTCTACTAAATTATCGATAGGACGCTGTAATAGTCTAGCACTTCCCTTAAACGTGGCTTTAATACCTAAGGCACTAATAACTGGCAATAAAAACCTTAAAGTCGAGCCACTTTCATTGCAATCTAAAACTACGTTTTCATTAAACTTTTTAAAAGATAGTTTTACGTCGTCACCAATATACTCGTACGAAAGTCCAACTTTTGAAAGACAATTAAGTGTCGCCAAAACGTCTTGCGAATAGCCTAAACCCATTATAGTCGTTGACTTCTTACTTAAATATGCACAAATAATTTGCCTATGTGCGTATGATTTTGACGGGGGACTTTTTACCCTACCCGTAATTTTATCATTACTTGTAATCTTTACTTCCATATTATAATAAATCGTATAATTTATCGTATTCTATACTTTCAATTTGACTTAAAAGTTGGTCGTTTACTAAAATAAAATCAACTTTTTTGCCACTCAATTTTTTATCACTTTTTATATAATCAATTAGTACGTCTTTTTGATAAGGACAATTTAAATCACAATTAGAAATTTTCAATATTTCTAACCCCTTAAGATAATTTTCTTTTGTTATAACGTCTAATTTTAAAGATATATCTAAACTGATTTTTAATCCTTTTAACACACTTTCGCCGTGAGACAAAGTAAAATTACTTGCCTTTTCTATTGCATGCCCTACGGTATGCCCTAAATTTAAAAGTTTTCTATCGCCACTTTCGGTTTCGTCTTTTTCAACGATATCTCTTTTAATCTTTACGCATTTATATACTATATCAATTAAGTCGTTGTTTTTTACGTCGTCACAAGTTAAATCGGCACTTAAAAAACAATATTTAATAACTTCGCCAAAACCACTATCTAATTCCCTTTTTGGTAAAGTACTTACAAACGAAGTATTTATATAAACAAGCGACGGTTGATAAAAAGTACCAACTAAATTTTTACCTTGCTCTAAGTTAATCGCCGTTTTACCACCGACAGAAGAATCTACCATCGCAAGTAGCGTAGTAGGCACTTGTATTAGATTAATTCCTCTAACGAAAGTTGATGCGACAAAACCTGTTAAATCGCCCGTAACACCCCCGCCAAACGCAACTATAGTGTCCTTTCTACTAAAATTATTACTTGCTAAAAAGTTTAATATTTCAAAGTATTTAGTTTGACATTTACTATCTTCGCCACTTGCTAACTCGTAGTGAAAAATTTGCTTTGACTTAAAATATTTATCTAAACAATTACCATATATTTTTTTTACGTTTTGGTCGGTAATAATAGCAACTTTTTCGCCTTTAAGGTCTTTGACTAAATTTTCTAATTCGTCTAAATTATCGTTTATAATAACGCTGTAATTTTTTGACGCCTTTACTTTAATTTCCACTTTTTTTACCCCTTGAATCAATGGCAATTTTTCTTTCGTTACCATCGCTAAGCAATTTTTCAAGCATATCTTTATCGCCCTTTTCTAATGCGTCAAGATACAAATTTAAGTTATCTATTAACTCACTTAACTCGCCCATTAAAACGTCTTTGTTATTAATCATAAGCGACGACCACATTTTAGGATTAAGCCTAGCAACCCTAGTTAAGTCTTTATAACTTCCCGCCGAATAACCAAAATGTTCTTTTGCCGTATCGTTTTTAATAAAAGCGTTTGAAACGATATGACAAAGTTGAGAAGTATACGCTATCATTTTATCGTGATTTTCGCTATCTGTAAATACCACTTCTAAAAAGCCAAGTTCTAAAAAAAACTCTTTAAAAGTACTTAATACGTAAACGTCGGCGTTAACAGGGCAAAGTATCATTGACGCTTTATCAAAAAGAGTAGTCGTAGAGTGTTCAATGCCCGAAAACTCACGTCCCGCCATAGGATGTCCCCCCACGAAGTTTATATCGGGATATTGTTTAGAGTATTCGTGCATTTTACTTACTATACCCCTTTTTATACCACAAAAGTCGCAAACGATTACTCCTTTTTTAAGATACGGCAAATACTTTTCGGCACACGTTGAAAAAGCGTCTTCAAATACTGAAATTATTAAAAGGTCTAACTCTTTGGCGTTTTCAAGCGTTAATTCTTCGTGATAAGCACCTATCATTTCGCCTTTTAACAATACGTTTTTATTTATATCAAATCCATATACTTTATGACTTGTTTTTTTGGTTAAAGTTCTACCAAAAGAGCCACCCATTAACCCAAGCCCAACAATTCCTATTTTCATAATATATTTTTCTTTCCACAGTGTGGTAACATTTCGTTAATACTTCTCATAATGCTTGCAAATTCGTCTGGTTTAAGTGATTGAGCCCCGTCGCAAAGTGCACGTTGTGGGTCGTTATGAACTTCAATCATAAGTCCGTCAGCACCAACGCCTGCAGACGCAAGCGATAACGGTCTAACAAGTCTTGAAAGCCCCGATGCGTGCGAAGGGTCTACGATTATAGGTAAATGCGTAAGTTGTTTTAATACCGGAATTGCAGATAAGTCAAGCGTGTTTCTAGTGTAAGGCTCGAAAGTCCTAATACCCCTTTCGCATAAAATAACGTCTTTACAACCTTCACTCATAATATATTCGGCACTCATAAGCCATTCTTCGATAGTGTTACACATACCCCTTTTTAAAAGAACGGGTTTTTTCATTTTACCAACTTCTTTTAAAAGTTCAAAGTTTTGCATATCTCTTGCACCTATTTGAACGACGTCAACGTCTTTAAACAAGTCGATATGTCTAACACTCATAATTTCGGTTACTATACTTAATCCCGTTTCTTCTTTTGCCTTAAGTAAAAGTTCAATACCACTTTCTCTTAATCCTTGGAAAGAATAAGGCGAAGTTCTTGGTTTAAACGCACCACCCCTAAGCAAAGTTGCACCTGCAAGTTTTACAGCCTTAGCAATTTCTACTACTTGTTTTTCGCTTTCAACTGAGCAAGGTCCTGCTATTACTTGGAAATTATCGCCCCCAAATTTTACGCCGTTAACGTCAACGATTGTGTCTTCTGGGTGGAACTTCCTATTAGCACTTTTAAAAGGCTCTTGTATTCTTTTAACGTTTTCAACGATATCAAGTGAACGTATAAGGTCGATATCAACTTTGCTTGTATCGCCAACAATCCCTAAAATCGTTGAGTGTGCACCTTTACTAACGTCAATACCTAAACCTTGACCTTTTAACCATTTAGTTAAGGTAGAAAGTTGTTTTTCGTCGTGGTCGTTTTTAACAACAATTATCATAATATATCTCCTATATCTTTTAAGAATTAAAAAAGACCGAATATCAATTCGGTCATTAACTACATTATCTTAATAAAGAAAGTACGCAAAAAATAACCGATATTATTAATATGGTCTTCTAAAGAAATATGCGTAATAAAAAATGTTAAATGATTGCATATTTTTTACTTCCTTATGAGTTGAGTATAATACTTTTTATATATAAAGTCAACGATTTTTGTAAAATTTTTGAAATTATTTTTATACAATTGACTTTTTATTTTGCGTATGATACCATATTTATTATTTTAATATAGGTGATAATATGATTAACAAAAAAATGTACGATTTAGGTAATAGCCGTTCAGTTATTAGAGAGTTGTTTGAGTACGGTAAAACGTTAAAGGCTAACCTTGGCGAAGATAAAGTGTACGACTTTACACTTGGTAACCCAAGCGTTGAATGCCCTAAAATTATTAACGATACTATTATTGATATAATTAAAAATGATAAAACCGTGCATCAGTATACGTCGGCTCAAGGCGATTTAAATACAAGAAAGCAAATAGTTTTATATAATCAAAACAAATACGGCTTTACCCTTGACGAAAATTTAATTTATTTAACTTGTGGTGCTGCTGCGAGTTTACGTATTATATTTCAATCAATAATTTGCCGTGAAAGTGACGAAGTTTTAGCGATTGCTCCGTTTTTCCCTGAATATAGAGTTTTCGTTGAAGCGTCGTTAGGTACTTTTAAATACGTTTCTTGCGACCAAAAAGACTTTTTAATTGATTTTGACGCTTTTGAAAAATCTATAAACAAAAACACGAAAGCAATAATAGTTAATAGCCCTAATAATCCGTCGGGCGTAGTTTACAACGAAAACACTATCAAAAAGTTAGCCGAAATTTTAAATAAAAAGCAAAAAGAGTTTAACTCAACTATCTATTTAGTAGTTGACGAGCCTTATAGAGAAATTGTATTTGATAATATAGATTGTCCTTATATTCCACTATATTATAATAATACTATAATTTGTTATTCTTATTCTAAATCACTTTCTTTACCTGGCGAAAGAATAGGTTACGTTGCCGTTTCTCCACTTGCTAACTTTAAAGAAGATTTATATAAAGCAATTATGGGTAGTGGTAGAGCCCTTGGCTACGTTTGTGCCCCGTCGTTATTCCAAAAAGTAATAGGACTTTGTGCCGACGTCGTTTGCGACGTTACCCCTTATAAAGAACACGGCGATATTTTATTTAACTTATTATCTAGCCTTAACTTTAAGGTAGTAAAACCTCAAGGTGCGTTTTATTTATTTGTTAAAGCCCCTAACGGCGACTCAATTGCGTTTAGCGAAAGTGCTAAAAAATATAATTTACTTGTAGTTCCGTCTAATTCCTTTGGTGTTGACGGCTACGTTAGAATTGCTACTTGCGTTTCAAAACAAACGGTTTTAAATAGCAAACAAGCATTTATAGACTTAGCAAAAGAATACAACTTAATTTAACGTATAAAAAAAGATAACGAAAAATTTTTCGTTATCTTTTTTTTGCAATTATCTGCACTATTTTTAAGACTTATACGCTTGTTTTACGCAAAAATCTCCCTTAATTTTCAATCCATTTTGCATACAATTTTAAAGTTATTTTATCTTCTGGTTTATTATATTGATTATTTTCAAAATCCCATCTATTCAAATAGGTTTCTTCGGTATACCATCCGTCAAATACGCATCCGTCTTTAATAGGTTCTGGTGGAGATAACAAATATTCGCCATTTTTACAATAGTCCATCCAATATTCAACTCCATCTACAATATAAGTTACGTTTGCTATCACAAATAAAGAACCTTCAGGTAGATTTATAAATTCTTGATACCACTCATATTTACTTTCAAAAACAACAAGTTTTGCATCACTCCATATACTTAATGAAGAGTTTATCAGCATTTTTCTATTTTCCTTATGTGCTTCACCTTGAGTGTCCAATAAAAAAACTATAGCTCTTAAAAAAATATCATCATTTGCACAATATTGTAAATTGCTAGGAACATAAATTTTGTTATAATAGCCGTCGTTTCGTAACGAATACATCCATCCAAGGCCTTTCTGTCCTGTTGCTATTACAGGCAAGCCATCAATAAAATTTGGTATAACAACTCTATCCCATTCCTTTTCTTTTTCAATAAAAGTTAAAACGTTAACACCCATGGCATACTCTTTGCTTGTTCTACCCCGTGCTTCCGCATCACTTACATAACAGCATACAAAATCTTGATAATTGAACGTTGGTTCGGGCTTTAAAAATTCCCAATCAATTAAATCACAACTTTTTAAATTACAACCAGTTATATTATAAATGCATGTTATTGTTAATATTAAACAAACAAGCCTAAACAATTTTTTCATAATAAACCTCCTCATTTGTTAGATATAAAATAATGCTATCTAACCCATTGGAGTTTTCTCCTTTTTATTTTATTATACTATACGCTAATAGCATATGCAACTACAATTGTTTAATTTTATTAGGTATAAAAATAAAATAAGCCAACACAAACGTAAAAAAAAGATAACGAAAAATTTTTCGTTATCTTTTTATTTTACCTATTATTGAAAAACCTATAAAGGCTAATAATTCAATTACAACTATCGTTGCTCCAACAGGAGTTGCAAAAAGTATTGAAATTGATAACCCTAAAAAAGACGAAACAAGTGCAAAAACTACCGAACTTATTATTACTTTTTTAAAACTATTAAACACACGCATTGACGATAACGCAGGAAAAATTATTAACGCTGATACTAGTAGCGAGCCTATTAAACTCATTGCTAAAACTATTAAAATTGCTATAATTACCGCCGTTGAAATATTATAAATTTCAGTATTAATTCCCGTTGCTTTAGCGTAATTTTCGTCAAAAGTTACTGAAAATATTTTGTTATAAAAACAAAGGTATAGTGCGATTATTATAATACAAATTACAATAGAAATAATAACGTCGGTTATATTTAAAGCAAGTAATTTATTCGAGCCGAATAACGCACTACACACGTCGCCACTAACGTTCGACGACGTTGAAAATACGTTAATTAAAAAGTAACCAACTCCTAACGCACTCACGCTTAAAATGGCAATTAAAGCATCCCCTTTAAGTTTTGCGTTTTGACCAAGTTTAAGTAAAAGTACGGCAACGATTATAGTTGTTGGCATAACTATTAATAAATTGTTGGTTAAACTAAGTATACTTGCAACGGCAGTTGCTCCAAAAGCAACGTGCGATAGTCCGTCGCCTATAAAAGATAATCTTTTTAAAACTAAAGTTACCCCAACTAGTGCCGAGCAAACTGACAATAATATTACTACGATAAAGGCGTTTCTAACGAAAGGCATTTGTAAATAAGATATAAAAGTGTTAAAAATCTCCATTTTCAATTCTCCTTTTATATTCGTTTACGTCGCACAAATACACGTCGCTACCCGTATGTAAAACCTTGTTTACGTATTCTAAAGAGTTTACTATATCGTGCGAAATCATAATTATAGTAATTTTTTCTTTTTGGTTTATTTGCTTTAAAACTTGATACAATTCTTTAGTTGCTACTACGTCTAAACTTGACGACGGCTCGTCTAAAAGTAATATTTTTTTAGTCGAACATAACGCCCTTGCAAGTAAAACCTTTTGTTTTTGCCCACCCGATAAATCTCTAAACGATTTATTTTTTAAGTCTAAAATTCCAAGCGTTTGCATTTTTTCAAGGGCTAACGCTTTTTGTTTTTTAGTCACAAAACCAAAAAATTTATTAGCATTTACCGTGCCTGACAACACTACTTCAAAGCAAGTTGCGGGAAAGTCTTTTTGAATTTCACTACTTTGCGGAAGATAGCCTATATCTTGACTAGTTACTCCGTTATTTAAAATAATTTTACCACTTAACGCACTTTGCAAATTAAGTAACGTTCTACAAAGAGTGCTTTTGCCAGTTCCGTTTGCACCAACGATTAGCAAAAAATCCCCTTCGTATAAAGCAAAGGTTAAAGGGGGTAATATTTGTTTTTGATTATACCCTACTATTAAATTGTCGCAAACTAATTGAACTTTATCCATTATTTACCCCTAAACAAGTCTTTAACACTTGAAAGTTTTGTTGCATTATTTCAATATAAGATTTATTATCTTTTTCTTTTATTGACTGCATTGAATTTAACCTTAAAACTCGTACGTTTTGTTTTGCCGACTGACTTATTACGCTATTTGCTATATCTAAACTGCTATTTTCTAAAACTAATACGTCATTTAAAGAATATTCGTTTAATTTATTAGCCAAATCTACTATTGTTGAAAAAGAACAATCTATTTCAGTACTACACCCTTTAAACGCCGAAAAATACTTAATATTATAATCGTTAAAAAGGTAAGTAAAAGGTTGCCTATCTGCTATTATTAAATACTTGCTAGTATTTAAAGTTTGATACTCTTCATCTAAGGTTTGTAAATTTCTAATAAATAAATCACTATTTTCTGCAAAAAGCCTTGAGTGTTTTTGGTCTAACTCACTTAAAGCGTCTTTTATTTTATTAGTGATTATAATTGCGTTTTTGATAGATAAAGAATAATGCTCGTCAACTAAATGGTCGTGGTGTTCACCATCATCGTGTTCGTCTAGGCACACCCCTGTTAAAAATTCACTATATTTTATTTTAACGCAGTCATTTGAAACTAACTCGTCAACCCACGAAGTACTATCGCCACCACTATAAACGACCATTTTTGCCTTAGAAAAAAGCATTTTATCTTTAAAAGTGGCTTGATAACTATGCCCATCTTGCCCACCAGCAAGTAAATAATGCACGTTATAATAATCAAAGCCGTCTACAATCGCTTTTGTAAATTCGTAATCACTAAAAGATAACGCTATAATATTTATTTTATCGTCGTTTTCATTACTGCAACCTATATTAAATATCGATGACAATATTATCAATAGTATACTAATAAATTTTTTCATACTCACCTTAAAAACGCAATCTAGTTGCAAATTATTATAAACTTATAATAAAGTTTTGTCAACTTAATGTGAGTATTTGCAAAAAAAATATGCACCCGAAACAATTTGTTTCGAGTGCATTTTATTTTAATTTTTATTAGATAAGGTTTTTGCCTTCTTTAATAAGTTTTAAGTTGTTCTCAACAGTTTTAGCAAAGTCTTTATATAACGTTAAATCTTCGCCCCAAACGTTAACGTCTTTCATAAATTCGATAGGACATCCACCTTTATCAAAGTATGCAAGATATGGTTCGTCGTCAAGAATTTGAACCTTTCTTGAAGGAAGTTGAACGTAATATTTGCCATCGTCTTCTTTCTTTGCCAAAGAATAAATAGCCATTAAGTAACTAAAACCGATAGTAAGGTTTGTAGGAATTTTACCGTTTTCATTATAATAATCTGTGAAACTTGGTAAATCCCTTGCACGCCATTTAGAAATACTATTAAGAGCAATACTAGTAAGTTGGTGATTTAAGAACGGATTCATAAATCTTTCTTTTATAGAGTTAGCAAAAATAGTAGTTGCTTGAATATCGTTTGAAACGAAAGGATTAATTTCATATTTTAAAGTATTTTCTAAGAAGTTTAATAATCTTTCGTCTTTCATACAATCGTAAACGGTTTCTGCACCAAGCCATAAACCAACTGGTACGATATTAGTGTGGCTACCGTTAAGTACCCTAACCTTTCTCTTTTTATAATATTTAATATCTTCAGTTACGACAACGTCTATACCGTGGCTACCTTCAACTATGTATTTGTCGATATCGCCTTTCTTTTCAACTGCCCAAAGACCAAAAGGTTCACCGATTGACATAAGATTATCAGTGTAACCGATAAGTTTAGTAAGTCTTTCTTGCGTTTCTTTATCTCTTGGATAACCTGAAACTATTCTATCAACGAGTGTGTTAGAGAAATAACATTCTTCTTCAACCCATTTAGCAAAGCCTTCTTCTAACGACCAAAGTTTAATATAACCTTTTACGCATTTTTCAAGTTCAGTTGCGTTATTGTCGATAAGTTCAACAGGCATCATATATAATCCGCCTAAACCTGCTTTATATCTTGCGTATAAAAATTTAGTTAATTTTGCTGGATAAGTAATTCCTTCAAAATCGTCGTAAGAATCTGTATCATGGAAACAAATACCTGCTTCAGTAGTATTAGAAACTACGATTTTAAGGTCTTTTTCGCAAGCGAGTTTATAGTATTCGTCAATTTCATTAAACGGGTCTATTACCTTTTCAACGCAAGTTACTTTGTAAACCGTTTCAACTTCTTTACCATCTTCCATACCACGTAAAATAACGTTATATTTATTATCTTGTTCGTGAAATCTATCAAGCGTTCCAAAAGGAATAGGTTTAATAATTGAAACACCATATTCTTTACCTTCTTTATTAAGATTATCAAAATAATAATCTACGAAAGTTCTTAAAAAGCCACCTTCACCAAATTGTGCAATTTTAATCATATTTGCCTCCAAATTTACTTTTACAATTTAACTATTTGAAATTAGTTCAAATTAAGTTATCTTTATTATAATACTAAAAATTAAAATTATCTATCAAAATATTGCTGTATTTACACTTTTTTTTAAAAATATTGACCATAAATTAATAAAATTTTTGCATTTTTAAATTTTTTGCTTTTTTATTATACAAATTTTTATAAAAATATTTGTAACTGTTGCACTTTTTTATAAAATATTGTAAAATATTGACGTAGGTAAATTATGAAAAATCACATTATTTTTACAAAACAAACGACCTTTGGCGACGTGCTTATTGAAAGAACGTCTAAACATTTTAAAATGCCGTCAATGCACTCGCATGAGTGCTTTGAACTTTATTATATGGTTAATGGTGAAAGGGATTATTTCGTTGAATCCAACTTTTTTACCGTTAAAACGGGACAATTTGCTTTAATTAATCAAGGGCAACTTCATAAAACGGGTGGTAAAGGTGGCGAAAGAATATTAATTTCTTTTACTAAAGAATTTTTATTAAAATACTTTACGCCTTTTGCCGTTGATAGACTTTTAACTGCCTTTAACAGAAATCATATCGAGCCTGAAAAAGAAGTTCAAGAAAAGTTAGGCGATGTCTTTAAAAATTTATTTTATCATTATGAAAATAAGAATTACGATAGTTTATACCCTTATATCGACGAATTGTTAAATATATTAATAAATTCGCCAACGGCAATATCATCGTCGTCGTTGCCGTCAACTCACGTTAACAATATTATCGAGTATATAAAAGACCATTTTAACGAAATTAACGGAATTGAAGACGTTGCCGAAAAATTTTATATTTCTAAATTTTATCTTTGTAGAACTTTTAAAAAATTGCTTGGCGTTTCTTTTATTTCATTTTTAACGCAAGTTAAGTTAAAACACTCTTTAAAACTTTTGGCAACAACCGACTTAGACGTCAGCGAAATTGCCTTTGAGTGTGGATTTAATTCAACTTCTTATTTCTGCAATATATTTAAAAAGAATTTTAATGCATCTCCCCTTTCGTATAGAAAAATGTCAAAATCTTAAAATTAAGGATTATCTATTTATTACATAAATAGTTGACGAAACGTAAAAATAAGACTATAATTTTATTAATAATCTTTGAGGCGGGGTGAAAGTCCCCACCGGCAGTAAAGTCTGCTAACACGCTAAATTTTTTATGGCGTGCCGATACGGTGCAATTCCGTAACCGACGGTATAGTCCGGATGAAAAAAGAAAAAACTTAGTTTTTTCGTTTCGGGGTATTCCCCGCTTTTTTATTTCAGGATATGAAAGAACAAAATTTATTTACAACCAAAAAACTTTGTCTTTGTGCTATTTTCACGGCACTTGCTTACGTAGTTTCACTTTTAGAAATTCCTATTTTTCCACAAATAGGGCAAAAATTAGACTTCTCATTTTGCATAATGCTTATTGCAGGCTATATGTTAGGGCCTATTTACGCCGAATTTATCATAATAGCAATCTCTTTACTAGGTTGCATTATTTCTTCTTCGTTTGGAATAGGTCAACTTGCAAACTTTATATTTGGAAACACGTTTATAATACTTCCCGTACTATTGTACAAAAACAGAAAAGGGCTTAAAAATGTAATAGTTTCTTTGATAATATCAAGTGTTATCACTATAATCGTTGCACTTCCTTTTAATAGATTTGTGACTTTCCCACTCTACGAAGCCTTCTTACCTTTGACGGCTGAGCAAACTTTTAATGCGTCTTGGTACTTAATTATAATTTTCAACTCTTTAAAATGTATCTCCAACGCAATTTTAACCCTTTTACTTTATAAAAGATTAAAAAACGTTCTTAGTTTTTTTACTAAATAATAATTATGGAATATATATCTACATCAACAAAACAAACTTTAAAAATTGCAAAAAATTACGCAAAAACGCTAAAAGCGGGCGACGTTGTTATTCTTGAAGGCGAAATGGGGGCTGGTAAAACCTTGTTTACTCAAGGCTTAGCAAAAGGTCTTGGAATTTGCGAACAAATTACAAGCCCGACTTACGCTTATATGAACGACTACGACGGCAAATTATATCATTACGACTGCTATCGCTTATCTAGTGGCGAAGACGCCGAGGCGTTAGGATTAACCGACTATTTTTATCTTGACGGAATTTGCGTAATTGAGTGGGCTGAAAATATTAAGTCTGTTTTGCCTAAAAATTTAAAACTCGTAAAAATTGAAAAAATCGACCAAAACACTAGGAAAATTATTATATGAAATGGTTAGCAATAGACACTAGTCAAAGACATTTAACCGTTGCTTTAGGTGATGGTGAAAAGATTACAACTTCATATATAGACGATACTAAACTTCAACACTCTATAACCTTGCTTACCACAATTGAAAAGGTTTTAGACGACGCAAAAGTTGAACTTAGTGATATCGACGTTTTCGGTGCGTGTTTAGGTGCAGGCTCTTTTACCGGAATTAGAATAGGTATTTCTACTTGCAAGGCTTTTGCTTACGCTTTAAATAAAAAGGTTTTACCTATAACTTCTTTTGAAACGCTTGCATACAATACAAAAGGCAAAGTAGTTTGCGTTATTAACGCTAATCACTCTAACTATTACGCACAAACTTTTAATAATTCTATTGCTACCGGTCAACCTTGTTTTATAAACGAAGAAGAATTAAAAGACTTGTCTAAAACGCATAAAATCGTTGCAAGTGAAAATATCGACGGCTTTGACACGTTAATCGTAGACGTTTGTCAAGGGCTAGTAAAGGCTTGTCAAAATAAACTTTTATTAGCGACTTTTGATAGAGAAGTTTTAGTCCCTTTATACGTCAAAAAAAGTCAAGCGGAAGAAGGTGTATAATGGAAATTCGCCCTTGGATTTATCAAGACAATAAGCAAATTTCTTTATTAGAAAAAGAGTGTTTTGACAATTTTTGGTCGTTTGAAATGGTTTCTAACACTTTTATGCAAGATAATTTTATAGGTTTCGTTGCAGTAGAAAACGAAAAAATTATAGGCTTTATAGCAACCGTTTGGTGCGTTGACGAGTGTGAAATTGAACTTATTGCCGTAAAAAAAGAATATCGCCGAAAAGGCGTTGCGTCTAAACTTTTAAACGTTGCTATAGATAAATTTAAAGAACTTAAAATAGTAAAACTATTTTTAGAAGTTAGGCGTTCTAATGAAGACGCACAAGGTTTTTATGAAAAACAAGGGTTTACCTACGTTGGAGTTCGTAAAAACTATTACGCAAACGTCGAAGACGCTTTAATTATGACCAAACTTATTAAGTAAGGAGAATAACTATAAAAAAATTAATTACTTCACTAATTACCGAAGATAAAGGCCAAGGCGAAGTAATTTTATTTTTACACGGCTACCTTTCTTGCAAGGAAAGTTTTTCATATCAATTAGATTTTTTTAGTAAATACTATAGAGTAATTGCCCCAGACCTTACGGGGTTTGGCGAAAATTTACCACTTAGTTTGCCCTACTCGTTAGACGACTACGTTAAAGACGTTTTAAAACTTATAAATTTTTTAGATATTAAAAAATATCACGTAATAGCACACTCTTTTGGCGGTAGAATTGCACTAAAACTTGCTACTATTGATAAAAGGTTAGATAAAATCGTTATAACAGGTGGAGCAGGCTTAAAACCTAAAAGAAAACTTAATTATTATTTTAAAATATACTCTTACAAACTGCTTAAAAAATTCTTTAAAAATAAAGATTTTTCAAATTTCGGTTCTAACGATTATAAAAAATTAAACGAAATTGAAAAACTTAGTTTTAAAAAAATTATAAACGAGCATTTAGACAATCTTTTGCCTAAAATTAATAATAAAGTTTTATTAATTTATGGCAAAAAAGATAGTGAAACTCCCGTCTATATGGCGAAAAAACTAAATAAAAATATAAAAAATAGCAAACTCTTTTTATTAAATGGTAATCATTTTTGCTTTATTACTAAGCATAAAACCTTTAATGAACTTACGTTAAATTTTTTAAAGGAGAATAATTAAATGGGTTTTACAAATATAACTTCATACGCCGACTTATTATCGTTAAACGTCGTTTTAAACTTTACAATCGTAGGATTAATAAACACCATTTTAACACTTATTATATCGTATAGATTTTTTCAAGCAATTCAACAATGCGGATATCGTGGGGCTGACTATTTTAAATGGATTTTTGTAAAAAATAATGCCAAAACAAAACGCCTTTTTACGTTAAGCGTTTTGTCTATATTAGCATTTTTGTTAACGAATATGGCGTTTTCTTTTTTAAATTCTCCTTACGTTGCTTTTTTTGGATTTGTTTGGTATTTGTTTTTCTTGATAGTATATCAAATAGGCGAAAGTAAAAGACCTAATAAACTCCCCCTTGTAAAGACGAGACGCATGATTAGGCTTATGATAACGTTTTCGATACTATATTTAATTTTAAACGTGTCTATTAGTTACTTAGCCAACGTCATTTCAATTTTTATAAGCGACCCGTTATTCCCTGTATTTAGATATTCTATTTTGTGTTTAACGCCTATTTTAGTGCCGTTTGTTTTACTAATTGCTTATTTAATAAATAATCCGTTTGAAAAATTAATCAACAATCATTATATTAAAAAAGCAAAACAAACTATCGCTAGTTTTAAAGGCAAAAAAATAGCAATTACGGGCAGTTTTGCTAAGACTTCAGTTAAAGAAATTTTAACAACTATTTTAAGTGAAAAATATTCCGTTTTAAAAACTCCACTTTCGTACAATACTCCACTTGGAATTGCTAAAGCAGTACGCCGTTTAAATAATTCTTACGACGTTTTCGTTTGCGAAATGGGTGCAAGGCACGTTGGTGATATCAAAAAATTAACAAATATAATTAACCCCGACGTTGCCGTTATTACCGGCGTTACTTCACAACATTTAGAAACTTTTTTAACCTTTAACAATATTAAAAAGACTAAATACGAATTAATTGAAAATATGAAAGGTGGTTTTGCCGTCTTTTCAAGCGATAACGATTATTCGATTGAAATGTATAACGACTGTCCTTTTAATAAACAATTAGCAGGCATTAACGATAAAAAGGCTAGCGTTTACGCAACCGATATAGTTTATACTTTTGAAAATACAACGTTCACCCTTCACCATAAAGATGAAAGCATTAGCGTTTCTACGTCGTTAGTTGGCGAAAGTGCCGTTACTAATATTTGTTTAGCAAGTTGCGTAGCCTTAAATCTTGGCTTGACGCTTACTGAAATCGCAATAGGCGTAAATAAAATTACAAGCGTAAAACATAGGCTTGAAATTATTAAAAACGACGTTGGTGCATATATTATAGACGATAGTTATAATAGTAATCCAGAAGGCGTTAAAAAGGCCGTTCAATTATTAAAAATTGCAAAAGGCAAAAAATACGTCGTAACCCCTGGTATGATTGAATTAGGAATTTTTGAAAACAATGCTAATTTTGATTTTGGCGTACAATTAAGTCAAATATGCGACAAAGTTCTTTTAATAAAAAGGGGTGGTACGCTAAATATTCGTCAAGGATTATTGTCACAAGGCTTTAATAAAGAGAATATAATAATGATAGAAAGTCTTGAAGAAAGCAAAAAATTCCTTGCTGAAAACTTGACCGAAGGCGACGCAGTTTTATTTGAAAACGACTTGCCAGATATTTACACAGAATAAATTTTTAAAACACCAAAGCAAAAATAGTTGTGGAGGTGTTTTTTTGAAGAATATTTTAATAGTTTTTGGTGGTAAATCGTGTGAGCACGATATTTCAGTAATTACGGGCGTTTTAACGACTAATTCTATCGACGGCACTTTGTATAATAAAATTCCCGTTTACGTCAATAGTGACGGAGAGTGGTTTTACTCTCCTTTTTTAAACGATTTAGACTGGTTTAAAAATAAGGATTATAAAAAGGTTAATAAAGTTACCCTAGTTTTAGGTGAAAATACTTTATACAGCGTACGTAAAAACAAACTAAAAAAATTATTTAGCATAGATTGTGCTATAAATTGTATGCACGGCGTAAACGGCGAAGATGGTAGTTTATGCGGAATTATGGCTTTAAGTGGTATTCCCCTAGCCTCACCCGATACTTTTACAAGTTCTTTTTCAATAGATAAAGACGTTACTAAAATAGTTTTAAAAGGCTTAAACGTAAATTGCTTAACATACGTAAGGATTATGAAAGACTGCTTTTTTACCAAAAAAGATTTAGCAATTAAAATGGTAGAAAAAAAGTTTTCGTACCCGGTAATAGTAAAGCCGTCACGTTTAGGTAGCAGTATAGGAATTAGCGTTGCTAATAACTCACAAGAACTTGAGCAAGCGTTAATTAACGCTTTTAGTTACGACGTAAAAGTTATAGTTGAAAGGGCTTTAAAAGACGTTATTGAAATTAATCAGTCAGCGTATAAAATAGGCGAAGAAATACGACTTTCTATGCTAGAAAGACCTTTTATGGAAAAAGATATTTTATCTTTTAAAGATAAATATTTATTAAATAAAAAATTACCTAAAAAAGAGTTTCCTGCAAAAATAGACGATAAACTTAAAAACGAAATTTATAAAACTACTGAGAAAATTTATAGAAAATGCGATTTTAACGGCATTATTAGAATTGACTACCTAATTTGTAACGGCGTTGTTTATTTAAACGAGATAAACACCGTTCCAGGCTCGCTAGCCTACTACTTACATTGTCAAAGCGTAAAAGAGTTTAGTTTTTTATTAACGTCGCTAATTGAAAACGCTATAAAAGAATTTAATCAAAAAAAGTCTCTTAAAAAGGTGTATTTATCTGGCGTGCTTGACGTAAAAGGCGTTAAAGGTAAACGATAACTAAGCCCGTAAATATTTTGACAAGAAAATTTTTAAGTGTTATAATAAGTATGAGTTGGTTGTACAGTCGCGGGAATTTTATTCACGAGGAAAGTCCGGGCTTTATGTAGCAGGGTGCTGGTTAACGGCCAGTGAAGGTGACTTTAAGGAAAGTGCAACAGAAAATACCGCGTTATTATTAACGTAAGGGTGAAAAGGCGAGGTAAGAGCTCACCGCCTAAATGGTGACATTTGGGGCAATGTAAACCCCACCCAAAGCAAGATAGGGGCAAGAGAACACTACGCTACAGGTGCTTGTCTATTTTATTCGCTTGAGGTTATAGGTAACTATAATCCTAGATAGATGACTGTATTAAATGACAGAACCCGGCTTATAGACCAACTCGATTTTATAAACATAACCCCCACGGCACGCCGTGGGGGTAGTTTTATTCAACGTTTTTGTATAGTTGTTTTTTATATTCGCTTGGGGTTACGCCACAATTATTTTTAAACCAGCGTGAAAAGTATGATGCGTCAATCATTCCAACACTGTCAGCAACCTTGTCAACACTTAATTCGCCTTCGTTTAAAAGTTGCATTGCCTTACATAGTTTTAGCGTTTTAAAGTACGCCATAGGCGAATAGCCGTACGACTTTTTAAAACACCTTATAAAATAAGTGGGTTGCATATAAACTATGCTTGACAACTCTTCAACCGTAACGTTCTTATCAACGTTTGCTTTCATATAATCAACGACTTCGTTAAGCCTTTCGTCGCTATTAAATTGAATTTTTTGCTCTTTTGAAAACTCTTTAATGATATTCAAAATATTTGCCGACCAAATTACGTTATGAATAGCGTTTTTATTAAACTCAACGTGCGACGAATTTTCAAAAAGTTCAACTACCCTTTCCAAATTTTTAGGAGTTACGACGTAGTTAGATTGCGTATAACCTAAACCTTGCATTAAATTAACACCGTCGCCCTGAGCATAAAAAGACATAGAATACACTTTATAATCGTTAGAAAAACTAAAATACCTACGCATTTTGCCCTTTGGTAAAAAGGCAAGTTGACCTGCTTTCATAATATAAAAGAAGTCTTCAATAAATAATATAATTTCGCCCTTTAACACTAAAAAGAACATATCGTTTTGCCCTACGTGTCCAACAGGGTCGCCCCCAAAAACCGTAGGTGGCATATAAAACGCCGTTTTTATCGGGTATATAGTAATACTTTCGGCCTTATAACGTTTAGTTTCCATTTTTGCTCCTTTATTATATAATAACATAGTCGTTTTTGTTTGTCAAGTGCAATAATGTCCTAATTTTGCTAAAAATAGCCACTTTTGCCTACTTTTTTATGGTGATAAAAAGTGCAATTTTGTCTTTTTTAAGTTGATATACTTTATTGTTTTATTACAAGTTAAGTGATATAATTATTATAACGACTAATTTAGTCAATATATATAAGGATAGGTATTTTTATGGAAACGAAAGAATTATACGTTAAAAGCAGACGTGCAACGGCTGTAACTTCAATGAAAAAAGTAGGCGATAAAATTTATCTTGGTTTAACGGGTGGTAGCGAAACGTTAGCAGTTTTAGATACTAAAACTGACGAAATTACGCTTTGCAACGACGTTTTCCCTTGGGTAAAAAATAGAAATTATTGCGTTAAAATACACAACTCTTTAGGTGTTTTAGCAGACGGCAAACTTATTATGGGCGAATGCAGTCACTTTACTTGGGACGGCTTACCTGTATTTAACGCATACTTAAAAAGCGAATTGCCTGAAATTATGTTAAAAAGAAAGAGAGAACAAGGCTATGAAGATATTTCTTATAGTGAATTTGCTCTTGATAATTTAGACCAATGGAACAGAGTTAGAGACGATAACGGCGGTAAAGTAGTCGTTTACGACCCTGCAACCGATAGTAGTAAAATCGTTGCAGATTTTCCACAATTTATGTACTCTCAATCAATGCAAGTTGATGCAAAAAGACAAAAATGTTACGTTAACACTATTCCAGACAACCACTTCTTAGTTGTTGATATTCCAACGGGTAAAGTTACCGACTACGGCAGAATTAGTGAATACGGTCATCACAATATGGCTATTGCCCCTAACGGAATTTGCTATCTTGGTTGGGTTGACTACTACAACAAAACTTTAAGACTTGCAAAATATAATCCTGACGAAGATAGATTTTATCATATGGACACTCTTATTTTACAAGATATCGGTCCAAAGATTGCAGGCAACCAAGGTATTGACCAATGGATTGTTACTAAAGACGGCGAAATGTACGTTGGTATGGTAGATAAGTCTAAGTTATTCCGTTTTGACTGGAAAACTGAAACTTTTGAATTTATTACCGATATTGCCCCTGAAAGTGGTAGAACTGCCGTTTTAGAAGAAGACGATGACGGCGTTATTTGGATAGGTGCAGGTTACCCTAATATGAGATTAGTTCGTTTTGATAGAAAGGCTACGGGCGAAGATAGAATTAAAGACTTTGGTCCTGTAAACGACAAAAATTACAGATGTTATTTTCACTCGTCTGCATATCACGACGGAAAATTATATTTAGGCGAAACTGACGGATTTACCCCATCAGTACACGTTATTGACCTTAAAAATCTTAAATAAGGAGTTTAATTATGAAAGATAAAGTAGTTTGGTCTTACTGGAACCACGAACCTATTTACCACTTAAAAAGAATGGGTAACGACGGCGGTACGGTTTTTAGTCTTGGCGAAAACGTTGACGAATGGTACGCTAGAATTCATAAAGAAGAATTAATCAAAAAGGGTGCTGAACTTGGAATAAATATGGTTTATACTCATTTTTATAAAGGCTCGGGTATTCTTTTTGAAGAAGAAGAAATGCTTAAAACTAAAGAATTTACTAAACTTGCACACAAACACGGCGTAAAAGTTTTAGGCTATATGTCAATGGGTTCTATCTATACTGAAAATATTACGAGAGAAATTCCCGACGTTAAAGATATGCTTATCGTTGATAGGCACGGCAGATTTAAACCAACTTTAACCGACCAATATTATCGTCCTAGACCTTGCTATAATAACGATAAATATTTAGCACACTTAAAAAGCGTTATTAAATACGGCGTTGAAGAAATAGGGCTTGACGGATTCCACTTCGATAACTCTGGTATGTCGTTTTGCTACTGCGAACATTGTCAAAGAAAATTTAGAGAGTATTTAAAAGAAAATTTTAAAAATCCTTACGAAGTTATGGGCATTAAAGATTTTGACTACGTTGAAATTCCTTACCCTACCTACCCTGCTACGCTTGACGACGTACACGAAATTGCCCCACGCCATAATATTTACGACCCGTTATTTAAGTGGTATTTAATCTTTTTACAAGATACCGTTGCTAAATTCCATAAAAATTGCTTTGACTACGTTAAAGAAGTTTCAAACGGCAAGGCAAAAGTTCTTCATAACCCTGGTTTTCCACGTGGTTATAGAAATCAAGTGGTAGGCGGTTTTGAACCTACTTTAAGCCCTGCTAGTTGCGATTATATTTTCGTAGAAAATTCGGGTGGTTACTTTGGTAAAAATCAAGGTAGAGTTCACGGTCAAACTTTAGCCTTTAAATACGGCGAACGCTTTAACTATAAAGTTTTTGACACTTCTTGGTGTCATGACGAAAAAGGCAAATTGCGTTTCCCTAAAAATAAAGAAGAAATTAAAAGTTTCGTTATGCAATCTGCAGTGTACGGCGATATCGTAGGCGTTCCTTGGACTATTCGTTCAATGAAAAACGGTGACAAAGTTGCTATTGATACTCAATATTTATGCGACGGCTTAAAAGAAAGTTTTGATTATTACAAAAAAAATAGTTCACTTTTCGACGCTAAGTCGTATAATAAAATTAAAGTGTTACACGCAGTTGAAAACTTAACTTGCTCGTTAAACGGCTATGGCGAACTTTTTGCAGTTACTACTAAACTCGTTCTTAATAACAACCCTTACTCTATTATTACTGAAGACGAAGTTGCGTCTTTAGAAAAAGGCGACGTTATAATTTTACCAGACGTTTTATACTGCAAAAATAAATTGTACCAAGATTTAAAAGATGCGTCGAATAGAGGCGTTAAAATTATTGCAACGGGTGGTTTTGGTCGTCATAACGAAAACACTAAAACTAGAAGTGAAAAGAACGAAATTTATAATCTTCAAGGTATAAAGGACGCTATTTTAACTACTAAACAAGACTTTTTACAATACCTTCCAAGTAATTTAACGATTGATACCGAAGACGTTTTACTTGAAACGAGAATAACTTGCGATAATAAGTTAATTCTTCACGTTTTAAACGGAAATATCGACCGTGATATTGATATGACGAGAGTTACTTTTAGTGACAATTTACTTAATGATTTTAAAAACTTTAAGGTTTATACGCCTGATAATTCTACTTGTGACGTTTTAGTTAAAGACGGCACAGCAACTATATCTATTAAAGCACTTAAAACGCTTGTTAGCGTAGTATTTGAAAAGTAATATGTTAAAAATTTACGACGTAAGAGCCATTTCTGGCGATAGTGCATTTTTATTAGACGACGGCAAAACGGCAATTTTATACGATTCTGGCTTTGCATTTACGGGTAATAAGGTAGCACAAAATATAAAAAATATTTTAGGTGATAGAAATCTTGACTATATCTTTTTAACTCACTCACATTACGACCACGCTTTAGGCTCGGTTTACGTTAAAAAGTTATACCCAAACGTTAAAATAGTTGCCGGCGAATACGCTACGAAAATCTTTTTAAAAGATAGTGCAAAACAATTAATGCGTGATTTAGATAAAAAATTTGCTAAAACTTGTGGCGTAAGTGACTATGAAGATTTAATTGATAATTTAGTAGTTGATATTCCTGTAAACGACGGCGACGAAATAAAAGCAGGCGATATGACTTTTACTACAATTAGTTTACCTGGTCATACAAAATGTTCTATCGGTTATTATTTAAAAAATGAAAAACTGCTTTTAGGTAGTGAAACGCTTGGCGTTTACACGGGTGAAAGCGTGTTGCCGTCATATTTAGTTGGCTATGAAATGGCGTTAAATTCAATAGAAAAGGCAAAAGCACTTGATATTGATAAAATTCTTGCCCCACACTACGGCGTTTTATCAACCGAGCAAACTAAAAAATATTTACAAGACTGCAAAACTAACGCAATCGATACGGCAGACGGAATTTTAAATATACTTAAAAATGGTGGAAGTGACCAAGACGCAATCGACTTTTTTATGAATAAATACTATCACGGCTACGCTAAAGAAATTTACCCTATTGACGCTATAACTTTAAATACTACGATAATGGTAAACTTAATAAAAAAAGAACTTTTAAACTAATAAAAAAGCACCTAATCGAAAAATTAGGTGCTTTTAATTTAATAAAATACTATATATTAAATTAAAATTCAAATTGCAACGTTTATTATATTTTTACCTTTTTTAATAGCGTATTCATACGCTATTTTCGTACCACTTTGCGATTTTATATTTGATAAATAATTAACGTCAAAATAGAATAAACAAAAATCACTTTTATCTATCATAACTTGATTGCGTCTAATATAACTAAATTTATTGTTTATCAATTTATCATTATAAAAATAACTTTCTTCATAAAATTCTTTGAGATACTTATAATAATTATCACTTATGAAAGGATACTCCGCCCTAACAAAAATGCGTTTTAAATTAATATAATTGTTTTTATATTTAGTTATAATTTCGTAACAATAATCAATAAAAGTACTTTTACTACCAAACAAAAAATCCGTTACTTTTTCTTTTTCGATTAAATACATTAAAATACTTTTTACATTTAATTATAATTTTTCGGTTATTTCAAAATTCCTATGACCTATTATACAACAAGTTTTCATAATATTTTAATAAAAAACTAATTTTTACAAACATTATAATTAGGCATTGCCTAATTGTCAAACAAAAGTTAGGCGATACCTAATATAATTAAAATATGAATAAAAGTTTAGACGTTATTATTAGTGAAAATTTAAAAAGAGAAATAGAGCAAAGTGGGTTAAAGAAAAGTGAAATTGCTAACGCAATAGGAGTATCAAGGGCAACCGTTTCACAATACGTATCAGGTAGAGCCCAACCAACGCTTGCAACTTTTTCAAAATTATGTGCCGTGCTAGATTGTTCGGCAGACGATATATTAAACGTAAAAAAATAAAACTAAGTTATACTACAAAATAATTTATAATATATTAAAAAATTCCGTGCAGTAATTTTGCACGGAATTTTATTTTACTCATTTATATAAGTTTGTAAATGTAAATAAAATTAATAGTATACATAGTATAAGTAAATATTTTATGATTCCATATTTTTTCATTGAATTTTTCATAATATATCCTAAAATATAGTTTTAATTACTTATAGGTTCAAAAACTACTATTATAACACCTTCATAATTGTCTTTATATGAAACTGTTGCCATATAGGTATTAGTTTTATTACCTTCAACTACTTGACCATTAAAACGCCACTCTTTTACTTGATAGCCTGCGTCAGGTATTGCTATAAAAGTAACTTCACGACTTCCTTGTTTCCCACACAACAATGAAATACGATAAGAATTTTCAGGGCAATCTTCACATAACGAACCGGATTCACAACACATTACAACATATTTGTTTATATCTTCTGAATCAGTTGTTATAGAACCATTTCCTCCCTCAACATAAAAATGAAAATAACAGCCGTAATCTACACAAACAAAATTCGAAGAAAAAGATTTGCAATACTTTAAAATAACTCCTATGCCCCCTAAAAGTATTAGTACAATTACTATTATTTTTAATTTTTTAACTTTATTCACAATTATCTTCCTTCTTTGTTAGATATAAAACAATATATCTAACCCACTAGGCTTTTTCCCTTTTTATTTTATTATACCATTTAGCAATAATATTTGCAATACGATAGCCACACTTTTTACTAACTAAAAAAATAAATAAATTACAAAATAATTTATAATATATTAAAAAATTCCGTGCAGTAATTTTGCACGGAATTTTATTATAAAGTTTTTACACGTTAAATCTAAATAATACGACGTCGCCGTCTTTCATAACGTAGTCTTTGCCTTCGCTACGCACTTTACCAAGTTCTTTTGCTTTTGCGTAGTTTCCACATTCTAATAAAACTTGCCAGTCAACGACTTCTGCCCTAATAAAGCCTTTTTCAAAATCGCTATGTATTTTACCCGCTGCTTGTGGGGCTTTCGTGCCGTTTTTAATAGTCCACGCCCTTGTTTCAGGCTCACCACTTGTTAAATAACTAATAAGTCCTAAAAGTTTATAACTTGCTTTTACAAGCCTATCTAAACCACTTTCGGTAAGACCTAATTCTTCTAAAAATAGTTGTTGTTCTTCTAATTCTAATTGACTTAAATCGTCTTCAATTTTAGCACAAATTACAAGTGTTTCGCTATTATCTTGTTTAGCGTACTCTTTTAACTCTTTAACAAAAGGTATTTCGTCTTCGTTTTTGCCGATATCGTCTTCACTAATGTTAGCACAATAAATTACCGGTTTTGACGTTATTAAAAATAAGCCGTCAACGTATTTTTGTTCTTCTTCGGTAAAAGTAATACTTCTAACGGGTTTTTCATTTTCAAGCGTCGTTAAAATTTTCTTTAATAAATCGCTTTCGGTAACGTATTTTTTGTCGCCCGTTTTTATCATTGAAAAGGCTTTGTCGTACCTTTTTTGAACACTTTCTAAATCGGCTAAAATAAGTTCTAAATTAACCGTTTCAATGTCCCTTATAGCGTCAACGCTATCGTCAACGTGAACGATATTATCGTCTTCAAAACATCTAACTACGTGAATTATTGCGTCAACTTCTCTTATGTGCGACAAAAACTTATTGCCAAGTCCTTCGCCTTTAGACGCACCCCTAACTAAACCTGCTATGTCAACGAATTCAATGCTTGCTGGGGTAATTTTTTTACTATTATAAAGTTTTGCTAACTTTTCAAGCCTTTCGTCTGGAACTGCAACCACGCCAACGTTTGGCTCTATCGTACAAAACGGAAAGTTTGCCGATTGTGCCCCTGCGTGCGTAATTGCGTTAAATAAAGTAGATTTACCTACGTTTGGTAATCCTACAACGCCAAGTTTCATATAAATACTCCGTTTTAAATAATTTTTAACTTATTTATTATATATCATTTTTACTATTTATTCAAATCTTTTTATATAGTTTTATATTTTTATTGCGATAAAACTTAAAATGTGCTAAAATGTATTAAATTAAAAGTTAAGGATTTTATTATGAATTACAAAAAACACATAGCGTCAAAAATTAAAATAGACGGTCTTACTGAAAAACAAATTGAAGATTTTATTATAAATACGGTTGACAATAATTTTGGGGACTATTCTTTTCCTTGTTTTAAACTTTCTTCAATTTTAAGAAAATCACCTATTATGATTGCTAACGACTTAGCGTCTACACTTTCTACCGACGAATATATTTCTAAAATTGAAAGTGTAAACGGCTACTTAAATTTTACTATTAACAGAACTGATTTTGCAAGCGACGTTTTAAATAATATCTTGTCTAAAAAACAAAGTTACGGCTCGTCAAATATCGGTAACGGCAAAAATATCGTTATAGACTATTCGTCTATAAATATTGCAAAACCTTTTCATATAGGTCACTTATCTACTACCGTTATAGGTGGTGCTTTATACAGAATTTATAAATTTTTGGGCTACAACGTAATAGGCGTAAACCATCTTGGTGACTACGGCACTCAGTTTGGTAAATTAATTTACGCTTACAAAACTTGGGGCGATAAAGAAACGGTTGAAAAAGGCGGAATTAAAGAACTTACTCGTTTATACGTTTTATATCACGAAGAAGCCGAAAAAAACCCTGAAATTGACGATATTGCTAGAGAATATTTCAAAAAAATCGAACAAGGCGACGGTGAGTGCGTTGCTTTGTTTAAATGGTTTAAAGAATTAACTTTAAAAGACGTAGTTAAAATTTACGATAAACTTGACGTAACTTTTGATAGTTATAACGGCGAAAGTTTTTATAACGATAAAATGGACGTCGTTATTGACGAACTCACTCAAAAAGGCTTACTAGTTGAAAGCAACGGAGCAAAAATCGTTGACCTTTCTCCATACGATATGCCACCTTGTTTAATACTTCGTAGTGACGGTGCGTCTTTATACGCAACACGTGACTTGGCGGCGGCGTATTATAGAAACAAAACTTACGATTTTACTAAATGTTTATACGTTGTTGCTTATCAACAAAATTTACACTTTAAACAAATTTTTAAAACGTTAGAACTTTTACAAAAGCCTTGGGCAAAAGATATGGAACACGTTGCCTTTGGTATGGTTTCGCTTGAAGACGGAACTATGAGTACTAGAAAAGGTAAAGTAGTTTTACTTGAAGACGTTATTAATAAGTGCGTTGAAAAAGCCTACTCTATTATTAACGAAAAAAATCCATCGCTTGAAGACAAACAATCGGTTGCCGAAGCAGTCGGTACGGGTGCTGTAATTTTTGGGGCGTTAATTAATAGTAGAATAAAAGACATAGTCTTTTCTTACGATAAGGTATTGAATTTTGAAGGCGAAACTGCCCCTTACGTTCAATATACTTACGCTAGATGCGTTAGCGTTTTACAAAAAGCAAACGACGTTATAGGAGATTATAAAATTACGAGCCTTTTAAAACAAGAATACGACCTTATATCAATGCTTTCAAAATTTGAAGACGTTGTTCTTGCGTCGGCAGAAAAGAACGAACCAAGTTTAGTTACCAGATATGCAGTTGACGTTGCGTCACTTTATAACAAATTCTATTTTGACTGCAAAATTTTAGGCGAAGAAGAAAATATTAAAAACTTCCGTTTGGCACTTACTTTCGCTACGAAAACGGTTATTAAAAATTCTCTTTCACTACTTGGTATTAAAACTCCACAAAAAATGTAAAGGATATTATGAAAAAACTTATTATTTTTGATTTAGACGGAACTTTACTTTACACCCTTGACGATATTAAAGAAAGTCTAAATATAGTTTTAAAAAATAACGGCTACCCTACGCTAAGTAGCGAACAAGTTTTAAAAAACGTTGGCTACGGAGCAAAAGAACTTGTTCGTCGTTCGCTTGGCAATCCAAGTGACGAACTTTTACAAAAGGTTTTTGACGAATACGTGCCGTTACAAGAAAAAAGTCAAAACGAATACACTAAACTTTACGATGGTCTTGACAACGTTTTAGTTTCGTTAAAAGAAATGGGCTATAAATTAGCAATCGTTTCAAACAAGCCCGATAGCGTTACGCAAATTGTTTACAAACAACTTCTTAAACACTATAATTTTGATTTCGTTACGGGTAATAGACCGGGCGTTTTTAACCCTAAACCAGATAAAACTTGCGTTGAATATTGTCTTAACACTTTAAATATCGATAAAAACGACGCAATTTACGTTGGCGATAGCGAAGTTGACGTTAAAACTTTTATAAACTCAAACGTTGACGGAATAGGCGTAACTTGGGGTTATAGACCTAAACAATTATTAGTTGACGCAGGTTGCGTGCATTATGCGTCTAATCCAACTGAACTTTTAGATAAAATAATAAATTTTAAGTAAGGAGTTTCTTATGAAGCAGTTTTTTGAAGAATTTAAAAAATTTATTACTAGGGGTAACGTAGTTGACCTTGCAGTCGGCGTTATTATAGGTAGTTCTTTTACTGCTATCGTTAACGCTTTGTCTAACAATATTTTAAAACCACTTATCAACTTTATTCTTGCAAAAGTTTTAGGAAGTTATCAATTAAGCGATATTTATACCATATTAATTCCTGCATATAACACGGAAGGTATAATAGACTTAACTCAATCAATTTATATTGACTGGGGTGCTTTTATAAACGCTATATTAAACTTCTTTATTGTTGCTTTCGTTTTATTTATTATCGTTAAATTTTCAAACAAATTTAACGAAAGTGTAAACACTTTTAAAAGTGAAATGCAATCTTTCTCTAAAAAAGAATATCGTGCTTTAAGAAAACAAGGCTATACTAAAAAACAAATTAAACAAATGGAAATTGACAAACAAGAACAAGCAAAAAAACAAGCCGAAGAAGAGAAGCGTATTAAAGACGAGGAAGCAAAGAAAAATGCTCCGCCTACAACCGAAGAGTTATTAACTGAAATTTTAAGTACGTTAAAGGACAAAAAATGCGATTAATAGTATTTAAAGGCAATGAATATATCGGCGTTTTTGAAAAAGGTCAATACTGCCCTATTAACGCAAAAAGTCAAAGCGAACTAAAAGAAAACGCCGTTATGGAAATTTATAGATGTTGTAATTTTTTTGAAAAGAAATTACCATCTAATTGCGACGATATTGAAATTATAAAAACTATTTCAATAAAAAGTATTGACGAAATTTTTATAGGCAAAAATTTTACACACGTTAATAAAAAAGACTATGAAAATTTAGTTAACGCTTTATATCAAACTGCTTTTTCATACAAAATAATGGTAGAACAATTTGGTTATATAAATTTAAAAGATATTTTTAATAATTTAGACTTTACTATTGAAAACGACGAACAAATTATGTCTTTTATTTTTAAAATAGTTGAAAAGGCGAATACCCTTATTTTACAAGACGGCTACGCTTTACTTTTAAAAGCATATTACTTTTTAACCTTACAAGCGAAAAACCTATATTACTCTAAAAAAGAGTTGGGCGAAAATATTAGTAATTTATTTTATTTTGGAGTTTAAATGCAAGAAGTTAAATTGCCTAAAAAAGAATACGTTTACGTTGTTTTAAGTCAAACGGGAACGATACTTTCTTTAATCTTAAAATGGTTTACAAAAGCAAAATATAATCACGCATCAATTTCGCTTGACGAAAAACTCGACCAAATGTATTCGTTTGGAAGAAAATATCCGTACAACGTTTTTTATGGTGCTTACGTTAAAGAACACCCTTCTTTTGGAACTTTTAAACGCTTTTATAAAACGACTTGCCAAATTTTAAAACTAGAAGTAACTACTTTGCAAAAACAAGAAATAGAAAATCTAGTAAAAACTATGTACGAAAATAGAAAGAAATATAAATTTGACGTGCTTGGTTTATTTGAAGCGTCGTTTAACAAAAAGTTAAAGCGTGAAAATTATTTTTATTGCTCTGAATTTGTACGCACTATTTTAGTAAAGGCAAACGTAATCAAACAAGAAGATTTGCCCGAAATTATTAAACCTATTGACTTTTTATTATTAGACACTGAAACTATTTACGTTGGCAATTTAAAAGAATACGTTGACTCTTTTACTAAAAATTAACACGTAATATAAACGTAAATTTATTTATTAAAAAACACGCTTTTGTTAGAAAAGCGTGTTTTTATTATTATGTTTTATTAAATCATACCTTTTGGTAAGAATTGTGCGTTATAATCCATTAAATCTTTAACTACTTCACGAATTCTTGTAAAGTCTTGAACAAGTGGGTCTGCACAAAGGGCTGCCGTAAGTTTACCTGCATCCCATTCCATAGCCGCTTCAATAAATAATTCTTCTCTCATAGCAGTTGGAATTACTATTTGTTGTGCTGCTTTAGGAAGTGGATTTGCAATAATAGGGTGAACACCCGTAGCGTCGAAAGTATTAAACGTTTCAACAACGATATCTTGTGGTAATTCTCTAACTTGACCTAAGTTACGATAGTTACATACGTCTTTATATTTTCTACCACCTTCAAACGCTTCGATAACACGGTGAATAATTTCGTCACCACCTATTCTTTCTGGGAATTTTTTAGTTTCAAGGGCTGTTAAAATTCTGCCGTTAATTCTTTTAATCGTTTCAGTTCTATCAACTAAACGGTCGTAGTGCATCCCAAACCTGTCACGATTTGGTTGAGTTCCCGTCGTTTGATAATAGAATTCTGCACAATGTTCGTCACTAAGACCTGGCATACAACCAAGCATATCCCAAACGATAAACCTAATTCTTTGGTTTTCTCTACCAGCAAACGGGTCGTCGTAAGTAATGTTAGTTTTGCCCGCCCAAGCCGCTTCAATCATACCTTTTTTACGCATAATTTCTAAAGCGTCTTGGTCTTTAAACTTAACGTCGGTTAAGAAAGAACAATGGTCTACACCACTAACCGAAAAACTTACTTCTTCTAAACTTTTTGCCCCGAAATATGGAAGTAAAATGTTTAAGTGATTAAGTATACCGTGACAAAAACCGATTGCGTGAACGTCTTCATATTTTTGAACGCAACGAGTAAGTGCAGTAAGCGGATTAGTAACGTTCATAAGGGTTGCACCCGGTTTACAAAGTTGTTTCATTTTCCTTGCAATACGCACGAATTCTGGAACTGAACGAATTGTACGGCTTGCACCTGCAATACCCGATTCACTACCTTTTACGTTGTAAAAGCCGTGTTTACGAGTTATTATATGGTCTTGCATTTCAGCGTCAGTACCACCGTGAGAAATTGCTATCGCAACGTAATCAGCACCTTCTAACGCCTTGTCTTCACTAATAGTTTTAGTAAGTGTTATTGCCTTTTCTGGATTAGCGTCGTTAAAATGAGATAAATATTCGTAAAGATTATTTAACGCCGTTTCATTAATATCGTACAAACAAAGTTCTAAATCTTTGTCGTAAAAATCGTTATTAAAAAACGTTCCAAATAAGTTTGGAGCCCAAGCGTACGAGCCACCACCTACAAGAGCAACTTTAATTTTTCTATGCATAATTCTCCTTGACGTGCGTAAATTTTAGAATTTTTTTTAAACAAAACGCACTTATAAAATAATTATAACCCCTATAAAATTTAATGTCAACCTTTATTAGTAAAAGTTTTGATTTTATTTTAATATTAGCATTAATATTAAAAAGCAGGCGTTTGCCTGCTTTTTATAATACTTTTTTAATTGCGTTTAAAAGTTCGCCGTAACTTTCAAATGCTTGAAGATTAGGATAATCTTTTTTAATTTTATCAGTACTTTTAAATAAAAATCCTGCTTTGCTATTTAAAATCATACCAAGGTCGTTATAACTATCGCCTGCACAAATAGTTTCAAAACCAACCGATTGAAGTGCTTTTACAGTTGAAAGTTTACTTTTTTCACAACGCATTTTAAAGCCAGTAATTTCGCCAGTTTCTGCAACTTCAAGCGTGTTACACATAAGCGTTGGGTTTCCAAGTTGTTTCATAAGTGGGGTTGCAAATTGATAGAAAGTATCGCTTAAAATAATAACTTGCGTTAACGACCTTAACTCGTCTAAAAATTCTTTAGCACCTTCAAGTGGTTTTATCGTAGAGATAACTTCTTGAATTTCTTTAAGCCCTAAACCGTGTTCTTTTAATATTTTTATTCTATAATTCATAAGTTTATCATAGTCGGGTTCTTCCCTAGTTGTAATTTTAAGTTCAGGAATATTAGTTGCCTCGCTAAAAGCAATCCAAATTTCAGGGACTAAAACACCTTCTAAATCTAAACAAACAATATTCATATCGTTACTCATAATAAATTCTCCAAAGTTATTGTTACTTTTAATTATCATATAAATCAGTTATATTTTTTATCGTTGATAAAATGAGTTTTTTAAGCGACAACGGCTCTAACACTTTAACTTCGTTACCAAACGATAAAATTTTACCTACTAACGCTAAATCTATAGGCATATTAAACGACGCCCTTATTTCGCCGTTTGATAAAGAATAAACTTTGTCAACGCCAAGCCACTCTTCAATTTCAGGTTTTATTTTTTGGCTTATTTTTAACTCAATATCTTGCCCTTTTAACGTACTATACCAACTTTCTAAAATTTCACCTACGTTTTCAAGTTGATGACGAGTAAAAGTTTGATTAGTTTCATTAGCCAAAACAATTCTACCAAGTTTAAAAAGCCTAAACGTTTGACGCAAACGACAATATGCGTAAACGTACCAAATACCTTCTTTTAATACTAAGGTGTGCGGTTCAATTTCTCGTTTAGATTTTTCGCCGTTTCGTGACACGTACTCAACGTAAACAACCCTTTTTTCTTCAATACATTTTTCAAGTAAGGTAATTTTAGCCTTATTCATTTGGGTGTTTCCCCAAGGACCTCCATCGATAACTAGATTACCAAATTCAAAAAATGCATCGCCACCCTTTTTAGAGATTGACTTTAACTTGTCGATAATGCTAGTTAGCCTTTGAGAATTAATTTCATCTTTAATTCCGTTTAAAGTGCCTATTAAAAACTCACTTTCTTCTTGCGTCAAAAAAGATGCCGGTAATTTATAAGTATCGCAAATTGCTATACCACCATTTCTACCACGAATATTATATAGAGGCACGCTTAAAGAAAGTTCGTCAATATAACGATAAACAGTCCTTAAAGAAATATCAAACCTATTGGCAATATATTTTGCCGAAACCTTTTCCCTTGACAATAATAAAAATAAGATATCTATTAAAATTTTGTATTTCATAACTTTAAACTAAAGCAAGTAACGCCAAACAACGTTACTTACCTTTCAAATTAATTTTAAATTATTTTATTTCAACGTTTGCTAAATAGTGATATTCGCCGTCAAATTCAGTTTCGTTTGCTAAGCGAACGATAGGATATTCACCGCCACCTATAGCAAGTTCAGTTGCATATTCGCCCTTAGCCAAATTTTCAGGTAATTTAAGCGAAATTTTTTCGTTATATTCGCCTGGTAACCAACTAGTTACGTCGATATCAGTAATAAATTCCTTAGTATCAACACCTTTTAAACGGATTTTAAGTGGTAATTTATTATATATAGGAGCAACGCCGATATTTTCTATTTTTAACGCAATATCAAGGTTTTCGCCGGCTTTTACGCTTTCAACGTAATCAATTTCACGAATAACGTAACGATAACCCATTTTAGTAAGCCAGTATTCAATTTTTTCTTTTAAAGCGTATTGAATAGGGAAAGATTTTGTATTAAACGTACTTATATGTAACGATAAAGTAAGTTCAATAATTTGGTCAATATCCCAGCCTTGACGATACCACTCGCTAATCCACCAATAACTTTCAAAAGAAATAGGTGCAGTTTTCCAGTGTTCGTGCTTTAATCTTGCAAGTGCCGTAGGTAACCAAATATTAGTGTGATTAGGGTGTCCCGTTCCGTCCGAACGCCAACCTACTGCTCTTTTTTCAGCAATATAGTTAAGCATTGCTCCGTTACTACATTGTCCTAAAAGTTTAGTATTTTTGAACACTCTAATGTAAATATCCATTAAAGCCTCGGTATCTTCTTTTGGAAAACTTTGATGACCTTCACCCCACGCACCTCCTAAAGAAACGTCCATACAATCTAAAGTTGGGTTGCTATCAAATCTTTCACCAAATTTTTCTACTGCTTGACCGAAAAGTTTTAAATACCTTGGGTCTGTAGGAGAATCTTTTACTCTTTTGCCGTCTGGCCTTTCTGGACAAGGCATCATTTCTTTAAGCCAGTCTGGAACGTCGTCTCTTGCACAAGTACTGTGTGGCATAAGTCTAAACATTATCGTTTGACCTTTTTCTTTTGCTTTATCTAAAATACCTTGAACAAAATCGTAATTATATTCGCCTTGTTTAGGTTCAAATTCCTTCCAAAGAATACGAATATAAGCAACGGAATTGTCTGGATAATAACCTTGTTCTCTACCATTTTCTTCTACGCCTTGTGGAACTGGATAACATTCGTAATTTTCAGTTTCACACGTTGCAAGACCATTAGTAACGTTAGTAATGCAATCCGAATACAATTTTTCGCCACGGAAGTGTTGAAAACTTGTAAAACCTATATAAGGGTTAGTAATAACGCCTTGTTTTTCTGTAAATTTTTTTACCATAATAAAGTTTCTCCTTTTTTCATAGTTTCAAAATCGTGTTTCATAAACTTTTATTTTTGATAAACGCAAATACCCCAAGCGTAACCTGCTTTCCCCCCATTTTTTAAAACTTCGATATAATATCTTTGTAATGAAGTTTTTGTAGGAAGTTTATCTAAATTAGAAAAATCATCGGTGTCGAAAACTCTTTTTAAAACGCTGTTATTTTCGTAATATTCTTCACCTAGAATTTCAAAAAGATTACGAAACTTCACTATTTGCGAAGTTGGACTTAAAGCCGACATTTGTCCACTGTGCATAAGCCACGACTTGCAATAAAATACGATAGGTGAATTTGGTATAAATTGTTTAAAAAATTCGCCTGCCTTTTTAAAAGTGTTTGGTACTTGGTCTACGTTAAGTTTTTGCCCTGTCATTGGCAAGTGAACTGTGATAACTTTGCTTTTTGGATATAAATCAAGTCCATTTTTGTGATATTCTTCATTAAAATCAATAAGTTCAAATTGAAGTTGGTCAAAACCGAACCTTGTTAATTTATAAAATCCACAAAACCACGCTGGAGCGTTCCAACCCCAAATTTTTGTTTTAGGATAGTCTTCAATAGTCTTATATTTTAAATCGGCAATAGTTGTTTTGTAAATTTCTTCATCATACCCTTTTTCTTCATAGTAATATTTAAGACGTTTTGACAAACATATAAAAAGAATTACGCAAGCCGTATTATAATGAACGTCACAACTATTTTCTATGCCTTTTAATACGTCGTTACTAAAATAATTGCAGTCAAATTTGTAACTTTCATCATAAATTTTAATTGCTTTATTTAATAATTCGTTAGACTCTTTATTAGCGACTATTTTATCGTAAGCGTCTAAAAACACTTGTCTACTTTCAATAGGAAAGTCGTATTCAATTAAAAAATTTTCTAAGTAGTTTCTCATAATTATTTTTCGTAAATATAAATTCCGTAAGCGTATCCCGTCTTTTCTCCCCTACGCATTACTTCAATATAATGCCTCTGTAGTGACGTTTGATTAGGTAATGCATCTAAATCTGAAAAATCGGTAGTATGAAAAAGCCTTTTAAGTTCTGTATAGTCGCTAAAATAACTTTCACCTAAAATTTCAAACATATTACGAAGCCTTAATATTTGCGAATTCGGTTTTAATACGCTTAAATGCCCGCTATACACAAGCCACGAACAACAATAGAATACTATAGGACCTTCTGGCAAAAATTGTTTAAAAAACTCTGCGGCTTTTTTTAAAGTGTTAGGAAATTCATCCATATCAAGTTTTTGTCCCGTCATAGGTAAATGAATAGTAATAACTTTACTACCTTTGTATAAATCAATTCCGTTTTTGTGATATTCGTATGGAAAACCTACTAAATTGAATTGCACTTGCCCCCACCCAAAACGTTTAAATTTATAAAAGTAATTAAGCCATATATCGTTAGGCCAACCCCATACTTTATATACGGGTGAGTTTTCTAAAACTTTATACTTAATATCGGCTAAAACACAATCGTACATTTCTTTAGTATAACCGCGTTCCTCGTAATATTTTTTTACTTGCCTTGATAAACAAACCGCAAATATTACACCTGTAGTATGTGGATGAATACCGCACTCATCTTGGATAATTTTATAATACTCTTTATAAACTTTATCAAAATCGATATCGTAATTTTCTTCATAATCTTTTATAGTTTTTAAAAGTAAATTTTTAGATTTTTCATTAGTAATTATTTTATCATAAGCATCTAAAAATACTTCTCTACTCTCAATAGGAAAATCGTATTCAATTAAATAATTTTCAAGATAATTTCGCATAATTTTAGCCCCTAAAGCGACCTGTTTTTTTCTTTTAATAAAATTGTATACTATACCAAATACGTTGTCAAGTCTAAATCAAAAAAAACTACCTAATAATTTTTAATTATTAAGCAGTTTAATTTTTTATTTTAAAAAGCCGTTTACAATTTGTTCTTCAGCCTCTTTTTCAGTTAGTCCAAGCGTCATAAGTTTAATTAATTGTTCGCCTGCAATTTTACCTATAACGGCTTCGTGTATAAGCGACGCTTCAACGTGATTTGCTACGACTTTAGGTATTGCCGAAACAACGCCGTTATTCATAATAATTGCATCGCACTCGGTATGACCTGAACATTTATTGTTTCCGTTTATAAGCGAAGAAAATAATTGTTTTGAATTATCTTTTGCGACAGAACGAGACACTACGTGACAAGAAGAATTTTCTCCGTTCAAGTCAACGGTAAAATCGGTAATTGCCGTTTGATTTGCGTGCGTCATAATATTTTCTCTAACGACTAAAACGGCGTTTTTTTCAAGTTTTGCAACTGTTACTCTATTAGTATCGTCAACCCCTTTGATTTGAGCAGTTTGCATTTCAAGGTAACCACCCTCGTCAATTTCAATAATCGTTTTAGGATTTAGTATTCTTTGACCACTACCTTCGCCCGAGCCGTAATGCTTTTCAACATACTGAACTTTTGCATTTTTACCAACGAAGAAAGCGTGTATTCCGTTATGCTCGCTATTTTGCTCGCCACAATTATGTATACCACAACCTGCAACGATTAAAACGTCAGCCCCGTCTTCAATGTGAAAATCGTTATAAACTAGGTCTTTAAGCCCACTTTTAGTTATCAATACGGGCAAATCAACCCTTTGACGACTTTCTGTCGGTTTAATATAAACGTCTATACCAGATTTATCTTTTTTAGCAACTATTTCAATTGTAGCAGAGTTGTTTTTGCTTTCAAGCCTTCCGTCAATTCTTAAATTGTACGCACCTTGCGGTACTTTTTCAAGCCCTGCAACTTCTTTTAATAAATTAAGTTTTATACTATCTAACGCCATTATTTAACCTGCCTTTTTAAAGAGTCGTCTTTATTAAGTGCTTGACAAGTAGTTGAAGTCAAAATTCTAGGTAAAATATCTTCTTTTTTACCATCGTTTTGAACTCTTCCGTTAGCAATTACTATAACCCTATCTGCAATATTTAAAATTCTTTCTTGGTGAGAAATTATAAGTACGCTACCTTGCGTTTTTTGAAAAAGTCTTTCAAAAACTTGAATTAAATTGTTAAAACTCCATAAATCAATACCTGCTTCGGGTTCGTCGAATATCGTTATTTGACTTTTTCTTGCCATCGTGGTTGCTATTTCTATTCTTTTAAGTTCCCCGCCCGACAAACTATTATTAATTTCTCTATTTACGTACTCTTTTGCACAAAGCCCTACTTCAGACAGATATTCACAAACCTTAGAAACGGTTAAATTTTCACCACTAGCCATTTTTACAAGGTCGTAAACGGTAATGCCTTTAAATTTTACCGGTTGTTGAAAAGCAAAACTAATGCCTAGTTTCGCCCTTTCGGTTATAGATAAATTAGTGATATCTTGCCCGTTAAAAAGTATTTGACCGCTAGTTGGAGTGTAAATGCCCATTATAATTTTTGCAAGCGACGATTTCCCCCCACCGTTTGGACCTGTAAATGCAATAAACCTTTCGTCTAAAGTTAAACTTACGTCTTTAAGTATTTCTTTTTGAACGCCGTTATTTTCTACGACGTATGAAACGTTTTTTAATTCTAACATTTTTTTCCTTTTAAATTAGTATAAGTCGTTATTATTTACCAACACAAAACTTTGCAAAAATTTCGTCAATAATTTCTTCGCTAGCCGTTTTACCCGTAATTTCGCCTAAATATTGCCAACCTTCTTTTATATCTTCACTTATTAAATCAAGTGAAACTAAGTCAACTACTTCTAAGGCTTTAATTAAACAATTTTTAGCGTTTATTAATGCGTTAAAATGGCGTTGTTCAGTAATTAATTCAGCGTTATAGTCAATACCTTTGCTAAAAGCCAACTCAAACAATTTTTGCTTTAACGCATCTATATTGTTGCCAGTTTTTGCCGAAATTATAATTCCGTCGTCAACTTGTTTTACCAAAATATCACTTTTGTTATATACGTTTATATACGGTTTATCGACTTTTTTAATAGGAATTATTTGCTCTAAAGTTAAATCGTAAACGTATAAAACGATATCGGCACTATTTATAAGTTTTTCACTTCTTAAAATGCCTTGATTTTCAACGTAGTCGTCAGTTTCTCTTATACCTGCAGTATCGTACAAATTAAACTTAACGCCGTTAATTTCAATACACCCTTCAACAACGTCCCTAGTAGTACCTGGAATTGAAGAAACTATTGCCTTTTCATAATTAAGTAAATTATTTAAAAGAGACGACTTGCCCGTGTTAGGTTGTCCCACAATAGCAACTTTTACGCCGTTTTTAATTTTTTCACCCTTGTTATAGCCTTCTAAAATGCCGTCGATTTGATTAATAACGTCGGTTAAAACACCTTTAACTTCAATAGTCGTAGACAAAGTTAAATCTTCTTCGGGATAATCAATATTTGCGTCGATTTCAGCAAGAGTATAGGTTAATTTTGCTTGTAACTCGTCAATTTTTTTATTAAGTTTTTCACGATACAAGTTATAACCCACCTTAACTTCTGCTAGGCTTTCGCTATTAATCATATCGATTAAACCTTCGCAAGAATCAAGTGAAAGTTTGCCGTTTACAAATGCCCTTTTAGTAAACTCACCCCTAGTTGCAGGAATTGCTCCAAGCGAAAAAGAACGTTTTAAAATTCCTTGCGTAATAGCAACGCCACCGTGGCAATGAATTTCTACCATATCTTCGCCGGTATAACTTTTAGGGCCTTTAAAATAGACTGCCATACCAAAATCGGTAAAAGAGCCACCGTCTATTTCGCCAACGTATAATTTGTACGGCTCAAAATCTTTAACTTGCATTTTTTTGAGTGGTTTAAACATTTTTTCTAAAATATCTAAAACGTTATCACCACTTAATCTAATTATTGCAACGCCACCAACACCGTTTGCCGTGGCTATTGCCGAAATAACTTGGTTCATAATTAATCAAAAAGGTCGTCTGTTTTACTATCTTTACTACTTGAATTATCCCCACCACGATTATCGTCGCTAAATTCTGGGAATGGGTCTTCTTGAGTTGGTTGCTGTGGTTGTTGCCTATTATAAGGATTATACGGATTTCTCATATCGTTAGGATTAACGTGATAAACGTAGTACCCCCTTCTTTGTGCCATTTCTTTATAGTATTCTTCTTGCGTCATAGGTTCTTTGTCCCTAATTGCAAAAAGGAAAAATCCAAACGTAAACTCAAAGAATATTGATAAAATTGAGAAAAGCACGTGATTTTTTGGAGCATATTTTCTAAATATAGCAAATATCAACGAAACGTCAAAGAATATTTTTGCTACGCTAATTATTGTATAACCTATTTCTAGCAAGTAAGCAAGAACTAAGTTATTTCTAAGAAAATTAGCAAAAGTCATATCGATAATTACCGTGCCTTGCGTAATAAACTCTAAGATTATTCGAAGCGAATCCAAATACTCGGGTAAAAAATAAAAAATTCCAACCACTACTTCAAGTATAGCAAATATAGTTACAAAAACGCCTACGTTATTTATAGGTTTACCAAATATTAGCATTTTGCCAACTAATTTACCTAATAATATAAAGTTTAAAAAAGGTATCCAAGCCAAATACAAGTGTTTAAAACCCTTCTTTTTAGACATTTTATAAATTGCTATTGATTTAAAAGGGTATGCTATTATATATAAAATAACACCTAAAATTTGACCTATCAAAATACTTTCACTATAAAGTGCATATACGTCTAAATCCATTACAACTCCTTTTAGTACGCCCTTGCGTAAAGCACTACCTTAGTGGCTTTTTTACCACATACTGCACATACTTTACCATCGGGATTATCTTCGGTAATAATTCTTGCAGTTGCTTGCGTATCTTCTTTAATTTTGTCTTCACAAGCCCTATCTTCACACCAACACGCTTTAACGAAATTTTTGCCGTCAACACCTTGTAAAATTTCTTGTAACGTGTTAGCCCAAACTACTTTTGAATCTCTAATTTTTCTTGATTTTTCAAGCATATTTGCTTGAATTTCGTTTAAAAGTTCTTTTACTTGCTCTACGTCGCCTAAAGTTAAATCGGTTTTTTGTAAAGTATCACGACGCATAGCGAGCATTTTATTGTTTTCGATATCTCTTGGACCAACTTCAAGTCTAAGCGGAACACCTTTCATTTCCCACTCGTTAAACTTCCAACCAGGCGTCATATCTCTTAAATCAAGTTCAACCCTTAAGCCAGCGTCTTCAAGAAGATTTTTAAGTTGAGTAACCTTTTCAACTACGCCGTCTTTATGCATAGCAATAGGAACGATAACAACTTGAATAGGTGCAACTACCGGTGGAATTACAAGTCCCCTTTGGTCACCGTGAGCCATTATTAACGCACCTATAAGCCTTGTCGAAACACCCCAACTAGTTGAGTAGCCGTATTTTAAAACTCCGTCTTTATCAAGAAATTTCATATTAAAGGCTTTTGCAAAGTTTTGACCTAAATAGTGAGAAGTTCCTGCCTGTAAACTTTTACCATCAAGCATCATTGCTTCCATACCGTAAGTTGCTATTGCACCTGCAAATTTTTCTTTATCCGTTTTCCTACCCGTAAATACAGGAATTGCAAGACAATTTTCTGCAAAATCTTTATATACGTTTAACATTTCTTGCGTTTTTGCTTCGGCCTCTTCACTTGACGTATGAACGGTGTGTCCTTCTTGCCATAAAAATTCACTGGTTCTTAAAAACGGTCTAGTAGTTTTTTCCCAACGCATAACGTTACACCATTGATTGATAATTATAGGCAAATCTCTATAACTATTCATCCACTTAGCAAACATATCACAAATAATAGTTTCACTTGTTGGTCGTATAATAAGTGCTTCGTTAAGTTTAGCCCCACCAGCGTGTGTTACTACTGCAACCTCGGGAGCAAAACCTTCAACGTGTTCTTCTTCTTTTTTAAGGTAACTTTCTGGAATAAGCATAGGAAAATATGCGTTTTTTGCCCCTGCCTTTTTAAAACGCTTATTTAATTCACTTTGAATATTTTCCCAAATAGCGTAGCCGTATGGTCTTATTACCATAGTGCCTTTTACAGGACCGTAGTCAACTAATTCAGTTTTTAAAACCACGTCGGTATACCATTGTGGAAAATCTACGTTAATATCTGCAACTTCTTTTACAAATTGTTTATTGTCAGCCATAATTACCCCTTTGTTAAGTGTGATTTTTATTGTTTTTCGCCACAAAAGACTTCATTATATTATTATACTTATTATTTAAAAAAATGTAAAGTGCTTTTAATTAAAAACCCGAAAGTATCAAACTTTCGGGTAATCTTTTATTTTTTTATTGCATCTACAGGATTTAATCTTGTTATTTCAATAAGTGGAAGTAACGCACACGCTGGCATTATACCAAAAGTCACGAGCCCCATTAAAATAAGGTTCTTAGTCGTTATAAAGAAATATTGTTTCTCTATACTAATTTTTAATAATTCGGTATCATAATTAGGGAATATGTTTACGTTAGCAAATTTATAGAAAATATATACGCCGATTAATGCTATTATAAACGCAAATATTCCTAACATTATAGTTTCTAATAAGTAAATGCTTTTTATTTGTTTATCTTGCATACCAAGTGCTTTTAACACGCCTATTTCTTTCGACCTACTTGACACGCCGAATAAAATTAAATTTATAAGCATTAAAATGGCAATAATAAAACATATAGCAAGTAAGCAAGCGAATATAGTAACAAGCCCTTTACAAATATCTTCCATTTCATAAAAAATACCCGGAAGATTTTTAACTTCTATAAAATAGTCGTCGTATAAAGTTCTTAATACTATTCTAAGTTGTTTTTCGTTACCTATTTTTAAAAGTATAGAATCGTGATTACCATATAACTTATATTCTTCGTCTACGTCTTGCAAAATTGTATCATAATGCTTTGAATATATATAATTCTTATTACTTAATTTACTTTCGTGTTTAGTTTCTGCAATACCTACTATTATTAACCTTTCAGTGTTTAAAAAGTTTTTATTTATACCATCACGCACAAAAGAAATATCTAATTCTTCATTTAAGTGTTTAGGAATTACTTTTTCGTCCCCGATTATATCGTCTGGAAACAAATTATTATATAACTCTTTACTAACTAAAATATGCCTTGGATTTTGCAGAACCATTTCTCTAGACAAATCGTCATAGGTTTGCTCACCTTTGCTTGTTAAGAAATATTCTGCTTCTTGTGTAATGTCCCAGTTAGATTGTAAACTTATTTTTATCTTGTCAGAAGTATTTGCCTTTACGTAATACGAAAAATTTTCTTTACCTCCAACCAAAGAGTCGTTATAGGTTAAATTTTTAAGATAAAATTGTTTTGTAGTGAATACAGCCCCAAGTGCACAATCAATATCTACAATATCAGCGTCAGTAAAATCATTAACGTTAAAATACTTTTTAAAATCATAACGCCAATCTTTAATTTTTTGTATAAAAGTTGTTTTTACAACCCCACAAATTTTTATAGAAGTTCCACTCGTTCCGTCTGCTATAACTTGACCACCCATTTGGTCGTAATCATCAATTTCCGCATCAAACGTAAACCCTTGACGCAATAAACACTCTATAAAATAATCGGAAATATAAACGCCGTTTTCATCAAACTTGCTATTTTCATATAACGTAAAACCAAAATTAGTTATATCTTTTTCTTCCTCTATTATATAAGCACTACTTGGTACTTGAATCGCTACCCTTTTTTCTTCACGCCCCGCACTTTCATCAATTACCATAACCCTTAAAGAAGTTATAAGACTGAAATATTTATTAGTAAGACCTGGCATATATAGTGCTCCGAGGCTATCTAAATAATCATAACACCTTAAATCAGCTAACGTAGAAGTGTCAGTTCTATCATAGTCAGACCTTAACACGCAAGAGTTATATACTGAATCTCCATACGTTTTAGCAATACTAGCAGAACTATCGTACGTATAAATAGACTGCAAAGCACAAGATACCACCAAAAGCAACGCCGTTACTAAAATAGTAAACACGCTACGAACGGGTTTATTTAATAAGTTTTTGCAAGCAAATTTTAAAGAATACGAAAAAGGCATTTTATTCGTCTTTTTAAAAGGCTTATCGTCTACTGCAACTAAACTTTCCTTGCTTTCAAAATTTTTAGAAACTATATTGCCGTCTTTAATTTCAACAATACCATCGCCATATTTTTCGGCATTTTCTTTATCGTGAGAAACAACTATAACTAACCTTTCTTTAGATAGTTCTTTAAGTAAGGTAAAAATTTCTTCACCCGTTTCACTATCTAAATTTCCCGTTGGCTCGTCGGCTAATATAATTGAGGGGTTTTTAACTATTGCCCTTGCAATAGCAACCCTTTGCTTTTGTCCGCCCGAAAGTTCGTTTATACACCTTTTTTCATAGCCGTCAAGGGCTACGTTAGATAAAACCTCACGAATAATTTTATCTTTATCAATATCTTTTTTATCGTTTTGTAAAGATAATGCTAAATTGATATTTTCATAAACGTTAAAATCTTCTATTAAATTAAAGTCTTGAAAAACAAAGCCTACTTCGTTATTTCTATAATACGAATAATCTTTTTTTGTAAACGACGAAAAATTTTTCCCATTAAAAATTATTTCGCCACTATCCGGCTTATCAAGACCACCTATTAAGTTAAGTAAAGTGCTTTTGCCACTACCGCTTTTACCTAAAATAAAATAGATACCCTTGCTATCAAAACCAACGTCTGCGTTTTTCACGGCATGACATTTTTCACCACGTTTAGATTTATAAGTTTTATTCACGTTTTTTAATTGTATCATAAGCGTAATCCTCTTTAATCTAGTATATCATACATTATATAAAAACGCAACTTTATATATAATGTACGAATTATAATATAAAATAAAGTATAATATTTTTGTCTTTTATTAAAACAATTTGCAAAAATTTTAATTAAATTCCAATTATTGCTTTATTTTAATTGAAAAATAATATATAATAAGAGTAACTAAATTTAAGGAGAATATAAATGGATAGTTCATTACTTACTGTAAACACTTTACGCTTACTTTCTGTTGAAGGTATTGAAAAAGCAAAATCAGGTCACCCAGGTATTTGCCTTGGCAGTGCACCTATAACATATTCTTTATGGCAAAATTGTTTAACTTTTAACCCAAAAGATAGTAAATTCCCTAACCGTGATAGATTTGTTTTATCAGCAGGTCACGGCTCGATGTTAAACTACGCATTATTACACTTGTACGGCTACGACGTTTCTTTACAAGATTTACAATCTTTCCGTCAATTAGGCTCTAAAACTCCTGGTCACCCAGAATACGGCGTAACTGATGGTATTGAAACTTCTACCGGCCCACTTGGTCAAGGTATTGCTAACGCAGTTGGTATGGCTATTGCCGAAACTCACCTTGCTAAAAAATTTAATCGTGACGGATTTAATATCGTTGACCACTACACCTATGCTCTTTGTGGCGATGGTTGTTTAATGGAAGGCATTGCTTACGAGAGTGCGTCGCTTGCAGGTACGCTTAAACTTGGTAAACTTATCGTTTTATACGATAGCAATAACATTACTATTGAAGGTAATACAGACGTTGCCTTTACCGAAGACGTTAAAAAGCGTCATATCGCACAAGGATGGCAAGTTATTGAAGTTAAAGACGGCAACGACGTAAACAAAATTAAACAAGCAATTAAAAAGGCTAAGGCTGAAACTGAAAAACCTTCTTTAATTATTTGTCATACTACGATCGGTTACGGCTCACCAAATCAAGGCTCGGCAGAAGTACATGGTGCTCCATTAGGCAAAGATAATATTACTGCTTTAAGAGAAAACTTTGGTTATACTCAAGAACCTTTTACGGTTGCAGAAGAAGTTTATAAACATACTCAAAAGGCTATTAGAAGGGGTAAAAAAGCGTATAGACAATGGAAAAAGACGTTTAAAGAATATGCTAACGCTTACCCTGAACTTGCTAAAGAATTTTTAGCAAATATGAGTGGTAAATTACCTGCAATTAACGACGAAAGTCTTTTTGAATTTGAAAAACAAGACGCATCAAGAAATTACGGCGGTATCGTTCTTAATAAAATTGCAAAACATATTCCTAACTTATTCGGTGGCTCGGCAGACTTAACTCCTTCAACAAAAGCAGTTTTGAAAAACGTTCCTTATTATTCAAGCGATTGCCGTGAAGGTAAAAACGTTCACTTTGGTATTAGAGAACACGCCATGAGTGCTATTTGTAACGGTATTGCAACTCACGGTGGATTACTTCCTTTCTGCTCTACTTTCTTCGTATTTTCCGACTATATGAAAAACGGTATGAGATTGTCTGCCCTTATGAACCTTAACGTTACGTACGTTTTAACTCACGACTCTATCGGCGTTGGCGAAGATGGTCCTACACACCAACCTATCGAGCAGTTAATCGGTTTAAGAAGTATGCCTAATATGAAAGTTTACCGCCCTTGCGACGGACTTGAAACGGCTTGTGCTTTCTTAACTGCGTTTACTAAAAAAGGTCCTACAAGCATAATTTTAACACGTCAAACGTTAATCAATTATAACAAATCAACTAAGGAAGGGGCATTAAAAGGCGGTTACGTATTTAGCGACTGCGATAAGAAAGTTCCTGATTTACTTTTAATTTCTTGCGGTTCTGAAATTCAATATTGTATGGAAGCACAAGAAGAACTTAAAAAACAAGGTATTGAAGCAAGAGTTATTAGTATGCCTTGTCAAGAATTATTTGAAAGTCAATCTAAAAAATATAAAGAAAGCGTTATACCGTCAAACGTTCGTGCAAGAGTTTGCATCGAAGCAGGCTCTGCGTTATCTTGGTACAAATACGCTGGCTTAGACGGAAAAGTTATAGGAATTGACGAATTTGGTGCATCTGGTAAAGCCGAAGAACTTTTCAAAGCATACGGATTTACTACCGAAAACGTTATAAAAGCAAGTTTAGAAGTTTTAAAAAAGTAATTAAATAAAATAATATTTAAAAAGTGCGTCAGTAAACATCTACTGACGCACTTTTAATTATCGTCAATATTTCATATAATGTCTAAAACTACTCATTTTAACAAAAAAAAGCACACTATTTTAAACTATAGTGTGCTTTTTCTATTATAAAAAGTTACTTATTTAACGTTTTTAATTTAAAGTTACTAGAATTTTGTCGTCGGCTGGTTTTTCAATTTCTTCAAGCGAAATTAATTCTAAAACTACTTGTTCTTCTGGGTTTCCCCTAAAATTCATATAATGAACTCTTGCAATTAAATGAATCCAACTTTCGTTTTTTAAATGAATACTGCCAGAGTACGCACATAAATGCCCTATTAGTTGAATATCGTCGACACAACAAGTCATTGCTAGGCGTCCCGCAACGAAAGATTTTGGCGGTAATTTTTTAGAAAAGACTGCCATACAATCAAATTCAACTATTTTATTATTATATCTTTCTTTCTGCTCGAAAGTATCAATATACCAAACGCCAAAATTTTCTAAACTAATTTCAACTTTTTCACCACTTACGCTAAAAGGCAAGTCGCTTTCTAATTTTAAAACCATGCCCTTTTCGTCGATTGCAATAGGGGTACAAGCAGGATTTATCATTTTAACGTTACGTTTAAATTGTGACGTTTCGCTTATAGGTTTACACCTATTAATAATTACTACTTCACTACCCTTTATCATATTAACGAATTTTTGACGCATATTGTTTATATATACGTTAAAAGTAGTGCCGTCAATAATACACATTACTTGTTGAAAGTCAAAATATTTAGGAAACTCTAAATTTTCAGTATCCCACATTTCGTTACTTTCAATAAAAATTACTTGTGGCTTATGCCTTCTTACAATTTCAGCAAGATTTTTATTATTAAAGTCGCTTTCGTCGGTAATATATTCAACGGACGAATTATGTCTTTTTAATAAGTTTTCGTCGTATTCAATTTCGCCTTGTTCAAGTGACAATATCAGCGTTTTTCCTACGTCCCCAAAATCGCCGTTTACAATAGCGTCTTGCAAAAAAGTAGTCTTACCACTTTCTAAGAGACCCCTTATATATACGACGGGAATTCCACTTTCCATGTTATCTCCTTAAAAATAAATCGTTAATGCTTGATTTGTCGATTTTACTACCTATTACGCAAAGTTTACCTATAATATCAGCGTCGCCTTGCCTAATTTCAAAGTCGCCTGCAACAAAGTCAAAATAATACCACTTTGTAGTATCTGCACCATTTACTATACCTTTTGAACGCAATATTACACCAAATTTGCCCGACGCTAAATTTTCTAATATATTTTGCAATTGATTATACGTAAAAGACAACGGAGTTTCTACGCCCCAACTTTCAAACACTTCGTCGGCATCGTGATGGTGATGACAACAACAATGCTCGTCGTGGTCGTGACAATGACAATCTTCGTCGTGGTCGTGACAATGACAATGCTCGTCGTGGTCATGGCAATGACAATCTTCGTCGTGGTCGTGACAATGACAATCTTCGTCGTGGTCGTGACAATGACAATGCTCGTCATGGTCGTGGCAGTGACAATCTTCGTCATGGTCGTGGCAATGACAATGCTCGTCGTGATGGTGTCCGTGATTATGTTTTTTCACTTCTTCAATTAAAAAATCTACTAGTGAAACGTTGTCTTCTAAATTTTCAAGTAAAGTTTCGCCGTTAAGTTCAGTTACGGGAGTAGTAATAATTGTAACGGTAGGATTATAATCTTTAATAAGTTCACACGCTTCAATTACTTTTTCTTCCGTCATTTTATCAGTTTTAGAAAGTAAAATAGTGTTTGCTTCTTGAATTTGGTCGATATAAAATTCGCCAAAATTTTTCAAGTACATTTTACATTTACCGCCGTCGACTACCGTACAAACGATATTAATTTTAGTATCGGCTTGAACGGAATTGCACGCTTTTATAATATCAGAAAGTTTACCAACGCCTGACGGCTCGATAATAATTCTATCAGGAGCATACGTTTCTATTAATTCTAATAAAGATTTTTCAAAATTACCAACTAAAGAACAACAGATGCAACCAGAATTAATTTCTTTGATATTTACCCCACTTTCTTTTAAAAAAGCACCGTCAATACCTATTTCACCAAACTCGTTTTCGATAAGAGCAACTTTTTCTTTTGTGAAACACGAGGAAAATAATTTTTTTATTAAAGTAGTTTTACCTGCTCCTAAAAAGCCTGAAATAATATCAATTTTAATCATTTTTTACCTTCTTAAATTTTATTTTTAATATATTCGTCAATGGCTTTTGCGGCAATTTTACCTGCACCCATAGCCGAAATAACCGTTGACGCACCAGTAACTACGTCGCCACCAGCGTAAACGCCTTCTATTGAAGAAAGTCCGTTTTCGTCAACAACTATACAGCCCCATTTATCAACTTGTAAGCCTTCGGTCGTATCTTTAATAAGCGGATTTGGAGAAGTACCGATTGACATAATAACGACGTCAACGTCCATTTCATAATTGCTATTTGCAACTGGAACGGGACGACGTCTACCCTTTTCGTCTGGCTCTCCAAGTTGCATTTTTATACACTCAATACTCTTAACAAAGCCGTTTTTAGGGTTTCTCTTATCATTTTGGTCAAAAAATCCGTGAATTTTAACAGGATTTGAAAGAAGTTCAAATTTAACGCCTTCTTCCATAGCGTTTTCAACTTCTTCTTTTCTTGCAGGTAATTCGTCAAGCGACCTTCTATAAACGATATAAACGTTTTCAGCACCAAGACGAAGTGCCGTTCTAGCAGCGTCCATAGCAACGTTACCACCGCCAACTACGGCTACGTTTTTACCTTTCATAATAGGTGTACAAGAATTATCTTTATAAGCCTTCATCAAATTACTTCTAGTTAAAAATTCGTTTGCCGAATATACGCCTTTTAAACTTTCACCTTCAATTTTCATAAAGTTAGGAAGCCCTGCTCCCGAGCCAACGAAAACGGCTTTATAACCTTGCTCGAATAAATCTTGTATATTTAAAGTTTTGCCGATTACGACGTTTCTAACAAATTCAACGCCACAATTTTTAAGTTTAGTAACTTCGTCGAAAACAATTTGCTTAGGAAGTCTAAATTCAGGTATTCCGTAAACTAAAACGCCACCTTCGGTATGTAAAGCCTCAAATACCGTAACTTGATAACCTAATTTGCATAAATCACCTGCACAAGTTAAACCACTAGGTCCTGAGCCTACTACTGCAACCTTAACGCCGTTTCTAGAAGAACAACTAATAGCAACGTTTTTAGAGTTGTCTGCAACAAACCTTTCAAGACGACCTATTGCAACAGCCTCTCCCTTAATACCTCTAACGCATTTTGCTTCGCATTGAGTTTCTTGCGGACATACTCTACCACAAATTGCAGGTAAAGCCGAAGTTTTACTAATAATTGCGTAGGCTTTTTCAATATCGCCGTTTTTAATTTCTTTAATAAAACCTGGAATATCTATGTTTACCGGACAACCGTTTATACAAGTTGGATTTTTACATTCAATACATCTATTTGCTTCGTTTAAGGCTAATTCGTAAGTATAACCAAGAGCAACTTCTTTAAAATTTTTGCCCCTTATCAAAGCGTCTTGCATAGGCATTGCCGTTTTTTCTTTATCCATATTGAATTTAGCCATTTTGTTCTTCCCCTTTCTTTAACAAGTTGCACGTTTCTTCACGACGTTTTGCTTCAAATTCGCTATAAATACTACCCCTTGACATTGCTTCGTCAAAATCAATTTCATAGCCGTTAAAATCAGGACCGTCTACGCAAGCAAATTTGGTAACTTTTTCACCATTTTGATTTAACGTTAAACGACAACAACCACACATACCAGTTCCGTCTATCATAATAGAGTTCATTGAACAAGTACAAGGAATATTAGTTGGTTGTACTGCTAACGTAACGAATTTCATCATAATAAGTGGACCAATTGTAATTACTTCGTCAAAAGTTTCACCTTTTGAAAAGGCTTCGTTTAAAGGAATACAAACGTTGCCTTGACGACCGTAAGAGCCGTCGTCAGTCATTATGGTTAAAGAGTTAGAACACGCTTTAAACTCATCTTCTAAAATAACTAAATCTTTGTTTCTAAAACCTATAATAGACGTAACGAATACACCCATTTCTTTTAAAGCACGTGCAACGGGAAGTGCAATAGCACAACCAACGCCACCGCCAACGATACAAACCTTTTTAAGCCCGTCTAATTTAGTTGGACGGCCAAGTGGTCCAACAAAATCACAAATAGCGTCACCTTCGTTAAGCGAGCCAAGTTTTATTGTAGACGCACCCACTAATTGAAAGATAATAGTAACTAAACCTTTTTCTTTATTAATTCCTGCTATCGTAAGCGGAACGCGTTCACCTTCAGCGTCAACTCTTAATATTATAAATTGACCTGCTTTTGCCTTTAGAGTAACGTACGGAGCATATATTTCCATTTGACAAACCGTATCGTTTAAGTATTTTTTAGAAACAATTTTATACATAATATCCCCTTGTTGTTTTTTTAACAAAGTAATTATATCACACATAAAAATATTTAGCAATTTTATTTTGTTAAAAAAGTAACGAATTATATAAAAATATAATAAAATAATATTGACGGCTGTCAAATAATTACTCAAAATCAAAGGAAGAAAAAAATATATGTGTTTTAATTGTTGCAATAGACAATCATTTTTAATAAATAACCGCAATGCTGACTGCCCTTACTACGTTAACCCTATATATCGCAACGTGATTGCCGGTAATCAAGGGGCTCGTGGACCACAAGGTTTACCTGGAACAAGCGATTCTATTTACGCAGTTAGCACGGGCACGATAACGGCTGGTGGGCTTGCACCTTTAAATTTAAGCGTTGCTACGCCTACGGCTACTCCAACGGTTACTAATAACGCAATAAATTTACCAGTAGGTTACTATCTTGTAAGTTATTCGGTAAGTGGTAGTTCAACCGAGGCTATAACCCTTGCTTTACAACAAAACGGCTCGGTCATTTCTACCATTACTTCTACGGGGGCTGGTACGATTGACTCGTCAAAAACGTTACTAGTTCAAGTAACTTCTCCTTCTACTTTAACTCTTGTTAATCAAGGCGAACAAGACTTAACTAACTCTAACGTTGGAATTACAGTCTTAAAAGTTGCCTAAAATAAATTAAGGATAACGATTTCGTTATCCTTTTACTTTTTGGTTATTTTATTTATGTAACTTTCTAAAATGTAAGACGCTGCAATTTTATCAATAACGCCTTTTCTATCTTTACGTGATACGTTGCCTTCAATTAAAACTCGTCTTGCTTCAAGGGTAGTAAATCTTTCATCTTCAAATACGATAGGAATATCGGTATAGTTTTTTAGTTCTTCAACGAAAGACTTAGTTTTTAGCGTTTGTTCACTTTCACTGCCGTCAAAATTTAAAGGTAGACCACAAACTATTACGTCAACGTATCTTTCTTTTGCTAAATTTGCTAAGTATTGTAAATCTTTTATAAAGTTTTTGCGATAATAAGTTTCAAGGGGTAACGCCATTTGACAAAAAGGGTCGCTAACGGCTATACCTATTCTTTTATCGCCTATATCAAAAGCCATATATTTCATATAAAAATTATAGCAAGTTTTTTATATAAAAACAAGTAAATTTTGCTTTATTTGTTTTTTTTAAATATTTTACATAATTTTAGCATTTTCGACACATACTTTCGCTATAAAGGGGGAATTATGGAAGGAAAAGCATTTATTTTTGGGCTTTGTTTAGGTATGATAGGCGGAGCATTATTAGTAGCAAACTCTCAAAAAGTAAGAAAAATGGTTAAAGATAGCCAAGAAATTATTCAAAAAAAGGCAGAAGAAATGAGTGATAACGCTAAAAAAGTTAAGCAAAGCGAAGAAAAATAATAATCTTTAATTTAATTTTACAAAAAAATACGCTACGAGCCGTAGCGTATTTTTTATTTTAGTTTTTCAATTTCTTTTTTCAAAATTTTAACACATTTTTGTACTTGACTTAAAGTATTATCTTTACCAAATGAAAAACGTAACGTTGAAAAGGCGTCTTGACTAGACAAACCTATATCAGTTAAAACGTACGACGGAGTTATATCACCTGCCGAGCAAGCCGAACCCATAGACACACAAATTCCATTTAAATCTAAACTATATAAAAGTCTATCGCCGTTTATTCCTTTAAAGGTAATATTAGCGTTTGAAGGTATTCTATTTAATCTATCGCCGTTTAATTTAGCGTTAGGAATTTCTTTAAAAACCATATCGATAAAAGCGTTTCTTAAAGTTAAAATTTCTTGATTTTGCTTTTCTAAATTTTGTCTAGTTAATTTTAACGCCGTTGCCATACCAACTATATACGCAACGTTGCTTGTTCCTGCCCTTCTTTGTCTTTCTTGATGACCGCCGTTTAATAAAGTGCCGACCTTTACACCGTTTTTAATATATAAAAATCCAACGCCCTTAGGTCCGTAAAATTTGTGAGCCGACGCAGATAACATATCTACCGAAAGAGCCTTTACGTCTACGTTGTCGTAACCTATAAATTGAACTGCGTCAGTAAAGAACAAACTACCTTTATCGTGAGCAAGAGTACATATTTCTTTTATAGGTTGAATTGTTCCAACTTCGTTATTAGCCGTCATACAACAAGTTAAAAAAGTATTATCGTCCACTTGTTGAGAAAAGTCGTTTAATTCAACTATACCATTATTTCTAGGTTTGATTTTAGCAATTTCAACACCACTTAGTTTTAAACTTTCAATAGCGTTTAACGTAGCGGGATGTTCTATCGACGAAGTTACGATTTTATTCTTATCGTTTTTGCAAATAAAACTGCCTTTTATAGCCCAGTTATTACTTTCAGTTCCCCCCGAAGTAAAGTAAATTTCGTCGGGCTTAGCGTTAATAATCGACGCTATTTCGTCCCTTGCGTTATCTAATCCTTTAACTGCGTTTCGTCCTACGCTATGAAGTGACGACGCATTACCGAAATTATCTTGTAAATACGGCAACATTTCGTCTAAAACTTTTTCATCAATTTTAGTCGTCGAAGCGTGGTCGAAATAAATTATTTCTTTACAATTAACCATCATACACCTTTAAGGCTCTCTTATAAGTTGAACGGGTTTTTCTTTACATATTTTAATGATAGGTATTATCGACGATACAATTGCCGTTATAAAGCATAACGCAACCGTAAAGATAATTTGTCTTGCCGTATATAAAGCAAAGTTTGCAGATATCATCATTACTTCTTTAACGTATAAGTTTACAAACATACAGCCTATTAACGATATAGCAACTGCTAAAACCGAGTTAATTAAAGCAATAATTAAACTTTCGCTAATAAACATTCTAAATACGTCTTTACCATTACATCCTAACGCCCTTAAAACGCCTATTGATTGACGCTTAGAAACGATACTTACAGAAATGTAGTTGAACAACATAAATATCGAGAATATCGCCAAAATTATAGCAACGTATAAAAATAATTCTGCTGCTTGATTAATAATATCTTCATTTGCAGTTAAAGTTTCTAGAACTGAATTTCTAAACCATTTTATAGTAAGTCCGTCGTTATTGTTTAATAAACTTGATAAGATTTTACTATCTCCATTATTTGAAAGTGGAGCAACTATTCTACTATAATCGCCTTGATTTTCATATACTTCAAAAGCACTAATAGCATTTTGATTTATAATTACCGGATATATTTCTGTGTGAGCAGTTATTTTATTTTTTAAATGAGTAGATTTTTCTTCGTTAGTAACAACGTTAGACGGGTACGTAAAAGAAAAATCTTCTTTATTAACGTTAAAGTAAACGCCTACGATTTTAAAATCTTTATTTGCGTATTCAGTTTTAGGCGGTTTTACTTTTGAAAGCCTTAAGTTTTTATTAAGATAGGCGGTATAATCTTTTACTATTTCGTTAAACGAATCTCTAAACGCCGAAATATTTCCTTCCCTTTGTATTGCTTCTACTAATTTTAGCACCATATTGCTTCTTGATAATAAAGTCGAGTGTGCCGTAGGATATAATTTTTCGTAAATTTTATAGAAATTCCAAACGTTAATTACTATTTCGTTGTCTTTAAGACTAGCGTAAGTGCCTTGTCTAATACCATCGGTTTCGTTAAAGTAATATATATTGCTTTGTTTAACGTCGGTATCTTTTATAAACTTAAATTGACCTTTTTCAACTTGACCAAAATAAGGTGAAATATTTCCATTAATACCCACAGCGTTAAATTCTAAAACGTCGTAAGAGCCATCACTATAATAATATCTAGCCCCGTTGTTTTGGTCTTTTTTAAACTCGTAATACCCTTTTGGTAAAAAACAATTTAAATGTAATCCCGAATTTATAAAAGTTTGGAAATCGGCTTTTAATAACCCGTCAGCGTTATCTTTAGTTTGATATTTTAAGGCGTAATATTTTTCAGGAACTTTACCACAATCAATTACGCATTGAATATTGTAATTAACGCCGTTAAGTTCAATTTTATATCCTAAAATTTGCCTATAATCAATTGACAAAGTATCGTCACCTTTATAAAAATGCCATAAACTATCAGCCAAATAAGTTGAAATGCCTATGTATTGATTGGTCGCACTAATAGTTGAAGGATATCTACCAGCAACGATTTTTAGGTTATATCCGTTAGGGTCTAGCCATCTATTGCCCATTTCACCAACTTCGTCAACCGATGCGTCAAACTCAACGAAGCCGTTTATGGTATCTGCATAATAATAATCACCCGACGTTAATACTTTGGTAGAAAAATTATCGCCCGAAACTTTAGTGTCCGAAAACATAGTCGCTTGTCTTTGTTTGTTAAACGAATACACCGGTCTAAAATTATAGCCAGACTTAGAGTTTATATTTTCTATAAACTCGTCGTCTAAGTTAACGTTTATCGTTTGATTAGTTTTTTGTGAATAATAATTTGCTGATAAAGAAATTGCAGAATAATCGCCCGTTGCTATTATATCTGCTGCAATTGCACCCCTTGAATAAGCGGCTATAGTATCGAATAGACCAAATACTGCAAAAGCAATTGCCGATAATAAAATAGTAAAAATCAATCTTAACGGCTTAACTCCTAATGATTTTACACCAAGTTCAGCGGCACTTGATATTTTCATTTTACTATTAATAAATTTAGCAGGAGTTTTTGGTCTTACCGCCTTTATTTTTGGTGTAGGTTCTTTTTTCCTAATCATAAAAGCGTTTTTTACTTCAATATTTTTACCATCTAATACTGCGTTCTTAATGGCTAACAACTCGTTGTTAGTTAAAGACGATTTTGATTTGATAGTAAGCGTTTCTTTACTTTCATAAACGTTGCCTTCTAAAGATTGAGTGGTAAGAATAGTATCACTTTCAATTTTGCCGTCTTTAATCCTAACTATTCTGTCAGCATACTTTTCAGCAAGTTCCAAATCGTGCGAAACGACTATTACCAACTTTTCTTTACTAAGTTCTTTAAGCATATTAATAACTTGAACGCCCGTTACGCTATCTAACGCACCCGTAGGTTCGTCTGCCATTATTATGCTAGGATTTTTAATTAAAGCCCTTGCAATAGCAACTCTTTGCTTTTGACCACCTGATAATTGTGAAGGTTTTCTTTTTTCAAGCCCCTTTATACCAACTAGTTCTAAAAGTTTATTAAAATGCTCTTTATCGGTAGGTCTGCCTTGTAATTCGTTTGCAATACAAATATTCTTTTCGACCGTATAGTCTGGTAAAAGATTGTATTCTTGGAAAACAAATCCCACGAAAGTATTACGATAAGCATCGTATTCTTTATCGTTTAACGAAGATAATGGTCTACCATTTATTACGATTTCGCCATCATCAATACCGTCAAGCCCACCTATAACGTTTAACATAGTCGTCTTACCGCTACCCGATTGACCTACAATAAAAACTAAGCCTTTTTCTTCAAAATTTAATGATACACCATTTAAAGCATAAGTTTTACCAGCCTTTGTAGTGTATATTTTTTTAACGTTTATTAATTCTAACATAGTTTATACATTGTATCACAAATGAATTATTTTATCAAGTATTATTTTTTAAGTAAGCAAAAAAAAATAGACAAATCCCACTTTTTATAGTATTTGTCCATTTAATTAATTGATTTTTTTAGATTTTTTATAGTTTTTTCCACGTTCTAGGGTTCAAAAATAATAGTACAGGCAATATTCCTAACCTTCCTAAAAGCATTGCGAACGACATAATTATTTTAGAAAATTGATTATAACTAGCAAAACTTGCGTAAGGTCCTATCGCTTCAAATCCTGGTCCTATATTTGAAATACAACTAAGCGACGCCGATAAATTAGTAAAAAATCCGTATTTTACACTATAAGTACCCGCATCCGAAACAATTTGTACCGTTTGCCCGTTAATTGCATCGAAAGACAATAAAAAGGCTACTAAAAATATAAATAAAAAGTACAACGTAACGTATGAAAACACACCGCTTATAGTCTTTTCTTCTAGCGTTTTACCTTCAACTTTTACTTTTGGAACATACCTTGGATTTATAAGTTTTCTTACGTTTACGTACATTCCTTTTACAGTTATAATAATTCTTGATAACTTAATACCCCCCGACGTTGAACCTGCCATAGCACCAAAAAGCATTAAAATTGCAAAAATTGTTATACTTATCGTCGGCCACGAAAGATAATCTGTTGTAGTATACCCCGTAGTAGTTATAATCGATGCAACTTGAAATAACGAGTGTCTAAATGCTTCTTCTATGGTATATCCTTGTGGAATTTGTGACAACTGGGTTACTAAACTTGTAAAAACTAACGTTACTGCAACTGCTATTATTATAAAATATGCTCTAAATTCTTCACTTCTAACAACGCTTTTTGCTTGCCCTATTAAAATCAAATAGTAAAGGCTAAAATTAACGCCGTAAAGTATCATAAATATTGCCATAACGTATTGAGAGTAAGGACTAAACAAACTAATACTGCCAGGAATAAAGGTAAACCCACCCGTACCCGCACACCCAAAAGTTGCAAGTAAACTATAAAAGAATTTGTCATTTTCGTATCCAGCAATAGGTTTATCAAAGGATAATAAAAGCACTTGAAGAATAGTCATTCCTAAATAAATTAGGTACAAAATTCTAGTAGTTACTTTCATTTTAGAAACTATTTTGCCAACTTGTGGTCCTGAACTTTCAGCACGAAGTAAGTGCATTGACGAGCCGTCGTTACTTTCCGGAATAAATATTAATACGAACACGAGTATTCCCATACCACCTATCCAGTGCGAAAAACTACGCCAAAATAACGATGAGTGACAAATTGTAGTTATATCGGTGATTACACTAGCACCCGTAGTCGTAAAGCCCGACGTAATTTCAAAAAAAGCGTCGACGTAATTTGGAATATCGCCGTTTATAACGAAAGGAATTGCTCCAAACAACGACATTACGAGCCATACGATAACAACTAAGGCAAAGCCTTCTTTTTGATATATCATATTTGTTTTTGGTTTAAAAATTTGAAGAATAGAGCCTATACTTACTAATATTATAACTGGTACTATAAAGGCTAATGCGTTAACAATTCCTTCGTTGTAAACTAAACTTACAATAAGCGGAGCAATCATTAAAGTGCCTTCTAAAATCATTATTTTACCTAGTATTTGCCCTAATTTTTTATAATTCATAAAATCACCTTAAATAATTATGTCGGCTAAATCGTCAAAATTTTTATGCGTCGTCACAACGATAACGTTATCACCTTGCATTATTATTGAATTTCCGTCAGGAATTATAACTTGATTATCTCTTATAATACAAGCAATTAGGCAATTTTCTTTAATTTTTAATTCTTTTAACGGCTTATTATAAATTTTTTGCTGTGTTTTAGCGTTAAATTCTATTGCCTCAACTTGTTCGTTTACTAATAACGACATAGTTAAAGCGTTGCTACCACGCCTATTTGCCATAGCCCTGATATATCCTACGATTGTATTTGCTACAATGTGTTTGGGTGAAACGTTGTTATTTAAACCAAGTTCACTAAGCATTTTATTTAAATCGTCGTTATTAATTAACGTAATAGTCTTTTTAATTTCCATTTTACTAGCAAGCATTGAAATAACCATATTATCTTGGTCGTTATCGGTTAAAGCAATAAATGCGTCCATACATTCAAGCCCTTCTTCTAATAAAATTTCTTTATTAATTGCGTTACCACAAACTACGGTTACGCCTGATAATTCTTCGGCTAATTCTTCACAAACACGCCTATCGCTTTCAATAATCTTTACCTTGTATTTATTTTTAGATAACGTTTGTGCTAAGTATAAACTAATTTTACCCCCACCAACTATCATTATATTTTTTAGCGGAGTTTTTACTAGATTGATTTGTGATAAAAAGTCACCTATATTTTGAACGTCCGACGTAACGTGAACTTTATCGCCTTCTTCAATTATAAAATTACCAGAAGGAATAAATACTTGATTATCTCTCTGTACGGCACATATAAGCACTTTTGTAGTAAGTTTTTTGCCAAGCGAAATTAACGATTCACCTATAAGCGAACAACCTTTTTCGGCTACAATTTCAAGAAGTAATACCTTGCCTTTTGCAAAATGTTCTATTTGAAGTATTGAAGGTAAACTTAATAAATTAAAAATTTCAGTTGCCGTATCTTTTTCTGGATTAACTAACATTGAAATGCCTAAGTCGTCTTTCATTTGAGCAATTTGACGGCTATATTCGGGATTTCTTACACGTGCAATAGTATTTTTTGCCCCCACCTTTCTTGCAACCATACAAATAAAAATATTTAGTTCGTCGCTATCGGTTAAGGCTATTACAAGGTCAGCGTCTTTAACTTTGGCTTCTTTTTGAATATCCATTGACCCACCGTTACCAACTACACCATAAACGTCGTATTTAGAAATAAGTTCTTCAATTTTTTCTTTATTTTCATCTATAAGCGTTATACTATGGTGTTCGTTAGATAAAGTTTGTAATATCTTTTTACCTATTGTACCAAGTCCAACTATTATAATTCTCATATTACCACCTATAAAAAGTTTTATTTAACTTCACGTTGTTTTAACCAGTCTACTAAAAATTCGTACGTTACGTCGTTTTTAGCAGTAGATAACCCTACAAAAACCAAATCGTCGTCGTTATAATCAAGTTCAACGCCGTTTACTTTCAAAAAAGTTAACATCGAAAGTACTCCTATTCGTTTATTGCCGTCGAAAAAAGCGTGATTTGATATAAGATTATACCCAAGCCTTGCACCTTTCTCTATTAAAGTTGGATACAATTCTTGCTCCGTAAAAGTTTGATAAATAGAATTTATTGCAGAATCTAGTAACCCGTAATCTCTTACACCACTACTTCCACCCGAATTTTCTACGACTATTTTATGTAAATTTTCTATCGTCTCAACGTCGAATACTATCATTTTGCTAATTCCTTAAAAGCCTTTATGTGTTTTTTTATGATATTAGTTGCTACTTTTAATATTTCTTTTTGAACTTCGTTTTTTGTAAAAATTTCTTTGTTCTTTTTATTCATTTTTTCCCTTTTACACTTATTTTGAATAAAATTTGCCTTAATTTAAGTTTATTATAACATATTTTTTCAAAAAAATAAAGTGTAGTTAAAAATTTTAATAATTTTATCTAAATGACCTTACTATTTTAACCTTTCTTTTTTTTATTTTTTGTTGCTTTTTGATACATATCAATGTATAATTATTATATCAAATAAATTAATTCTAGGAGAAATTTTATGGCTAAAATTATTATAGGTGCAGACGTTGTGCCTACCGACGTAAACCGTCAACATTTTGTGAACGGAACTATGGAAAACGTTGTTTCTAAAGAAATTTTAAAGGTTTTGAACGACGCTGATTTCGTTGTAGCAAATTTAGAAGTTCCTTTAACCGACGTTGAAGATAAACTATCAAAATCTGGTCCTAATTTAATTGCCCCAACAAACACTATCAAGGGTTATAAGCAATTAAATATTAATTTAGTTACTAGTGCTAACAATCATATTTTAGACCAAAGTAAAAGTGGTTTTGATAGCACGTTAAAAGTTTTAAAAGACAACGGAATTGATAACGTTGGCTCTGGCTATACTTACGAAGATGCTTATCAAACTAAATTTTATGATATAGGTGGTAAAAAAATAGGCTTTTACGCTACTTGTCAACACGAATTTTCGTGGATTCAAGACTACGGCTATGGTGCTAACGGCTACGACCCGTTAGAAACTTTCGACCATATCGAAAACGCTAAAAAAGAGTGTGACTATTTAATAGTTTTATACCATGCAGGTATTGAAGAATTTAGATATATTGCTCCTTTCGACCAAAAAGTTTGTCGTAAAATGGTTGATAAAGGTGCAGATTTAGTAATATTACAACACACGCACTGCGTTAATTGTGAAGAAGATTATAATGGCGGTAAAATTATTTATGGTCAAGGTAATTTTATTTTTGAGTGGCGTGACGTTGAGGCATGGAAAACGGGTTTACTTGTTACGGTAGATATTGACGGAGACGATTTTAAAGTCGGTTATATTCCTTTTGATAGACAAAATGGAATTATTGAAATTGATAAAACTGGTAAAATTTTAGACGGCTATTTTAATCGTTCTGAAGAAATTAAAGACCAAAAACTTGTAGAAGAAAAATATTATCATCAAGGTAGAATAAGAATTCACGGCTTTACAAATAACGCTATGGGTGCAATGAGTTATAAATGGATAACTCACATTGTAACTAAAGTAGACAAAAAATTTGGTAACAAATATTTGTTACAAGACACTAGAACTAGAAACTTTTTAATTAATTACTTAACTAATCCTGCTCATACTGAACTTGTTAAAAACGTACTTAATAAATTTTCTACTCAAACGGAAAAAGACTGGAAGGAAAAAAATCCCGACGAAAGTATCTATTAATAAAATATCAAAACACGCTATACTCTTTTAAGAATATAGCGTGTTTTTTTGCATAAATTAATGATTCTTAATCTTTTTTAATAGTAGAAAGTTTTCTATACTTTAAACTACGTGCAAGAACGTTTATATAGATTAAAAGCAACTCATTACAAGTTGCTTTTAGTCTATTTATTTTAATTTTTTATATTGCTAATCAACTTTAAGCATTAAAGTTAGTTTTTGCTTTTTCAAGAATACTTGATACGTCTGCGTTGCATAGGTCTAAACACTCGGCTTTGACTATTTGAACGGCTTTTATTCCGTAAAAATTTTTAGCAAGTGCAGTAACGTAATCATAGCCGAAATTATTGATTATCGGGCCACCTGACGTTGTAACGTAAATGAGTTTTTTTGCTTTGCATAACCCATAAGGAATACCGTTTTCGCCATAAGCGAAAGTCAAGCCGTTTACAGTTACCTTTTCAAAATAGCATTTTAAAACGGCAGGAAACATTAAGTCCCAATAAGGTGCAGCAACCACTATGGTTTCAGCGTTTGCGAACTTTTTTGCGTGGATAAAAATGCTATCGGTAAAATTTTTACTTTTAGCAGATTTATCCCTTTTTTCCATTTCTTCTAAATTAAGTGGCAAAAGTTCTTCGCTAAAAAGTTTTACTTCTTCCACTTTCCCCGAAAGTTTAGAAAGAACGTGGTTTGCAAGTTCAAGCGTACGGGAATTGGGTCTAACACACGCGTTTATAAATAATATTTTTTCCATTTTACAAAACACTCACAACTTTACTTTATCTTGAGAGCTTAAGCGTAATCATAAACGCACTGTAATCATTAATAGTTATATACATAGAGTTTGTATCTGCTTTGTAAGAAATATCAGGGAATACTACAGGGGCTGGGTTGCCATCATTTGCATCTAACATACCGTCATACGAAATAAACCCCTCATTTTCGCCAGTTTGATAAAAAAACCAAGTAGCCTCACGGTCCATAATAGCGTCGTAAGTATAGGTATACTTTTTATCAAACTTAAGATAGAAGTTCGCAAACGTTCCATCTTGGGTAAATTTAGCAAAAGCGTTGCTTAAAATAGTTTCTTCATCTTCCGCATTATATATTTGTTTAAGAGCATCTAACGTATAATTATCAACTTCGGGAGATAAATCAACCTTAACTATTTCTAAAAATTTCCACTCACCAGTAAAGTGTTCAGGTTCTTTAGTACAACCACTTAAACAAACAAGAATTAGTGTTATTGCAATTAATAAACTTAATAATTTTTTCATAATAAAATTTCCTTTTTATTTTATTCAATTGTAAGAATATCTAAAAAACCGGTAATATCAAAGACCTTCATAATGCTATCGTTTACGCCGGTAAGTTTCATAGAGCCTTTTGTGGACATTCTAACTGTTTGTTTAACAACGACGTCAAAGAACAACTAAAAAATTCCCTTGTAAATGAGACAATAAAAAATCCCACCTGTAAATTTTACTTAGGCGGGTATGGTGATTTTGATGGATTGTGTTTACGTACGTTAAAAGATTTAAAAGCCGATTTCCCGGAGATTGAACTTATATTTATTACACCCTATCTTGATAAAAGTTACTCTAAGTTAGAGTTCGCTAAATATCATTATGACTACGTTATCTTCCCTCCACTTGAAAGTGTTCCACGCAAATTTGCTATCTTAAAACGAAACGAATGGATGGTTGAAGAAGCCGATTTAGTTATTGCCTACGTTATGTATTCTTGGGGTGGAGCTGTAAAAACTTTAGAATATGCTAAGCGTAAAAAGAAAACTATTATTAATCTTGCTTTGACAAAATAATAAGTCGGTGGTTTTAGCCACCGACTTACCTGTTTTATCGTCGTTTTTAATTACGTCTTCAAGTAGAGTTTTTTATTTATCCATACCACAAGGGTAGCATTGTTTGGATAGCATTTCTTCGTTTTTGATACTGCTATATAATCTAAAACCGCCGGCAAAGTTATACGCGTCAAAGCCGTTTTGCATTAAAATACGAGTTGCAAGATAACTACGCAAGCCACTTTGACACATAACGTAGATTTTTTTAGACTTGTCAAGTTCGCCTAAACGCTCTCTTAAATCATCAAGTGGAATATGGATAAAACCATCAGCGTGTCCACGCATATATTCAAAAGGTGTGCGAGTATCAAGCAAAATCACGTCATCTCTTTCTCTTAAAGACGGAATATCTTCATAATAAAACTGTTTCACTATGCCGTTTTTGATATTTTCTACAACAAAACCTGCCATATTTACTGGGTCTTTCGCAGAAGAATACGGCGGAGCGTAAGCAAGGTCTAAATCTTTTAATTCATCGGCTTTCATCCCTGCCCTGATTGCCGTTGCAATAACGTCAATGCGTTTATCAACACCGTCATAGCCGACGATTTGCGCACCTAAAATCTTATATGTTGCCTTTTCGAAAATAAGTTTAACAGTCATTGCCGTAGCATTTGGATAATAGCCAGCGTGTGAGTTTTGCGTTAAAATTACTTTTTCATATTCTATGCCGTTTGTTTTTGCTTGCTGTTCGTTAATTCCAGTAGTAGCAACAGTCATATCAAAGACTTTAATAACCGAAGAGCCTTGCGTGCCTTTATATTCACTATTTAATCCACAAATATTATCGGCAACAATGCGACCTTGCTTGTTGGCAGGTCCTGCAAGTGAAATAACTGAATCTTTATCGGTTATAAAGTGCTTTACTTCAACTGCGTCCCCTACTGCATAGATATCGGGAATTGAAGTTTCCATTTTTGCGTTTACTTTGATTGCACCTTTAACGCCAAGTTCTAAACCTATCTTTTTAGCAAGTGTGTTTTCGGGTGCAACTCCAACTGCAAGCACAACCATATCAGCACTTAGATTTGAGCCGTTATCAAGGTCAAGCAAAACTTTCTCGCCTGTAATACTCATTTTATTTGTGTTAACGTTTAGTAATAATTGTACGCCGTGGTGACGGAAGTTTGCATGGACAAACGACGCCATATCGCAGTCAACCGTCGGCAAAAGATGGTTAGAGCGTTGCACAATAGTTGTTTTAATGCCTAATTCAGCAAGATTTTCTGCCATTTCAAGGCCGATAAAGCCACCACCTATAACAACTGACGTTTTAGGGTGTTTTTGTTCTATAAAGGCACGAATTTTAAGCGTATCTTCTACGGTGCGAAGTGTAAAAGTCCTTTCGTTTTCAGTATAGAAATCGGGCAAAATCGGTTTTGCACCGGGTGATAAAATTAGTTTATCGTAGGTTTCAGTAAAAGTCGTTCCTGCTTTTAGGTCAGTTACGTGGACGGTTTTATTTTTGAGGTCAATATCGGTTACTTCGTGATTAACTTTAGCGATTATTCTAAAACGGCGGAAGAAACTTTCGGGAGTTTGAAGTGTCAAATCTTCCTTATCTTCAATAACACCACCGATATAATACGGCAAACCACAGTTTGCGTATGAAATAAAGCCCGAACGCTCAAAAATAATAATTTCTGCGTGTTCGTTGAGTCTTCTTATTCTTGCTGCGGCAGTTGCACCACCTGCAACCCCACCCACGATTACGATTTTCATAACTCATATCTCCTTTACTATATTATACTCCTTTTTGCCGTTTTTTTCAATTGTTTTGAATATTGCATTTAAAAACAAAAATCTTTACTTTCAAAAACCGATTTTAGCCAAAAAGTAAAGATTTTATTTGAAACTTTTTTGGTAACGAGATATTTTCACGGCAACACGTGGTTTATTAACTACGACGAACTTGAAAAAATTATCTTACGTCATCTTAAAGCCGTCAAAAAAAGAAAGAAAAGAAAATACAACTGAATATAGAGAAAGGGTCTGGTGGGTTTCCCCATCAGACCTTTTGTCTTTAATCATCTATGCACACGGTGCAAAACTTCTTTCCAAGTTCGCTTAAAACATACATGCTTTTCTTTTCAAAATCTTGACTATTCATTTCATCCTGTGGTTTCATCTTTATAAAATAAGGATTACTGCGAAGTTCTTCATAAAATATATCGTTGGTCAAATATCTATCATAAAAAATTTCAACCAAACCTAATCTATGGAGATTATCAAGATACTCAGGAAATTTTTGCGGTCTTTCACATTGAGCCTTAAAAACGATATCGCTAAAGCATGGCGTTGCATCTAACTCACCCTGATTGTTTCCCAATTTTGTACGAATTTTTATCATAGGCATTTTATAATCAAGCCTAAGATACTTTAACATTCTACACTCATCAACGCATAATTGTTTTATTATTTCCACAAAAGCGGGGTGCTCATCATACGTCTCGCTATTCATTGAAGCACCCAGTAGATTTGTAAACATTTCTCTTAATTCTTCTTTATGAGACGTATATCTCAAGGCTTCAATGATGGGTACAGCAATACTTTCATCGGGAGTAATGATACTCTCTTTTTTAATTTTCCTTTTGGCAAAATATTCAGGTAATGCCACGTCTAAATATGCTGCAATCTTATCGTATCCCCAAATTAAAGCAGTTACTGGAGCAAGAGCAACTCTTGCTACTCCTTGCAATGTTTTCCCTACCGTACTTAATATTGGATGTGCCAAGTCATTATAAATTTCTTTTACTGGTAATTGACTCGCCACTTCATTTGCCAATTTGTCTTTTGTTTCCATTTTTCACCTACCTTTATTAACCCCTCTATTCAATTATTGGTTTTTCGTCACTCTCTACTATCAAATTGCTTTCTAATAATTTCACTCGATTGAATTCTATTTCAACAACTTCTTGAATTGCATCTACGGTATAAGCAATTGCTAATCCACTATTTTCTCTTGTTGTTTGCATTATCTCTCCCGTTTGCCTACTAATCAATGCATCGCAATATGGAATATAAGCGGATATAATACCTATTAAACACGTACTGGTAAAACTCTTTGTCCCTGTTAAAGATGCCATTTCCAACCTATTTATTATAGGGCTACCAGAACTACCTGGGAAATTTTGTATATCAACAAGAAATCCTCTTTCATTTACTAATTCTTGAATCCTTGCTATACAACCTAAACGACAAAGTGGAAGTTTTGAGTTTATGCCAACCAATCCAGAAGGAAAACCCAAGGAATACACTAGGGAACCCTCGATAACCTCATTTTCAATCATTTTATCATAGCTTAACGCAACCATATTTAAAGCAAATGCACTTATTTGACCTAATTCTTTCTCTAAAACATTAGGATTAATAAGAACACAAGCAACATCTACGTTAGAAATATTGTGTTCCGAATACAATAATTTACCATCATCATTTTGTAATAAAATATCATAATCACGAGCAGTAATTTCATCTTTTAGATTAAATCGCACAACAATTGATTTCTTGTCTTTGAAAACATGCTTGTTTGAAACTAAAAAGGTGTTATATCCTCCATTCTCGTTTTCTCTAGCAACAACAAAACCTGTTGCAATCCAATTTATAGCAAAATCTTGCCGTATACCAATTGCAACAACTGCATCATTAAAAAATTTAGGTATTATAGCCATTTTTTATATCCTTTGTTTTTTAATTATTATAACATAATTGCAGTAAAAACTCAAGATAAAGCATATATAAAAATAAAAAAACCACAAGATATTGTGGTTTTTTTGGTAGTCCCTGCGGGAATCGAACCCACAACTAGCCCTTAGGAGGTAAGCCATAGAATCAACGCTTAATTTTTTATTTGATTTTACGAATATATTATTCGTTTTATCAAAGCATATTTTTCGTCTTTACACGAGATTTTTGTGACGTGAAATAAAATTCGTAATATGTCTATTCTATTTCTATTCTAACGCGATTTTTTAAAAATACACATTTATTTTCACTCTCG